>NZ_CAMVPU010000021.1 GCF_947169445.1 uncultured Butyrivibrio sp. | reverse complement strand
GTAATTACAAGACGGCAGCAGGTGTTTTTGAGCAGGATAAGTATCTGGCGCTTATTCAGGGGGCAGTAAATCTGGTGCTGTCTATCTGGCTGGTTCAGACGCCTCTTGGATTGACCGGTGTATATGTGGGAACCATTGTTTCCGGGCTTATAGCGAATATTACTAAGCCTATTATTATCTATAAAGCATGTTTTGACAGAAATGCCGCAGAGTATTTCGTGGATACCTTTAAGTATCTGTTAAGTCTTGTGGCAGTTCTTGCGCTTTGCATCTTTATAAGTGGAAAAGTTCTGGTTAATCTGAATATTTTATCATTTATAGTGATGGCTCTTATTATCACTGTGATTTTTAACGGCGTTTACTTTATTCTTTACGGCAGAACTGAAGAGTTTAAGTACCTTTGGAAAATGGTCAGAGGGAAGCTTTTTAAATAATTGGGAGAAAAATATGAGGGATTATGAGCTAATCATCACTGAGACAACAAGGGAACTGGAAAATATAATGAATGTCTCTCTGGGGCAGGCAGCTAAGGATACTGTCAAGAAAATGATGGGGCGTTCTGTCCGATCCAAAGATCCCATGTTCTGGCCTGCAGGAATGCTGATGCTGGGGCTGTCTGAAGCAGAAATAAATAGAAAACAAGCCGGTGATGATAAAAATGATAATCTCAAGGAGATATATGAAAGGGCAAAATCGGCAGTCTCCGGTCATGTGCAAAGGTGGCAGGGAAACTATGGCGGAAGAATCGATCATGTGGATGATGCCCTTGCTGGCTGTAGCCTAATTAAACTCTCCCATGCTGGCGCAGGGGACGAGTATCAGAAGGTAATTGATATTATCTATAGCTATGTGATGAACGCAAAGACGGATGCTCTTGGAAGCATAATCTATAATCCCGGCAGGAATAACAATAATATTTTTGCAGATGGAATCGGACAGGTTTCAATGTTTCTGGCTTCTTATGCACGTATGAAGCTTGGAATGACAGATAGTACCTATGAGAGAGGTAATCATAATTCTATTGAATACTATAACGAATCCGATTATCTGTCTGCAATTGGTAACCTTTATGCACAGCTGGCAAATTTTTACCAATTAGGACGCGATAGCAGGTCTGGTCTGATCTATCATGGCTATAGAATAAGCAGTGCTTCTTTGCAGGATGCATCCGGTAATCAAGCTAATAACCCGGATAATGTACAGGCTGAAAAGCTTGGACTCCTGGGCTGGGGAAGAGCAGTTGGCTGGCTTATGATGGGATTGTCGGAAGCTGCTATCCTGGAAAAAGAGCTAAAGCGAAGGGGGAGCTTTAAGAGAGACTGGTCATCTTTTGATATTATCCCCTGGTACAAAGAACTGTCGAAAGCATGCCTTGATCTGCAGCGGGAAGATGGAGGCTTTAGCTGGCAGCTTCAGGCTGTGGAAGGGCATATCGACATGTCTGCTACCGGAATGATCGCATATGCCCTGGCTAACGGATATAAGAATGGTGTATTTGATGCAGAGAGTGGCAGTGGCAACGACTTGGGTCAAAATGATGACGATATTCTTGTGGCGCAGGTTAAAGAAGTCTTAAACCGCTGTAAGGAGTGTATGTATCAGCATACAAAAGATGGTAGCGTCTCAGATGCGCTTAGTTCCTGTGATGATTTTGGGGTTCATTATCAGACCTATGGTAATTACCCATGGGGACAGGGAGCTGTGTTGGCCGCACTGTCGTTACTGGAGTGAGTTGTTAATAATTCCTGAATCAAATTTTCATGAAATGCGCTTTTGGGCATGAACAATAACCACATTTCTACTGTAAGATTAACAAATTGTCTGTTCCTTCTTGTATTGGAAGTAGTAATGTGATATATTGTATGTAGTAATCAATACTACATGTGATATCGACAAGAACTACCAAATGCGGGAGGACTTATTATGAATACAAAGGAATTAAAGCAGTACTTAAAAGATCACCTTGTTCCATCCAAGCTTTACAAGATTGGTGGACATCACAAGAATAGAATTTGTCTCGACAAAACAGAGAGTGGCTGGGCAGTTTTCTTCCAGGACAACAAAGAGCGTATCGGGGTTATGAACTTTGTGGATGAAGCCAGTGCCTGCAACTCCATGAAGAATGAGCTTAGAAAACTCATGGAGCAGATGTACGGCATCACATGGGCACCAGCACGTTGAAACTCATATAGCGAATCTATTACAAAGAGCTGTATCGACACTTGTTGATACAGCTCTTTTTGTTACCCTTCATACCCTTCACGGTAGCCAGTCCCCCGCCCCGCCACCACAGCAGTCTACGCTCAAACACCAAGTTTTTCTTACCCCTCACGCTCCCGAGTTCATGGCTTTTTAAAGCTCTCGAAGAATCCCATGGCTCAAAACTCGCATCCTAGGCCGCTTTCAAGCAGGGGCTTTTTCGCCGCGAGTCTTAGATGGCAAATGCCATTTCTAATGTTCGCAAAGCACCCTTTCCTGCGCCCTCGGAGGACTTGTTTGCAGCAGGGCGATAAATATACTTTTATTAAGAAAATGCCATACAGGTGCGTAGCACCTTAATAACGAGAAGGAATCTACTTCTTCAAGCTTGCTTGGAAGATAGATTCCTTCTCGTTGTATACGCTCGCTATGCGAGCTATGGCATTTTCTGTTTTATATCTTAGATTCGCCCTGCAAGTTTTGGCCTACGAGCGGCGCATTGAACGAAAGGGTGCGCGAACATCTAAGAAATGTTTCATTTGTCAGTGACGAGCGAGAAAAGCACTGCGCGAAAGAAGGCCGTCGGATGCTCAAACATGTTGAGCCATGGCGGGAATTCTTCGAAAGCTTTAGAAAGCTCATGAACTCATGGGAGCTTTCACAGGTGCGAAAAACTTGGCTGTTCGTCACTTTGGCTGCTGTGGCGGCGGGGGCTTCAAACTGTGAAGGGTAACTAGGGATAAAAACATTTAATGAAATACTTGAGGTTTTGTGGTAAAATATATCGGATTATGATTATATAAGGACAGGGTATTAAGATGGGCAACAAGTATAAGACATTACAAACCTACGCATTATGGACTATTGACATGGCATGTATCGTAATCACTTACGTTTTTGCCACATGGCTGAGGTACAATAACAACAACGACTGGGGTAATAAGACCCTTCACTACATGGTATGTGTTATTTTCCTGCTGTTCTGCGTTGTATACACTTTTTTGGCAGACTGGAACAGGGATTTTATCACTAGAGGATATGCAAGAGAATTACTCTCGGTTTTGAGATTCGTTGCGATCATGATGGTTGCATCAATATTTGTGGTTTATGTTCTGAACTGGTCAGATATTCTTTCACGATTTGTTATCTTGCATTTTGTATGGATGGATATAGTACTCACCTTCATCGCCAGAAACGTATTCAAGGTTATTTTCAGAAAGGCTCTTTCCAATGAGAATAACATGGTCAAGGTGGTAGTGGTAGCTGAGAAGGATCTGATAGAGGATACAGTTAAAAAGCTTCAGGAGAGAGGCAATGAGGTTGGCTATAAGGTAATAAGAGCCTACAGCGTTGAGCCTGATGCTACAGGGCATTATGATGCGAATGCAGATAAGACTGCAAGACCAGACTGGTATATTGGAGATGTCCATGTTCACTATGGTATCCATAACCTTACAGAGAGACTTATCACAGACCCATTTGATGAAGTATTTATCAATACTCCCAATATTCCTCAGAGGGATATGGAAGATATTTTCATGGGCTTTGAAGAGATGGGTGTCAATACTCATTACAACTTAGAGCTTCCATACGTGGGCAAGGCAGTTTCCAGCGTGGATGATTTCCTTGATTACACAGTTATTACATATTCAATGTTCCGTTCAAGCTACAAGAGACTTTTCATCAAGAGAATCTTTGATATAATCGGTGGCTTTGTTGGACTTATTCTTACCGGAATTATTACATTGTTCCTGGCTCCTGCAATCAAGCTGGATTCACCGGGACCAGTATTCTTTTCACAAACTCGTATAGGTAAGAATGGTAGAAGATTTAAGATTTATAAGTTCAGATCAATGTATATTGATGCTGAGGAACGTAAGAAAGAACTGATGGCCCAGAATGAGATGAGCGGCCTTATGTTCAAGATGGAGGATGATCCACGTGTTACTAAAGTGGGCAAATTCATCAGGAAAACAAGTCTTGATGAGTTCCCTCAGTTCCTTAATGTTCTTAAGGGAGACATGAGCCTTGTTGGTACAAGACCACCGACAGAGAATGAGTTTAAAGAGTACAACGAGCATTACAGAAGACGTCTTTCCATGACACCTGGTCTTACCGGAATGTGGCAGATCAGTGGTAGAAGTGACATTCAGGATTTCGACGAAGTAGTTAAGCTCGACCTTAAATATATTGATAATTGGAGTCTTACAGAAGATTTTGTTATTTTGCTTAAGACTGTAGGCGTTGTTCTATTTAGCAAAGGCGCCAAGTAATACAGAATATTCTGTGAGAATGTAATGATATGCCAATGAGTAAGAGTATTAAATATGACAGAATAATAATCGGAGCAGGTCTGTATGGCTTGTACGCGGCCCTTTTTTGCGGTAAAAGAGGGCTTTCTGTTTTAGTACTTGAAAAAGAGCCGGATTCCTTTTCGAGGGCAACCTATATAAATCAGGCGAGAGTTCATATGGGATATCATTATCCCAGAAGCCTTTCAACAGCTATGAAGTCAGCCGGGTATTTCAAGAGATTTGTTGAGGATTACAAGTTCTGTATACATGATAAATTCGAGCAGATTTATGCGACGTCGGAGAACTTTAGCTGGACCAATGCATCCCAGTTTATGGATTTTTGCAGGGCGGCAGGTATCAGATGCGATGAGGTTCCTGCCAGCAGATGGTTTCAGGATAAGATGTGCGACGGCGCATTTCTTACAGAGGAATATACCTATGATGCTCATATACTAAGAGATTATCTTTTAGATGAGATAGGTAAGCTTTCTAATGTTGAGATAAGATTTAATTCAGAGATAACAGAAATAAAAAGAGATGGAAACGAATACATCATTTCATCCTCTGATGAAAGTGGATTGCATGACTTTTCATCTGGGTTTGTATTAAATTCCACATATGCTTCCGTTAATCAGATACTTAGCAAGGTCTTTCCTGAGGAAACCTTTGCTATTAAATATGAGCTGTGTGAGATAATCTTATGTGATGTGGATGATAATCTGAAGAAGACAGGACTTACTGTAATGGACGGACCATTCTTTTCTATTATGCCTTTTGGCCTTACAGGAAAGCATTCACTTACTTCGGTTACCTTTACTCCGCATGTTACAAGCTATGACAAGCTGCCGACTTTTAGATGTCAGGAGCATCTGAAGGAGGTTGGTGGATATGCATGTAGCCCCGAGAGTCTTGGAAATTGCGACAGATGTCCATGCAAACCGGAGTCATCCTGGGATTACATGAGCCATCTGGCCAGTAAGTATATGAAGCCTGAATATGGTTTCTATTACAGAAGCTCGCTCTTTTCAATGAAACCAATTCTAAAGAGCTCTGAGATAGATGATTCAAGACCGACAGCAATCAGGGTTCACTCTTCGGAGCCTACATTTATCAGTGTTTTATCGGGTAAGATCAATACTGTTTATGATCTGGATGAGTATCTGATATAAAGTGGTCAGTAACGATTATATGATTTTGTGAGATGAAATATGGAAAATAAATTTGTTTCAATTGTTGTCTATTTACATAATGAGGAAGAGAACATCGTACCCTTTATGGATACAGTTATTCCCTGTATCAGCAGACTTTTCAGCAAATATGAAGTAATCTGTGTGGACGATGCCAGCAGTGATGGCACTGTGGAGAACATCAGACAGTATGCTTATGATAAAAAGCTTGATGGTATAGTTTCAGTTATTCATATGGGCTTTTATCAGGGAATTGAGCCATCCATGAACGCGGGCAGAGATATTGCCATAGGAGATCTGGTTTACGAGTTCGATCATATAGTTGTGGATTATGACAGCACTCTTATAGAAGGCATCTATAATGAAATGGTAAAGGGCTTTGACATTGTGGCTGCCTCCAACAAAAAGAGTGGCCGTCTGTCATCTAAGCTTTTCTACGGACTGTTTAATAAATACAGTAATTCTTTTGCCCAGATTGGTCCTGAGACCTTCCGAATAGTCAGCAGAAGAGCCATTAATCGTATCAAGACCATTGGTACTCACATTCCTTACAGGAAAGCAGTTTATGCCAATTGCGGTCTGAATATGAATACAATTCACTATGATCCTGTGGCTAATTCTACAGGTAATAAGAGCAAGGCAAGTTTCTCTGAGAGAGGCGAGCTTGCACTGGATTCATTTATATATTTCACGAACATTATGGAAAAGATATCGGCTTTTTTAAGTGGCGGATTCTTGCTGGCAACATTGTTTTGCCTTATTTATTCTATTGTTGATCACTTTACAGGTGAGAATATTGCTTCCGGTTGGCCTTCTCTTATGAGTTTTATGTCCATCGGATTTTTTGGAGTTTTTGCACTTCTGACGATCATAATGAAATATCTGGCAGTTATGCTGAATCTTATATTCAGGCAGCAGAGATACATGGTCGCTGATATTGAGAAGATTGTTGGCAAGTAAAAGGAAAGTGGGTTTATTTATGACTATTAATATTTTATTCCCTGTTCTCAATGAACATTTAAGACTTGAGAAGGGGATCGACAAATGCGTTGCCTACATGAGAAGTAATGTAAAGATTCCTTACAAACTTACTATTGTAGATAATGGTTCAGACGATGATACTCCTGAGATTGCTCGCAAGCTTGAGCAGAAATATGATGAAGTAGAATATGTCAGGATAGAGGAAAAAGGCGTGGGAATTGCCTTTAAGACAGGAGTCCTTAGGTGCACAGCTGATATTGTGGGTTATATGGATATTGATCTTTCTACGGATCTTTCTTTCCTGTCTAAGACAATAGAGCTTTTTGAAAAAAAGCCAAGACTTCAGTATGTTAATGGATCAAGATTTAGTAAGGATTCAGATACAAAGGGAAGAAAATGGTATAGGAAGATAACCTCAGCCGGTCTGGTATTCATATTAAAGGCTGTATTTCATATGAAAGCTACTGATGCATTGTGTGGATTTACCTTTTTAAGAACTGAGACTGCTAAAAAGCTGGTCAAACAGTGCTCAGATGATAAGGGATGGTTCTATACAGTTGAGTTGCTGCTTCGTGCTGAGAGACAGGGAATCAATATTTATGATATGCCTATCGAATGGACAGAGGACTATGACACCACTGTTAATGTTCCAAAGACGATAAAGAACTATATTATCAGGATCATTAAACTGAAGCACATGTTAATTCAGGAAAAAAAATACGCGATACTTCACAGATGAATGTGATGACTTGGAATATCAGGCTATGAAGAATCTTAGAAGGCACTTATTGCTGATAATAATATGAGGATTAAAATATGTTAAAGAGAATAGATTTAACAAGGGACTATAAAAGGCATGAAGCAGAATATCTGGATGCTATAAAGGCTTGCTGTGAGGAGACTGCATTTTCCGGTGGTAAGTATGCAGATAAGTTTGACAGAGAGTTTGCTGATTTTCTTGGAGTAAAGTATGTTCAGGGACTTAATAATGGAACATCGGCACTTCACTGTGCGCTGGCTGCACTTGGCGTTGGAGAAGGTGATGAAGTAATTGTTCCTGCCAATACATATATTGCTTCTGCCTGGGGAGTAACTTATACAGGTGCTACTCCTGTTTTTGTGGATTGTACTGCTGATACCTGGGAGATTGATCCTGATAGAATAGAAGAGAAGATAACAGACAAGACCAAGGCTATTGTTGGCGTTCACCTCTATGGCCAGCCTTTTGATTTTCCCAGGGTAAAAGAAATCGCAGATAGGCATAATCTTTATATAGTTGAAGACTGTGCTCAGGCTCATGGTGCCAAGGTAGAGGGAAAGATGGTAGGAACTCTTGGAGATATAGGCTGCTTTAGCTTTTATCCAGGCAAAAATCTGTATGCTTTTGGCGAAGGCGGTGCGGTGTCTACTAATAATGCTGATTATGATCATTATATGAATGTGATGAAGAATCAAGGCTGTGAAGTTCGCTATTATCACAAGATGATTGGATATAATTACAGGCTTGAGGGAATTCAGGGAGCTGTTTTGTCTGTTTCTCTTAAGTATCTTCCTGAATGGACAAAACGTAGGCAGCAGATCGGTCTAAGGTATATGAAGGAGATAGCAAATCCTAAGTTTACTCTTCAGGCTCATCCTGATAATACAGAGCCTGTGTTCCATCTTTTTGAGGTACAGGTGGAAGGAAATCCTGAGGACTTCCTTACATATATGAAGGACAAGGGAATTGAATGTAATCGTCATTATCCTGTTCCTTGCCATTTGCAGGAGGCGTATGCTGACCTTGGCTATAAGGAGGGAGATTGCCCTAACGCCGAGAAGCTTGCAAAGCACTGCGCTACACTACCTCTTTTCCCTGAGATGACAGATGAAGAGGTAGAAATGGTCATTAAAGCAGTAAATGAATATTGATTTTTTATGCTAAACAGCCCTGTTCGAAGCAGATAATATCCTATATGCAGGGGTGTTGGAGAGAATAATGTTTAATTACTCATTTCCAAGATTGGAAAGAAAAATAAGTATGAAGCGGATGAGCTTTATTTTGACAGTTCTGTATGTGCTGTCACTTGTGCCGCTTTTTATTACAAGCTTTTACAACTGGCCATCAGCTGATGATATGTCGTTGGCTCTTGAAACTTACAAATGCTTTAAAAGTACCGGCAATATTTTTACTACATTTTTTAAAGCTTTTGAAGTTGGCTTCAATGAATATATGAGTTGGATGGGATACTTTTTTTCCAACGTTATGTTCTGCTACAGTCCTAGCATTTTCGGCGAGAGATGGTATGTACTGGTTGGTTTTGAGATGCTGGGGATACTTACCTTTGGAGTTTGTTACTTTTTCAGATCCCTATTTGTGTATGGCTTTAAGGCAGATAAATACCTTTCCAATATTTTGTCTATGCTGACGCTTATAATTGTCGTTCAGTGCATGCCGGAAGGACTTGCCAGAGTTGAAGCTTTCTACTGGTATAGCGGTGCGATAAACTACATGTTTATGTTTGGCATGGGGCTTTTCTGGATTGGTCTATTGATCAGAACTGTCTACGCTGAAGATGCCAAGGCTCGTATGAGAAAGCTTATCTGGGCTTGCTTTTGGGGCTTTTGGATGGGCGGTGCCAATTATATGACAGCCCTGGAACTAGCTATTTGCTCAGTACTTTTGCTTATTATTCGCATTTTATCCGGAACTACAAATTCGTTTATTAAATTGGAAAATCTGGATGATGGACAGAGGAAGACCTTTGGACGTATCTGGATTCCGGCCTGCTTTAATCTGGCAGGATTTTTGGCATCTTGTTTTGCTCCGGGAAATGCTACAAGAGAGGCGCTTGTGACTGGTTTTGGACCAGTAAAGTCCATTCTTATAGCACTTTATTATGTTTATGATCTTTGCCTTGAACAGTTTACCAGATGGGAAATCTGGGTTGCACTTATAATAGTCTGCATAGTTTCCTTTGAAATGGCAGGAAGAATCAAACATAGATTTGAGCATCCTTTTATTTTTGCAGTGTTCGCTTTTGGAATGACAGCATCCAACATGGTTCCTCCGCTATATGCGCTTTCAAATATCGGCGCTGGAAGGCTGCAGTCTATTATCTATGCGGAGTATATTGTAATGCTGGTTTTAACCGTGTTCTATGTTACAGCCTGGATGAGACAATTGCTGGAAGAAAAAGGCTTTGCTATTAGGAAGGATGAGGCTATGTTTTCCGTAAGCTTAAGTCTTGCCATGCTGATAAGTGCTGCGTTTATAGTTTTTGGATCCGCCATGTGTGTTTATGAAAATCCAGGCTACTACTCAGGTACAGCAGCTATAGCGGATTTGCTTCAGGGAAATTATCAGACATATTTACAGGAAAATCAGGAAAGACTGGCTGCTTTACAGGATGATTCAGAGGCTGATGTTATCTTAAAACCTTATTCAGTAAGACCGTCGCTTATTGCCTTTGATGATATTACTACTGAAAGTGATTACTGGATCAACAGGATTATGGCAAGATATTATGACAAAAACAGTGTTGTCTTATCTGATGAATGATTAAAGCGTGTACATAGAATATCTAAACTAAGCTAGAATTTTTTAATTTTGTTTTATATAGGAGTTTTGAAATGCCAATTAGAATTAACAGTTTCATGGGAAAATTTGGCTGGTTTGCCAGAAAGCATTTTCCTATGCTTGCTAGTGATGCTTATCTTAAATTACAGTTTGTTACAAGAAGTCGTTCCCAAAAGGCATACTGTGACTATTTCCTTAATTCAAAGGAAGTGCCGATGCCTAATGTGGTAAATATTGAGACCATCAACAGATGCAATTCCACCTGTGCCTTCTGTACAGCTAATGTTCATGCTGAATGCAGACCTTTGGCCAAGATTGATGATGATCTTTACAGGAATATCATTGACCAACTGGCAGACTGGGGCTATAAGGGACACCTTACACTTTATGGAAATAACGAGCCACTTCTTGATACCAAGATAGTGGAGAGACACAAATACGCAAGAGAGAAGCTTCCGGATAGCTTTATTTTCATGTCTACCAATGGCCTTATTCTTACAATTGATAAGGTAAAAGAGGTGGCGCCTTACATTAACCAGCTTATTATCAACAATTATTCCATGGAGATGAAGCTCCATAAGAATATACAGGAAATATATGACTATGTTAAAGCTCATCCCGATGAGTTCAAGGATCTTGATATTCAGATTCAGATGAGATATCTTCAGGAGGTGCTGACCAACAGAGCGGGAAGTGCACCCAACAAGAAAGCGACAGAAAAGGTTATAAGGGAGACCTGTCTTTTACCTTTTACAGATATGTGGATAATGCCAAATGGCAAGATGGGGCTTTGCTGCTGTGATAATTTTGAGACTACGGATTTGGGTGACCTTACTAAGGTTTCTTTGAAAGAAGCCTGGGGAAGCGAGAGATTTCAGGAAGTAAGACGCAGAATCGCCAGCGGCAGACAGAACTATCCTTTCTGTAAGCATTGTGACTTCATTGATGCTGGCTTCCGTATGCAGATAGTAAATGCTATTCTTCGCGGAGATCAGGATGCAGCCAATAAGCTTGGCGGTCATGAGCGTATGAAGATTGGCAATAAGAACAATAGTGACGATAATATCAAATAATGAATTCGCAATAAAATGGTTAGTTAATGATATGGGATTGGGAATTTATAAGGGAAAGAATACATGGACAAGATAGCAGTATTAATTCCTTGTTATAACGAGGAAAAGACAATTGGTAAGGTGGTAAGAGATGCGAAGGCAGCTCTTCCCGAAGCAACCGTATATGTTTACAACAATAATTCCAAGGACAGAACCGCTGAGATAGCAAAAGAGGCTGGAGCTGTTGTTCGCAATGAATATATGCAGGGAAAAGGAAATGTAATAAGGCGTATGTTCCGCGAAATTGATGCTCTTGTATATGTCATGGTAGATGGTGATGACACATATCCTATGGATGCTGCGCCGGAGATGGTAGATCTTGTCCTTAATAAGAACGCGGATATGGTTGTTGGAGACAGGCTATCTTCAACCTATTATCAGGAAAATAAAAGACCTTTCCATAACTTTGGAAATAATCTTGTAAGAGAGAGTATTAACAGGATATTTGACTGCGGAATAAAAGATATCATGACAGGCTTTAGAGCTTTCAGTTATGAATTTGTTAAGACATTCCCGGTTCTTTCCAAAGGTTTTGAGATAGAAACAGAGATGACAATCCATGCTGTTTATAACAACATGCAGATTGAAAATGTAGTAATAGACTACAGAGACAGACCGGAAGGTTCTGTAAGTAAGCTAAATACATTTGCTGATGGCTTTAAGGTAATCAGGACAATCCTAAGGCTATTTAGAAGCTACAAGCCTTTTAGATTTTTCCTTTTGATATCAATGTTCCTTGCCCTTGTTTCAATCTTATTCTTTATACCGATTCTTAGAGAATATTGGGCAACACATTTAGTTCCAAGATTTCCTACTCTTATCGTCTGCTGTTTTATCATGCTGGCGGCTGTTCAGAGCTTTTTTGCCGGAATGATTCTGTCTACAATGGCACTTGGAGAGAGAAGACAGTTTGAGATGCAGCTGAATATGCTTCGCAGACATAAGGAGAATGACTATAATGGGTGATTCATCCGGTAAAAAATTGGTTCTATGTGCATCTAAGGATTTTCTATTTAGCGTATTTGCGCTGGTAATATATAACGGTGTCCTTCAGCTTGTCATCTATCCTGGACTTAGTTCCAGGATGGGGGCGGAAGCTTTTGGCACCGTTTTGTATTTGATTTCAGCTGTATCTATAATGGGAGCCGGTTTTGGAACTGCTGCCAGTTATTCCAGAATGGTAGCAAAAAAGGATAGAACTCAGGAAAACGGCGATTATAACATATTCTTGCTTTTGGTATCCGGAATATCTGTAGTGGTTTCTTTAGTGACACTGTTGTTGTTAAAGGAGCTTACAATAGCTTTATATGCACAGCTCTTAATTCTGATGATCATTACGGTTTACCGGTATTATGCTGATGTTGAATACCGTATGACTATCAGGTTTGTGGATTACTTCCTGTTTTTTACGGCAGTAGCTTCCGGATATATTATTGGTCTTTTAATCTATCCTATGTCTAAAAGCTGGGCAGTTACCATTTTTATGGGTGAGCTTTTTGGAATTATCTATACCTTAGTAAGAGGCAGTATTTTCAGAGCTCCGTTTTTTAGATTATCAAGTAGTTTCAGGGAAAACATAAAATCATCATGGATAATTTCTTTGAGTAATCTTCTTTCAGCTTTGATCCTGAATTCTGACAGGATACTTTTAAGGCTCATGGTTGGAGCAAGAGAGGTTACGATTTTTTATACAGCAAGCCTTATTGGAAAAATAGTGGCGATGCTGACAACTCCGCTTAATGGAATCATTATCAGCTATTTTACAAATTATAAGATAAAGCTTAATAAGACTGTCTTTGGGCTTATATGTGCCGCTACGGCACTATTATCTTTCATTGGAGCTACGGTTTGCACATTTGTGTCGATGTTTTTTGTTAAACTGATGTATCCGGAAGTGTTTTCAGAAGCTTCTAAATTGTTCTTTTTGGCAAACTTAGGTCAGATTTTATACTTTATATCCGGATCTTTGATGGTAATTGTCATGAGCTTTACCAGAGAAAAACTACAGCTGGTAATAAATGTAATATATGTTTCTGGCTTCATTTTAGTGGTAATACCTGCCACCTGGATAAGTGGCCTTTCAGGTATGGCGGTGGGACTTGTAATAGTGAATTTTGGAAGACTTATTGTTACGTCTATTTTTGGAATTATCAGAATTGATAAAAATAGCACAGGCTGAAGATTTTTTGCAACTCTCAGAAAATAGAAAAAGCGTACCATTCCAATTAGCGGGCCGGTACGCTTTTAACGTTTTATGAATTATTCTGGTTTAGCAAGAAGATATTCGCCGTTTAAGTATTTCTGATATTCTTCAGGGTAAGCGGTGCTGAAGGTTTCTTCATCAAGTTTGAAGTATTCATCAGGATTGAACTGTGCGATTCTGACAAATTCACACTGTCTGTAGGCTGATGGTTCGTACCCTCTGTAGGAGTTCGGAACGTGAGCAAGAAGTCTTGCCACAATCTGCCTTCCTGTAAGTGTTAAATGCAGGTGATCCATTAAATACTGATCAGCAGTGTCGAGGTAAAGATCACACTTTGAGATGAACATGCAGTCAAGAAGATATATTCCCTTATCTTCTGCAACATTCTGTGCCTTTTTAGCGTAATCAGCGAGAGTTCCAATGCCGTTGCTTACTGTGTAGGAATCTCCTAAATATGTTCCATTTGAGTCATAATATACACCGTAGAAAGGTGAAATAAGAACAATCTCAGCATTGGGGCTTAATTGTTTTAGCTTGTCTATACCTAGTGCAAGTGAACCATAGTAGGTATGAAGGTCGTGGATATCTCCGTCATAGGTCTGCTTGTCCAAAGGAATCTTTCCAAAAAAGTCATTGGCACCGTATTCGATAAAATAGAAATCTACTTCACTGGGATTAACCTTGTTCAGGTTCTCCAAAGTTGTAGGATAGTTGGCAAAATAAGTATTTCTGTCAATTGTACCTTCAAGTGCAAGCACTGTTCCATAGAAATTGGGAGCTGTCCAGGCTTCATAATTGTATACGTCTGAATTATTAAGTTCCAGGGAAGCAGTTGTTCCACCAATCGCAAGATTGATAGATCTTCCGTTAGGAACCTTAGTGGCAACCAATGAAGGAATATCAGTTCCATCATTCTGACCATTTGCTATTTGACTGTCTCCAAAGAATACCATGACAAGGTCATCGTCTACATGGTACTGTGAATCGTAGCTTTGAGCTTCTGAGGAGTTTTCAGTTCCATCACCTGACCCTTCGGATTCAGCATTTTCAAGTTCAGGTTCAGTCAGATCTTCTAAGACAACAATGCTGCTGTCAGTAGAAGCAGAATCAGAAACTGAAGCTGAATCTGATGAGGCCGTATCAGTCTGCTCGGAACTACTTGCATCTGCAGAGCTGGTCTTATCAGAAACATCGTCTTTACCTGTAAGAGAGCAGCCGGTCATAAGAACCGTAAAGGCTAGCGCACATGCTGCCATATTAACAAAACTTTTTTTCATAATTTTCCAACCTTTTCTTTTGAATCTAAAAAATCAAACTAATAGTGATTTTACCACTTTTTATATGAAATAGGAAATAATGGTTACTGTTCATGATAGATTGAAGATATGGACAGACTAAGGTATACTACTTATGTTGTTATTTTAACAAAAACATATTGAAGACAGAGGAATTAAGTATGAAGAAGGCATTGATAATCGGAGCTGGACCTGCAGGACTTACTGCAGCGTATGAGCTTTTAACCAAGTCCAAAGATTATCAGGTTATAGTTTTTGAAGAAACTGAGCAGTTTGGTGGTATCTCACGAACTGTGAATTATAAAGGAAACAGAATGGATATGGGTGGCCACAGGTTCTTTTCCAAGGTACCTGAGGTCAATGAGTGGTGGCAGAAAATGCTTCCACTTCAGGGAGCACCTACCTATGATGACATAGTTCTTGATCGCCCAATGAAGATGGCACCAGGCGGCCCTGATCCTGAGAAGACAGACAGGGTTATGCTCAGGCGTAACAGAGTGTCCAGAATCTTTTTTGACCGCAAGTTCTATGATTATCCAATTTCTCTTAAGGTTGAGACCTTTAAGAACATGGGACTTTTGAAAACTATTGCATGTGGCTTTTCATATCTGCATGCGATGATCTTCAAGAGGCAGGAGAATTCCCTTGAGGATTTTTATGTCAACAGATTTGGCAAAAAGCTCTATTCCATGTTTTTTGAGTATTATACAGAAAATCTTTGGGGAAGACACCCTTCAGAAATCGATCCGAGCTGGGGAGCACAGCGTGTTAAGGGAGTATCTGTTCTTGAAGTTTTGAGAAATGCTTTCAGGAAAAAGACAGGTAAGCAGGATGGCAAGGTTGAGACATCTCTTATTGAGGAATTCAGCTATCCTAAGCTCGGCCCTGGTCAGCTTTGGGAAGTGACCGCGGAAGAAATTAAAAAGCTTGGCGGAACCATCATAATGAATGCCAAAGTAACAGGTATTCGTAAGGATGGAAATCACATCAAGGGCGTGACATATCTCCAGGATGGACAGGAAGTGGATATAGATGGTGATATTGTTATCAGTTCCATGCCGGTGAAAGATCTGGTTGAAGGAATGAATGATGTTCCCGCGGAGCCGCTTCGTATAGCTTCAGGACTTCCGTATCGTGACTACATGACTCTTGGCGTTCTTGTTCCAAAGCTTAATCTTAAGAATAAGACGAGTATTAAGACAATTGGCAATATAGTTCCTGATAACTGGGTATATGTTCAGGACAGAACTGTTAAGATGGGACGCTTCCAGATTTATAACAACTGGTCACCATATCTGGTAAAAGATCTGGAGAACACAGTGTGGGTAGGCCTTGAGTACTTCTGCTTTGAAGGTGATTCAATGTGGAACATGACTGAGGATGAGTTTGCCAAGATGGCAATTGCCGAGATGGTAACTCTTAACCTTATTGGAAGTGCTGATGAGGTTATCGATTATCATATGGAGAGGGTTAAGAAGGCTTATCCTGCGTACTTTGATACCTATGAGGAAATCGATAAACTGATTGATTATCTTAATACTTTTGATAATCTGTACTGCGTTGGACGTAATGGACAGCATAGGTACAACAACATTGACCATTCCATGTGCACATCTTTTGAGGCTGTTAAGAATATCTTGAGTGGTAATCCGGACAGAAGCAATGTATGGAATGTCAACACAGAAAAAGAGTATCATGAGAGTGATACTACAGCCAATGAGCCCTTGGATGAGGTAGAGGTAGACTAATAATTTTCAATATGAATGCGGTGCAGTTTATACAGGGCACCGCATTTTGATAGTAATTATTTTTGATAAGAGGATTTATGAAGGACCGGATAACTAGGCTGATTAAAGCAATTCTTTTTATATTGTTACTTAGCATCTGTGTTTTGCTGGTGACTATGGTTGTGCGAAGAAAAGACAGCTCGGAGAAATATGCTGACTTCTTTGACCAGGCCAAAAAGGGCAACATAGATGTTCTTTTTATGGGCTCATCCCATGTTATCAACGGAATCAATCCTGTGAATTTGTATGAGAGTTATGGATATACCTCCTACAATATGGGAGGTCACGGTTCTGTGATGCAGGCAACCTATTGGGAACTGATCGAGGCTCTTAACTACTGCCAGCCCAAGTGGGTTGTGGTTGATGCCTATATGCTGGAAAAAGATTATCAGTACCTTGATGTTATGTATGATAATACCAGTGAAAGTGAGAGAAGTTCTTCTATAGAACAGCTCCATCTCAATATGGATGCATGGCCACTGGATAAGCTTAAGATTGCTGCTATTTCTGACCTGATAAGCGATAAGGATATCAGGAAGGAGTTTCTTTTTGATTTTATCGTCTACCACAGCAGATGGAATGAGCTTGGAAAAAGAGATTTCGCTGTGCTGTCAGGTGACGACAATTCTTCTAAAATGTTCGGCGCACAGATACGATATGAAGTGGATAAGAGTGCGACGGTGTATGCGGATCCTGAGCCGGAGCAGGGACTTTCTACCCACACAGTGGGGCAGGAATATCTCATGAAGATAATCGATGAATGCCAAAGACGCGGAATAGGAATTCTGGTAACATACCTGCCTTTTTGCGCTACAACTGAGGATAAAATGGCTGCCAAAAGTGCCGGTGATATTGCAGGAATGTACGAAGTTCCCTATATTAATATGCTAAATGCAGATATAATAGATATATATACCGACCTAAATGATCCGGGACATCTAAATGCCCTGGGAGCCAAAAAAGTCACAGAATATCTGGGAGAATGGCTCTATGAAAATGGAGATCTGACTGATCACAGAGGTGATGCAGCCTATTCCTATTATGATGAATGTGCTTTGCGTTTTAATGATGAGATTGTGTTCCTTAGCTCTGACGGCTATAATCTGTACCAGCAGCTTGAGATGCTGGCTATGGACAATGTCAGCAGTATTGTATACATCAATCAGGGCTCCGGGGCTTTTGAGGATGGTAATATTAAGCGTCTGATCAAGAGGATTTCCGGAACTGATAAGATTGAAGCTACCGGTGGACCATATATCCTGATAAACGATCTGGAAAGCGGGAAAACCTACGAGGCAGCAGATGGAGAAATGATTGATGGAGTATCGACTACCATTGGAACTATGGTTTACCAACCGGTGGAACAGCTTTTTAGATTTCTGTATGCAAAAGAAAATGAGGAAATAAATTACCTTTACGATGACCAGCATGTCTGGCATGATATTCAGATAATAACTTATGACAAATTTTCGGGTGAGATTTTGTCACATGTATATTATAAAACCTATGGCCACGAGTATATTGTGGATTAAGTATTTATGAAAGGAATTAGTTATGAGTGATAAGATTTGTATCGTAGGAATTGCAGGAGGAACAGCGTCAGGTAAGACCACTATTGTGCGCAAGATCAAAGAGAAGTTTGGCGATGACATTGTGGTTATCAGCCATGATTCTTATTACAAGGCACATAATGACTTGTCTTTTGAAGACAGATCAAGGCTTAATTATGACCACCCTGAATCATTTGATACAGAGCTGATGATAGAGGATGTCAAGAAACTGAAGAACAACATCGAAATAGATATGCCGGTGTATGACTACACTGTTCATAACAGATCAGATGCTACAGTTCATGTTGTTCCTAAGAAGGTTATCATAGTTGAAGGTATCCTTATCCTTGAAAATAAAGAGCTTAGAGATCTTATGGACATCAAGGTCTTTGTTGAAACAGATGCTGATGAGAGGCTCATGAGAAGAATACGTCGTGACATGGTAGAAAGGGCAAGGAGTATAGAATCCATCCTTTCTCAGTATTCTGAAACTGTAAAACCGATGCATGAGCAGTTTGTAGAACCAAGTAAGAAATATGCCGATATCATCATTCCTCGTGGTGGCGAGAACGTAACAGGTATCAGTATTTTGCAGGAGCATTTGAATCTGATGCTCAACAGTGATGCCAACTAAGAATTTGGCTTTTGGGTAGAAAAAAGTTTCAATTTTGTTTATTGGGGATGGATTAAAGAGTGCTTTTAGTAGCGTGGTCAATTTTAAAGATAATAATCTGGCTTTTTGTAATTCCTTTTTTTATCGGAGTTTTATTTAATGGTGTGCTTCCTGTTGTGAGGCGCACCATCGGAATTACATTTATTCTGGGATACATGGTGTACTTTGCGGTTTTTGAAGTAATAGCAATACCATGTATGCTTCACTATGTCTATAATGCCTTTTCCTATTGCACTAAGTATTACCTGATTGCTGTTTTGATCCTGACTATACTTGGTATGTTCAGGTGTCTTCAGGTTGTGAAAACAGGAGGAGAAGGCTATCTTTCTCTTTTCCCCGGAGAAACTCATGCTTCAGCCAGGGACCTTCTAAGTCCAAGGTCAGACCCAAGAATGCTTAAAATGGCATATTCACTGGAAAGCAAGATATATTGGGGTGTGTTTTTTGTGCTGTTGCTTCTTCAGATTGTGCTAGCTGTAGTCATGTCAAGCTTTGATGGTGACGATGCCTATTATGTCGTGGAATCGCTCCTTGCACAGCAGGCGGATGTTATGAATACAATCCTTCCCTACATCGGAACTTCCACAAAACTTGATATCAGACATGCCCTTGCCGTAATAACTATGTGGATTGCATTTATGGCCAGAATCTGCGGCGTTCATGCTACAATCATGAGCCACAGCGTGATACCGTTACTTATCATTCCGTTTGTTTATCTTGCCTATGTGGAGATAGCAAGGATTCTATTTAGAAGAAGGCAGGAAATCATTCCTGTTTTCATGGTTATTATTTCCGTCCTTATGATGTTTGGAAATGTGTCTATTTATACGCCCGCCACATTCTTTTTGACCAGGACCTGGCAGGGGAAAGCGATGGTTTGTAATCTAGTATTCCCGCTGATTTTTTGGGTGTTTCTCTGGATGTTAGAAGATAGTCAGAAGACATTCTGGTTTTCGAAAAAGAGTGGAAATAAGACAGAATCCTATGAGGAGTATTCTGATTCCAGAGTGTTATATAGAATTTCACCCTGGATTTTTCTGACACTTATCAATATGTTCTCGGGAATATGCAGCTCAATGGGCGTCATTTTCGGAAGCGGCCTGTGTGCACTTTTTACTCTGGTGCTTCTTCTTTTTGCCAGAAATTTTAAGGCAGTAATTGGAGCTGTTTGCTGCGTGATACCTAATATGATATATCTTCTTGTCTATCTTGGGCTTTTTATGAGGTGAGGCATTTATGTACGGAATATTCATGGAATGCTGGGTTTCACTTAAATTATATGGTGGAAATGGTGCACTTCTAATACTGTTCATTGCATCAGCCATTTATCTTGTGATAACCGAGCAAAGCTTAAAAAAGAAAATAATGCTGGGAATTACCCCGCTTCTCATACTTATAGGCTTTTTGTGCCCTATAACAAAGATTTTATTTGTGGCCGCATTTGATGAGGGGAGTGATACCTATTACAGACTAATGTGGCTTATACCAATGTATGTGGTTATCGGCTATGCTGCCTGCAAACTGATTTTTTCTTTTAAAAAGAGTATGTATCAAAGAATAGCACTTGTTCTTATACTGGCCGTTATAGCTGCAACAGGATCACTTGTTTATGCCAGCAAGCATGTTCAGATTGCAGAAAACCTGTATCACATTCCACAGAAGGTAATTGATATTTGCGATGTTATTGCACCTGCAGATGACGAGCCGAGAGTTCGTGCTGCATTTCCTTCGGAACTGGTGCACTTTGTAAGACAGTATGATACAGATATTCTCATGCCCTATGGAAGGGAAATGGTGGTAACCCAGTGGGATTACTACAATCCTGTTTATGAGGTTATGGAAAAGCCTGAGATAATTGATGCAAAGGCTCTTTTGGAGGCCACCAGAGAGACAAAATGCAGTTATATTGTTCTGTCTGAGGAGCGCAAAATAGATGAGAATCTTGAAAATCTTGGGCTTAAACTAGTGACTACTATCCATGGCTATAATATTTATATGGACCCGGAAGTAAAAGAGGGATAAGCATGGATAGGCAAGTACAGGATTATTTGGACAGAGTCCATGATGCAGATTTTGAGATGCTCTGTGAAGTGGATAGAATATGTAAAATGCATGGTATTAATTACTACCTTCACGGCGGAACTTTTTTAGGAGCTATAAGACATCAGGATTTTATCCCATGGGATGATGATGTGGATATTCTCTTTCTTAGAAAAGACTATGAACGTTTTATTGAAGTTTTTGAAAAAGAGGCGGATGAGAGATTTAAACTACATCCTTTTGAACGATATCCGCAGTTTTTTGATTTTATTTCCAAGATAGCTGACACCTCTATCACCTATGAGAAAACTTCCTATGGTGCAGAAGAGTTCTACGAAAACAGGTATTCGCATCCCACACTGGATCTTTTTGTGTTTGATGTGGAGGCTGAGCGACATAAATGGCAGCTTCTACGGCTACAACTATTATATTCACTGGCCATGGGCCACAGACCATATGTGGATTACAGTAAATTCAAGGGCATTATGAAGATCGCTGCCTGGATACTTCCACATATAGGAGCATTCATTCCTTTTAAAAAGATAGCACAGATGTATAAGAAAGTGCAGGTGGAAGGTGGAATATCCAAGGTAGAGGAAGCTTCACTTAGAGATGAGAATAACGACGTAAGGCGAATGCTTTTTATCTCAAATGAGCAGCAGAATCCTAAGTACTGGGGACTTGATTTTGATGCGGAGCACCTTGTCCTTGGCCATGATACAGCATTTATTAGAGGAAAGGAGTTTCCTATTCCCAAGATGCATGATAGGTGGCTATCTAAGACCTACGGGGATTATATGAGTCTTCCACCAAAAGAAGAACAGGTCCCAATGCACGTGAATATTATTGCGAGATAATGGAAATGGAAGGTGTCCATGAAGACAATAGCACTTATAATTGCCGGAGGAACCGGCGAAAGAATGCATCAGGATATTCCCAAGCAGTTTTTGACAGTTAATGAAAAGCCGGTCATTGTATACACGCTGGAGGCATTTCAGAGCCACCCGGAGATAGATTCCATCGCTGTTGTATGCGTTAAAGGATGGGAACCTATGCTTCAGGCCTATGCAAGGCAGTTTAATATTTCTAAGCTTGAGCATATTGCCTGCGGAGGAGAAACTGGACAGGCTTCCATCAGAAATGGTGTATTTGAACTGGAAAAGTATTTTGATAGTGATGACATAGTCCTGGTACATGATGCCATCAGACCCATGGTTTCAGCTGAGATAATATCCGATTGCATAATGAAGACGAAGCAGTTTGGCAATGCAATTGCAGCTGTCCCCTGTGCAGAAGCCATGCTTACTACAGAAGATGGCGAAAAGTCATCAAGCGCTTATCCAAGAGATAACCTAAAGAGAACTCAGACACCACAGGGCTTTAGGCTTGGAGATATCTGCGAGATTCACAGGCAGGCCCTTGAGAAGGGAATAAGCGGTTCAATAGCTTCCTGCACACTCATGATAGAAATGGGGAAAGAAGTCTTCTTTTCAAGAGGCTCCGAGAAGAACATTAAGCTTACTACAGTGGATGACATAGATATCTTCAAGGCTCTTTTGATAAGTAAGAGAAGTGAGTGGCTAAAATAGGCTGGGAGCATTTAGTGGAAAAAGAATTTGTAAAAATATATGAAAATGCTATTTATTTGCAGGATCTTCAAACTGCGGCAGAGCATACAATAGGAATTGATGAGCTAAGGGGCAGCACCATATTGGTGACTGGCGCTACAGGTACTATAGGTTCATTTATTGTTGACATGCTTGCCAACTACTTTCACGATAAGGTGTCTGGAATAGGCACTACTACCAGTATCGTTGTATGCGGAAGATCTGAGAGAAAGCTTAGAGACAGATTTGACCATTATAATGCAATCAACGCTGATGAGGCTGGAAGCAGAATCTTGTATGCACAAATCGATATTTTGGAGAGGGAATCTTTTGATAAGCTTCCTGACCTACAGGTGGACTATGTTATTCACGCCGCGGGAAATGCGTATCCATCAGCTTTTGTAGACCATCCGGACGAAACCGTTTATGGAAATATAGCAGGTACTTATAAGCTGTTGCAATATGCCGCCTTGCATGGTTGTCATAAATTTCTATATATATCTTCCGGTGAGGTGTATTCCTTAAGCGAAGAAGAAAGAGAACACTGGAAGAAGGAATATATCAGCGGAGATCTTGATCGATACCTCTTGAAGGTTTCTCGGACTGTAGACATAAAGGGGGCACGTGCAAGTTATCCGGTGAGTAAGGCAGCAGCTGAAGCTTTGTGTCTTTTGTACTTGGAAAAAGAAATGGACAAAGCAGGCTCTGAAATGGAAACGTTAGTTGTAAGACCGTGCCACACCTTTGGGCCGGGCATAACAGATGGAGATGACAGGGCGCATGTCCAGTTTGCCAAGATGGCAATTGCCGGGCAGGATATTGTTTTAAACAGCCCGGGATTGCAGCTAAGATCGTATAACTATGTTGCAGATGCTGCAGCCGGGATTGTGAGTGCTATGCTGGCTGATAGAGCATCAGATGGGGGAGATTTTACTGACAGAGTTGTAGATATCTGTTCGGAAGATAATATCATTACCATTAGGGGGCTTGCTCAGCTTATTGCTGATAAGGCTAAGGTGACTCTTAAGACAAAAGAAGCCGACAGCCGTGAAAAGAGCCTTAGCTCACCTATTAGCACTCAGGTTTTAAATCCGGAGGATCTGAAAAAAATTGGCTTTAAAAAGGCATTTACTCTTGATGAGGGAATGTCGCATTACATTGATATTTTATTGGGGATCAAGACATGATTTTTAACTCTTACGAGTTTGTTCTTTTGTTTTTGCCCATTTTTACTTTGGGCTTTAACATCATAAGACATATAGGGAAAAAGAATGGAAATGGCAGGATGCTGGTGGATCTGTGGATCGTACTGGGATCCTTGTGCTTTTTTAGCCTGTTCGGAATGCAGAATCTGGCAATACTTTTTATAAGTATATGTTTCAACGTTTGTACTGCAATTCCAATGAGCTTCATGAGAGAACGTAGCGTCAGGATGAAACTCTTCGGACGAGAAATACTTACGCAGAACATCTGGCTCTTTATTGGAATTACAGGAAATCTGGTTCTCCTTCTCTTTTTCAAGCTGTCAGGGTTCTTCTTGCCGATAGCTATCAGCTTTTACACCTTTAATCAGATATCCTACATAGTGGATTTGTGCAGAGGGGATATTGAAAGCTTTAAAGGCATAGATTATCTCGCATATGTGCTGTATTTCCCCAAACTCTTGCAGGGACCACTCATGGGATATCAGAGCTTTGAAAAAGAGCTTGATAAGACCCTTGATAAGAGCTTTGATTTCGAGATTGCTCTGCGGGGACTCCTTCTTTTTTCTATAGGACTTTTTAAGAAGGTGATAATGGCAGATACCTTTGGTAAGGCTGTAGATTACGGCTATCAGAATCTGACCGGACTTGGTAGCATAGAGGCTGTTCTTGTTGCTTTGTTTTACTCATTCCAGCTATATTTCGACTTTAGCGGCTATTGCGACATGGCATCCGGAATCAGTATGCTGCTGGGGATTGAGCTGCCAGTGAACTTTGATTCGCCTTACAAAGCAGTAGATATCGTAGATTTCTGGAAAAGATGGCATATAACTCTTACCGGATTTTTCACAAAATATGTCTACATTCCTCTTGGGGGTAACAGAAAAGGGGAGGCTGTAACCTATGCCAACTTTATGATTGTTTTTTTGCTTAGCGGCTTTTGGCATGGGACAGGTTGGAATTTCATTCTCTGGGGAGCTATGCATGGCATTCTATATGTGATAACAAGAGCATGCATCAAGCATGGCACTGGTGTAAAGGTGCCAAAGGCTATAAAGGTATTTGCAACCTTTTTATATGTGACTGCAGCCTGGGTATTTTTTAGAGCACCGGATATTCAAACAGCTCTTTTGCTCTTTGCTCAGATGTTTACAGGTGGAATCAGAAAACTTGGATCTGGCTTTACTTCCGTTTTCAGACTTGATGAATTCTGGTTTGTGCTAAAGGTCACACCACTTATGAAATACGATTTTGTATGGGATGTGTGTCTATTTGCTTTTGCAATTGCCGGCGTAATAATGATCTTCTTTTGCAAAAATGCGCTTGGAAGAATAAAGGAGTACAAAGTAGGACTTGGAACAACGCTTCTTACTGCATTTTTGTTTATGTGGTGCGTTTTGAGCCTCGGCGGTGTCAGCACATATATTTATATGAACTTCTAATGGAAATACCCATAGATTTGTTGTATGGAGTCATTGATGCACAAAGATATTGAAACTGAAAAAGAAAAAATAATAGATAATAAGAAAAAAACCAAATACCGAAATCTATTCACACTGTTAATTGCTATCCTGCTTCTTGGATTTATAGCAACCGCTGCGCTGGTTGTTTATGTGGACCCGTTTTTCCATTACCATGAGCTAAATAAGGATTTTCCTTATATTGTGGATAATCAGCTTAGTCAGAATCCGGGAATGGCCCGCAATATGGATTACAATGCCTGCATTATAGGCTCATCCATGACAGTTAATTTTGATACCGATGATTTTAAAGAAATCCTGGGACTTGATACTTTAAAGCTCAGCTATAGCGGAGCATATCCCAAAGATGACTTTAATATTTTATCCATTGTGTTTGATAAAGACAGCTTTGCCAGAAAGAGCAGAGATGTGGATGCTGTGTTTTTTGCAATGGATATCCCGGTAATGTCAGCGGATACAGAGACAGTTAAATATGAAAGACCTGAATATCTTTATGATGACAATCTATTAAATGATGTGAAATACCTGCTCAATAAGGATGTTCTTTTTCAATATATCTTTAAGCCTGTAATTCAGGGTAAGGGATCTGATCTTTCAGAAATATATTTTAGCTGGTGGACACCTGAGTATTACAGCACTCAGTGGGTTATGCACACCTACGAGGAACCGGAAAAAGAGGAAAAAGAGCTTCCGGCAGATGGGCTTATTAATTCAACGGGGCTTAATCTTGATGTGAATATCCTGCCATTTGTAAGCCAGCATCCGGAAACGCAGTTTTATTTCTTTTTCCCGCCCTACAGCATTCTGTATTGGCACAATGTGATGCAGTATAATACCCTGGATGCGACTTTTGCCCAGTATGATTATGTGGCATACAGGCTCCTTCAATATGACAATGTACATCTTTTCTACTTCCAGAATATGGAGGAAGTGACCAATCTTGACAATTATGCAGATTATTCTCACTACAAGCCTGAGATCAATCGTTATATGGTGGAATGCTTCGGAAGCGGAGAGCATCAGATAACCTCTTCGGAGCAAATGGCAGATGAGTTATTGAAAATGCGTGGTATAATAAATGAGTTTGATTTTGAAGGACTGTTGTCACAGGACTGGTAAAATCAGATGATCCGTGGATTTGCAGGAAAAGATATTTCGACGAACTGCGGGAATAAAGAGAAAGTGGTAGGTTATTATGAACGAGGAGAAGAAGAAATTTAGCTATGAAGATATACCCCTATGGGTGCATTTCTTGATTGGCGGAATAATAATTGCGGTAATTATTTTTTCAGTAGTGAAGCTTTTGATCTGGAATAAAGGAACTGCGGAGCTTGATCAAACGGATACGGGAAGCTTTGAAGTTGAGGTTTTGGATCAGGTATTTCTTTTGCCCAATGATAAAAAAGAAGGTCATGTTTATGATGATGAAGAGACCATTCTTTTTCTGGGAAATGATGCGATCACCTTTGACCAGAGCGAGACAGGAGTTACAAGTCTTGTGGCAAGCAAGCTGGGAGCCAAGACTATCAATTGTGGTTTTCCGAGATCTACAGTTGCACTTAGGAATGCAACCTATTCAGATGATTATCCTATGGATGCGTACAGTTTTTACAATGTGGCAAACTGCATTGTTGACGGAGACTACAGCCTTCTTGAAAAGAATGCGTCACAGTTTGATGATTACACCTATACCGGTTCTACTGACAGATTGAAAAATGTAGACTTTGATAAGGTTGATACAATAGTTATCTATTATAATGCCCAGGATTATATGAATCTTCGAATCGGCATGAACCCTGATAATGACGTGGATCCTATTACTTACAGGGGAGCGCTTAATGCCGGAATCAAGAAAATACAGGAGAAGTATCCATACATTAGAATAGTGTGTATGTCTTTTACCATGTGTTACGCATTTGATTCTACAGGAAGTCTGGTAAGCGGCGACAGATTCGACTTTGGAAATGGTAAGCTCACAACTTATCTTCAGTTCATGATCGATGTGTCCGGTGAAACAGGCGTTACTTTTATTGATAATTATTATGGAACTATTCATGAGGATAACAGCTCAGAATGGCTCCTGGACAATATTCACGTTAATGCGGATTGCAATGAACATGTGGCACAGCACTTTGTGAATGTGGTTTATCCGGAGGTGGCTGCAAAATGAAAAAGAAAAAAATAGGAATTATCGATATTTTGCAGCTGCAGGGAGCGGTTATCGTGTATTCTCTCTCTACCGTAGCGGCTAAGCTTGCTTCAGAGCATGAGTTTTTGTCATTTTGGTATCTGTTTTTCTTTGCTATGGATTTCTTTATCCTGGCAGTATATGCCCTGATCTGGCAGCAGATGATAAAAAAGTTTCAGATCTCAATTGCCTGTGCCAACAAGGCAGTAACGCTTTTGTGGTCGATGCTGTGGAATTTCATTCTTTTTTCATCAGATCCTACGCAGCGTATCACGCCTTGGAAGGTGGTTGGCGTTTTACTGGTAGTTGTAGGAGTTATTGTAATGAACTCAGAAGTGGCTTCTAAGGAGGGTGAAAAGGAATGATTAGTGCATTTTTCCTGCTTATGGTCGTTTCTGAGCTGGTTTCTTCCACATCTCAGATGCTCCTTAAAAAGAGCGCGACCAAAGAATATAAGAATATTATTAGAGAATACTTAAACGGATGGGTTATCTGCGGATATGGCCTTCTGTTTCTGGCAATGATCATTTCAATCTTTTGCTATAGCGGTCTTGGATACATGGGCGTTGTAGTATTGGAGCCTATCAACTATGTTCTGGTTATGATCATGTCCAGGATTTTCTTTAAAGAGAAGTTTACTCCAAGGAAGCTTTTGGGGGTATTGTTTATTATCTGTGGAATAGCTGTTTTCTACGGCTTGGGGTAAAATATTTATATGTATTTTTGATTGATATTACGCAAAACGCGAGTAAGTTGTAGGTTTTGTGAGTGATTGTTGGTTAAAGGGAGTTTGTATGGAAAAAATATTTGGACCAAGGGGAATGAAAGAAAAATATCGCCAAAGGCCTGAAGACAATGAAGAATTCTATGAGGAAGACGAATTCTACGGCGATGAAGAGGAAGACGGATATCGTAGAGACGAGGATGACGACTACGATAGAGACTATGAGGACGGGGATTATCCGGAGGATGATTACTCTGAAGATGATTATCCGGAAGATGAAAGAGATTATTCGGATGATGATTATCCCGAGGATGACGACTATTCGGACGATGATTATCCTGAGGATGATTACGAAGATGAAGGCTACCCTGAGGACGATTATCCTGAGGAAGATGACTATCCGGAAGATGAGGATTATCCAGAAGATGATGATTATCCCGAGGATGACGACTATCCTGATGACGATGATTACCCTGAAGATGATTATGAAGAGGACTATCGCCCAAGTGGTCGCAGATCAAGAGATGATGAATCTTTTGGCAGCAGAATAGTGGCGTTTTTGGCAGGAACAACTTTACTTGAGAGAATTGCTGCAGTTTTTGCCATTTTGCTTGTGGTAGGAGGCATCATTACAGCTAATTTCTATACCTCTTCTATGGGGAACAGAGCTGCACTTGACTCTTTTACCGAGGTTGGAGCTTCTCTAAATGCCAATAGTGATATGGTGATTGGCCAGAGTGGTCTTATTGCAGTAGCTGATGCAGAAAGTGCAAAAGCAATGGCAGCAGGTCTGATCACAGAGGATGAGGATGGCGAAGCGGTTAAGGAAGAGGATGTTGCCGACGATGCACAGGATGTTGTAATAAAGATGACACTTACCAGTATCAAGAGCGATATCAAGGTTAAGTTTATCAATTCCAAGACCGGTAAGCTGGTTGGTGGTCTTCCGCTTGAAATCGAAGTGGTAACTCCTGACGGTACAACTGTCACATACAACGATCATGATCAGGACGGAATTATTTATAAAAAGGATATTACAGCGGGTGTATACAAGATTACGCCTAAAAAGCTCCCTGCCGGTTATGAAAAATACAATCTTGAGATTTCAACTCAGAGCCTTACAGTAAAGGATCAGGTTGAAATGAAGGCAGTTGATGTCAGCAACGAGGTTAAGAAGGAATCTCAGGTCAACGTTGCCAAAGAGGATACTGCTGTTAAGACAGAGGTTGAATCCAAGCTTGAGGATACCGTTGAGTGGGTTGAGAGCACCAAGACAGCTGTAGGTGAGAGTTCAGATGGCAACTACAGCTATGAGGAAGTTAATAAGGATACTATTGCTGATCCTTCCAGCAGTGCAATGATTGGTTTTAGACCATTTATGATGCTGGGGGCTTTGGGAAGCACATCGGAAAATGCCTGCATTACAGATGCTAGCACTCCGACAACAGATACTCCAGCTGAAAATGCTACATCTGATTCCGGTTCTACCGAGAGTAGCACCGAGAAAAAGGATGAGGGCAGCAACAACAGTTCCGAAGGAAATACTTCCGGAAATAATGCTAGTGACAATGGAAGTACCGGCAACAGTGGTAATACAGACAACAGCAGTCATTCAAATAGCGGCTCTGATAATACCAATACTAGTGGTGATTCTAATAAAGAAACTGAGAAGAAAGAAACAATTACAATTACCAGCTCAGGAAGTGTTGAACTTCAGGAGGGACAGACTTCTCAGATAAATGCATCAGGAGCATCAACTTCCATCAAGTATTCATCAGATAATACGGCAGTTGCAACCGTATCTGATTCAGGACTTATTACAGCAGTAAAAGAAGGTACAGCTACTATTACCCTTTCTTCAGATAAGGCAGAGAATAAGCCTACAGTAACAGTTAAGGTTACTAAGAAGCCTGAAGAAAAGAAGACGATGACTATAGCAGTAGATCCTTCTACAACTATAAAGGCTGGTGATAAAGCTACATTGAAGGTGACTGGACCTTCAAGCTTTACAGTAAGGTCAGCAGATGAGAGTGTAGTCAAGGTAGAGGGTACAACTCTTACTGGTGTTAAGGAAAGCAGCACTGCTGTAAAGGTGACTATAACAGCAGATGGATATAATGATGCTACAGTTGATATTACTGTTGTTAAGGCCGATGCAAAGGTTATGACTGTTGCTGTGTCACCATCTACAACTATTAAGGTTGGTGATACCGCTACACTTTCTGTATCAGGACCAACAAAGAAATCATTTAAGACTAGTGATGAAAAGATAATAACCGTTGATACAGAAGGTAAAGTGACTGCCATTGCAGCAGGAAAAGCAAAGATTACAGTATCTGCATCTGAAGAGAACTATGCATCTGTTGATGTTGAGATAACGGTTACTGCAAAAGAAACCGATAAGGTTCCAATGAGTATCAGTAAGCTCACTCTTGTAGAGGGACAGACCTTTAAGGTTTCATCTTCGGACAGCAAGGTGGCAATTAAGCTTGCTACAAGTAACGCAGAAGTGGCTTCTGTTTCAGATAATATTATTACAGCTAAACTGATCGGTGATGCTACCATTACAGTATCCGCAAGCGGATATCAGGACAACGCAATTGCAGTCCATGTTGAGAGCAAGAATGCTACGCTTAAGGACAAGGAAGGCCGAGTTGTATATGTTCTTAATTCAGATGGTACATACAGAGAAGCTACTTACAACGATTACTACAGCGGTGTTAAGTTCTATGTCAGAAAGGCCGCAACCGAGTACAGATACACCGGATGGCAGACAATCGGTGGTAAGACCTACTTCTTTGACAAGAACGGTAACTATGTAACCGGTGAACAGGTTATCCAGGGAGCTAAGTATACCTTTGGATCTGACGGAACACTTGCTTCTTCATCAGGTGTCATGGGAATAGATGTAAGTAAGTGGAATGGTAACATTGACTGGAACGCAGTTAAGAATTCCGGAATTAATTTCGTAATCATAAGATGTGGCTATCGCGGATCATCTCAGGGTGCACTTATCGAGGATTCAAAGTTTAGAAGTAATATAAATGGTGCCTTAAATGCCGGATTAAAGGTAGGAGTTTACTTCTTTACCCAGGCTGTTAATGAGGTTGAAGCGGTAGAAGAAGCATCAATGGTCATCAATATGATTCAGGGCTATAACATTTCATATCCGGTATATCTGGATGTGGAGGCAAGTAACGGAAGAGGTGACCAGATAAGCGCTAGCCAGAGAACAGCCAATATCAAGGCGTTCTGCGGTACAATCCAGAATGCGGGATATAAGGCTGGTGTTTATGCTAACAAGACCTGGTTTACAAGTCAGATCAATACATCACAGATTTCTAACTACAAGATATGGCTTGCCCAGTATGCTTCAGCAGTATCCTATAATGCTTCAAGACTTGATATGTGGCAGTATACATCCAAAGGAAAAGTTACAGGTATCTCCGGAAGCGTGGATATGAATATCTGCTACTAATTGGAGGAAAAATGATAGTCGTTCTAATCAGCTTTGCTTATATGCTGGCAGTTTGTCTGGTAATAGGAAGTTTGACTAAAAAAGCTCTTTCAAGGCTCATCCCAGTGATGAGCCCTGAAAAGCTTGGAATAACCGGAGCTGTGGTTACAGGTTTTGTTGCACTTACGGTTTATGCTGAGATTTTTAGTATATTCTATAAGGTTGGAGCGGTGTGCCATATCATAATGCTGGTGGCTTTTGCTTTCGGATTATTTTTTTGCTGGCAGGACATAATTAAATATCTTACACAACTGAAAAATGAATTTCTGATAAAGCCACGGGGCCTTGTTTATGTACTCATAATATTAGCCGCGGCTTTTTTTGCATCCAGAGGAAAATTTCATACAGATACAGGAATTTATCATGCACAGGCCATTAGAATCATAGAAGAATACGGTGTGGTAAAGGGAATTGCCAATCTGCAGCTGCATTTTGCTTATAACAGTTCATATCTGGCATTTTGCGCACTGTTTACCTTAAGCTTCATTCTGCCCTTTGCGCTTCACACTGTTACTGGCTTTTTTATGGCAGTTTTTTCCTGCTATGCAGCCAAGGGACTTTTTGAAGTAAAAAAAGGCAGAGAGTCCTATGTGGACTTTTTTGCCAGGGGTGCAATTTTGATCTATGCCCTTACTGAAATGGTGGGCCTGCAGTCGCCGGCTACCGATTATGGCACAATGTTTTTTGTTTTATACATATTGTGTGAGTGGTGCAGCTTCTTTTCTACTGAAAGAGGAAGGGCTCATGATAAAGAAAAAATAGCTATTGCAGGAAGACTGGCTGTATTAGCTGCATTTGCTGTAAGCATGAAGCTTTCTGCGGCAGCCATGGTCGCGCTTACAATTTATCCGCTGATCCTGCTTATAAAGAACAAAATGTGGAAGGAAATAGTTTATTACCTTTTGCTGGGGATGATCTGCATTGCTCCGTTCCTTATTAGAAACGTCATTATTTCGGGCTGGCTGGTTTATCCGGTGGCAGCAATCGATCTGTTTAATGTAGCCTGGAAGGTGCCGGTGGAGTATATGCAGCATGATTCTGCTCAGATTACCGTCTGGGGAAGATGCCTTTACGATGTGGATAAATTAAGTGCTCCTATAAAAGAATGGCTTCCTATATGGTGGGAGGAAAAAGAGCATTATGAAGAAATGCTGGTTTATTCTCAGCTTTTGGGACTGGCGCTTCTTATTTTCACCTTTGTTAAAAGACTTCTGACCAAAAAAATCAGGCTTTCAATGGTGGTATTTTATGCTACGCTTCTTCTTAATCTCATTCTTTGGTTTGCAAATGCTCCTTTCATCAGATATGGACTTGCATTTATGCTTTTGCTTCCGCTTTGCATGATTGGAGAAAATATCCATATTATGGCAGAAAAAAAGTCAGTTATTCTGGCAGGAATATTTGCAGTTATCTTTATTAACTTTTTTAGCTGGATAGATAATTATTTTATGGACAATATGGTGTTTGTTAAACATCATCTGACTGAGAACTACTATGTTACACCGATTCCCTTTGAACAGTCAGAAGTAACCGAGATTGATCTGGATGGAGTAACTGTATACACCTCCGCCGGAGAGAAAAACAGTTACTACTACACACCAAATTCCTGCTATGACGAAATGATCTATCGATCTAGGCCTATGGGAACTACTGTAAAGGAAGGATTTATGCCAAGATAAAGAATGAATGATGTTTTTTCTTCAACTTGACGGCGTCATGTGTTATACTATGTCAGTAAAAATTTGATTTTTTGATGAGGAGATAGAAATGAGAACTTATTTAGTTACAGGTGGAGCAGGCTTTATCGGCTCTAATTACATTAACTATATGTTTAAGAAATATGACAACGAAATTCGTATCATCAACGTGGATGTTCTTACTTATGCGGGCAACCTTGAGAACCTTCGCGATGTAGAGGGAAGAGACAATTACACCTTTATCAAGGCTGATATTTGTGATAGAGATGCTATCAACAAGATATTTGAAGAGAACGACATTGACAGAGTAGTTCATTTTGCTGCTGAGAGCCATGTTGACAGATCAATTGTTAACCCTGAGGTCTTTGTTCAGACTAACGTTCTTGGAACAGCTACTATGCTTAATGCAGCCAAGAAGGCATGGGAGAATCCTGATGGAACCTTCAAAGAGGGCAAGAAGTTCCTTCATGTTTCAACTGATGAGGTTTATGGTTCTTTGGATGATGATCCAAATGCTTATTTCTATGAGACAACACCATATTCACCACATAGCCCATATTCAGCAAGTAAGGCAAGCTCAGATATGCTGGTAAAGGCTTATATGGACACATATAAGTTCCCTGCAAATATCACGAACTGCTCCAATAACTACGGACCATTCCAGTTCCCTGAGAAGCTCATTCCTCTTATTATCCATAATGCACTTGCAGGAAAAGACCTTCCTGTTTACGGCGATGGTAAGAATGTTCGTGACTGGCTCTATGTTGAAGATCATGCCAAGGCTATTGATATGGTTCAGGAAAAGGGCAGACTTTTCGAGAACTACAATGTTGGCGGACACAACGAGAAGCAGAATATTGAGATTGTTAAGACTATCATTGATGTTTTAAGAGAAGAGCTTGATGATTCAGATCCTAGAAAGGCTCATCTTTCATATGATCTTATCAAGTATGTAACTGATAGAAAGGGACATGACAGAAGATATGCCATTGCTCCTGATAAGATCAAAAAAGAGATCGGCTGGGAGCCGGAGACAATGTTCCAGGAAGGTATCCGCAAGACAATCAAGTGGTATTTCGACAACCAGGAGTGGATGGAACACGTTACAAGCGGTGATTACGAGAAGTATTACGACAAGATGTATTCTAATAGATAATAAAACCAATTGCAGAAATGCAGTCGGAGCAAATGTTTTTCATAACAAGGAGTTTATTCTGATATGAAGGGTATTATTTTAGCAGGCGGTTCAGGAACAAGACTTTATCCTCTTACAAGAGCGATGTCCAAGCAGATGATGCCGGTTTATGACAAACCAATGATATATTATCCGCTTTCAACACTTATGCTTGCGGGTATCAGAGAGGTTCTCATTATTTCTACACCAAGAGACCTTCCTGTATTTGAAGAATTGTTCGGTAATGGCGAGCAGCTGGGGATGAAGTTTGAATATGCTGTTCAGGAGGAGCCACGAGGACTTGCCGATGCGTTTATCATCGGTGCCAAGTTTATAGGCACTGATTCAGTGGCGCTTGTATTGGGCGACAACATTTTCTACGGTCAGAGCTTTTCAAAGCTTCTTAGAGAAGTTGCTTCAAGAGAAAGCGGAGCTACTATTTTTGGCTACTATGTAAGAGATCCAAGAGCTTATGGCGTTGTTGAGTTTGATGAGAACGGCAAGGCTATCAGCATCGAGGAGAAGCCTGAGAATCCTAAGAGTAACTATGCGGTTCCCGGACTTTACTTCTATGACAATAAGGTTGTTGAGATTGCAGCTAATGTTAAGCCATCAGCAAGGGGCGAGATAGAGATTACCAGCATCAATAATGAGTACCTTAGAAGAGGTGAACTCAGAGTTGAGACCATGGGAAGAGGATTTGCATGGCTTGACACAGGTAATCATGATTCGCTTCTTGATGCTTCTGATTTCGTTTGTGCTTTCCAGAAACGTCAGGGACTGTATATTTCCTGTATTGAGGAGATAGCATACAAGAGAGGCTTTATTGACAAGGAGCAGCTTCTTAAGCTCGCAGAACCACTTATGAAGACTGATTATGGCAAATACTTGGTGGAAGTTGCTAACGGTTTATAATTGAGAGGTGTATGAAAAAGGTAGGGGCGAATGGATAGAAAAGTTTTCGGTATGGCAATGCTTACCATCATAAGCGCTTTTATCCTGATATTAGTAATAATATATGCCACCAATGCTGACAAGATAAATGATCTTTTGGGAAACAAAAAGAAAACTGCAGAAGATGTTTCTTCTGCCGAAATTTCTTTTGTTCCTGAGGCAGAATATGGTCAGCAGATTGGTGATGACCTGAAAAGTTTTCTGTATGATGATGACTTTTTTGATGAGCCAGAGAAGATTCCTTCAGTTGTTGTAATTCAGAAAAATACCAAGACAGTTGATAGTGCTGCAAAAGCGTCCGATTCATCGGAAGGCGTTTCAGAAGACGAAGAAGCAGAAGATGAAGAGGAAGGCTTTGGAGGAGCAGTTGTGGGACAGCTTGATAATCCGGATGCCGCCACGTCTCTTTCTACATTTCCTAATGGTATCTTTCCAATTGAGGGGCCGATATCCGGTTCAGAGACAATAGGAGGAACTCCCGTCGGGACTGTTCCGTGAAAATAAAAATCTTATAAGTTATAAAAGGTGGAGTAGTAATAAAATGGGTAAGATAACAGTTGAAACATGCGAAATTGAAGGACTTAAGGTTATAACACCACAGGTTTTCGGTGATCCAAGAGGATATTTTGTTGAAACATATAACAAGAATGATTTTGTTGAGGCAGGTATTACCTGTGAGTTCGTTCAGGATAATCAGTCAGCCAGCAAAAAAGGCGTTTTGAGAGGTCTTCATTTCCAGAAGGAATTTCCTCAGGATAAGCTTGTTCGCTGTATCAATGGTGAGGTTTTTGACGTTGCAGTTGATTTGAGAAAAGATTCCAAGACCTTTGGAAAGTGGTTTGGAGTAGTTCTTTCTGCTGAGAACAAGAAGCAGTTCTTTATTCCCAAGGGATTTGCTCATGGTTTCCTTGTTCTTTCAGATTATGCAGAGTTTGCATATAAGTGTTCAGATTTCTATCATCCTAATGATGAAGGTGGACTTATCTGGAATGATCCTGATATCGGCGTAGAGTGGCCTATTGAAGAGGGAGTAGAACTCATCTTCTCAGATAAGGATACAAAGTGGGGAGGAATTAAGGAATTTTGAATAAGGGCTTAAGAAAACTTCCCAAGCGTACTGGCTTGGGTATTTTCTATGTATTGGCGCTTGCACTTGCGCTTCTATTGATATTCCATAACAATCCGCTGGCTGATCCGCATACCGAGTTTCTCAAGAAGATATGTGGATGTACTTTGATTGGGATGAGCTGTATTCTGGTTTTTGCCTGGTATGACCGATTGATGGTTTTGCCTGTAGAGCTCTTTAATTCCAGAAAGCTTATCAAAAGACTTTCCGTCAATGATTTCAAGAAGAGATATGCCGGTTCATACATGGGAATAGTGTGGGCACTGGCTCAGCCGGTGGTCACTGTTATCATGTACTATATTGTGTTTGATGTGGTCTTTCAGTCCAGAGCTCAGGCAGTATCAGATGGCGTTGAAGTGCCATATGTGCTATTTCTTACTGCCGGACTTGTGCCATGGTTTTTCTTTTCCGAGGCACTTACTAACGGGACAACATCACTTCTTGAGTACAATTATCTGGTAAAAAAGGTTCTGTTTAAGATCAGTATCCTGCCTATCATCAAGATCATTGCAGCAATGTTCATTCACATCTTTTTCATTTTTGTAATGATGATAATTGCCTGCGTCTATGGATATTATCCGAATATCTATTGGCTTCAGATCTTTTATTACATGGGCTGTGAGTTTATACTTGTTCTTTCGATCAGCTATGCTACATGTGCGATAGTTATCTTTTTCAGGGATCTTTTACAGATTATCAACATTGGTCTTCAGCTGTTTCAGTGGATGACACCTATCCTTTGGAATATAGACATTGTTCCGGATAAGTATAAGTGGATCATCAAACTGAACCCTATGACCTATATAGTTGAGGGCTATAGAAATACAATTTACGGTGACACCTGGTTCTTCGAGCATTTCTACTCATCCACATATTTCTGGCTTGTGGTTGTTGCATTGTTCTGTTTCGGAGCGCTTATCTTTAAGAGATCCAAGCCTCATTTTGCGGATGTTTTGTGATTTTTGTTGACCGTATTAGTGGAGTATAAATGGAAAACGACATAGCTATTGAGGTTAAAAACCTCACTAAATCGTATAAATTATATGATAAGCCTTTGGACAGGCTTAAGGATTCACTTGGACTTGCCAGGAAAAAGAGATTTAAAGAGCATTTGGCACTTAATGATGTGAGTCTTTCTGTTCATAAGGGCGAAACTGTTGGTATTATCGGAACCAACGGCTCCGGTAAGTCTACTATTCTTAAGATCATTACAGGAGTTTTGACACCTACTTCCGGTGAAGTTAAGGTTGAAGGCCATATTTCAGCTCTTTTGGAGTTAGGCGCAGGCTTTAACATGGAATACAACGGTATTGATAATATATACCTGAATGGTATGATGATAGGTTTCTCTGAGGAAGAGATTACAAGGCGTCTTGATTCCATTCTGGAATTTGCTGATATCGGAGATTATGTTTATCAGCCCTGTAAGACCTACTCAAGCGGTATGTTTGTAAGACTGGCATTTGCAGTAGCTATCAATATCGATCCGGAAATTCTTATTGTAGATGAGGCTCTTTCTGTAGGTGATGTTTTCTTCCAGGCAAAGTGTTATCACAAGTTTGAAGAGTTCAAAAAACAGGGAAAGACCATTCTGTTTGTATCACATGATCTTTCCAGTATCAGTAAATACTGTGATAGAGCGGTTTTGTTGAATCAGGGAGTGCTTCTTGGTGAAGGAACCCCTAAGGAAATGATAGATATTTACAAGCAGGTTCTTGTGGGACAGTATCCGCTTCCTTCAAGTGATGTCAAGAACCTTCTTGATGACGATGAGATAAGAGAAGCAGCGGCCAAGGCAGATGACAAGGCCAAGGCTAAGATTAAACAGGAAGAAAAAAAGCCGGATAAAAAGGCACAGGGTGCTAATCCTGATACTCTTGAATATGGCGATGGCGCGGCAACTATCGATGAATTTTATGTTACTGATGAAAAGGGAGTAAGGAGTACTTCCATCATTAAGGGAACAGACTTTACCGTTCACATGAGGGTGAAATTCAACAGGGATGTTGCAGCTCCTATATTTGCATTTACATTCAAGAATATCATGGGTATAGAAATAACAGGAACCAACTCAATGGTTGAGAAGGCTTTCCTTGAGCCGGTCAAGGCCGGAGATGTCAAGAACATTTCTTTTACCCAGAACATGTCACTTCAGGGCGGCGAGTATCTGATAAGCTTCGGAGTTACGGGCTTTGAACAGAACAATTTCACTGTTTATCACAGATTGTATGACGCACTGAATATAACAGTAGTATCAGACAAAAACACAGTTGGCTACTATGACATGAATTCTACATGTAAAGTGGAAGACTAATATATTAAATGACCGCGGGGACGGGCAAAATGCAAGAGCAAGTGAAGATTGGCAAGGTTACACTGAATTTCAAACACTATTCAGGGGTTGATCTTTATAGTGATGGAGCTATAGAGAATGACCTTCTTGAAATAGTGAAAAAATATAAAAAAGAAGAGTACGCACAGGTTATAGAGGAAAGAGCTAACTGGCCTATTCTTTATCATTTATCCGAGCAGAGAGCCAATATAGTTGAGTGGATTCCTATGGATCCAAAGGCTAAGGTTTTAGAGGTTGGTTCCGGATGCGGAGCTATAACCGGGATGCTTTCGCAGAAGGCGGGAGAGGTTGTTGCCTGCGACCTGTCAAGAAGACGCTCTGAGATAAATGCCACAAGAAATAAAGATTGTGACAACGTAACAATTCATATTGGTAATTTTAGGGATATAGAGCCGGATCTTCCTAAGGATTTCGACTACATATTCCTTATTGGTGTTTTTGAATATGGACAGGGATATATTGGAACTGATAACCCTTATGAGAAGTTTCTGAAGATGCTTAAGGCTCATCTTAAAAAGGGTGGACGTATTGTTATCGCTATCGAGAACAGATTGGGACTTAAGTATCTGGCCGGATGTGCAGAAGATCATCTTGGAACCTATTTTACCGGTATCGAAGGGTATTCTTCCGATAGCGTAGCCAAGACCTTTACCAGAAACGGCCTCATTAATATATTCAAGAAATGCGGGATAAACGAGTATCATTTCTATTATCCTTATCCGGATTACAAGCTGATGACTCTTTTGCATTCTGATTATTACCTTCCTAAGTTCGGTGAGCTTCAGGATAATGTCAGAAACTTTGACAGGGACAGGCTTGTGCTGTTCAATGAAAAGCATGCCTATGAGGATCTGGTAAAAGATGGAATGTACCAGGAATTTGCTAATTCCTTTGAGGTCATCTTGGGACCTGCCTTTGATACTATTTACAGTAAATATAGCAACGACAGAGTTGATGAATTCAAGATAAGAACTGATATTGCAATAGACAGAGCAGGCAGGAAAATCATTAAGAAATTCCCGCTCACCAAGGCTGCCAAAGAGCATGTATTCGAGATGAGGGATGCCTATGCAGGCCTTATGGAGAAGTACAGAGGCGGTGATTTTGAGGTCAATGACTGCCAGATAGATGAGAAGCAGGGCTGTGCTATTTTTTCCTTTGTAAATGGCGTGCCGCTGGCATCACTGCTGGATGAGTGCATTGATAAGGATGATATGGACGGCTTCAATGCGCTGCTTAACGAGTACATCCGAAGAATAAATTATAAGCCGGATTATCCGGTGTCAGATTACGACCTTATTTTTTCAAATATAATGGTTAATGGTCCAATATGGACTATAATAGATTATGAGTGGACATATGGTAAATGTATTCCGGCCAAGGAACAGGTTTGGAGAGCTCTTTACTGTTATAGGTTAGAGGACAGAAAGAGGGAGAAATTTGATCCTAAACCGGTATTTGACAAGCTTGGTATCAAGGATGAGGAGATGCAATCTCTTCTTGATGAGGAATTTGCATTCCAGAAATATGTTACCGGCAATAGCAAGTCACTGGTAGAAATATGGAAGGATATTGGCCGTAAGGTGATCATCCCCAAGGAAATAGCCGGAGAAACCCAGGGACTTAGAAGAGAAGACTGCATTCAGGTTTATTTTGATGAGGGAGCAGGTTATTCGGAGGATGACTCTCTTTTCCCTGAAGAGCAGTATGATGACAAGAATACTGTAAACCTCGATATAAGAGTAACTGCTGACTGCAAGACTCTGCGTATAGATCCTGCATTTGCACCATGTATGGTTACGATACTTAGCGCAACATGGAATGGGGAAGCATTTGCAGATGACGGGGTGGATGTTTCGATTCATCCGGTCAATGGCAAGTGGATTTCCGATGACTCAATTGTATTTAACAATGAGGATCCCAATATTGAATTCGGGCTTACCAGTGACAAATTAAGCGTCCAGGAGCGCAATCATCTTTGCGTCAAGTATATAATGACTCTTTTGCCGACTAATCAGGCTGAAGCAATCTTCGAATCTTTGAACGAAGAAGAGGCTATCCAGGATAGCGCCAGCAATAGCTGCGGATTTATTAAGAAACTAGGCAAAAAGATAATTCAGAAGCGCGAGGAACGATATTATAAAGACGAAGAGGAGTAACGGTGGGGGAAATGCTCAAAGACTTAGCTAAGACTGTTCTTACAAAAAGAAGAATAATTAAATACAATAAGACGGTAAATGCCAAGTCATCAGCTTATGACAGATGGCAGCGGGCTATAGAAAAAGAAGCTGTTGCCAAGGCTGAAGCGCCCATAGGCTATGAGATGAGCGAATCAGGTGAAATGGTGCCTACCAAGCTCCCTGAACCCAAGGTGAAAGTCGTTCCCTACGGCAAGGTGTGGGATGTGGCCAATGCCAAGAAAGATGAGGCAACGGTTTATCTTTTTGTAAGTCCTAAGGGTAAGCTTACAAAAAGAGCTACTGAGGTTATCAAGCAGTATTTTGTAGCTCATCCCGAGCACAATGTTGTGTATGGAGATGAAGATGAAGTGGGTAAGGGTGGAAAATACATCCATCCATATTTTAAGCCGGACTGGTCTCCGGATTCTTACCTTAATGCGTTTTATATTGGCAGCTTTTTTGCATGCAGATCAAAAACTATGCATGACTCAGCTGTAGAATATGATAATGCGGTCAGAATGCTCGGAGGAACAACTAATAAAAAGAACTCACCGGAACAGGTGGGATTAGAAGCATCCTTGCTTTCAGCGGATGTTCTTTTCTGTATGCTTGCTATTCATGAGCATGCATTTGCGAAAAGAACAGGAATAGAGTTCCCGATTGGTCATATCAGGGAAGTATTATTCCACAGAAGCCCAGAGCAGGATGTTTTTTATGGAAGAAATTTCCACAATTCCAGACATATGCTTCTAAAGCCTGCAACAGTCAGTATTGTAATTCCATCCAAGGATCACCCTGAGGTTCTTAAGAGGTGCCTGGAGTCTTTGGTTGAGACTACCAGCAGTGATGACAATATCACATATGATGTTGTAGTTCTGGATAATGGTAGTGATGCCAAGAACCGTGTGAGATATGGCGGTTTTATAGGTAAGATTCCCAAGAAAAACGGACTTACAAAGATTAATTATATTTATAAGCTGGATGAATTTAACTTCTCTGCAATGTGTAACAGAGGCGCCAGAAGCACGACCGGAGAGTATCTTCTTTTCCTGAATGATGATATTGAGTGTGTCAAGGAAGGCTGGATGCGCGAACTTGTTTCGCAGGCGCAGCTTAAGCATGTAGGTGCTGTTGGAGCTAAGCTCATTTACCCTGATACAGACCTGATTCAGCATGCGGGTATAGCTAACGTAAGAAGAGGCCCTGTTCATAAGCTCCAGAAGATGCATGATAATAAGAGTCATTATTTTGGCTATAACAGAGGCATTCACAACAATATTGGTGTGACAGCAGCCTGCCTTATGATAAGCAGACAGAAGTTCAATGATATAGGGGGCTTTGCGGAAGAACTTAAGGTGGCCTTCAATGATGTAGATTTCTGCTTCAATGTTTTTGAAAAAGGCTATTACAACGTATGCTGCAATCACATATATTTAAGGCATCATGAATCTCTTTCAAGAGGTCTGGATACCATGGATCCCAAGAAGATGGAACGACTGGGCCGAGAGGGCGAAATCCTCATGAGAAAGCATTCCTATCTTTACAATGCAGATCCTTTCTACAGCCCACATCTTACTGAGGATGAGACTATTTCTGCAATCATTCCTAAGGTGGACTATACGCTGCTTGAGGATATTCCTTACTCCAGCGTTACTATTCATGATAAGGGCATCCACGGGGCAAGAGAGGACCAGTGTCTTAGAATTGGCTGTGAGTACAATGGCTCTTTGGATAACTGGATGTATGGTGTTACAGCAGAAGGCAATCTGGAAGGCTATTATCTTAAGGGATATGGCTTTGTTATAGGTTCGGATAATGCTATTTTTGAAAAGCGCATGCTTCTTCGAAGGGTAGAGCGCAACGAAAGCGGAGCAGGTCCTGTGAGCCCTAAGGTTTACAGCTTCCCTGTTTATACATGCTATAGACCTGACATTAGAGTAAGACTTCAGGATCAGGTCAATGTGGATCTGACCGGTTATAAGGTTAAGATCAGAAAAGAGCTTTTGCCACCCGGATTTTATCAGGTTGGTATGCTGGCAGTGGATAAGACCAGCAGACTTAAGCTTGTAAACTGGGTTCCAAATATTTTAAATGTGAGAAAGTAAGAATGAGTGAAATGGACTACAAGTCCGCTTATGAGCGGGAAAAATTAAAAAGTGCAGATCTTGCCGAGAAAATTGCTGAGCTTGAGGATAAGAATCAGGAACTGCAGTTTAAACTGGACAGGATCAAGAATAACCCTATCTGGAAGGCTTCGACACCGGCCAGAAATACTATGCACTGGGTTATAAGACAAAGAGACAGGATAAGAAATCAGGGATCATTAAAGGGAGTTATTGCCAAGATCAAGTACAAGCAGATTGAGAAAAAGGCTATGACTCATTTCGGAACTGAGAGCTTTCCAAGTGAGGAGACGCGTAAAGAGCAGGAAAACACCAAGTTTGAGAAGGCTCCTCTTATATCAATATTGGTACCTCTTTATAATACTCCGGAGAAGTTCCTTAGGGATATGGTGGAGTCAGTGCTTGCTCAGACCTATGGCAATTGGCAGCTGTGCCTTGCTGATGGCTCCGATGCTGAGCATGTTGATCTGGTCAGAAGTATTGTCAAAGAGTATCAGGATAAAGACAGCGCCGGCAGAATCTGCTATATGAAGCTGAAAAAAAACGAAGGCATTTCAGGTAACACCAACCACTGTCTTGAAATGGCTACAGGTGAGTATATCGGTCTTTTCGATCATGATGATATCCTTCATCCCGAAGTACTGTACTGGTATGTTAAGGCTATAAATGAGGAAAATGCAGATTATATCTACTGTGATGAGACTACCTTTAAGGGTGATGACATCAATAAGATGATAACCATGCATTTTAAGCCGGATTATGCAATCGATAATCTAAGAGCTAATAACTATATCTGTCATTTCAGTGTATTTAAAAGAACTCTTTTGGATGGCACTGAGCTTTTCAGAACCAAGTTTGATGGCAGTCAGGATCATGACATGATCTTAAGATTGACTGACAGAGCACAGCATATAGTTCATATTCCAAAGCTTTTGTACTATTGGAGGTCACATGCAGGAAGTGTAGCCTCAGATATTAATGCCAAGCCATATGCTATTGATGCAGCTAAGGGAGCTGTTGCAGATCACCTTAGAAGACATGGCTATGATCACTTTAAGATAACCAGTACCAGAGCTTTTGAGACAATTTTCAAGATCACGTATGAGGTTATGGGTACTCCTAAGATATCAATTGTTATCCCAAACTGTGAGCATGCTGATGATCTAAGAAGATGTATTACATCAATTTATGAGAAGTCTGTATATGACAACTACGAGATAATTGTTGTAGAAAACGGAAGTACAGGTTCTGAGATAAAGGGATATTACGAGGAATTAAAAACAGGTTCTCTCAAAGATATAGTTAAGGTTGTGGACTTCTATGAGGGAGGCGCTCACCTTAATCCTGACGGCAGCAGGCCTTCATTTAACTATTCTGCTGTAGTGAACTACGGCGTTCAAAAGAGTAGCGGAGAGTATGTAGTTCTTCTTAACAATGACACTCAGGTTATTACCGTTAACTGGATGGAAGAGCTTTTGATGTATGCTCAGAGAAATGACGTTGGTGCGGTAGGAGCAAAGCTCTATTTCCCCGACAGAAAGATTCAGCACGCGGGTGTTGTTCTTAAGCTTGGCGCTCACAGAACTGCAGGACATTCACACTATGGACAGGCCGGAATGAATCTGGGATATATGGGAAGACTTTGCTATGCCCAGGATGTCAGTGCTGTTACCGGAGCCTGCCTTATGGTGAGCAGAGCAAAATATGACGAGGTTGGCGGCTTTGATGAGACTTTCGAAGTCAGCCTTAATGATGTTGATTTTTGCCTTAAGCTTAGAGAAAAAGGCTATCTTAATGTCTTTACACCTTTTGCGGAGCTGTTCCATTATGAATCTTTGTCAAGAGGTCTTGACCTTGAGGGCAAGAATGCTCAGCGCTATGAAAAAGAGTCTGAGCATTTCCGTACAAAGTGGAAGGAAGTGCTGGATAAAGGAGATCCTTATTACAATCCAAACTTCTCACTTGATAGAAGTGATTTCAGCTTAAACGTAGAAGGATACTCAAGTTTGCGCACACAGTGATATGAAGGTGTGTTATAATTCTTCATGTAATAGGCCTTTGTGGGCAAAGGTCTAAGTAATGGTAGGTTCATAATTCAATATGAATATATACAATGACATTTTGAGGAGGGTAAAAAATGAGTGAGGCTCAGAAACAGCTTGAATACTGGCTTAATGATTCATACTTTGATGATGAAACCAAGCAGGAACTGATGGCTATCAGAAATGACGAGGCAGAGGTAGAAGACAGATTCTACAGAGAACTTGAATTTGGCACAGGAGGACTTCGTGGAGTAATCGGCGCAGGTACTAACAGAATGAACAAGTACACTGTTCGTAAGGCTACACAGGGACTTGCTAATTATATTAAGAAAAATGGCGGAGCAGATGCTGCCAAGAAGGGCGTAGCAATCTCCTATGACTGCAGAAGATTTTCTCCTGAGTTTGCAGATGAGACAGCTCTTTGCCTTGCTGCTAACGGAATCAAGGCATATGTAAGTGATATCCTTCGTCCTACTCCAGAGCTTTCTTTTGCTCTTAGAGAATTCGGATGCATTGCGGGTGTTATGGTTACTGCATCACACAATCCGCCTGAATACAACGGATACAAGGTATATTGGGAGGATGGCGCGCAGGTAACACCTCCTCACGATACAGGTATTATTTCAGAGGTTGTTGCAATTACTGATTATCATGATGTTAAAACAATGTCTAAAGAAGACGCTATTGCAGCAGGACTCTATGTTTCTTTTGGTGAAGAAATAGATGATAAATACATGGTTGAGCTTAAGAAGCAGATCATCCACAAGGATGTTATCGACGAGATGGCTGATAAGTTCACAATTGTTTACTCACCATTCCATGGCACAGGTAACCTTCCTGTCAGAAGAGTTCTTAAGGAGCTTGGATTTAAGAATGTGTTTGTTGTTCCTGAGCAGGAACTTCCGGATCCTGATTTTACAACACTTGCATATCCTAACCCTGAAGATCCTAAGGCCTTCGAGCTTGCTCTTAAGCTTGCTAAAGAGAAGGATGCAGACATTGTTCTTGCAACTGATCCTGATGCAGACAGACTTGGAATTTATGCCAAGGATAACAAGACAGGCGAATATGTAGCATTTACAGGAAATATGTCCGGAATGCTTATTGGCGATTATATTTTGAGAGAGAGACAGGCAACTGGAACAATGCCTGCAAATCCAGCTTTTGTTACAACTATCGTTACTACTAATATGGCTAAGGCTGTAGCAAGTAAATATGGTCTTCATTACATCGAAGTACTTACAGGCTTTAAGTACATTGGTGAGCAGATTAAGCTCTTTGAGCAGAATGGCCAGTCTCACAATTATGTATTTGGTCTTGAGGAGTCCTATGGATGTCTTGCCGGAACACATGCAAGAGATAAGGACGCTGTTGTAGCAGTTATGATGCTGTGCGAACTTGCTGCTTTCTACAAAAAGCAAGGCAAGAGCGTATGGGATGCTATGATTGACATGTATGAAGAGTACGGCTACTACAAGGAAGGCCAGTATTCTATTACAATGAAGGGCAAAGAGGGCGCTGAGCAGATTGCAGCTCTTATGGACAGACTTCGTAAGAATCCTCCTAAGGAGTTTGGCGACTTCAAGGTTCTTGAGTTTAGAGATTACAAGACCGGAAAGACTCTTGATATGGCTTCTGGTAAAGAGGGAGAGACAGGACTTCCTACATCTAACGTTCTTTACTTCGAACTTAATGACGATGCTTGGTGCTGCGCTAGACCTTCAGGAACTGAGCCTAAGATTAAGTTCTATATGGGCGTTAAGGGTAAGAACCTTGAGGATGCAGATAAATTGCAGACTGAGCTTACAGATGCCGTAAAGAAGGTTATTGGCTGATAGATATCGGTATCTAATGTTTTAAAGGTGATGTATGGGTATAAAAAATGCGGTTCAAAAAACAATTGCATATCAGAAACGCAATGGTACAAGGGCCGCATTTTTTGCTGCCCTTGAACGTGTTTCTGACAACTTTAAGGACAAATATGATTATGTACCTATTAGTGAAGAGGCCCTTAAAGAACAGAACATTGAATATAAGCTTTTGGCTGAAGCGGGGAACTGTGTTAGATTTAGCATTGTAGTTCCTCTTTTTAATACACCGGAAAAATATCTTAAGGAGATGATAGAATCTGTCATAGCTCAGACCTATGGTAATTGGGAACTGGTACTGGCGGATGCTTCCATGAATACCTCTGATATGGCATTGGAATATGCTAAAGAGGATCCGAGAATTCGTTACTATCATCTGGATAAGAATGAAGGAATTTCCTTAAATACTAATAAGGGGCTGGAGAAAGCCTCCGGAGATTATATAGGTCTTTTGGACCATGATGACATTCTAACTCCTGATGCTCTTTATGAGGTATCAAGAGTTATCAGAAAAAGCATGAAACAGAATAAGCTTTCAAGGTATGATGTGTGCCCTGTAAGGCTCATATATTCTGATGAGGATAAATTTGATGAGGGCGGAAATTCTTTTTATGAACTGCATGCCAAGCCTTCATTTAATATGGATTATCTTTTTTCCAATAATTATATCTGCCATTTTACTGTGATAAGGGCGGATATTATTAAGAGACTTAAATTAAGAGAAAAGTACGATGGTGCTCAGGATTACGATCTGTTTCTAAGGGCGTGTGCTGAGGCAACTCTTGAAATGCCAATGGCGTCCGGTCAGATTGTACACATAGGAAAGGTTTTGTATCACTGGAGATGCCATAAAGGATCTACAGCGGCAAATCCTGCCAGCAAGACGTATGCCTATGAAGCCGGGAAAGCAGCACTTTCTGATTTGATGGAAAGATATCACATAAAGGCGGAAGTAGAGGCTTTGCAGCATCTTGGCTTTTATAGGATTAACTATGTTCCGGATATCTTTGCGGGAAGAGGCGATGTGGGCTGTGTAGGAGGAAAACTCCTTAACAAGAGGAGGAGACTGATTGGCGGTGCATATACCAAGGAGGGAGCTGTAATGTACGAAAATCTCCCTGAAGGGTATAGTGGAGGATTACAGCATCGCGCAGTTTTGCAGCAGGACTGTGCAGCAGTAGATATAAGGTGTATGGCTGTGAGAAGTGAACTCATACCTCTTTATGAGGAAGTGTTGGGAGTGAAGTATCTTGATACCTTCACACCAAGACTTTCTGTAAACGGTGAGATTCAAAGCGAAGCAGGTAAAAGACCTGAAGCAGCCGATGACAGATTCATTGCTTATAATGATGCTGAAATAATCAGACTTAGTATGAAGCTGTGTGAGGAAATCAGAAAACGCGGCTATAGGATAGTATGGGATCCTAAGGCGGTTCAAAGGGTACAATAGATGAGTAGAGTTACAGTTGTCATTCCAAATTATAATGGAAAGCTTTTTTTGCAGGATTGCCTTGAAAGTCTATCGAAGCAGACTTTTAAGGACTATGATATCGTTCTGGTTGACAATGGATCATCTGACGGCAGTATTGCTTTTTTAAAAGAGAAATACCCATATGTGAAACGTATAGAACTTAGAGAAAATACAGGATTTGCAAATGCTGTAAATCTCGGAATACAAAGTACCGGTGCGGAGTATGTCTTTTTGCTGAATAATGATACTATGTGTGATGAGCATGCGCTTGAGGCTTTGGTAAAGGTTATGGACAAAAAGCCTGCTGTTTTCAGTGCACAGGCTAAGATGCTCCAGGTTAAACCACCTTATCTTGTAGATGATGCAGGTGATTATTACTGCGCGCTGGGATGGGCGTTTTCGCCTTCCAAGGATAAAGAGAATCATAAGTATTACAAGAGGACTAATGTTACCAGTGCATGTGCCGGTGCAGCAATTTACAGGCGGGAAGTATTTGATGAAATAGGTCTTTTTGACAGCGAGCATTTTTGCTACCTTGAAGATGTGGATGTGGGCTATAGGGCAAGACTTTTTGGATATTCCAATATTGTGGAACCGTCGGCAATAGTCTATCATGTTGGAAGCGGCAGTAGCGGATCGAGGCATAATGCCTTTAAGGTTGAGCTTACTGCAGCTAATAATTTATATTTTATATTCAAGAATTTTACTGTACTTCAGATAATTATAAATTTCCCACTTATACTTCTGGGTGTTATAATAAAGCATGTTTTTTATGTGAAAAAGGGGCTTGGGAAAGCACATGTTTCAGGACTAAGCAAGGGCTTTTCCAAGATGATCAATAATACAGATAAAAGAGTTTCTTTTGGCGGTAAGCAGATCAAGAATAGTATTATTATGCAGATTGAGCTGTGGATAAACTGCTTCAGGAGACTGATGTGATGAAGCCAAGCTGGGCTTCAATATGAAAAACGGGCGGGCGACCGTGAGTATTTAGGGCGGATAAATGATTAAGGATAACCAGTCTCATTTGAATAGAGCGCATGTGCTTGTGGACGGGCTTATTGTGGCCGGTTCTTACATGCTGTCTTATTATATAAAATTCGAGTCCTTTATAGGGGATAGAAACCCGGCAGGACATCTTTCAATGGCAACGTATTTTTCTGCGTTGTATTTTTTGGTGCCCGGATTTCTTTTTCTCTATTATCTTGTGAATTTATATACATCAAGAAGAGCGCTTAAGCTATGGGATGAGTTTGTGGACATAGTGCAGGCCAACACTGTCGGCAATCTGGGATTTTTGGTTGTGCTCTTCATGTTGAAACAAAACGATTTCTCCCGTTCCATGATTGCGATATTCGCGGTGCTTAATGTGACACTGACTACGATTGCGCATGCTTTGGTTAGAAAGCTTCTTAGATATATCAGGAAAAAGGGCTATAATATCAAGCATATTCTGCTGGTTGGCTATTCCAGGGCGGCAGAGGCATACATCAGCAGAATACTTGACAACCCGCAGTGGGGATACGATGTTACAGGGGTACTTGATGATTTTGTTCCTATTGACACTGCATATCATGGGGTTAGGGTAGTTGGCAAGATTGATCAGCTTGGCGAGTATCTGGAAAAAGGAAGCTACGACGAGATTACGATCACTCTTCCGCTTAATGACTACGACAGACTTGAAGAACTGGTTTCGCAGTGTGAGAAATCCGGAGTTCACACTAAGTTCATTCCGGATTATCAGTCTCTTTTCCCTAGCAATCCCTATACTGAGGACGTTCAGGGAATACCGGTCATCAATATCAGATATGTTCCGCTTACTAATTCTTTTAATAGATTGTTAAAACGAATCGTGGATATTATAGGTGCGCTTATTGCCATAGTGATTTTTTCACCGATCATGCTTTTTGCGGCAATTGCAGTCAAAACCACCAGCAAGGGGCCGATTATTTACAAACAGGAGCGTATCGGGCTTAACGGTGAGCCTTTCATGATGTATAAGTTTAGAACTATGAGGGTTCAGACTGAAGCGGAAGAAAAGAAAGGCTGGACTACCCAGAATGATCCAAGAGTGACCAAGATAGGAGCATTCCTTAGGAAAACAAGTATAGATGAGATGCCGCAGTTTTTTAACATATTGATTGGCAAGATGAGCCTTGTGGGACCTAGACCGGAAAGACCGCAGTTTGTTGAGAAATTCAAGGAACAGATTCCTCGTTATATGGTTAAACATCAGGTTAGACCTGGCCTTACCGGGTGGGCACAGATTAATGGCTATCGAGGTGACACCTCTATCAGAAAGCGTATTGATTACGATATTTACTATATTGAAAACTGGTCTATGTTATTTGATCTGCGCATTCTTCTTGGCACAGTTAGACATGGATTTGTGAATAAAAATGCATATTGATAAGCTTGTATAATTTCATTAAGTGTGGCAAAATGTTATGGTGGTGTGTACGATAGCATCACCATATTTTTGTTGGAGGAGTAATAGAAAATGGGAAATCGTGACGACGAGTACTACGACAGAGATAGCAGAAGAACATCTTCTCGTAGCTCTAGAGATGACAGATACAGAGATGATAGATCAAGAAATGACAGAAGAAGAGATTACGACGATTATGATGAGGACAGGCCGGTAAGAAGACGTTCATCGGAAGGTTCTTCATCCAGAAGCAGTTCTGATAGAAGACGTTCTGATTCAGATGGAAGAAACGGCTCTTATGGCCATGGCTCTTCAGGAAGCAGACAGGGCGGAAGACCTAGAAGTGGCGGTTCCAGAGGCGGCAAGAAGAAAAAGAATCAGACACTTGGAATTGCACTTGTAGTAGCAGAGATAGCAGTAGCACTGGTTTTGATTTTTGTTGCATATCAGGTATTCTTCAAGGTTGATGTTACCAAAGTTGGTAAGGTCAACATGAATGAAGAAGTTATCAGTCAGAGTATCAATGAAGGTGTAGCAGATAACCAGCAAATGGTTGGATATACGAATATCGCACTGTTTGGTGTTGACTCTCGTGAGGGAGAACTTACCAAGAAGACAAGAAGTGATACTATCATCATTGCTTCTATTAACAATGCTAATGGTGATATCAAGTTGTGTTCTGTTTACCGTGATACATATCTTAACCTTAGTAATGATGAGTATACCAAGTGTAATGCAGCATATGCAGAAGGCGGTCCTGAGCAGGCAATTTCAATGCTTAACATGAATCTTGATATGGATATTGAGGATTTCATCACTATTGGATTCAGAGGTCTTACAGATGTTGTAAATGCTCTTGGCGGTGTACCGATTGAGATTACTGATGCTGAGATTTCGCACCTTAACAACTATCAGGCTACAATGGCTACTGAGCTTAAGATGGATTATACTCCTGTTACCAGTGCAGGTCTTCAGACACTTAACGGACTTCAGGCTACAGCTTACTGCCGTATCAGATATACAGCAGGTGATGACTTTAAGCGTGCTGAGAGACAGAGAAATGTCCTTATAGCATGTCTTGACAAGGCTAAGGGTATGAGCTATTCACAGCTTGAAGATGTTGCCAACAAGGCATTCGGAGAGACTTACACATCTCTCGATCTTGAGGAAATTCTTGCACTTCTCAAGAATATTGCTAACTATGAGATAGTTGATAATAATGGATTCCCAGAGGAGTCCATGCGTGCTACCGGTACAATTGGTAAAAAGGGAAGCTGCGTTGTAGCAGTTGATCTTGAATCTAATGTTAAGTGGCTTCATCAGTTCCTTTTTGAAGATTCTGAGTATACTGTATCTGATGATGTTAAGAAGTATAGTGATAAGATTAAGTCAGATACCAGCTCATATTTGAACTGATGCAATAACGTATAAATGTAAAAGGGGCTGGGGTCTTATTGGACTTTTAGTCCCTTTTTTGCACTGCTATTAACATATTAGGAGATAAAATGAGAACAGTAGATGTTATTATACCTACTTATAAACCGGATATTTCACTCTTTAGACTAATTGATGATCTGGAGAAGCAGTCGCTTAGACCAGAGCATATTATCATCATGAATACGGAAAAAGAGTATTGGGATCAGCTTATAGAATCAAGCCGTGAGAACCCACAGGATAAATATGACAACATTATTCTGCAGCATGTCAGCAAAGAGGAGTTTGATCACGGTGAGACCAGGAATAAAGGCGTGGCTCTTTCTAATGCTGAATTGTTCCTGATGATGACTCAGGATGCTTTTCCTAAGGATAAAATGCTTGTATCATCACTTGCTAAAGCTTTTGATGGTGATGTTGCTGCAGCTTATGCAAGACAGTACCCTAGGAGCGACTGCAATCTGGCAGAGCGTTATTCAAGAAAATTCAATTATCCCAACGAAGCCATCAGGAAAACACAGGCTGATGTTAACAGATTGGGAATTAAGACATATTTTTGCTCAAATGTATGTGCTATGTACAGCCGGGAAATATATAATGTAATTGGAGGCTTTACTCATAAAACTATTTTTAATGAAGACATGGTATATGCCGGCAATGCCTGCCAAAAAGGGTACGCTATCTGCTATGTCCCGGAGGCGGGAGTAATCCATTCACATAATTATTCCTGCGCACAGCAGTTTCACAGGAATTTTGACCTTGGTGTATCCCAGACTGACCATCCGGAAATATTTGGCGGAATCAGTTCTGAGACAGAAGGTAAAAGAATGGTTGGCCAGACAATTCAGCACTTCAGACATTTGGGTAAGTCCTATCTTATACCGCATTATATTATTATGTGTGGTTGCAGATGGCTTGGGTATAAGCTTGGCAGGAATTACAAGAAACTCCCTAAGGGATTTGTGATTGCCTGCACCATGAATAAGGATTACTGGAAATAATCGCTACTAATAATGTAATGGATTTTTTTCGAGGGGATACTATGGAACTGGATCTTTTGGGAAGCAATGTAAAGATTTCTGATGATATCAAGTCTTGGGAGGAAGTTAATCTTTTGTACAATTCTGCTTTGAAGCAGATTATGACAAAAATTGAGATTCTTAACGAGGAGTTTCAGGCAGTTCATAGATACAATCCTATAGAGCATACCAAGGCTCGCGTCAAGGTGCCTGAGAGTATTGTTAAAAAGCTTAAAAGAAACGGCTATGAGTCTACAATTGAGAATATGGTACGTTATGTCAATGATATAGCAGGTGTTCGTATCATATGCTCTTTTACTTCGGATATCTACAGGATAGCTGAAATGATCAGCAACCAGAAGGATATCCAGGTACTGACGGTTAAGGATTATATTATGAATCCTAAGGCCAGCGGATACAGAAGCTATCATATGATAGTGGCGCTTCCGGTGTATTTGTCAGATAGAATTGTTAATGTGAAGGTTGAGATACAGATCCGTACTGTAGCCATGGATTTTTGGGCTTCTTTGGAGCACAAGATCCAGTATAAATTTGAGGGAAAAGCACCGGTGCATATTAATTCCGAATTGTATGAATGTGCCAAAATGGTGGCTGACTTAGATGCGAGAATGCTTTCGCTTAATGAGGAAATTCAGGCGATTAGTTTGGGAAAATGAGTTTGGGCTATTCGCGAATCAGCACGAAACACTATGCTGCTGAGTGCGTGAGAAAATGATTTATGATCTTTTGAGGCAAGACTCGAAAATGCTGCGCATTTTCTCGTTTGGGCTATTCGCCCAATGGCTAAAATAAAAAAAGCATCTAAACAAGTAAACTTGTTATCTGCTTTTTTATTTATCCGCTTGCCTCAAAAGGGTCACAAAATGAGGAGTGGGTAGACACGGTTTCCCGCACCTACCCTATTATGAAAAAATCTATCTTTCGTTTGTCAGAGGCCATTTTTTTTACGACCATGTAAATAATATACAAGACAAATATGAACAAATTATGAACAAGCAATGAACGAATGGTAAAAGTTCACAAAATTGACGCAATATCGTAACCTGTCTTGTTAAAAGTGCATAATGAATGTATCATGTTGTTATTGTCTGTATATAATCTTATTATAAAAATGTATTGTTTAGGGAGGGGTGTATGGTGGAAAGTATTATGAATAAGATTGCAGAGAAGATTAGTGCTCAGGATATCATTAAGGCCAACTTGCAGGCGGAAGCTGCAGAAACAGAGAGAATCAAACAGGAAACAGAACGTATGCGACAGGAAGCTGAGCAGTATAAGGCTCAGATGGAAGAAATGAAGCAGGTTTCCGAGGAATATAGAAATGTAATTCAGGAAATGAGAAATGATGCTCAGGATTACAAGAAACAGCTTCAGGAGATGAAGGAAGATACAAGGGAATACAAGGATAAACTTCAGGAAAATGAAACCAAGATACATGATGTTGGAGTTCAGGTATATAGGAATGTTCAGGCTATTATTGAAAAAGGCGAAGCAAAGAACAGGGAAGAGTTCAAGGAGCTGTGTAATAAGCTTGAATACATCCAGGTGACAGCTGAGACAAAAAATAGTGCGGTTATGCCGTTAGTGATAGTTACCATGATCATAGCCTTAGCTGATCTGGTATTTAATATTTTGCGCTTTTTAGGAATAATATAAGTTATTAGAAAGATAAGTAATATGAATTTTGGCAATACTGTTTTTAGAAATAAAATTAGAATATGGTTTTTACATTCTGCCATAGTAATAATTGCCTTTTGGATTGTCTTTATGCCCAATGCTGTAAGATACCAAAAGGGTGGAAATAATATTTTTACCGTGTTTTTGAATGACATCGAAGTTGGAACAGTGGAATCCAAGGATGACGCATATAAGGCCCTTAGAATGGCAAGAAAGGCTATTTCCGAGAGCACAGATGAGCTTACTTTGGCTACCTCTAATATAGAGATAGAGGGTGACAATGTTGTGTGGGGGACTGTACAATCTCCTACTGAAGTTGCCAAAAACATGGAAAACGTATTAAACGCCAATAAGAAGAGTACTCTTAATAGAGCCTATTCTATTAAGATCAATGAGTTTTCGGTCAACCTTGCAAGTATAGAAGAAGTAATGACACTGCTTGATACTGCTCTTTCCAAGTATGATACATCGGATTTATACGATGTTAACCTTGTGCTTGATTCAGGAAGAGAAGTGAATGTACTTACAACACAGGTACTGAGCAAGGAAGAAGTAAAAAGAGAAGAAGAGATTGCCCAGACCAGTATGCCACAGGCTGGAATTATAGCTACCTTTACGGATGTAGTAAATGAGGCTACTCCTCTGGCTTATGATAAGGACTTTTCTGATTATAAGCTTGGATTAAAGAGCATTGATTTTGGAGACAAGGTTGAAATCGTGGAAAGCTATCTGCCTGAGGAAGAACTTACAGATCTTTCTGCGGCCATCGACGAAGTGACCAAGGATAAAGAGACCAATCAGATATATGAAGTAAAATCAGGAGATACACTTAGCTCTATTGCGCTTCAATATGATCTTACTGTTGCGGATCTTATCAATATGAATGAATCTTTGGAAGATGAGTTCACCAGAATAAGACCTGAAGATGAGATTATTGTAACAGTACCTGAACCGGAACTTTCTGTAGTATACACAATCGAACAGTACTATGAGGAAGACTATGAAGCTGAGGTTCAGTATGTTGATAATGACAGTTGGTACACTACTCAGAAAAAAGTTATTCAGGAACCTTCTGCCGGACATAGAAAAGTAGTTGCTTTGGTCAGCTTTGTTGATGATGGCGAAAGTGGCCGTGAAATTGAAAAAGAAGAAGTGACGTATCAGGCTGTACCTAAGATTGTCGAAAGAGGAACTATCGTACCTCCTACTTATATTAAGCCAATTTCCGGTGGAAGATTTACTTCTGGTTTTGGTCCCAGAAAAGCTCCTAAGAAGGGGGCAAGTACTTATCATAAGGGCGTTGACTGGGCTACTCCTGTCGGTACTGCTGTCATGGCTTCTTCAAGCGGAACAGTTACAAGAGCCGGTTGGGGAAGTGGTTATGGTTATTGCGTATATATAAGACATCCTGATGGAAGAGAGACCAGATATGGCCATCTGTCCAAGGTACTTGTGTCAGTAGGACAGAAGGTATCACAGGGACAAAAGATTGCGCTTTCAGGAAACACCGGTGTTTCAACCGGACCGCACCTTCATTTTGAGATACTTGTGGGTGGAAAGCAGGTTAATCCTCTGAATTATTTGAATTAAAGTTGTATATATTTTGGGACAAATGATATACATATTTTACAAATATTTATGTTTGTGGTATAAATATAATTTGTTCTAGTATGATTTAGTTAATATGCAACAGAGAGGTTGCTTATGGAAAAGTATGTAATAAAAGGCGGTAATCCGTTAGTCGGAGAAGTCGAAATCGGTGGCGCCAAGAATGCTGCGCTGGCTATTTTGGCTGCTGCGACAATGACTGATGAGACCGTATATATAGATAATATGCCTGATGAGTCAGATACCAATGCAATGCTTCAGGCTATAGCCAGTACCGGTGCTTTTGTTGAGAGAACCGGAAGACATTCTGTTAAGATAAATGCTTCACAGATACACAATTATACGATTGAAGATTATATCAAAAAGATTCGTGCATCCTATTACCTTTTAGGTGCACTTCTTGGTAAGTATAAGCAGGCGGGAGTTGTTTTGCCTAGTGGATGCAACATAGGACTTCGCCCAATAGATCAGCATATTAAAGGCTTTACTGCTCTTGGAGCTAAGGTGAATATTGAGCATGGCATTATTGATGCTCGTGCACAGGCTTTGGTAGGAAGCCATATCTATCTTGATGTAGTGAGTGTAGGTGCTACCATCAATATCATGATGGCTGCTTCGATGGCTGAAGGTAAGACTATTATCGAGAATGCTGCTAAAGAGCCTCATGTTGTTGATTTTGCCAATTTCCTTAATAGTATGGGAGCCAATATTAAGGGCGCAGGAACTGATGTTATCAGGATAAAGGGAGTAGAAAGACTTCACGGTACTGAATATACCATTATTCCTGACCAGATTGAGGCGGGAACCTTTATGCTTGCAGCTGCTGCAACAAAAGGTGATATCACTATCAAAAATGTTATTCCGAAGCACTTGGAATCTATTAGTGCCAAGCTTATAGAAATGGGTTGTCAGATCCATGAATCTGACGATGCTGTAAGGGTAGTTGCTACAAGGAGATTACAGAATACCCATGTGAAGACTCTGCCTTATCCGGGATATCCGACAGATATGCAGCCACAGATTACGGTTGCCCTCGGACTTGCCAGCGGAATCAGTATTGTTACAGAGAGTATTTTTGAGAACAGGTTCAAATATGTTGATGAGCTGACCAGAATGGGTGCCAGCATCAAGGTTGAAGGTAGTACAGCGATTATTGAAGGTGTGGATAAATACACCGGAGCGGTTGTTTCAGCGCCTGACCTTAGAGCCGGGGCAGCCCTTGTAATTGCGGCACTTACTGCCGAAGGCTATTCAACAATAGAAGATATCAAATATATCGAACGTGGTTATGAAGACTTTGATCAGAAACTAAGAGACCTTGGCGCTATTATCGAGAAGGTCGATGATGATAAAGAAATTCAGAAATTCAAATTGAAGAATGCATAATATTAACGCCCTGCTTTCACTTAAGTGATGGCAAGGCGTTTTTTGATATTTATAATATTTCTTCGATGAAGACTCCCGGACACTTACTAAGATCAATGTAATTATTGTCGATCTTTATCGTTGGTTTTGACAAATAAGTTTTATTGATAAAGACAATCTCACCAACTTCACCGGTGTTTAACCGAACAGTGCTAAGCAGGTACGTGTGGACGATATTCTGGATGAAGCACATTACCATCTCCGGGTCATATTTCCGAAAAGCTTCTTCTTCAAAAGTTGAAATAACAACAAATGGGCACATTGGACGTCTATAGTGCCTTGCACTTGTCATGGCATCGTAAACATCAGTAATGGCAACCATTTTGGCATAGGTGTCAATCTGTGGTCCACTCAGACCTGAAGGATATCCGGTGCCATCAAAGCGCTCGTGGTGCATCAGTGCGGCATTTTTGACATGATAGCTGATGTCCAGATCTTTTAATGCATCATATCCTCGCTGAGGATGAGTCTTTACAATGGTGTATTCAGCATCGGTGAGCTTGCCGGGTTTGGTGATTATTGACTCCGGAATTGTAATCTTGCCAATATCATGGAAAAGACCTGATAGTGTGGCAATCTTTACTTCTTCATCGCTCCATTTAAGCCACTGAGCAAGAATGTTTGTTGTAAGCGCAACATTTATACAGTGGGTATAGGTCGCATCATCATAGTTTCTAAGAAGGTGGAGCATACTGAAAACATCTGACGTGGTCCTGCCCTGTTTTAAAAGAGCATACACTGGCTCAAGCATAAGGTTAGTGTCAACCTCAGCATTTCCGGCAATCAGTTGTTTAATATCGTCTTCATATTTCTGAGCGCAAATTTCAAAATCATTTTTGAAAGTCTTGAACTCCTGTGTTTGTCTAAGCCGCTGGGAAGAAGTTAGTTCATCGGAAGGTGGAAGCTCGGAAAGAATTGCATCAACCTCTGTGTCTTCAATGGCTACTTCTTTTATCGAATAAAAAACAAACTTGGCGATATCTTTACTGCTGATAATGGTGCCCTTCAGCGCTATTTTATTTAGATTTGGTGTTGCCACGTCTGTTGCCAGAACCATTCCCGGCAGCAATTCGTTGGTAGCTATGTTTTTCATCAACACTCCCTGAATGCTCATGATAAGTGAACTGCGTGATAAAATAATTATATTTTTACATAGATATATTGTCAAACTTACGTTGCTTTTTATAAAACTGTTAATAAAATTCTTGACAAAGAATTGTGCACAAGCTTATTATTAGTCATAGATAAAAAATATGATTCTTCGGGGCAGGGTGTGATTCCCAACCGGCGGTATAGTCCGCGACCCGCTTAGGCGGCTGATTTGGTGAAATTCCAAAACCGACAGTATAGTCTGGATGAGAGAAGAATGCGCAATATCTTTATTTTGTGGTAGCCCCAGGTCTCTTTGTTGACTTGGAGCTTTTTTCATTTTTTCTTATGATCCAACCCGATGGATAGAAAAGAGGAGAGAAAGAAATGAACGAAACAAAGACACTATTAGACATGGTAAAGGACAACTGGGGAACCTTTGCAGCACTGGTACTGCTTATCGCAGCAGCAATTGCAATAACTGTTGTGGTTGAGAAAATGGCCAGCAAAAAAGAGAAGGAACTTACCGGACACAGCGAAGCACTCTTTAGTATCAGAAGAATAGCTATTATCGGTGTATTCTCAGCTATTTCATTCGTGCTTATGCTTATCGAGTTCCCACTTCCATTTGCACCATCTTTTTACAAATTTGATTTCAGCGATATTCCTGCACTTATTGGTGGATTCGCAGCCGGCCCTATGGTTGGTGTAATGATAGAGTTTATCAAGGTTGCACTCAACATCCTTATCCAGGGAACAACTTCAGGATTTGTTGGCGAAATAGCTAACTTTGTTGTAGGTGCAGCATTTATCCTTCCTGCAACAATTATTTACAGATTTAAAAAGACAAGAAACGTGGCTCTTATCAGCTGCCTTGCAGGAACACTTTGCATCACTGTTGTCGGAGCACTTCTTAATGCCTTTTTCCTTCTTCCTGCATATGCAATCATGTTCGGAAGCGGAATTGATGCATTTGTTGGCATGGGCGCTGCAATCAACCCTGCTATTACCAATGTGACAACATTCTGCCTGTTTGCAGTAGCTCCTTTCAATTTTGTTAAGGGTGCGGTAGACAGTGCTATTACATTCCTTGTTTACAAGCAGCTGAGCCCAATCCTTAAGGCAGATCAGATGGTCCCATCAAGAAAAGCAGCTAAAGTAGAAGCTTGATCAATGAAAATACTGAAAAGGTTCTGATTTAGTTACTGTTCAGACAGAAATGCGCACTGTGCTGCGCATTTCGTGATTAAGTGATTCAGGAGTGAGCGCATTCCTTCGACGAAGTCGAATTGGAATGAATGCGCGAATCAGTTACTGGAGGGAGCTGCAAGCGAGTGAACAGTAACCTGATTTAGTTATTAAATATCCGTATTTACAAAGAGACACCCAAGTGGTGTCTCTTTTGTGTTATACTACACTTGAGAAAGAATGATTACGAATGCGGCTTATCATAGCTGTATGAAGTTAAAGAATAAGAGGTCTTTATGGATATTGTTACTAAACATGAGACATTCAGTGCGCAGGAAACCTTTGAGATTGGAAAGAGAATCGGCGAAAATGCGCAGCCTGGCATGGTGTACACTCTGATCGGAGATCTTGGAGTTGGCAAAACTGTTCTTACACAGGGAGTTGCCAGAGGCCTTGGAATAACCGGGCCTGTCAGCAGTCCGACTTTTACCATCCTTCAGGTATATGATGAGGGAAGAATACCTTTTTATCATTTTGACGTATATCGAATTGGCGATGTAAGTGAAATGGATGAGATTGGTTATGAGGACTATTTTTACGGAAACGGCATATGCTTTATTGAGTGGGCCAATCTTATTGAAGAACTCTTGCCGGAGCATTACACAGAAATAGTCATTGAAAAAAATCTTGAAAAGGGTTTTGATTACCGCCTTATAACCATGACCAAAAAGTGATCATATCAATCAGGAAATAGAGAAATAAGATTATGAAAATATTAGGTATAGATACATCCGGGCTCGTTGGAGCCGTTGCTGTGGCTGACGGTGATCTTTTAGTATCACAGTTTTCAGTCCAGTATAAAACTACACATTCAGAAATTTTAATGCCGATGCTTCAGGATATCTGTGAAAAAATTCATCTTGATCTGTCGACAATCGATGCAATTGCAGTGTCTAAGGGACCAGGCTCTTTTACCGGTCTTAGAATCGGAAGTGCGACAGCAAAAGGCCTTGCGCTTGCGCTGGATAAGCGTATCATTCCCGTTCCTACAGTTGATGCAATTGCCTATAACCTTTATGGCGTTGAGAAGATAGTTTGCCCTTTGATGGATGCCAAAAGAAATCAGGTCTACACAGGTCTTTATACGTTTATTCCACGAACACCTGAGGGAAAGAGTAATGAAAGAACTTTTGACATGCAGGTGATACACGAACAGTTCGCAACTTCAGTTGAAGACATTGTGGAGAGGTTAAATGCCATTGGAAAACCGCTTGTACTGCTTGGAGATGGTGTACCTGCATATCATGACAAATTAGAGGAACTCCTTAAAGTTCCTTATAGTATTGCACCTTTCCATCAGAATCGTCAGAGCGGAGCAGCACTTGTTGCCCTTGCGATGCAGTACGCCAAAGAGGGCAGGATGATTTCTTCTGATGAATTTGCGCCGGAATATCTGAGATTATCACAGGCAGAAAGAGAAGCCAGCGAGAAAAAATCAGGTGCCAGTGATGAAGCTGAGGATGTTAAGAACAGACGTAAAGAGTCCAGAAAGGCACCTGGACTTGTAAGAATCAGACCTATGACAGCAGAGGACAGTGAAGAGGCTGCAAGACTCGAAAAGGATAATCTGGGAAAAGAAGCCTGGAACGAAAAGCAGCTTCTTGAAGCAATGACAAGAGACGATACCGTATATCTTGTTGCTGAGAAGGCTGGTAGAGTTGTAGGATTGTGCGGCGTCAGAAACATTAGCGGCGAAGGAGAGGTTACAAACGTTTCTGTTGCAAGAGACTGCAGAGGAGAAGGCATTGGCTACAAGATGTTGAAACAGCTGCTTGAGCGCGGAAATGGCTTGGGAATATCGGATTACACGTTGGAAGTTCGTGCAGGTAATGTTCATGCTATTAATCTCTATAAGAGACTTGGTTTTGTATGCGAGGGGAAAAGACCCGGATTTTATGATGAACCCAAGGAAGATGCTGCCATTTATTGGAAGCGTTCAAAGGTGCAGGAATAAAGACCGGAACGGGATTATTTACTTAAATAAAGGAATTATGGATTTATGATAGATGTTTGTTTGCTTGGAACCGGTGGAATGATGCCGCTTCCGAACCGTTTACTCACTTCTCTTTTAGTGAGATACAATGGAAAGTGCGTTCTGATAGATTGTGGAGAAGCTACTCAGATAGCCATGAAGAAAAAGGGCTTAAGTTCTAAGCCTATTGATGTGATGTGTTTCACACATTATCATGCGGATCATATAAGTGGCCTTCCTGGAATGCTTCTTACTATGGGAAATGCCGAGAGGACAGAGCCTCTTTTAATGGTGGGACCGAAAGGCCTTGAACGAGTGGTAAATGCACTTAGAGTTATTGCGCCGGAACTTCCTTTTGAAATTAAGTTTAAGGAACTTGGTGGCGATGAAGAGTCTTTTGAAATTGATGGGATGCCTGGATTTAGCATTACTGCTTTCAGGGTTAATCATAATATTACCTGCTATGGCTATTCTATGAGCCTCAAGAGGCAGGGAAAGTTCAACGTAGAAGCGGCGATTGCTGCCGGAATAGATAAAAAATACTGGAATGGTCTTCAGAAGGGACAGACTTTTGAACTCGAGGACGGAAGGCTTATCACGCCTGAAATGGTTTTGGGGGATGCCAGAAAAGGAATAAAGCTTACCTATACTACTGATACCAGACCTACCGACAGCATAGTCAGAAATGCTGCTGATTCAGATCTTTTTATATGCGAAGGAATGTACGGCGAGCCAGATAAGCTGGCTAAGGCTAGAGAATACAAGCACATGACTTTTTATGAAGCTGCCAGAATGGCCAGTGAAGCAGGCGTAAAAGAAATGTGGCTGACACACTACAGCCCGTCTTTGGTTAATCCAATGGAGTATTTGCCGGATGCTAAGAAGATTTTTGCAAATACTGTCGCTGCCAAGGATGGACGGAGCACTGAACTAAGGTTTGAAGACTAAATCCACGTAGTGGTTACGGCTTTGTAAGTAATCATGGTAATAGACATAGTATTTTTTTATGGGGCGCAGGCGCGCGGAAATGGGGGCATATGGAAAAAGGCGGTGCAAAGTCTGCAATTTTAAAGTCCATTCTTCTTGTGGTTTTGGGCGCTATTATTATTTTGGGAGTTTACATGATCCTTACCAGAAACAAGAAAGCTGGTAATGGTGACAACTATGAGCTTACGACTGTTGATGAGATTACTACCACTAATCTGGATAAGAGTTATCCTGCAGATCCCAAGATGGTAGTGGATTTGTATGGGAAAATAATGAAGACCTTGTATAAAGAAAATTATTCTGATGAACAGCAGGATAAGATGATAGAGGTTCTTGCAGGAATATTGGATGATGAGCTTCTTGCTAATCAGACGAATTTTAAGAAATCAATAAAGGACGAAGTTAAGCAGCGTAAATCCGACGATTATTCCATTTCGGTTTATCAGGTTAAGCGAATTGATGTTGAAGGGAAGCTTAATGGAAGAAATGCCTGTACCGTTGATTGCTATTTCTATCTGCGACAGGGCACGGGCGGAACACCGATAATTTATACTTTTGTTTTAAGACAGGATGCCAACAAAAGATGGAAAATTCTTGGTTGGGAGCCTAAAGAGGGTTAAGAATGAAAATAGATAAAAATGTTGAGGATGACGGCGTCATCTTTATGTCAATAAAGGGTGAAGAAGAAAAAGATAATAGCGTCAAAAAGGATTGCGTCGATACTGAAAAGCTTAGTAGCAAAAAATCTGACGCTAATCCCGAATCAGGAGATAATGTCACAATACTGGCTATTGAGAGCTCATGCGATGAAACTGCGGCAGCAGTAGTCAGAAATGGCAGAGAGGTTCTGTCAAATATTATATCTTCGCAGATTGCTCTTCATACCATTTATGGCGGAGTTGTTCCTGAGATTGCATCCAGAAAGCACGTTGAGAAAATGAACGGCTGTATTCGTGCTGCCCTTTCAGAGGCTGGTCTTGAACTTAAAGATATAGACGCAGTTGCTGTCACATATGGCCCCGGCCTTGTTGGCGCTTTGCTGGTTGGTGTATCTGAGGCTAAAGCAATTTCTTTTGCCACAGGAAAGCCTCTTATCGGAGTTCATCATATAGAAGGACATATAAGTGCTAATTTTATTGAGAATAAAGATTTAGAGCCACCATTCGTATGCCTTGTGGTTTCCGGAGGTCATTCGCATCTTGTGGTAGTCAAAGATTATGGCGAATACGAGATCATTGGTCAGACCAGAGATGATGCGGCAGGCGAAGCTTTTGATAAGGTTGCCAGAGCAATTGGACTTGGCTATCCTGGAGGACCCAAAATTGACAAAGCAGCTAAAGAAGGTAATCCGGAAGCATTCACATTCCCGCAGGCCAAGATAGGTGATGCGGAATATGATTTCTCTTTTAGCGGATTGAAGTCTTCAGTACTTAATTATATTAATCAGGCCAAGATGCAGGGGGAGGAACTTGATCAGGCAGATGTTGCTGCATCTTTCCAAAAAGCTGTTGTTGAAGTGCTTGTGGGTCATGCTATAAAAGCCTGCAAAGAATACGGATATGACAAACTTGCTATTGCCGGTGGCGTAGCTTCTAATTCCGGACTTAGAGAATTAATGGAAAAAGAATGTGCTGCAAATAATATCAGATTCTACAGACCATCGCCGGTATTATGTACAGATAATGCAGCAATGATAGGCGCTGCAGCCTACTTTGAATACATAAAGGGCGTTAGATTCGGACTTGATATGAATGCAGTTCCTAATTTGCCTTTAGGCGACAGGGAAAGAAGATATCACGGAAGAGGCTAAAGTGAACGTTCTGGCATATAAGCAACGATGCTGGATAGTTTTTGGCTTGCGATGCTTATATGTATAATTTCTTGGAAAAATACAGAGGTGTAAATGCATGAAGACAGTTGCAGTTGTTCTTGCTGCAGGATCCGGCAGCAGGATGAATTCCGATGTTAAGAAACAATACATGGAAATCGGTGGAAAGCCACTTATATATTACTCTATTAAGGCTTTTGAAGAGAGTGTTATCGATGATATTGTGCTAGTGGTTTCTCGCGGCGATATAGATTACGTAAGAAAAGAAATTGTAGAAAAATATGGCTTTGATAAAGTGACTGCAATTGTGGAAGGCGGACTTGCGCGTTATCACAGCGTGCGGTTAGGCCTTATGGCAGCCGCACCGGATTGCGACTATGCTTTTATACATGATGGTGCAAGACCCTTTGTAAACAGAGATATTATTCTTAGAGCTCTTCATGCTGTCAAGACCCATGGGGCTTGTGTTGTGGGCATGCCGGTCAAAGATACGATCAAAATTGCAGATGACAATGGATTTGCAGTTAATACACCGGACAGGGCACATACATGGCTTATCCAAACGCCTCAGGTCTTTTCCTACAAAATGATTCTGGAGCTTTATCAGAGGCTTGACAGAGAAGAAGGAGAGTTAATGGCCAAAGGCGTCAATATCACAGATGATGCCATGGTTGTTGAGTATTTTACCGATAAGAAGGTTAAGCTAGTAGAAGGCGATTACACTAATATCAAGATCACTACTCCGGAAGATATTCCGACTGCCGAGGCAATACTTGCAAGTGCGCAGAATAAATGATGAACGAATGAGATTGAAATGGAAAAAAGAATTAGAGTATTGATGGTGGGGCCGGATAGGGGAGTCCACGGCGGCATTTCTGCTGTTGTAAATGAATTGTATGATGCGGGACTATCCGAGCTGGCAGATATTACTTATATAGGAACAATGAAAGAAGGCAGCAAAGCTAAGAAATTCTGTGTAGCTTTGGCTGCCTATATTAGGTTTCTTTTTCTTGTCCATAAATGCGATGTGGTACATGTTCATTTTTCATCGGATACAAGTTTCTATCGAAAATCACATTTTATAAAAGCTGCGCATTTTGCAGGAAAGAAAATTGTGCTTCATCAGCATGGCGGAGATTTTAAGACCTTTTATGAAAAGGAATTAAGTGAGCGAGGCAGAAAAAGAGTTGGAGAAATTCTAGACATGGGTGACAGAATGCTGGTTCTTACCCAGTCCTGGAAAGACTATTTTTCTAAGATTACTGATTCAAAGAAATTGATAGTATTGCCTAATGGCATAAAGATCAAATCTTATACAGAGGGAGAGCTTTTTTCTGAAGATGGGAACCTGATAGATACAAATAGTGTAGCCTCAAAAGACTATAATAAGATTCTATTTCTTGGGCGTGTGTGCAAGGATAAGGGAATGGATGAATTATTAGAGGCGATCAGTGAAATGCATGCTAATAATCCCCGTGTACACTTATACATTGGAGGTATATATGAGGATTCAATATACCGCAAGAAGGTAGAGCAAAGTAAAGAGTTCATAACACATCTTGGGTGGGTTACAGGAGAAGAAAAGGAAAAATATCTGGAAGAATGTGGGATTTTGGTTCTGCCATCATACTACGAAGGATTTCCTGTTTCCATTATAGAAGGAATGTTGCATGGATGTGCTGTTGTGGCCAGTGCGGTTGGAGGAATCCCGGAGATAATCACCGATAAACAAAATGGGTTACTCATTTCGCCTAAAAGTTCCCTGGAACTGAAAACTGCTTTGCAAAGTCTAATAAGTGATTCAGAGTTTGCTAACTTATTAGGAAGAAATGGAAGAGAAGAAGTTATAAAAAAGTATTCCGTCGAAGGGAATATTAGTAAACTGATGAAAATTTATAAAGAATTAACATAAAGCTTTTGGAAAAATTTATGTTAGATAATCGGAAACGGGACAGGCGAGTGCATGATACCGAACAGGCTAGAATTCATGCGGCTTTATTCGTATTGATACAGATGATAATTTCACATTTGAAAGTATTTTTCTTTTCTGAAAAAACGCAAGATTATAAAAACTTTAAAAAAAGTTGAAAAACATGCTTGACATGAAGCACATGCTTTGTTAATATAAATCTTGCGCTGCGGCGAGCAAGAAAAACTCACACAGAGCAAGTTCTTATTTGAATAATGAATAAGACACTCGGAGCGATATCGAAGCGGTCATAACGAGGCGGTCTTGAAAACCGTTTGGCG
>NZ_CAMVPU010000020.1 GCF_947169445.1 uncultured Butyrivibrio sp. | reverse complement strand
CAAAGCAGGAAAAGAAAAGCTTAATGTTGCTTTCGCTATGATTATAGATATGGAGATCAATTAATATGGCTGATTCTAATGGCGACTTTGTAGAAGAAATCCGTTCAGAACTCATCAAAGAGGGATATTCTGGACAGGAACTGCAAAAAGAACTTAAGAGCAGACAGGCGAAAGTCAAGCCTGCAGTTGAGAAAATGCTGGATGATGCTCACAAGATGGCAACCGGGGAGGCTAAATCAATGTCTTATGATGAAGTCTTCGGTGGGGAGTAACGTTTGGGGAACATAAATCCCTACGCACTGCATAAATCTTTAATGCAAACACAGACTGGTTCTGACTTTAGCACATATTTGGGGTGCGAATACATCCGTATGAACTAAGGAAGATGTAGCATATACAGTAAATATCAGAAAAATGTACTTGCTTAAAATTTTTAACACCCATAATTTCTATGTTCCCCAACGGGGTATACAGTATTAGTCCGTATATGTACATGCAAACATAGATGATTACGCATGTGGAGACTGTATGTTTATTGTCCAAATTAAAGGATGCTAAGCAGCATGTGGAGATTGAAGTATCTCCGGAGAAGTGAAGTAGTAATATCGACAAAATTTATAATGTGGAAAAAAAGAGGCATTTCAATTTGAGGTGTCTCTTTTTTCATTGTAATAATAGGCTTAAATGTGACTATTATGTAGGTTTTTGGCGCCTTCCGTGTTATGATTATTAGTATATTTCAGAAGAAAAAAGTTTTGAATAATTGGGAATAAAGGGGAAACAATGGCATCAAGCATTATACATCTGGCTGTTACTAACGAGCTTATTAAGCACCATGCCTTCAAGGATGAGAATAGACTTAAGTTTGGGGCAATTCTTCCTGATGCGGGCAAAGGCAAAGCAGGTCATGTAAACAAGTTTATTTGGGGACGCAATAAAAAGTCTTATGATTTTGAATTCTTTAGAAATAAGTTCGGAGAGCTGATGAGGCAGGATGACTTATATCTTGGGTATTACCTTCATCTAGTTCAGGATATCTGTTACAGGCATTTTGTTTATGACAAGTATCATTGGAATCCAATGATTCCAGGTAATGTCGAGAAACTCCACAAAGATTATTCCATTATAAATTTCTATGTTGCTGAAAAGTATAATTTGAAGAACGACATTACCGTTCCGGTAAATTTTGATAGTGAGCCCATAAATGATCTTTGCTCATTCGATGTGAAATGGTTTATGGATTCTATGTATGGCTATTTCAAAGAAGTGGATGGAGAGATTTTCTTTTTTACGAAAGAAATGGCTGATGAATACATTTCCGAGGCAGTTGAGCTCTGCATAAGAGAATTGGATGCATTTATGAACGGTGGGAAGATGATAGAGAGCTACGACAATGCCTGGGATAATAGAACCTATTCTCTGTTAGAGACAACGCTAAACACCAGAGATCTTGGCGGATACAGAATAGATGGAACAGAAAACTATACCAGGTATGGAAGATTTATAAGAAGTGACGTTGCTAATTATCCATCTGAAAAAGATATAGAGTTTTTGAAAAACACTGGCATTACAACCATAATCGATACCAGATCTTTGGATGAAAAAGAGAAAAAGCCCCATGGCCTTGCAGGGGTAGAAGGCTTTGAGTATTACGATATTCCTATTCCTGAAGGCAGTGGTATCCCAGAGAGCGTAGAAGCGGTTCCGGAGAGTTATTACAAAATCGCACATTCTGAAAACATAAGTAAAGTATTTGAAACTATCGCAAATGCCGAGGGTGGAGTTATGTTCAATTGCTCAGCAGGAAAAGACAGAACTGGCGTCAATAGTGCACTTATTTTGTGGCTTTGCGGTGTCAGAAAGAGTGATATTATATATGACTATATGAGAACCAAGGAAAACAATAAAGAGCGCTTTGAACTGATACATAAAAACTTCCCTGATCTTGATATGAATATCGTAATTCCTAATGAAAATAATATGATTTATTTTATGAAAATGATAGAAGAGAGCCACGGGACTATAGAGGGGTATTTTTCTGCAATAGGCATTGGCAGTGATGAACAGGAAAAGATAAAAGAGAAGCTTACAAAATGAGGAAAATTATGACTAAAGCAGTGATATTCGACATGTTTGAGACTCTTGTTTCTATGTTTTCCGGTGATACATATTTTAGTGAGGACATGGCTCACGATATGAATCTTCAAATCGATGAGTATAAAAAGGCGTGGCACATCACAGAGCATGACAGGAGTTGTGGTAATTGTACAATCGAGGAAGGCATAAAAAGAACTCTTGAGATGCTTGACTGTTACAGTGAAGATGCGGTTACGTTGATAGCAGGTAAGCGCAGAAAGACCCTCGAGGGGATTTTTGAGCGAACTCCCAAGGAAACAATAGCTCTTTTACAGACGCTTAAAGACAAGGGGCTAAAAATAGGACTTATTAGCAACTGTTATTCTGATGAAGCAAAGGCTATCAGAGAAAGTGCTATTTTCCCATATTTGGATGTGGCAATGCTCTCCTATGAGCAGAGAATCACCAAACCGGATCCTGAGATTTATAAAAGAGCTATGGATGAACTTGGAGTTACAGCAGGTGAATGTCTGTATGTCGGTGATGGTGGTTCGAAAGAGCTATTTGCAGCAAGAGATCTTGGCATGAAAGCATTGCAGGCACAGTATTTTGCTGATCTTGCCTTTGAACCACATATTCCTTGCTATAAACTTGATGAATTCAATCATGCATATGCGCTTAATGATATTTTGAAATATGTTTAATACATGTTCAAAAGAAAGGAGTCTACATACAAATACTATAATGAAATGATGTGGTCTGGCAGATTTGCGAAGTGTATTGATACAAACGAAATTTTTTAACGTATGAGTTTTGCTCAAGAATCATGTGCCATGGTTGTGTAGATAATGATCTTGACTCTGCCCTAAGGGCATCCTTTATCATGTGCTATGTGGACCTATTATTATCAAATTTGGAGGATGTTTATGAAATTCAAGTACTGTGCTGAATGTGGACATGCATTGGAGGATATAAAACTTGGTGATGATGAATGCAAGATATGCCCGTCTTGTAAAAGAATATACGGAAATAATCCACTTCCTGTTGTAGAAGTGTTGGTTGTCAATGAGTATAATGAGATCCTGCTTCTTAAGCAAAACTATATTTCTGAAGACAAATGGACTGTAGTATCGGGATATATGGTCGAAGGCGAAACTATAGAGGAAGCAGTGGCAAGGGAAGTTAAGGAAGAGACGGGACAGATAGTAACAAAATGGCAGTATGTATCAAGCTATTATTTTGAGCCCAAGGGGCTTATTATGATAGGCTTCATCGTATATGTAAAAAAAGCACCTTTTGCAGAATCTAATGAAGTAGATGATCACAAGTGGTATAAAATCCATGAGATAGAAAATGTGATTGCCAGAGAAAACAATTGCTCCGGAATGCATTTTGATATGTGCAAAAAGTTTTTGAGAAAGTATCCAACAAGAGATGAGGCAGAAAGACTATTGCTTGATGCCAAAAAAGATAACCCGGGAAAGTGGGTAGATCATAGCAGAGTAACTGCCCATTGTGCAGAAAAGATAGCTATGCACTGCGGAATGGATGCTGACAAAGCTTATGTTTTAGGCCTACTTCATGATATAGGTAGGAAGTTTGGTGTATTTCACTTAAGACATGTATCAGAAGGATATAAATACATGTTATCTCTAGGTTATGAGGATGTTGCCAGAATCTGTCTCACCCATTCTTTTAATCAGGATAAAATAGAGGCTTACGTAGGAAACTTCGATGCTTCTGAAGAAGACACAGAAATGATTCGTGTTAACCTAAAAGAAACAGTGCAGGATGATTATGATAAGCTCATCCAGCTCTGCGACGCAATTGCAGGTGCTGAAGGCGTTATGGACATCGTTGATAGAATGAACGATGTTAAAAGCCGCTACGGCTCATATGATCCGGATAAATGGCAGACTAATCTTGATCTTAAAGAATATTTTGAGAAAAAGATGGGCATTGATTTATATGTTGCTGTTGATAAAGAAAAATATAAACCTTACTAGCATGAAATATTTGACAAAAACAAACACATATTCTATATTAGAGACGTGCTTATTATACCCAAAAATCGGAAAAAGGTAATTTAATAGAAATTGATTAAAAGCTCAAACTTGTGACAGTAGTGCACTACTTGAATATGTCTGATATAAACAAAATAAGAATCGTCGGAAGACGCTTAACTTACAGCATTTCCTGTGGGTTAGGCGTCTTTTTTTGTTTTATTCCAAATCTAAGAAAGGAGGAACGCCAGTGGATTTTGATTATTTTTATGGCAGAGGGGCAGATCAATTTGCTTTTTATCAAATACCCAAGATTTTGATCACGGATGAGAAATTTGCGGGAATAACGATGGAATCAAAAATTCTCTACTCCTTAATGCTGGACAGAGCATCTCTTTCAGCAAAAAATGGATGGCTTGATGAAGATGGCAAAGTGTTTATTTATTACAAATTGCGCTCTCGTGAAATTATTTACTCATTAATTATTCCTAAAATAATTGCATTAGAGAGTAATTATTTTAGGAAAATTTTATGAGTAAATAATTGCACAAGATTGTATTTGATAATACAATTTTTTTGTCAGTGTTCTAATTTAGACAGTTCAAACAGTGTTGAATTTCGTTCTGTGACTATATAAGATGACCAAAGCAAAGCGGAAGGAATGATAATAAATATGATACAAAAACAGTTTAAGAGCATTGTGGTTGCCCAAATATTTTCTGCACTTGCAGTAACAGTGTGTCTGCTTATTGATGGAATGCTGACTAGTAAATTCCTTGGTGAAGATGCTATGGCTGCTTTCGGAATGGCAGGCGCTCTGATTTTTCTCTTTGCTGCAATCGGAGGGACAATTGCTGCCGGTGCTCAGATAGTCAGTAGTAAAGCATTAGGGCAGGGGGATGCTAAGGAAGCTAATGCATCTTTTTCTTCAGCGGTAGCGACGGGATTTGTGATATCAATTATTAGCGTTGTTATAGTGATGCTTTTTGCAGATCCGATTTCTGTGGCTCTTGGTGCGGTCAAGGGAACCACTACTCAGGCATTGACAAGGGATTATCTTGTTGGATATATGATAGGGTGTCCGGCCTTTGTGCTAATTCAGACACTGAACCCTTTTCTTCAGCTTTCAGGAAAAAAGAAAGTTGTTCTTTTGGCGGTTGCTCTTATGATTGTTGCTGATGTGTGCAGTGATCTTCTAAATGTTTTTGTTTTTCATCAAGGAACCTTTGGGATGGGTGTTGCCTCATCTTTAAGTTATTATGCTTCATTTGTTGTTGCGGCAGTTCCCTTTATTAAGAAAAAAATTTCCTTTTCCATGGATCTCAAGTTGTTCAGTTTATCTATTATGAAAAAAATTGCAGTTCTTGGAGCGACTTATGCGGTATATCAGGTGTGCAGGGCTCTTTTCAGACTGACAGCGAATCATATATTTATGCGTCATGGTGGGGAGACTCTTGTAGCTACATTTTCAGTAATCAATACGGTGTATGAGATATGCCTTTCAGCAGGAATGGGCATAGCTGCAACTGTACTAATGATGTCTGGAGTATTTTATGGAGAGGGCAATCGAAACGGATTGGATAATCTTATAAGGATGTTTGTAAAATATCTTACGGTGATAAACTGTGGGATTATTGCGGTAGTAATTATTTTTGCAAATCCTATTATCGCACTTTTTAGCAGTGATGCTTCACTAACCGGTGCATGTGTTACCGGGCTTAGGATAATTATAATAGCGATACTGCCTTTTTCATTTTCTGCATGCATGAGAAGCTTCTATCAAGGCATTCAAAAAACAATCCTGTCTCAGGTGATATGTGTGATTCAGAACTATGTTATGGGGGTTGCAATGATCCTTCTTGCACAAAAGATGCTAGGGAATGACATTTTCCCTTGGGTGGGTATAGTCGCCGGAGAATCTTTTACTGTTATATTTATTCTGATTCTTACATCTATTATAAATCGTCGATTGTTCAGAGGATTCGCTGATCTGGATATAGCAGATGCTTCCGTTAGAGCAATAAATCCGGAGGCGGAGTTTATCCTGCACAATCAGAAGGAGGCAACAGAAGTGGCATCCATGCTGCAGGAAATCTCAGCTAATCTTGGGTTAAGAAGTGCTGATGCCATGGCTATAGCTATGTGCGTAGAAGAGATGGGAGCCAATACGTTTTTTCACGGCAGCAGTAAATCTAAAGATGAGACACAGATTGAAGTCAGGGTAATGAAAGCATCAGATGGAATAAGTGTCACCATGACTGATAATTCTTCTCTGTTTGATCCTGTAGGTTATTATGAGCAGCATAAGGATGATAAAAAAGATGGACATATAGGCATAAGGAATGTCAGAAAGCTTGCAAAAGATATGAACTATATAAATATGTTTGGACTTAATTGTGTGACAATAAAAATATGATGATATGTTAAGGTGGTTATGAAAACAATAAAATGTCCTGAGGAATCCGCTACATGAGGGGGGATTTTGGGATCAACTATGGAGGTGCTTTTCTATGAGTGAAATCAAAGTAGCTGACAACAATGGTATTTCTGCAATTATCATTCCAAAGAGACTTTACGCTGATAATGCTCCCGCTTTCGGAGAAGAAGTACTATCTTATCTTGAAAAGAACGAGATACAGAAACTTGATTTTGATGCATCTGATACAGAATACATATCAAGTGCAGGGCTTAGGATTTTTCTAATGATTAAGCAAAAAGGATATGATTTTGAAATCATCAATGTCAACAAAGATGTATATGATATTTTTGAAATTACCGGGTTCTCTGACATATTGAAAATCAGGCGTAAAATGCGTGAGGTTTCTGTAGAGGGACTTGAAATGATAGGCATGGGCGCTACTGCCAAAGTATATCGCCTTGATCAGGATAAGATTATAAAAGTATTTTCTGATGTGTATTCTCTTTCTGACATTGTTACTGAGATGGACAGAACCAAGCAGGCATTTATAAAGGGGATTGTTACAGCTATATCCTATGATGTTGTAAAGGTTGGTGACAGCTATGGTACAATCTATGAGATGCTGAATGCCAAAACTCTCTCAGAAGAATTCAACTCCAATCCGGACAAGGAAGACCATTATGTCGAGCAGTATGTAAACTTTATGAAGAGGATGAATAGCATTAGGATTGACAAGGAGTTCTTTACATCAAGCAAAAAACACTACATCGGAAGATTGCACATGTTTAAGGACAGGATTGCCCCGGAAATATTTGACAGGATGTGTGCTATGATCGAGGCAATTCCGGATGCGGAATTTTTTGTACACGGAGATTTCCATCCCAAGAATGTGATGTATGAAAATGATGAACCTATTCTTATAGATATGGGTGGAACTACTTATGGGCATCCGATATTTGATATCATGAGTTTTGGAGTTTTGAGACTGTTTGCTCCTGTTGTTCCTGATGAATTTGCATTTCAGTTTGCAGGAATGAGTAAAGAGCAGGTTTTGAGAGTATGGGATAAATTTATAAAAATTTATTATCCTACTGATGATGAGGAAAAATTTAAAAAGTTTGAATGCGTGTGCCTGTGCTACTCAGCAATCCGGTGCTGGATGATTGCCTGCCTTGTATCTTCCTTCCCGGAGGAGCTGGTAAAATATGCAATTGGTACATTCCAGAAGTACTATGAAGCTGGAGGAAATGATACTGAGATTCTTGCATGGATTACAGAACAGTGAAAAGCAAATGAAAAAACGGACTTTATGACCTAAGGCCAGATAAGTAGACAACCAAAACAAATATAATTACAACAAAGCAAAAGGTGGTCAATAATCAATGATCACCTTTTTACTATTTGTGCGCTTTTCCTAAGGGCTGATAGCCTTTATATACTTTGTTTTTTTGCTTCTGCATTACATTTATGGCAAAACTCAAAGAAATATCAAAAGAATATTCCTGAATTTCTTAAAATGATTAACAGACCTACATACAACAGGTTACTGCGCTAAAGATTGCCTTTATCCATGATGCGAATACCGAAACGAGGAAAGCGGAGCTGTTTGGAAAAGTAAGAAGCGGACAGGTCCGTTTTTTATTTGGATCAACGCAGAAAATGGGAGCCGGTACGAATGTGCAGGACAGGTTGATAGCACTTCATCACTTGGATGTGCCATGGAGACCATCTGAGGAGGAACCAACTCGGCGATACATTGCCCGAAACCAAGTAAACTATGGAGGATGAATATGATGCAGAAAAAAAGTCGTAGTTGTTGAGAAGAGGGATGAATGGAGTGCCTTTGGTGAGTTCCTTGCCGGTATATTCACATTTTGTGACCGCAAAATGAATTACCAATAATAGCCCGGAGCCTGTTTTAACAAGATATTTTTCGCCATTTTGTTCTATTGATGAAACAGATTCTCCAAAGTGGAAATCTACGTCAAAGGTTTTTAATTTATCCACAACTCTCTGAGCATATTCTGCACTATACTGGAGAAGTGCTCTGTCTGCGAATTCTATTACCGTTGCTTTTACGCCAAACTGGGTCAGGAGAGAAGCAAATTCCATAGAGATGATTCCGGCACCTACAAAAGTGATATGGCCGGGAAGCTCAGGAAGGTCTAATATTTCACGGCTGGTATGCATGAATTCTTTCCCGGAATGTCCAATTTGCAGTCATACTGACCTGTGGCTATTACGATGTTTTCAGCAGTGACGGTCTTATCTCCGGCCTTAACCGTGTGAGCATCTACAAATTCCGCACTGGCTTTGATCAGATCAAAGCCTGCCTGAGTAAGCATACCATCCATGAACATAGACAGCGGGTCAATGACCTGATGCTTATACTGCATGAATTTCAATGAAGCCTACTTTTTTCCCTGCACCTTTTAGGATCATTGCTCCGTGTCATGCAGCATGACCACTGCCAATATAGAGTACGTCATAATCGTAATTTGCCATTTTCTGCCCTTCCTTTCATTGATTTGTGAATTAAAACTGAACTTTTACTTCATCACCTGGTTACTGCAATCCTGAATAAGAAATGCACAATATTTAATTGTGCACCCATTATCCTATAAGGAAAATAATATGAAAAGGCATTATCATAGATTCACTATAAGCAAAAGAACAGTCGCCCTCATAAAGAGAGCGACTATTTTTTGATACTTAGTTACTGCTGTATTTTCTTATCCTGAGAGGAATATCATGTTCTTTGGATAAGCTAATACATCTGTTTTTTTCCTCCTCCGGAAGAACGTCTACTACAGACCAGCGGACATCGCCTATGACTTCACGGGCTTTTTTTGTGAACTCGAGCATGTTTTCAAAGCCGTTATCGAGAATAGGCCTTGTTACTTCCTCATATTCCTTCTTTGAAGGAGCATTAAGGCTTACAGAGACACTGTCAATTACACCGGCTAATTCAGGAACTATATCACGGCCATTTTCTGCGGAGCCCTGTCCGTTAGTATTTAGTCTGGTTTGTAGATTTTTTTCCTTCTTTGCATAGGCAGCAGCTTCAAGAAGAATATCAAGCTGGCAGGTGGGCTCGCCATAGCCACAAAAGACAAGCTCCTTATATCCGGAGAAATCAAAGTTTTTAATAGCATCCAGAACTTCTTCCTTTGATGGATTGACCTGATGCCACAATGTTTCTGCATCACCAACACCATCTTTTACAAATCTAATGCAGAAAGTGCATCTGCAATTACATTTGTTTGTTATATTGGCATACACGGAATCCTTGTATGTGTAGATAATATCAGCCATTTGCAACCTCCACCTTTGACTTTATGTTAATTTTGTCGAGAGTCTGTCCCAGAAGCAGGAAGAAGATCATACTGCCACCGGATTGCACGAGGCCACCGGTCAGACCGGAAAGAAGCGCTGCTTCAAATCCAAACATGACTGCTTCTGCGATGAAATATCCTGTATGTGAAATTAAATACGCAATTACCGGTGCGATATAATTTCGCTTGTTTAGTATAGTTGACCCTTTGTTTGTAAAAGGAATTACTAAAAGTGCCTTTATAATTATAGTGGCAAGTGTCCATGCAGGCGCGGTCAGAAGGTCTGCAATACCTCCGCCTATGGCGCCGGCAGCCATCGCATAGGGCATAGGTAAAATGGTTGCTGCAAGGTATATGAGAGTATCACCGAAATGAACATATCCACCATTTGCGCCTACCGGTATATGACCGATGTATGCTGTGAATATTGTGATAAGAGCTGCAAATACGCCGGTCAATGTCAAGTTGTAAATTCTGCTGTTCTTCTTTTTCATAGTTAGTCCTCCCGTTATTGTATGAGCATTTTTAAGTTTTTTTCATATTCAACACCGGCATTTGGTGATGTATCCGGTGATGTTTCCTTGACAGAAGTGTAAATAAATCTGCTTGCAAGATCAGCTGCGTCAAAGGCACTTTTTCCGGATATGAAGGCACCCAGAAATACTGCAGCAAAAAGATCTCCTGTACCTGAATAATGAACCTTGTTACTTTTGGAAGTAATGATTCTGCTGACACCATTTTCCAAAATAAAGTTGCCGACTTCATCGTCATTTTCCATGGGAATACCTGTAACGGCTATTATTTTCTTATGGTCTCCACCAACCTTTATAGACATTTGGAGAATCTTGCTGATAAGTTTTTCGCCTTTAAGCTTCAAAATGTTTTCGGGAGCTTCGCCTGCAAGGAGTATCAGCTCTGTGAGGTTTGGGGTGATGATGTCAGCCTCTTTTGTCATTTCACGAATTGTATGAAGCAAATCGGCAGAGAAATTCTTGTATGTTCTTCCATCGTCTCCCAATACCGGATCTACAAGTACTGTTGTATTTTCAGTTTTGAATTGCCGGATAAAATCCAGAGTGTTAATTGCCTGTACATTGCTCATCATAAAGCCGGTTATTATTCCATCAAAAGCTTCTGACTGGTTTTTCCATTCCCTGGTATATTCAGAAATGAGGCCGGTTAGATCTTTGCTATAAAAAGATGGATATCCTGTTTGAGCGCTAAGTACTGCAGTTGGCACAGGACAACATTGAATGCCCATTGCTGATAAAACAGTCAGATCGGCGACCAATGAACATTTTCCAAATCCGGAAAGATCGTTTATTGCTGCTACTTTCATGAGCTCTTTGCTCCTTTATCGCTTTGCTATGATAAAGAATATATTCTAAAAATTGGTGCTATTAAAATAGTCAGATATAATAATTTTATTAATACCAGAAGAAGCTGTGTAGTGCTAAAATATGCTTAAAGATATCTGAAAGCTGGCTACACAGTTTTTATTCTATACTAAGTACTTTCATATTTTGGAGGAATAAAAATGATAAAAGCATTACTTACAATGGATGATTTTTCAGTTAAGTGCACACCTGCAATTGTGGATTATCTGGAGGAAAAGAATATACCTGTAATCTTGTTTGCATGGGGACAGAATGTTGAGCAGTATCATGACGAGGCGTTATATGCTGTTAAAAAGGGAATTCTTATCGGTAATCACAGTTATACCCATCCACATTTTTCTGAGATTTCTTTTGATGAAGGAGTTATAGAAATAGAGAAGTGTGAAAGTTTGCTGGATGAGTTATATAAAGAAGCTGGAGTGAAGCGGGAATATAGGCCATTTCGATTTCCTTACGGAGATAAAGGCGGAGAGAATAAGGAGCTTTTTCAAAAATATTTAGCTGAGCATGGCTTTGATAAAGTTGATGATACGAATATATCTTATCCATGGTGGAAGGAAAATGGTCTGGACAGGGATATAGATACATTTTGGACCTATGACTTTGCTGAATACAATATCAGACCTGACAGTGGGTTTACGATAGAAGATGTTTTCAATAAAATGCATGATATGAATCCTGCTTATGGAGCAGCATTGTTTGCACCAGATAGTTATCACATTTTGCTGTTCCATTCTCATGATGAAACTGAAGAAATGGTGCCTGGGTATTACAAGCTGGTACTTGACGAATGCCTTGCAAAAGAGGTTGAATTTGTGGCGCCAAAATTCAAGTAACAGTTAGAAGTGATATAGAGTATTTATTGAAAGAGTGTCTTTATGATTATTCAAACAGGCTCCCGCACTGATATTCCGGCATTTTATGCTGACTGGTTTGCCAACAGGCTAAGAGAAGGATTCGTTTATGTGCGGAATCCATACAATATGACATATGTTACAAAGTTTACGCTAAATCCTTCTGTTGTGGATCTAATCAGTTTCTGCACTAAAAATCCAGAGCCAATGCTGAAATACTTAGAGCTACTTAAACCTTATGGCATGTACTGGTATGTCACCATTACAGGATATGGCAGAGATATTGAGCCAAATGTTCCGGGAATTGCAGAGGTAATCGAATCCTTCAAAAGGCTTTCGGAGTTTGCGGGCATAGATTCCATGGGATGGAGATATGACCCGATTTTTCTTGATGAGAAATACACTACGGAATATCATCTTGAGAAATTCGAAGAGATAGCTGCTGCACTAGACGGATACACCAACACCAGCGTTATCAGCTTTATTGATATTTATCAGAAGGTAAAAAAGAACTTTCCGGAGGCAAAGGCAATAGAAAAGGCGGAACGTCTTTTCCTTGGTGAAAACATGGTGCGGATAGCAGGGCAACATAGCATGGTTCTTAGACCCTGTGCAGAAGGAAATGAACTAGAACAGTTTGGAGCTGATTGCAGTGGCTGCATGACCCAGGCTATATATGAGAAGGCAGTTCATAACACTATGGTTTTCCCTAAGGGGAAAAGTGCCAGAGCTTCCTGCAAGTGTTTCCTTGGAAATGATATAGGTATGTATAATACGTGTCTTCACATGTGCAGGTACTGCTATGCCAATTATGATTACAAGACCGTAATGGATAATCATGATAATCATGATCCTAATTCTCCTCTTTTAATAGGCCACATAAGACTAGAGGATGAGATTCATCAAGCTGAGCAAAAGAGCTGGATAGACGGGCAAATGTCTTTTGACTTTTTGAATTAGGCAAAACAAAGCAAAATATTTTTTTAATTTGATAAAATTTTAGTGCATTAGCACAGTAAAGTAGTGTATAATGATTCTCGATTACACAAAATAGATTTTGGAGGATGAAATATTATGAAGAAGAGAATCGTTGCTTTACTTTCAATGGCACTTACAGCGTTTTCGCTTGTTGCTTGTGGAAGCGCACAGAATAGTCAGTCGGATGTTGATTATATCAAGAACAAAGGAACACTTCTTGTGGGTATAACAGATTTTGCCCCTATGGATTACAAGGATAGCAATGGGGAGTGGATTGGCTTTGATGCAGATCTGGCTAAAAAGGTTGGACAGTCTCTTGGTGTTAATGTTGAATTTGTTGAGATTGACTGGGACAACAAGGTTCTTGAGCTTAATAACAAGTCAATAGATGTTGTCTGGAACGGAATGACTCTGACAAATGAGGTTACAACTTCAATGGAATGCACCAATGCATATCTTAACAATGCCCAGGTAGTTGTAGTACCAAAAGAAAATGCTGACCAGGTTAAGACTGTAGAGGATGCACAGAAACTTAATTTTGCAGTAGAGACCGGTTCTGCAGGAGAGGCAGCAGCTGTTGACAATTCTTTTGATTATACTTCAGTAACATCTCAGGCTGACGCTGTTATGGAAGTACAGGCAGGAACCTCCGGCGCATGCATCATAGATCTTTTGATGGCAGGAGCCATGATCGGTGAAGGAACCAGCTATCCTGACCTTACTTATACAGTTGAACTTACTACAGAAGAGTATGGAATCGGATGCAGAAAGGGTTCGGATCTTGCTGCATATATCAATGCTCAGTTAAAAGAGTACTATTCAGACGGAAGCCTGATGCAGACTGCCAATGAGTATGGCGTGCAGGAAGCAGTAATTCCACAGTAAAGAGGAATAGTTATATGTTTTGGACCGTTACATTATCATTACTTGAAGGTTTTTTAGCCACAATTAAATTATTCCTGTTAACACTGGTTTTTTCTTTGCCATTAGGTCTGCTCATCTGCCTTGGGTCCATGAGCAGACTTAAGGTTTTGAAGACTGTACTTCGATTTATCATATGGGTAGTCAGGGGAACTCCTTTGATGCTGCAGCTTTTGGTCATATATTATGGCCCCGGAATATTCTTTGGCCTCAATGTATGGGGAACTTCCGGCAATGGAAGGTTTATGGCTGCACTTATAGCTTTCGTGTTTAATTATGCCTGTTATTTCAGCGAAATCTACAGGGGTGGCATCCAGTCAATTCCGGTAGGCCAGTATGAAGCCGGTCAGGTGTTAGGTCTTACAAGAAAGCAGATCTTTTTCAAGATTATCTTGCTGCAGCTCATAAAGAGAATTATCCCACCTATCTCAAATGAAGTTATAACTCTTGTAAAAGATACTTCGCTTGCAAGAGTAATTGCTGTTTACGAGATTATCTGGAATGGTCAGTCTTTTATCAAGAGTAGCGGTATTATATGGCCACTTTTTTACACCGGCGCCTTCTACCTTTTGTTTAGTGGACTGCTTACATTACTGTTTAGATACATTGAAGATAAACTTTCATATTTTAGATAAAAAGGACAACCCATGCCTATACTTGAAGTTAATAATTTAGTAAAACGTTTTGACAATAATGATATTTTAAAAGGAATATCTTTTTCCATGGAGGAAGGACAGACTATTTCCGTGATCGGTTCCTCCGGAAGTGGGAAGACTACTATGCTCAGATGCCTGAATCTGTTGGAAATGGCTGATGAGGGGACCATAACTGTCAGAGGACAGAAACTTTTTGATGCTAGTAAGGCGCCATATAGCCCGGATCTTTTAAGGGAAAAGAGACTCCACTTTGGAATGGTTTTTCAGCAGTTTAATCTTTTTCCGCAATATACTGCGCTTGAAAATGTTACCCTTGCTCCCAAACTTAGGGCAGAGGGCAGGAGTGATTTTGAAATAGATGAAATGGGAATGATACTGCTGGATCAAATGGGTCTTGCCGGGAAAATGAAGCTCTATCCGCATCAGCTTTCGGGAGGGCAGCAGCAAAGAGTTGCCATAGCAAGAGCCCTGGCCCTAAAGCCTGACATTTTATGTTTTGATGAGCCCACTTCGGCCCTTGATCCTGAGCTTACCGGAGAAGTTCTGCGTGTTATAAAAGAACTTGCTAATAAAAAAATGACCATGTTGATTGTCACACATGAAATGAACTTTGCCAGAGATGTGGCAGATGAAGTGCTTTTCATGGATCAGGGAATCATCCTGGAAAGAGGAAATGCAAAAGAGGTAATTAATAACCCTAAGAATGAACGTACTAAGCAGTTTTTGTCCAGCCTTAGTGCCGATAATAATACACTGTAGTTTCTAAGAATTTTATATTTTTTTTATAAAAATATCCCACGAAAAGGTCCAATAGACATTGATGGTTTATTGGATTTTTTTGTGTTTTTTTTTATAATAATAATGGCGTTGTGTACACCTGAAAATGAGGTGGCTTATGGTATATGTTATCTGCTTTTTTATAGCTTTGCTATTGCTATTATATATTACTATCTATGGTAAGGTTCTTGATTATAATATCGTCCTTCTCATGGTTACTGTTGCTGTCAGCAATGGAGGTTATTATGCGCTGGCGGTATCCCATAATCTTAGGGAAGCCATTCTGGCTACAAAAGTAAGCTATGTTCTTGGTGCTTTTTCTCCAACTATCATTTTTTTCATCATATGCAACATATGTAAAGTGGAAATTCCAAGGGTCCTGATTACCATTATGTATGCTGTTCAGCTCTTTATATTTATGACGGTATGCACGATTGGAGAATCGGAGATTTATTATAAAACTGCTCAGTATCATATTTCCAAGGCAGGAGCGTATCTTACCAAGACTTACGGACCGATGCACACGGTTTATGTGGTCACGCTGGTTTTCTATACTGCTGCGGGTATTATCGCAGGAATGTATTCGCTTCAGAGAAAAACTGTTGTTAGCCGTATTAATGTAGATATCCTGATATTTGTAGATCTTTTTATGGTCGGTGTATATCTGATTGAGCATCTGGTACATATAGATTTTGAACTTATTCCAGTGGCTTCCACTGCGGCCTGCGGAGTAATATTGATACCACTTATCAAGACCAGTGTATATTCTGCCTACAGTAATCCGGAGATATTCGATTCTGAGTTTAATAAAAACGGCTATATCATTTTTAATAAGAATCTCAAGTATATGGGCTGCGGTGATAGAGCCAAGAGTATTTTCCCGGAACTAACCGAGTGGGAGATGGAAAAGAAAATTCCCGGAAACGGTGGAAGATTCAACACTTTTTTGCGACCTGCTCTTATGGAATTTGTTAAGGCGGATTCCTCGGTCAAAAATGTTGTAAGAACCTTTGAGTATAAAGGTAAGCTCTACAGTTATGAGATTGGAAGACTCCTTAGAAGTAAGAAGTATCTAAGAGGCTACTATATTATGATAATTGATGTTACCGAAGTTATTAGGGAAGCTAAAGGGCCTGCTTGATGTTAAGGCGCGCATTAAGGTTGTTTGTGGGATTGTATTATGAATTTCAAGCATAGCGGAAGCTTTATAGAAATTGCTGAAAACCTCATACGGATAGGCGCTCCTGTTACCCTGGCTATAACTATGCTCCTGATGGGTGTTGCTCTTTTTGATAAGAGTAATGCCAATGAGGCTTACATTGGTTCGTTTGAAACCTGGGAGTTTAACAGTGGATGGCAGATGGTTACGAAAAACGGAAATGTAAATGTTGAGCTTCCGGCTTCAATCAGCGCCGATTATGGACAGACCGTGGTACTTGAAAATACCCTTCCAAGAGGCCTTAGTGATGGTATGAATCTGGCCATCAGGTCTACCATGGAAGATGTTCTGATATACGTTAATGGAAGTCTTCGTGCCGAGTATTCTTCTAATACTGTCAGCGGTTCGCCCTATTATGTTCCAAGTGCCTTTGTTGTGGCCAAGCTTTATGAATGGGATTCAGGAAAAGATATCAGAATGGAAATCCATTTTAAGGCAAGGCATATTATTAATGGCGTTAAGCTTTATTATGGCAACAATCTGTGGTTTGAGGTAATTAAGAGTGCAGGACCTGTATGCTTCATAGCACTAATGACCTTTGTCTTGGGGGCTGTTCTGTCATTTGCGGCGCTGTTTTTGATAAATTCCTTTAAGGTAAAAGCTGCCAGAAACATGGGACTTTTAGTAATGGATCTGTCTCTTTGGATATTCAGCGAATCAACTATGAGACAGATTATTTTCCTGCGTCCGTCTCTTTCTCAGTTTTTTTCCTATTATCTTGTAGAGATGGTTGGCGTGTTTGCATGTCTCTATTTTGATGAAGTGCAGCATAGACACTATCACAAAATATATGTTGTGATGGAGAGCCTTGCCCTGCTTCAGGTCTTTATTAACATTATCCTGAACAGTACACATGTGGCTGATTATTATGTGACATTGGGATTTTCACATATGTGGACATTCTTGTGCGCCGTTGTGACCATAATTAATATCATTATTGATGTTCGGACCAAGAGGGTAAAAGAGTATCACATAACCACCATGGGAATGATTTTGTTCATTGTGGTATCTTTGAGTGAACTTTTGGGATTTTATCTGAACAGATTCCATGTTTTCGGAACTGAGATCAGTATTGCTATTGTCTTTTTGATGGCGGCCACTGTTGTTCAGACAATTTATGATGAAATCAAGAATTATAATACCCGTGAAAAGAACTACACGGAAATGACCATTAAGACTATAGAGACCATTGCCAGTGCCATAGATGCCAAGGATGAATACACCGGAGGCCATTCGGAGCGAGTAGGTATGTATGCGCAGATCCTTGCAAGGGAAATGGCGGCGGATTATGATCTGTCAGAGGATGACATATTAAGAATTCACTATATAGGTCTTGTACATGACATCGGCAAAATAGGTGTTGCAGACGATGTTCTCAATAAGATAGGCCGATTGTCTGACGAAGAATATGACCTTATGAAGAAACACGTGGAGATAGGCTATGAGATGATGCGGCCTCTTGGCAATGTCATTGAAGGACTTCTTGATGGAATAAGGCATCACCACGAAAGATTCGATGGTAAGGGGTATCCGGACGGACTTTCAGATACCGATATACCGCTGGTGGCAAGAATTCTGGCACTGGCAGATAGTTATGATGCTATGACCTCTAACCGTGTATACAGGTTCAGGCTATCTGATGATCAGGTTAGGGAAGAATTAAAGCAGTGTTCCGGAGCACAGTTTGATCCTGCACTTACCGAGATATTCCTAAGACTCATGGATAGAAAAGAAATCTACCCTATGACAGTGGAGGGACAGGCTACCGATACTGATGGAAATATTAGAAATTCTGCTATGCTTGAGAGAAGACTTGCTGATGACCTCAGTTATAAGGAAAGCATAATAAGTCCCACTCACGTAAGGATGCTCTGTTATCTTATGAAGCTAATGGAGAGAAAAGGCAAAGACTTTTATGTTATCTTCATTGAAACAAAACATGATGATGATAAATTCAAAGAGAAGCTTCGCAAGTACATAAGCTCTCATGATGTTGGAATTGATTATACTGATGACTGGTATTTGCTGGCTCTTTATGACAAGACGCAGCAGGAGACTGAAGCTTTTGAAAAAGAGCTGAATTCAGAGTTTGGTGGAATTACCATAGAAAAGCTCTCATGAAATAATTGAGCTTGAAGATTTCAAGAAGATGATAAATTAGAGAAATGGCGCGACATAGGTTATGCCGCGCCATATTAGTTTTGTTTTATATATTGGTAGAAATATTACAGCTTCATATCGCCTTCTTTTACCCAACCAAGCTTTCTTGCGACTGAATCAAATATAAGTGCAAAAATAGCAGGAAGAACAAAAGAAATGGCAATAAGTCCAATCCAGTCAAAGGCAGTAATAGTGCTTTTTGCACCGGAAGCTACATCATTAACCCAGCCTGTGTAGACACCGATCTGTCCAACGAGACCGCAGGTACCCATTCCGGATGAAACAGGTGCACCGTTCATCTGAAGCTTGAAAAGACAGGTTGCAATAGGTCCTGTAACTGCAGAAGCAAGAGTAGGTGCAATCCAGATTCTTGGGTTTCTGATGATGTTACCCATCTGAAGCATAGATGTACCAATTCCCTGAGAAACAAGGCCGCCCCATTTATTCTCTCTAAATGAAATAACTGCAAAGCCTATCATCTGTGCACAGCATCCAGCCACTGCGGCACCGCCTGCAAGTCCTGTAAGTCCAAGGGCAGCACAAATGGCTGCAGAAGAAATAGGAAGTGTAAGTGCCATTCCAACCAGAACGGATACTATAATTCCCATAAAGAACGGATGAAGTTCTGTAGCCTTCATAATAACGTCGCCGACCCACATGGCTGCTTTTCCAAGAGATGGTGCAATAAGCCAGGAAAAGAAAATACCGACTCCGATTGTTACCAGAGGTGTGACCAGAATATCTACCTTGGTTTCCTTGGAAACAGCCTTACCAAACTCGGCTGCAAGAATTGCTACAAATAAAACAGCCAAAGGGCCGCCTGCTCCGCCAAGTGCATTAGCTGCAAAACCAACTGTGATCATGGAAAAAAGAACAAGTGGTGGGCATTTAAGTGCATATCCGATAGCGACTGCCATTGCAGGTCCGCTCATAGCTGTTGCCAGGCCACCAACTGTATACTCTGTGCCTGCTATAGTAGCAACTGTTGTCATTAAAAAAGGAATCTTAAACTGTGTTCCGATGGTATTGATGATCGTTCCGATCAGAAGGGAACAAAAAAGACCCTGCGCCATTGCCCCCAGCGCGTCAATACCGTAGCGCTTCAAAGATATTTCAATGTCTTTGCGTTTTAAAAACTCTTTCATTTTTCATACTCTCCCTATAAATAGTGTAAAAATCCCAACAGACAAGATTCTAACATATACATTCTTGTTTCATCTACATATTTATGATAATATTTGCTAGTTGTTTTAAATAAGAAAGGAAACAGAATTATGAGAATTGCAGTAACATATGAAAATGGTAATGTTTTTCAGCACTTTGGACATACAGAGAATTTCAAGATCTACAATGTAGAAGATGGTAAGGTAGTTTCATCTGAAATAATCGGTTCAGATGGACAGGGACATGGAGCTCTTGCTGGTCTTCTTGGTGGAAAAGACATTGATGTTCTTATCTGTGGTGGAATCGGTGGAGGAGCACAGGCTGCTCTTTCTGAAAATGGTATAGAGATATGTTCAGGAGCTGCAGGAGATTGCGATGAGGTAGTTGAAAGCTTCCTTAAGGGCGAGCTTGAGAGCGCAGGAGTTAACTGTGATCATCATGGAGAAGGTCATACCTGTGGTGATCATGAGGATGGTCATTCCTGCGGTGGCCATGATGAAGGCGGCTGTGGTGGATGTCACGATGAAGAAGAGGGATGCGGCAGCTGCGGTGATGATGAAGAAGGCTGCGCAGGTGGCTGCGGCGGATGCCATGGATGTCACTACGAACCTGATTTCGAGGGACCAAACATTGGCAAGACCTGCCGTACACACTATACAGGAACCTTTAATGATGGTACAAAATTTGATTCTTCCTATGACAGGGGAGAGCCACTTGAGTTTGTATGTGGTGCAGGAATGATGATCCACGGTTTTGATAAAGCAGTTGCAACAATGAATGTTGGTGATATCATTGATATTCACCTTGATCCATCAGAAGCATATGGAGAAAGAGATCCTGAGCAGATTATTACACTTCAGATTTCCGAGCTTCCAGGAGCTGAGGAAGTCAGTGTTGGACAGCATGTTTATCTTCAGGATATGTATGGAAGACCTGTTCCGGTTGTAATAACAGACAAGACAGAAACTACAATTACCTTTGATGCCAACCACGAGATGGCAGGCAAAGAACTCAACTTCAAGATTGAACTTGTTGAAGTGAAGTAACAAATGGTAGCATGACGCGACAATCTTTTATTATGTCGCGTCATGCATGTCCTACTTAGTAGCAGTATATTCTCTGGATTTTTCTACCATGTTTTGTGCAAGGGCCAGCTGATCCAGTGGCTGGATTTTGTCTATCTCATCATCAATTACATCTTCCGTTGGAATTCCACTTGAAGCATATTTATCTACTTCATTAAAATTCAAATACTTTGTCCAGAAGTTGCGGTTGAGCTTTTTGACAATTTCAGTTTTTTGCTGGGCAAATTTTTTATAATAATCAGGATCTTCAGGTGCACTGGTAAAGCTATAATCTGCCTTGCTGAACATTGAATATAGGGAATTGGGCATAATATCCTTGAATGCTTCTCTGAATATATATCTGTTGGTATCCCCGTTTAAATACAAATATCTTGGAATCGAAACAGCAAAGTCGATTACACGATAGTCCAGGTAAGGTACTATATAGCGTATTCCTGTATTGGCTTCGACTAGAGCAATGTTTTCTAATCTGTTGCGACTACCGCCATTTTCTATATATGAGATAGGGTCATAACCGAATTCTAGAATATAAGGATCTTCGGCAGTATGTGAATAGGAAAAGTCTGGATTAATAAAATCAGTGCAGGCAGGATGATTACGATATATAGTATGGGTGGCTTCATAGTAATATTTTATATATCGGCATGAACGTACCAGTGTTCTTGAGATGCGTAGTTTCCTGCCTTTTGTTGAATTCCAAAAATGCATTAGGTAATGCAGATATTCATGATGGTGATACATTTCGTAAGGGGCACATCTATGGCTTACGCCTTCGTCTCCACCATGGCCTGTGAACATAACCTTTGCACCTTTTTCTTTGACATATAGGGCGGAATTGTGAAGAGCATAGGTATTAGCATAAAATGGAAAAGCAAATCTAAAATACTCAGGTTCGTTTATTGAGACGGACATTCCAAAATCAGAAAATCTTTTTGTGATATCAGGTATTTCTTTTCCTCCAACGCCCAGATAATTACATTTTATATTTTCCTGTTCACAAATATCTGATATGACTACTCGCTCATCATTTTTTACATAAGGATAATCTGAAGGGTTATAGGACCAGGATAAATAAATACCTTCTCTTCCTGAACGATTGATCAAAATATCGATTAAGCTGGAGTCAAGACCACCTGATAGTTCTGCTCCTACCGGGCCTGATACCGCGTTTAATCTGCGGTTTACAGAATCAGTTATAAGTTCTTTGAGCTTCTGCTGATATTCGGTATCTGAAGATAAATGTATTTTTTTACTTCCCAGTTTCCAATATTTTTGCGTTAATACATGGATTTTGTTATCTTTGATTGAGAACATCATATAGGATGCCGGAGATACGAGATTTATGTTCTTATATGGAGTATCATCCAGAGTATAGTTAGAGTAACCAAGGAGTGTATCGCTAATCCAATCCTCACTTATAGATGCATCAACTATTGGGAGGGCAGTAATACCACGTAGATCTGTAGAAAAGACAACTATATCTTCAGAGTGGTAGTAGTACAAGGGTCTGATTCCCATGTGGTCTCTGAAAAGCAGTAATGTATTCTCTTTGCCATTGTATATTGCGCCGCTGAAATCCCCATTTACTTCCTGTAGAATATCTATTCCAAATTTTTCGATACAATCAAGAAGAAGCTTTGCATCGCTGGTGGAATTCGGAACACCGCATTTTTTTATTAATTCGTCTCGATTATATAGGAGAGCATCTATAACAGCATGGGAGTCTTTTTCTTCTATCACAGATGTTTTTTGTAAATGATCATCGGAAAAAGACTTAATAAAACAACCTAAGGATATGTGCTGCCTGGTGAATATATCACCTTTTTCCTCACCATAAAAACTGTTCCATTTGCTAAGTGGAGAGATATCTATATTTTTTTCATTTATATTATCAGTATTAAAAATGCCAAATATTCCGCTCATATTGCCTCAAAAAAATTGGCCTTGCCATAAAAAATAGCAAGGCCTTTAGTATTGATCTGATTAACTGTTGTGTTCATGCGGGATAACAGTAGTATATCCATTCCGAAATCCATCAGATTCTGCCTTATTAGGATTCTTCTTGGGTGGATCAGCTGTCTTACTTACCGGCATTTCTACCAATTCAGGTGTAATCCATGTTTTCATTCGTTTTCCTCCTAAAAAAAATTAGTTTTCGAAGCGAATTCTTATATATAAATGTTATCAACTTATTGTACCTAAATCAACGTTTCTATCAAAAATGATACATTATATTTGACGTAATATTGATGAATCCTTGACGAAAGGCATCGCTTTGCGATATAATTGTGTAAAATATAATTATGGAGGGCACGTAATGAAAAATCTTTTGGATTTGACGGGGAAGGTTGCGCTGGTAACAGGAGCTTCATCTGGACTTGGGGTTCAGTTTGCTAAGGCTCTTGCTGAGCAGGGGGCAGATATTGCCATCTGTGCCAGAAGAGTTGAAAAGCTTGAGGCAGTTAAAAAGGAAATTGAAGGCTTAGGGGTTAAGTGCCTGGCAGTTAAGTGCGACGTTCTTAAGGTTGATGAGATTAAGAGCATGGTACAGGCTGTTGAAGAGTATTATGGCAAGATTGATATTCTGGTAAATAATGCCGGAGTTGGTGATGCAACGCCTGCAGCAGATCTTTCTGATGAAACCTGGAGAAATGTTCTGGGAACTAATCTGGATGCTGTATTCTATGTAGCTAGAGAAGTTGGCAAGGTTATGCTAAAAAATGGCTATGGTAAGATTATCAACGTGGGCTCTCTTCATTCAGAAGTGGTTATGCCTCCTAACACCTGGCAGGTTCCTGCATATGCTACAGCCAAGGGCGGTGTTAAGATGCTGACTAAGGCTCTTGCGGTAGAATGGGCTAGGAAAGGCATTACAGTAAATGCAATTGGCCCTGCTTATTTCGGAAGCGAGATGACTAATGATATCCTTAGTACAGGCGGCTTTGATCCTGTGGCTGAGGCTTATTGTCCTATGGGACGTGCCGGAAGAGAAGGAGAACTCAACGGTGCAGTTCTTTACTTTGCATCTGATGCCTCATCCTATACAACAGGTCAGATTCTCTTTATTGATGGCGGCTGGACAGCAATGTGATAGCTATAAATTGAAACAAAATAATCACTAATATGGTCTATAGTTGGCGGTACATGTTTTTTTATGTACCGCCACTTTGATATATGAAAAAATTACGTGCGTTACATGTTATAATGTTTTTATGGTATTGAGGTGGGAATAGTAACTGAGAAAACTAATGATTATGGGCAAGAAATAGAGAGGGAAAAACTTATGGAAGAAAAAATGAAAAAAGTTGGCCGTGGTATGAACATAAGAATGGGCATTATGATGAGCTTTTGCCTTTCGTTTGTTGGAATGTTTTCTTCGGGGCACTTTACTATTCCCGGGTATATCGCCAGTGTCATTGTCAGCATGATCATCAGTATACTCATTGGCTTTTTGATTCCGATGGGGAAGCTTACCGCCTTTTTGTCAGGAAAACTGGGACTTAAACAGGGGACAATTCCGGAAAGATTTTTTAGTAGCTTCATTTCTGATCTTATTTACACACCAATCATGACTTTTTCCATGGTATTTCTTGCATATCAGATGGCAATGAAGCAGTCAGGCGGTATGGCACAGCTTAATCTTTCTTCGATGTTTTTTTCTTCCATTTTTATCTGTTTTATAGTAGGATATGTGTTGATTTTTGTTTTTCAGCCAATATTCTTAAAAAGATTAATGGCTAAGTATTAAATTTTATGAGGGTATGTATGGAGCCCATGTATCTGGGGCTTTTGAGGTTATTATATGAAGCAGTTTAATTATGAGTTTACTAGAGCAAATGAGGTTGCATTGGCGTTTGAAGAAATAGGCCAATATACCCAGACTCATTCATATAAATCAATTCTGTTTCACTTGTATTCGATAGTATTTAATGATGAGCAGCTTGGACAGGTTCAGAAGACTATACGTGAGATGTATCCTGATGCTCATATAGTCGGAACCAGCACCAATGGTGACATCTGCGACGGGCATCTTGCTGAATACGGCCTGGTTATGGCCGTGTCTGTTTTTGAATCAACAGATACTAGTGTACATCTCTTTGACTGCAAGGCTGATGGAGAGACAGATCTTGGCCGGGAAATCAAGAATATAATCGACGAAACAGCTGATATTGTTGCTGCCGAAATTCTTATTACACTAAAGACTATTAATTCTCATAAGGTATTAGATGAGGTTGAGAAATGTAAAAGTAGTGTCCGGATCTTTGGTGGTGGCAGTGCCAATGTTCTTATCGATGAAAACTATTCAAGTGTTCTTAACGAGGACAGTATTAGCCATGCGGGTGTAGCACTTGTTACCTATTGTGGTAAAGATTTTGCAGTTGATATAGAACATGCCATAGGCTGGAAGCCCCTTGGTAAGAATTTTATAGCCACTAGAATAGAAGGTAAGCGCCTTTACGAACTTGATAACATTCCTCCTGCACAGATTTATGCCAAGTATCTGGATATTCAGGAGGATGAGGATTTCTTTTCCAATGTTGTGGAGTTTCCGCTGATGTCCATTCAACATGGCAATCAGGTGTTGCGTCTTCCTTTTTCAAGAAATGCAGAGGATGGCTCCATAAACCTTGCTGCCGATATTAACAAGGGGACCACTGTTAACCTTTCCTATGGTGATCCCGATGTGATAAAGGGTGATGTTGAAGAACTAACAGAGCACGTAAGAGAGTTTGCTCCTCAGGCTATTTTTCTGTATTCCTGTGGCGTTAGACGTATTTACTGGAAGTACCTGATCAATAAGGAGACAGGGCCATTTAGTAAGATTGCTCCTGTCAGTGGCTTTTATTCAAGCGGCGAGATCATGAGGATGGATGATTACCTCATAGAACATCATGTTACGCTTATTGCCATCAGTATGAGAGAAGGTGGACATGCCAAGGCTCAGCCAACCGGAAATGGTGATAAAAAGATTGAAATGTCGGAAGAGCAGAAAATGCATGGTCAGATTTCCATGGTCAGAAGGCTTGCCAATTTCATAAATGTTACTTCTTCAGAACTTAGGGCTGCCAATGAGGAATTGCAGCAGATGGCTGATACTGATGCACTTACAGGCCTTAATAACAGACGAGTTATTGATAAGTTTGCCAGAGGTGCTGTTGAACATTATAAAGTGCTTAATTTTGATATTGTTCTTGGAATCGTTGATATTGATGATTTCAAGTCTATAAATGACACCTATGGTCATGCAGAGGGTGATGTTGTGCTGGTACAGGTCAGCAATGCGTTAAAAGAGCATGTTACCAAGATTAGTCATGCCATGATCGGCCGTTGGGGCGGTGAGGAATTCCTCTTTATGCTGCCTCGCATGAGCCTTGAAGAAGCTGTTAAATACATGGATGAAGTAAGAGTTCAGATTTCTAAGGCTGAGTTTGAGACTGTTGGTCCGGTATCAGTGTCAATGGGACTGACAGCGTTTACCAAGAATGACAGCGCAGATGATATTTTCCGCAGAGCAGATGAGGCGCTGTATGAAGCAAAGGGAAGCGGAAAAAATAAGATATGCTATAGAGAGTGAAAAAAGTGTCTTCAGTTTTACTACTAATATTTGATTTTATTGGAACCGTAGCATTTGCGGTTTCCGGGGCTATTACCGGTATCCAGAAGAAAATGGATATATTCGGCGTTAATATTTTAGCTATACTGACTGCCTGCGGCGGCGGACTTACAAGAGATATTATTATGGGAAATTTTCCGCCACAGATGTTTATTAATCCGTTTTACGTTCTTGTGTCGGCAATTGTTGCCAACATAGTTTTTGGAATAATGTATTTTCATAAGGAAATTCCGGGAAAATTTGCCGGACTTTATGAGAGAGGACTATTTGTTTTTGATACAGTAGGACTTGCAGCTTTTATGGTTGACGGAGTCATGATCGGTGCTAATTTTGGTTATGAGGATGACTTCTTTTTACTGGTGTTCCTGGGCTTTATAACAGGAGTGGGCGGTGGCGTCTTAAGAGACGTATTATCCAATCAGATGCCGGCCATTTTCGTGAAACATGTTTATGCACTTCCGGTGATAATAGGCGGAATACTGATGGTCGCCATGTACGAAGTGCTGGGCGGCTGGAATGCTGCCATGGTCTGTAGTTTTACACTGGTCATTGTATTAAGGTTCCTTGCAAGGCATTATCGCTGGAATCTTCCAAAAGTTAATTTATGATAATAAAAGAGGCTGTGCATTTTTATTTTGCACAGCCTTTAACTATTTTTACCAATTTCCGAAGTCTACGGGAGCGGGGGAATCAGTGTGGTCACCCAGCATTTTCTCCATCCAGATCATATCGTACCATTTTCCGAATTTATAGCCGCTGTCATGGAAGGTTCCTACAAGCTGATAGCCAAGCTTTTTATGGAAAAAGAAACTGTCATTTGAAAGGTGAGGATCGGTCTCGCCATCCTTAAGGTAGGCAATACATGCGTTGGCATTAAGGATTCCCATGTTTCTTAGAGCTTCTTCAAGAGCCAGATAAAGCTTTGATCCGTAGCCATTTCTTTTTTGACCTTCTCTAAGGTAAATAGTGGTTTCAACCGACCAGTCATAGGCGCTTCTGCCCTTGAAAGTGCTGGCATAGGCGTAGCCCAAAATCTTGCCATCATCATCTACAGCCTTGATATATGGGAATTTGGCGGATATATTACGGATCCGTTTCGCAAATTCCTCTTTGGAAGGTACCTCATACTCAAATGTGATAGCTGTATCAGTAACGTATGGCGCATATATTTCAAGGAGTCCCTCAGTATCTGCTACAGTAACTTTTTCTATTTTCATATTTTTTACCTCAAACTATAAAGTAAATAAAAAACTAGAAACTATTATTGCGCATAGTTTCGCATATGTCCATAAAAACATTGTGAATGGAAACGGTATTTGTTTAATCAGTGTTTTGAACCTTTATTTTTGTCAGAAGTTGCTAAAAAATATGCAGATTTACATCCAAAAGACAACAAAAATGCTAAACTTTGCTGGAAATTTTTGACCGATTCCTGTATAATTATATGGAATTAATAGTAGTTTTGTTATGGGGATATATTTCAAGAAGTCGAGTGCCCAAAGTGCAATTCAAAGCGGTTTTGGTGTTCAGCGCCATGTTATATGAAGTGCACTTTGGGCATTTGACTTCGCAGGGAAGAGTAGAAACATGGCAAGAAACAAATAGTAGGAGGTTTTTATGGCAACCAAAACATTAACGGAGGCAAAATGGAAAATTGGGGATCCAATGATCAATGAAAACGATTATTGGCAGGATCCAAATTACAAGGCTGAAGATCCTGAGAAGGAGAAACTGGTTATTGAGCTTGCCAAGCTCATTACAGACAGATATGTTAAGAAACTCACTAATAAGATCAACAACAGAGATCCTGAGTATTGGATGCTTGATCTTATTTTAAACAAGGAACAGGTTAAGTTTCTTTTGAACTTCAAGAAGACAAGAGTTCCTTACTCAATAGAAGAGCTTGCCAAGATGAACAATATGAGCGTTGAGAAGGCTCAGGAGATGGTTGATCGTCTTAAATGGATTGGTATCGTTGAACAGAACAGAGCCAAGACACCTGACAAGCACAGACAGTACGAGCTGCCTATATTTGTTCCCGGATCTGCTGAATTCATGATGATGCAGGACAAGCTGACAGATGAATTCCCTCAGCTTGCTACATTCTTTAACCTGATGACACAGCTTCCGCTTGCAGGAATTACACAGATGGTTCCTCCAGGAGGTGCAGGCGTCGGAATGCATGTTATTCCAGTAGAAAAGGCTATTTCCCTTGAGAATCAGTCAGTACCTGTTGAGCATCTTTCCCGCTGGATTGATATGTATGACAAGTATGGCATTTCAGAATGCTCCTGTCGTAAGCAGCAGGCTATGCGTGGTGAGGGTTCAGGTGAAATCCGTGGTGATTACTGTATCGGAATGGGTGATATGGCTGAGTACATGGATGATCGTGGAATTGGTCATTACATTTCCAAGGAAGAGGTTTATGAGATCCTTGAGAGGGCAGAGAGACACGGCTACGTTCACCAGATTACCAATATTGATGGTGAGGGCAAGATTGTTGCTATTTGTAACTGCGCACCAGGTGTATGTAATGCTCTTAGAACTTCACAGCTCTTTAACACACCAAATATGTCAGCTTCTGCATACAGAGCACATGTTGAAAAGGATAAGTGTGTTGCCTGCGGTAAGTGCGTAGAGGTTTGTCCTGTTGGTGCAGCTAAGCTTGGACAGAAGCTTTGCAAGAAGAACGGATCTGAAGTTACATATCCTAAGACAGAGCTTCCTGATAAAAAGAAGTGGGGCCCTGAAAAGTGGAATTACAACTATAGAGATGATGCCAAGATCAACTGCTATGATACAGGTACAGCTCCATGTAAGACTGCATGTCCTGTTCATCTTTCAGTTCAGGGCTATATCAAGATGGCTGCAGAAGGCAGATATGATGATGCGCTTAAGCTCATCAAGCAGGATAATCCATTCCCATATATCTGCGGTGCTGTATGTAACAGACGTTGTGAGGATGCTTGTACAAGAGGTACTATCGATCAGCCTCTTGCCATCGATGAGATAAAGAAATTCATCGCTTCTTTGGATCTTAATAAGGAAGACAGATATATTCCTCTCTGCGAGAAGCATGATGGCGGAATGTGGGGCGATGAGTACAAGGTAGCTGTAATCGGCGGCGGTCCTGCAGGTCTTTCAGCTGCATATTACCTGAGACTTAACGGCTATCCTGTAACAGTCTTTGAAAAAGAGAAGAGACCAGGCGGAATGCTTATGAACGGCATTCCAAGCTATAGACTTGAGAAGGATATAATTGATGCTGAAATAGATGTCATCAGACAGATGGGCGTAGAATTTAAGTGTGGCGTAGAAGTTGGTAAGGATACAACAATCCAGCAGCTTCGTGCAGAAGGCTACAAGGCATTCTTTATTGCTATCGGTATGCAGGGCGGCAGAATGGCTGGAATACCTGGAGAAAATGCGCAGGGCGTTCAGACAGGTGTTGATTTCCTTAGAAACATCAATCAGGACCACAGCATTAAGCTTAATGGTGCGACAGTTGTAGTTGGTGGCGGAAACGTTGCTATCGATGTTGCCAGAACCGCAGTAAGAGCTGGTGCTTCCAAGGTTACAATGCTCTGCCTTGAAAGTGAAAAAGAGATGCCTGCAGCTAAGGATGAAGTTGCAGAAGCAAAAGAAGAAGGCATCGAGGTAATGAATGGCTGGGGACCTAAGGAAGTTGTTACTGAAGCAGGAAAGGTCAAGGCTGTTATTTTCAAGAAGTGCGTAAGCGTATTTGATGAGCAGCACAGATTCAGCCCTAAGTACGATGAAAACGATACTATTGAGATTCCTTGCGAAAATCTGCTTCTTTCAATCGGACAGTCTGTTCAGTGGGGCGGACTTCTTGAGGGAACTAAGGTTGAACTTAACAGAAACGGCACAGCTATTGCTGACAGCCTTACAAGACAGACTGCTGAGCCTGATATCTTTGTAGGTGGTGATGTATTTACAGGTGCTCGTTTTGCTATAGATGCAATAGCAGGTGGTAGAGAAGGCTTCGTTTCCATTAACCGTTTTGTTCATAAAGGAAACCGTCTTGATCTTGCAAGAGACAGAAGAGAGTTCATCGAACTTGATAAGGACGATATTAAGGTTGAGAACTTCGACAATGCACAGAGACAGATTCCTGGTAAGAAGGCTGGAGTAGCTAAGGAGACCTTTGATGATCTCAGACTTACGCTGACTGAGGAACAGGTTAAGAAAGAGGCTGCAAGATGTCTTGGCTGCGGTGCTACAACAGTTGACGAGAACCGTTGTATTGGATGCGGACTTTGCACAACAAAGTGTGAATTCGACGCTATCCACCTTACAAGAGATATGCCTGCAGCAAGTACTATGGTCAGAGCAGAAGATAAGCTTAAGCTTGTAGGACCATATGCTGCAAAGAGAGCAGGTAAGATTGTCATCAACAAGATTTGTGGTGATAAGTAATATAAACAATAATACAATCCACAGTGGATGTTTAGTCTGCTGTGGATTGAAGTACCATTAAGGAGGTTTAAATGGATTACAAGGCAAGATATCAGGAGTGGCTTGATAAGCTTATGGATTCAGATTCATTAAAGGCTGAGCTTGAAAGCATTAAAGGTGATGAGAAGGAGATTGAAGACAGATTTTATCAGGATCTTTCCTTTGGAACAGCAGGACTTCGCGGCAAGGTTGGTGCCGGAACAAACCGTATGAATTTTCTCACTGTAGGTAAGGCTTCTCAGGGTGTTGCAGATTATATAGTATCTAAGGGAAAAGAGGCCTGTGAAAAGGGGGTTGTAATCGCCCATGATCCAAGACATTTTTCAAAAGAGTTTTCACAGCTTGCTGCAGGCATTTTTGCTGCTAATGGTATTAAGGTATATACCTTCCCGGATTTGAGACCTACTCCGGAGCTTGCATATATGGTAAGGAGACTTGGAACAGTTTCAGGTATCAATATCACTGCTTCACACAACCCAAGGGAATATAACGGCTACAAGGCATACTGGGACGATGGATGCCAGGTTTCATCAGATGTTGCAGATGGAATGACAGAGAAAATCAATGCTGTTGATATCTGGACAGGTATTAAGACATCTGATTTTGAAGAAGGTGTTAAGAGCGGTAAGATTGTTGTTCTTTCAGAAGAATATGACAGAGAGTATCTGGATAAAATTGAAGGAATGGCAATTCATGAAGGTGATGAGCTTGATCTGACTATTCCTCTTGTTTACACGCCTCTTAATGGTTGTGGTTCTATTCCTTTCAGACAGATGCTTACTGACAGAGGATTTTCCAATTGGAAAATAGTTCCTGAACAGGAAAATCCTGATCCTGATTTTACAACTGTTGGATATCCTAATCCTGAGGATCCAAAGGCATTTAAGCTTAGTGAGCAGTATGGAAGAGAGTTTGGTGCTGAACTTTTGATGGCTACTGATCCTGACTCTGACAGATTTGCTATTGAGATTCGAGATGACAATGGCAACTATATTCCTCTTAATGGTAATCAGACAGGATATCTTTTGGTAAATTATGTTCTTGAGGGACATAAGAGTGCAGGTACCCTTCCTGCTAAGGGAGCTATGGTTAAGTCCATAGTAACCTCTACACTTTCAACTATCATGGCCAAGGCTTATGGCGTGGAAATGTTTGAAACCCTTACAGGCTTTAAGAACATTTGCGGTAAGATTCCTTACCTTCACGAAAATGGATTTACATATCTTTTTGGATATGAAGAGTCTGTTGGATATGCTGTTTGTGAGGATATCCGTGATAAAGACGGTATTTCTGCAGGAATGCTCGTAGCAGAGGCTGCAGCATACTATCGCAAGCAGGGTAAGACCTTGTGGGATGTCCTTCAGGAAATTTATGCTAAGTACGGATTTTTTGCCGAGGATGAACCTAATATTGTTCTTGAGGGAATACCGGGAGCACAGCGCATACAGCGTATGATGAAGTGGTTCAGGGAAAATATACCTCAGACTGTAGCAGGTGCCAAGGTTGAGAAGGTAATAGATTATATTGATGGCTACGAGGATATTCCACCTCAGAATGCAATAAGACTTTTCCTGGATAATGGTTCATGGTTTGCAATCAGGCCATCCGGAACAGAGCCTAAGATCAAATTCTATTTCTATTCCAACAGGGATAGCCGTGAAAATGCACTTGCTACCAACAAGCAGATAAAAGAGGAAATATTTGGACTCATTAATTCAGTGGAATAATTTATGTCTAAATACAGTAAGGAATTATTAAGAAAATCATTTCATATATTAGTCACAGCTTTTATGATCGCCTGGTTCTATTTCTATGACGATTGGAAAAAGATTGTTCTGACTGTTTTTGCAGTAATGGTCCTTCTGTATCCATTGCTATATCTGGCCTCCTACATTCCTGGTGTTTCTCAATTTGTAAATGCCAGGAAAAAGGGGGAGTATAGCAAGAGCTTCGCTGCGGTGATGATTATGTACATTATAGTGGCAACTGTGTGCTGGGGCTTTTTGGGACAAAGGCACCTTGGTATAGCGTGTATACTTGCCTGGGGACCTGGAGATGCAGCTGCTGCACTTATTGGCCAAAGATTTGGTAAACACAAAATAGGAAGACGAAAGAGAAAGTCTCTTGAAGGATCTTTAGCTATGTTTGTGTTTTCTTTTATTTCTGTTTTGGTGGTGTTATTTATCTATGGCAGATATGGAGTGGTGGCTACGGTGATAGTGGCTCTTATGACGGCTTTGGCAAGCACTATTACTGAACTTTTGGTAGAGAATGGATTTGATACATTTTACTGTCCGGTTGCAGCTATGGTAGTCATTGTGATTTCCGAAATGCTGCTTAGATAAAATGGCATTACTCTTAAGCTTTTTTATGATTTGACTGATTTTGTGACAACAAGGAGACTGGCAGTGAGTGGTATTACTGTAGACAAAAAAGATAAAAAGAGCGGATTCAAAACACTTCTTTTATCGGTGATCCTTAGCTCGCCGGGGCCATTGGTTCTTGGTATTGGGCTGACTATCGGCCAGAGTTCTACACAAATTTCGGATTTTACCAGACGAAGTGCCGAGCTACTTGCTATCATCGCATCTTTTGTGGTCTACATTATTACTAATTTGGATAATGCCAAAGATGACACCTGGAAAAGAAAAATAGAGTGTAAGAGCAATATTTTTGTAGGGATAATCATGTGTATAAGCGGGCTTAGCATGATCATCATGACAATTATCTCTGATAACGAGAATAAGGGAAATGTAGCACCGGCCTTTGTAATTGCATTATTTGGTGCCATTACCAATACTCTTTTTTGGAGGAAATATACGAAGCTCCATAACTCTCTGGGTAATTCTATCCTGGGAGTTCAGGCCAGACTCTACGGCGCTAAATCGATAGTTGATGTCAGTGTTACACTTACTCTTTTGATCGTGGCAACTATGCCTGACTCTAAGATTTCGTATTACTTCGATATCATTGGTTCGATCTTTGTATCGCTATACATGCTCCGGAGCGGAGTGCTTACTATACGGCAGGGAATCAATCGATACAAGGGAGTTCTATCAAAGAGCATATAAAGAAAAAATACCAATCCCTATCAGTAGGAATTGGTATTTTTGCGTTTATTTTCCGGAAGAGCTTGCGGAAGTATCGTAGTCTGTAATCTGTGTTACAATCCAGGTGTCTGTCTCGGAATTTTTTTCAAGATCAAGAGCAATAGCGTAGGTCATTTCTTCTGAATTTGCAATCTCATCCTCGTAGATGTCTAGGATAAGTGTCAGCATGTCATTATAAATCTTGGCGGTGGCAACCTCGTCACCTTCTTCGTAGAGGGCTGTAATAGCCTCAGCATTCGTCTCGTTGTATTCCTCAATAGCAGCATCAATCTTGGCAGAAGATTCTTCACTGTTGATGATATCAATAGGGAAGGCAGTTTTTATAGTAGCTATTGCTGTTGCAGTGCCATCTTTGTTGATGGTAGCACTTGAGACCGAATAACTCTTGATCATTCCGGCGAATAATTTACAGAATTCATCCACTTCTGCCTTGGCTTCATCCGATAATTCTGCAGCAGTAGACTCTGTTACGAAAATATCTACAAGAGAGTCTGCGTCAAAGAGCTTTACAAAATCTCCGTTAGCAACCTCTGAAGTTGCGTATTTATTTATGTCTTCATCTGATTGCGATGCAACAATTGCCATGAAGGTGTTGGCTGTTTCTGTTACAGCAGCCTTGTCCTGAGAAGTGCAGGCTGTTAATGAAATAGCAGTAAGAATAGTTGCAGTGGCAATTGAGATAAATCGTTTTAATTTCATGAATTTAAGTTCTCCGATAAATATTATTTTCGTCGCCGGTAAAGGCAACTGTTACTTGTATATGCACTAGGACATTATAGCATATATCGCGGTATTAGCCAAAATATTAGCAAGAATCGATAAAGTTATCGCAATTTCAAAAATTAAATGTTAGAATAATATATACGAAGTTCATAAACTTTATTTCAAGGAGGTCTAACATGAGAGTTCTTTTCGGAGAGGGGATTTTGAAAGAGGTAGAAGCGGTTGAAGTAAAGCCTTTGGATTTTGGGGATGGACAGATTGCAGGAACACAGATCGATTTTTCGTTATCAAGCGGTGATCAGATTAAGTATATTTACAGCCAGAATGTGCCGATAGAAGAGTCGGGACAAAGAGCAATAGATTTCGTAAGAAAGCTTTATACAGACGGTTTTGCTGATTTTACACACGAACCGGTGGAAATGCTTTAAAGACTTTTATAGTCGCTATAATAAAGGCTCTATGCATCAGGATGCATAGAGCCTTATTTCTGCTGTTCTTCCATTGTATTCTCCATTTTAAATGTGAAGATCATCTCTTGCCAAGACAACCCTGGTTTTTGAGTTCTATCAGAAGATCAAAAACAACCCCCAATGGTAATCCAGTAATATGGGCTACTCTTTCTGGATCTGGATAGTATTCATCATCACAATCCCGTCTAATGCAGTCCATTACTTCCATTCGTGCATCCAATGTAGCTGTCATACACGTATATCCTCCTTTCCCAAATAGTGTAAAAATTTAAAGGTAGATTACATCTGCCTTTCTTATATTATATCGCAGTTTTGTGCGGAAAAATATAAAAATTCCGTAAAATTAAAGGACTTTGAGAATTTTTTTTCTCAAAGTCCTTGACTGTTCTGGGTTTAATAAAATGCTGAACTTCTGGTATCAGGTAAAATCTGATGTTACTGCTGCATATCTTTTAACTTATTAGCCTGCTGGAAAATATTTCCAAGTATGGTCTTAAAGTCATCAAACTTGGATACTGCAGATTCTGAAGCACTTACGCCCTCATTGGAAAGGGATGCAACTTCCTGGCTGGTAGCAGACAGATTGGAAATACTGTCGTTGATTTCCGTAGTGGATGCAGCTATTGATTTCATGCCTTCGCCGATTTCTGTGAAGCGGGAGAGCATCTCTGTTACGTTGTCATTAATGCTATCGAAGTTATCACCTACAGATTCAATCATTTCATTCTGCTCGGATACGGAAGCAACAGTGTCATCTATGCTGGCCATCGCCTTCTGAACATCCTCGTTCAGCTCATTTATGATATTGGTAATCTCAGTGGAGGCGGTGTTTGTTTCTTCTGCAAGTTCACGTACGTCGTTAGCAACTACTGCGAAGCCTTTACCTGCTTCACCGGCTCTTGCGGCCTCAATGCTGGCATTGAGTGCAAGAAGGTTTGTCTGCTTTGAAATCGACATGATGGAACTTACAATCTTGGTAACGTCTGCAACCTTATTGATAACGGCCTGAGTTGCCTCAACGGTAACCTGACTCTGTTTTGCTACATTCTGTGATTTCTCTTTTAATTCTCCAATGACCTTAACACCTTCGCGAACTGCTGTCTGTGCACTTTCTGATGCCTTGGTCATGTTCTTTCTATGCTGCTCTGTAGCAGTTGTTTCTTCCTGAATCTGCTGAACTCTCTGTGCCTGCGAGGTGATTGCCTGTGCTGTGCTCTCCATGCTGCTGGCAATGTCCTGCATACCGGAGTGTTGTGATTCAATGATGTGCTGAAGGTCTACCATGTTTTGCTGAGAATCGTTGAAAAGATCTGTAATAGTATTAGCTATTTCAGCCATCTTATTGCCTGTTTCCATTGTTTCTTCTGCGTTTTGCGTTATTGTTGCATTGTTTTCATCGTTAAACTTACATAGGAGAGTAACTGTAGCAACAGTAGCAACAAATGCCAGACCAAGAGTCAGAAAAGCAGGAACATGTACCATATCAAGTGTGCCTGTGGTGAAATATGCTTTTAAGCAGGTTACGGTAAAAGAAATTGTGATGGCTAAAATTCCGGCTTTACACAATCTGGCGTTAAGGTAAATGATACTGCATATCAGGATTGGAAGACCGAATGCAAAGTATACAATGTTGTCTTCAGCTATTAGCAGTACAAAGTAGAAGATTGTAGAACCGCCCATTATAAGAACAGATCCAAGCTTTTCAGTAGCAAATTTGTAATTTCCTGCGGCAACCATGACACCGCCAACTACTGCACTTATCAAAATAGCTATAGGTCCTGCACTAATTCCTTCACGAAACATGCTAAAAATGGTTATTCCTACGCCACTTAACAAGATGACGATAGTAACATAAAAACTGTTATTATTGGCACGACGATACTGTTCAGCATTCATATAATTTGCTTCCTTTCTGAGACATATTTTTATTGCCAAATAAATGTTTTTGCATTTTTTCTTTATACCTATATATGTATAGCAAGTATATTTTATCATGCTGCCAAATCGAAATAAACAAAATAACGATATACAAGTTGTTAAAAAAACATAAAAACACTGTAAACAGAAAGAATATATAATCTTAATTTTATTTTCAGCTATATTTATACTTTTTTAAGACTAATAATTAACATGATAATGTAAAATAATTATAGGTGTTTTTGCAATTATTCATAAATTTGATTGTTCAATTTATTACTTATGAAGGGGTGCAATTAAATGAAAAAACTAAGCCTACGATCAAAAATGTTACTTTGTATTTTGCCGGTTATGGCAGCTGCCATGATCATTCTGACGTACCTGGCTTCCCAGGAGCTGAGTACAAATCTTCAGAGTGCAAACACTGACAGTATGTATCAGAATGTTACGGCAAATGCTATCAATGTTGATTCCAAGCTGGAGATTATCAGAACTACGGCTATTAACCTTTCCGAGATGGTTTCCACGTCCTATCGCTTTGTTCAGATGGATAATTACAAGGGAACCTTTACAAAGGTTATCAATGATAATGATTCTATTCTGGGCGCGGGCGTTTGGTTTGAGCCAAATGTTTATGATGCTGCAGAAAAATACGTTGGACCTTATTGGTATAAGGATGGCGGAAGCGTAGTTGAAACCTGGGATTACAGTAATGCAGAATATGATTATTTGAGTCAGGAATATTATACTAATGCGAAGGCTCTTTCAGCGGGACAGGCAAAGATCACTGATCCATACTATGATCCAACTAGTGGAAAGATCATGTCCAGCTGTTCTGCACCTATTTATGATGAAGGAGTTTATGTAGGCTGCGTAACAGTTGATATGGAGCTTACCAATGTTGCAGAACTTGTATCAAATATCAAAATAGGCACAACCGGACGTGCTATCCTTCTTTCTACAGATGGAACTTACATTTATACAAATGATGAAGCAAAGATCCAGAATGGTGTCAAGATGACTGAAGATGAAGTTGCTTCAGTTGCAGAGAAAGGTCAGGAAGTATTGGCAAATTCTTCTGATTCACCAAGAATGGGAGTTATGTATCAGGATGGAAAAACTATTCTTGTAACATACAGAGATATTCCAAATGTTGCATGGAAACTTCTTATCGTTATGGATCTTGAAGAAATTGAAGCTCCGGTAAAAGCTGCAACCAGAACGCTTATTATTATAGCTGCTATATCACTTATCATTGGTGCTGCAATTATTTGGATCTTCGTTCTTAGTATTTCTAAGAGCATCAACAGTGTTAAACAGTTTGCAAGTGTTCTTGCCAGCGGTGACTTCACTGTAGAAAAGATTAACAATAAAAGAGGCGATGAACTCGGTGCTATGAGTGATTCCCTCAATGACATGTTTGAGAATAACAAAGATGTTATTACTAAGATTTCCGATGGCTCTGTTAAAGTTAGCGAGACCAGTGCGGGTCTTTCCAGCATGGCTAATGAGCTTTCAGATCAGTTTACAAGCATTCAGGGCAATATCTCCGGTGTAAACGATGCTATGATGTCTTCCGGTGCCGCAACTGAGGAAGTTAATGCATCCGTTGAGGAAGTTAACGCATCTGTACATCAGCTTGCAGCAGAGACTGAGAAGACAAGCGCTGATGCAACTGATATCAAGACCAGAGCAAAAGAGATTGAAAAAGAAAGCAGACAGGCCCACGACTATGCTATTTCTATCGCAGAGCAGAGGGAAGCTGATCTTGAAGAAGCAAATGAAAAGGCTAAGGTTGTTGATCAGATTGGAACATTGGCTGATACAATTGCTGAGATTGCAGATCAGATCAACCTTCTTTCACTTAATGCCAGCATCGAGGCTGCCCGTGCAGGAGATGCAGGTAAGGGCTTTGCTGTAGTTGCATCTGAAATCAATAAGCTTGCCAGCAGTACATCAGAGGCAGTTGAGCAGATCAGAGAGACAATCGATGGCGTTCAGGAAGCTTTCAGTACTCTGTCATCTTCCTCAGGCGAACTTCTTGGATTCATCAAGGAAACAGTTACACCTGATTATGACAAGTTCGTGGGACTTGCCAAGCAGTATGGTGATGATGCAGGACACTTCGGTGATTCTTCCGAGAATATAGCTCAGATGGTAGAGAATATCAGATCAGCTATGGAAGAAGTAAGTAAGGCCATTCAGAATATTGCAGAATCTACACAGGATACAGCAGATCTTTCCAGCAGAGTTAATGATTCTGTTATGGCTGCTGCAGACGTAGTATCCAATGTAAATGAGATGACCAACAAGCAGGAAGCAGTAGCTGGTACACTTGAAGAAATCGTGGGCAAGTTTAAACTTAAATAATAAATGATCGTTTTATATAAAAAAGAGCCACAAATTGTGGCTCTTTTTTCGTGCGTAATATCAGTATGTGTGATAGAATTAATTAGGTATTGTCAGATTATTTCTGTGGTTTTCTGACGAAAAGTTTTTCTGCATACGATTTTCCGTATGTCATTCAATTCTGTAAGGGGGATAAATATATGGCTCAAAATGAAATGCTGGCCATGATACTTGCCGGCGGGCGCGGTAGCAGACTTAAAGATCTGACCACCAAGGTTGCAAAACCAGCTGTTTATTTCGGCGGCAAATATCGAATCATTGATTTTCCACTTAGTAATTGTGCAAATAGTGGTATAGATACTGTTGGTGTTCTTACTCAGTATGAATCAGTTCTTTTGAACAGTTATGTTGCTAATGATGGTAGATGGGGACTTGACTCCAAGGACAGTGGCGTTTATGTTCTGACACCAAGAGAAAAGGCAGATGAGGGACTTGATGTCTACAGGGGCACTGCTGACGCGATTTCTCAGAACATCGATTTTATCGATAACTACAATCCAGAGTATCTTCTGATCTTGTCAGGCGACCATATCTACAAGATGAACTATGCTGAGATGCTATCTTATCACAAGGAGATGGGCGCTGATGCGACTATTGCGGTTCGTCCTGTTCCTATGAAGGAAGCAAGCCGTTTTGGTATCATGAATACTGACGGTAATGGCAAGATTGTTGAATTTGAGGAAAAGCCTGCTAAGCCAAAGAGTAATCTTGCATCAATGGGTATTTATATTTTCAGCTGGAAGCTTCTTAGAAAGATGCTTGTGGATGATATGAATAATCCTGATTCCGACCATGACTTTGGTAAGGATATTATTCCTAAGATGCTCGGAGAGGGCAGAGGCTTATTTGCTTATGAATTCAGGGGCTACTGGAAGGATGTAGGAACAATCGATTCTCTTTGGGAAGCAAATATGGATCTTTTGGACCACAAAAATGAGCTTAATCTTAACGATTCCAAGTGGCTTATTTATACAGAGGATATTTCCACACTTCCTCAGTACATTGGTAAGGATGCCAAGATAAAGAGGGCATATATAACGCAGGGCGTAAGAGTTGAGGGCTGTGTAACTAATTCAGTTCTTTTCACCAACGCTGTAGTTGGAAAGGGCGCCAAGGTAATTGACAGTGTGCTGATGCCGGGGGCAGTTGTTGAAGATGGAGCTACAGTTACAAGAGCTCTTGTGGCTGAGAATGTACGTATTGGGGCGAAGGCCAAAGTGGGCAGCAAGACAAGTGAGGAAATCCTTCTTGTTGCGAAAAATGTGAAGGGAGGTACAAAATAATGGCATCATATAGAGCATTTGGAATTGTATCCCCTGCTGATAACAGCGTTCACGTAGAAGGTCTTCATGATTACAGACCAATCGGTTCTTTCTCTTTCCTTGGAAGATTCCGTGTAATTGATTTTCCGCTTTCTAATATGAGTAACAGTGGAATGGACAGAATTCAGGTTTATGTTCGCTCTCGTCCAAGATCTATTGCGGAGCATGTAGGTTCAGGAAGACATTACAATATCAACTCCAAGCGTGGTAAGGTGCAGCTTCTTTTTTCACAGGACAGCAATCAGCACTCTATCTACAATAATGATATTTGCGCATATTCTGAGAACCTCGATATTATCGAGAGAATGCATCAGGATTACGTTATCATAGCTCCGAGCTATATGGTTTATAAGCAGGACTACAGTGAGCTTTTGGACAGCCATGTGGCATCCGGCGCAGATGTTACTCTTTTGTACCACAGAGTAGATAATGCCAAGGAGTATTTCCAGAACTGTAAGGTTCTTAATGTCAACAGACAAAAGGGTGTTAATTCCATTGAGAAGAACCTTGGAACCTCCAAAGAGAGAAATATCTTCATGGATACTTACTGCATGAGTAAGGAAGTATTTATAAGCCTTATAAAGGCTGCTCATGAGCTTTCTTCAATTTACACTCTTGCAGATATCGTAAATATTAAGTGCAAGGATCTGGATATCAGAGGATATCAGCACAAGGGATATTTTGCATCCCTCCTTAGCCTGTCAGATTACTACAAGGCTTCTCTTGAGCTTTTGGATTACAATGTTGCAAGTGATCTGTTCAGACCGGGATGGCCTATTTACACCAGAACTACTGACTCATGTCCTACCAAGTACCTTGATACAGCAGTTGTTTCCAATTCATTTGTTTCCAACGGCTGTATAATTGAGGGAACAGTTGAGAATTCAGTTATCGGCCGTGGTGTTGAGATCAAGAAGGGAGCAGTGGTTAAGAATTCTGTAGTTCTTGCTTATACAGTTATTGAGCCTGGTGTTCATGTTGAGAATACTATCATCGATAAATGGGCACACATTGTTCACGTTAAAGACATTCGTGGTACCCAGGAGCATCCTCAGTATATTAAACGTCGTGATACTTTGTAATAGATAGGAAAACGCATAAAAGATAATCAAAAAAGAGTTGTCAGCACATTGGCCGGCAGCTCTTTTTTTACATTTTTTCTCCTCTTTTCAGAGGTTCTGACCACGATTCCAATTTCATTGGCGTTAACGTAATTTTATAAAAATATAATATAATTATTTGATTATGTTTGTTACAATATAGATAAGCGGGATAATACTGCTTTTTTGACGAGCAGAAAGGAGCTGAAAATGTTAGCTACACTGATTCCTTTATTTAATGATAACATGTCTGTTTGTGCATATTCTGTATTTGCCAGGAAAGAAAACTATTTCCTGAATCCGAACTACGAGGGAGGCGCCAGATTTGATGGTGCGGGAACAGTACATGAGTTAGAGGTTGTCAGCAGTATGGGTGTGAGTGCTCTTTCTGGTGGCAAGGAAGTATTTGTGCCAATCAATCAGTTTTCCATTTTTGCAGAGATATCGCTCCAGTGTACGGTTCCTGCGGATAAAGTAGTTCTTTTGATGGATAATTCTATTACTCCTGATGAGCAGTATGTTAAGAGAGTAAGAGAATTAAAGTCTCAAGGATATAAGCTGGCTATCAGAAAGCTCCCTATTTCAAGCTTTGAACCCTACAGGGAAATCATCAGTCAGTGCGATTACATTTTACTTAACCATACCAAGATAGATATATCCAAGGCAAAGCTGTATTTTGGAAAGGTTTATCCCAATATCAAGCTTTGTGCTGTTAATGTGGATACTCAGGAAGATTATGAGACTCTTAAAAACGATGGGGGGTATGACCTCTATGAGGGCGCCTTCTTTAGAATGCCTGTTAAGGAGTCTGAAAAGGAAGTAAATCCTTTAAAGGCCAATTATGTAGAGCTTTTAAATGTTGTAAACTCGCCTGACTTTGACCTTCAGGATGCAGCTGATGTTATCGGAAAAGACCCGGCTCTTGTAATCTCTCTTTTGGAAATGGTTAACAGGATGGCTCTTAATTCTGAGATTACGTCGATCAGACATGCTGCTGCTATGCTTGGACAGAAGGAACTTAAGAGATGGATAAATACAGCTGTAACCAAGGAGCTTTGCTCTGATAAGCCAAGTGAGATCACAAGGCTTGTAATGATAAGAGCGAAGTTTGCTGAAGGCCTTGCTTCAAGCTTTGAACTTGCCATGATGAGTCAGGAACTGTTTATCATGGGACTGTTTTCAGCTATTGATATAATGCTGGAAAAGACAATGGAGGAAGCGCTGAATATGGTTCAGGTTTCCAAAAATGTCAGAGAAGCTCTTGTGGAAAATAAGGGTGATTTCGCTAAAGTCCTTCAGTTCATTAAGACCTACGAGGTAGCGGACTGGACAGAGGTTTCAAGGCTTTTGGTTCTTAACAATATTGAAATGGACAAGGTTTACGAGGCTTATCTTAATGCACTTAAGTGGTACCGAGACCTTTTCCCGCAGAGATAAAAGTTACTGACATTTAAGGACAGTGACGATAGGGTAGTCCTATGCTTGATATTCAGGAAATTGGCGGCATAACCTTTAATCTGGCCGCTATAGTAATCAGCATAACCTGCGTATTCTACACGTTAATTATGAAGAGCAGACTTCGTGCCAGAAGTCAGCTCTTTGTATCTATATGCGCAATTGTAGCTCTTGATTCTCTTGCCGGTGTTGCAGGCGAGATTGTTAAGAGCGCTTTTTTTTCCTATGAAGTCAGAAGTGTTTTACTCCATATCTTTAATTTCCTATATTTTCTGACTCATTTTGCTATTGCACCTATGGTGGCGCTATATATTATCCTAATCTGCAATGTTCAGTTCAGGTTCAAGAAGCATGTAAGGTGCTTGATCAGCCTCCCTTTCGTGTTTATGGAACTTATGGTGCTGGTGTCGCCTGTATATAATTTGGTTTATTACCTGGATGATAATCTGAACTTTTCAAGAAAAGGCGGAGTTTATGTGGCATATGGAATAAGTGCATTTTACATTCTTTTTGCCATGGTAGCTTTGTTTATGTATTGGAATGACCTGACAGATATAAAGAAGATTGCGATTATTTATTTTTCGGTACTGGTCATAGGTGGAATTGCTATACAGATGGCTTTTATCAGGATCAGAAGTGAGCTTATGGCAGAGGCTATAGGCTTCATGGGCCTTATGATGATGCTTGAAAACGATGATGACAGAATTGATATTTCGACAAGGGCCTATAACAGAACCTCCTACATAAAAGATGTGGGCAATTATCTGAAATATGAGAGAGTATTTCACAACATCTGCATCAAGATTAATAATGCAGATGTTTACAGAAGAATTCTTGGCTACGAGGAATTTGAACAGCTCCTGGCTGCAGTTACAGAGTATTTGGAAGTTCTGGATGAGCGGTTTGATGTATACAGAATGGGAACAGATACCTTTGTGCTCCTATGCCCGGATATAGATACAGAAGCTGTAGATATCATTTCGGAAAAGATATTTTCAAGGTTTAGAGAGGAATGGAAAAGTGGAGAAATCTCTGTTTTGCTAAAGGCTGCTCTTATTCAGGCCCAGTCTCCAAAACAGTTTTCCAGTGTGGAATATCTGCTTCTTTTGGCGGATAGCAGCGTTGACAAGGAATTTGACCATGTGCTTAAAAATCATGATCTCGACTTCCTTATGCGTAAAGCTGATGTTGAAAAGGCAGTAAGAAGAGGAATTGAAGAAGATAATTTTATTGTTTATTTCAATCCTATTTTTACTAAGAGTGAGCTTTCTATATGTGCGGCAGAAGCATATCTGCAGCTCCATGACAGGGAATTCGGACATATCCACAGGCAGGAATTTGTACCGGTCGCTGAACAGTCGGGCATGATAGAAAAACTAGGCTGGTATACGCTTGAGCAGGTTTTCTATTTCCTGGGTGGCGGTATTGTCGATGAAATGGGAATTGAATTCATCAGCGTAAAGCTTTCTTCTGTACAGATAATGAAGGCTGATTTTGTAAGCAAGGTCAAAGCTTTGTGGGAAAAATATGGCGTTTCTCCCTCAAAAATAATGTTTGATATTTCAGAATCCGAAGCGGCATCCAATCCTGCGCTTATTAATAGTGCTATGCAGAAACTGAGACAGGAAGGCATAAGATTTTTTATGGATGAATACGGAACGGATTTCTATGATTTTCAGTCATCCTCCGGATTTATTTTTGAAGGCGTAAGAATTGATGCAAAGCTTATGCAGAGCGCTACGAAGGTAAATGAAAGTAAGATTGTTCTTGATACGAGACTTAAGATGATGACAGATATGGGTAAAAAGATTGTCATCACGAACGTACAGGATCAGGAATGCTTTGAAATTATAGGAAATATCAAAGCTGATTATTTTCAGGGAGGTTTCTTTTCACAGCCTGCCAGTAAGAATGAGTTTATCGCTATCCTTAGGGCAACTGAAATGGCCAGGATGGAGGAAAGACGTGCAAGGGCGGCCAATGAAGCAAAGAGTACTTTCCTTGCCAATATGTCACACGAGATCAGGACTCCTATTAATGCTGTCCTTGGCATGAATGAGGTTATCCTTCGTGAATGTAAGGATGAAAACATATTAGAATATGCCAAAAACATTGAGAGTGCTGGACGTACTCTTTTATCACTTATCAATGATATCCTTGATTTCTCCAAAATCGAGGCCGGGAATATGGAAATTAGCGAGGCAGAGTATGATTTCAGCTCTGTTCTTAATGATGTTTATAACATGGTTCATATCAGGGCTGAGCAAAAGATATTGGAGCTAAAATTCAATATAGACGAAAACCTTCCGGATACCATGTACGGCGATGAGATGAGGCTAAGGCAGGTTATCGTCAACGTGCTTAACAATGCAGTAAAATATACCCAGAAGGGTTCGGTAACTCTTGATGTTACAGGAAGTAGGAACTTTGACGATTCCATCTTGCTTAAGATTGAAGTTACTGACACCGGCATGGGAATCAGACAGGAAGATATTGAAAATCTCTTTGATAAGTTTAAGAGGCTTGATATGGAGAAGAACAGAACGGTTGAGGGAAGCGGATTGGGGCTTGCCATCACCAGCTCTTTGCTTGAACTAATGGGAGGTTCAATTTCCGTAAAAAGTGATTATGGACATGGCTCAACCTTTACTATATTGCTTCCGCAGAAGGTTATCGGTGATACCAGGATTGGTGATTTCAGGTCCAGAATAAGCAAGAATCTTAAGGATAGAAAGACCTACAAGGAATCCTTTACCGCACCGGATGCATTTATCCTGGTGGTAGATGACACACCTATGAACCATGTGGTAATCAGAGAATTATTAAAACCTACGAAGATAAAGATTGATACCGCAAGGAGCGGAGCAGAATGTCTTGAGAAGCAGCATGATATCAGGTATGACCTTATTTTCCTGGATTATCGTATGCCGGGCATGGATGGAACGGAGACTTTCCACAAGATAAAAGAAGACAAGGATAGTCCGAATATCGATACTCCGATAATTGTTCTTACTGCAAATGCTATTTCCGGAGCAAGAGATAATTTCCTGAAGGCAGGTTTTGATGATTATTTAAGTAAGCCTATTGAGAGTGACAGACTTGAAGAGACACTTATTAAGTTCCTTCCTAAGGATAAGGTGAATATAACCGTAACTTCTGAGGAAGATGAGGAAAAAGAGACTGACTACCAGGAAAGCACAGATAATGAACCAAGCTGGAGCAGTCGCCTTGGAATAATAGATAAAAACGTCGGACTTAAAAACTGTGGAACTTATGACAGCTATCTTAGCATATTAAAGGTTTATTATGAGTCGATAGAAAGCTCCATGAGTAATATCCGGACCACATACGAGGAAGAAAACTGGAAGGACTATACCAGCTACGTACATTCCTTAAAGAGTACCAGCAGGACAATCGGTGCCACCGAGCTTTCGAAACTATCGGAAAGGCTCGAGATGGCAGGTAATGAAAAAGACTTAGATACCATCAGGGAGAATACGGATAAGCTTCTTTTGATGTACGGGAAAATCAGAAATACCCTTAAAGAAATCGAGGAAATAGCCGGAAAAGAGGAGGATGACAGCGATAAGCCTATGATAACAAAGGCACAGATGTCAGATGCCTATAGCAGTATCCTGGAAGTAAGTAAAGTCCTTGATTACGATACGCTGATGTTTATTCTGGATTCGCTTAAGGAGTATCGTTTAGAGGAAAAAGATAAAGAAATGGTTCAGCAGATATCGGCACTTGCATACAAGCTGAACTGGGATGAAATAAATAACCTGGTGTCAAATAGACTGGAAATGAAGGAGTGAGAGTATGTTTAAAAAGATATTAATAGTACGAAACGAAGAGACCTTCATAGTAAATGCGATCAAGACTCTTTTGAAAAACAATAATTTTGAAGTTCACTCATCCTCATATTCTATAGGAGAGCTAAGTAAAAAACTAGTTGGTCAGAATCTGGTAATCCTGTATGCTGACCAGACCTTTGAACAGCACAGTGATGCTATGGTTTATTTCAAGGATATCTGCCTCGAAGAAAATCTTATCATAATGGTGATCGGTGATAAAGAAGCCTTTGATATAGTGCACCGCTATGTTCCAAAGGAGGATATTACTTTTGAACTTTCAAGGCCTCTTGATATGCCTGATCTTCTTGAAAAGGTCAAGTATGTTACTGACGATGAATATGAGCAGCAAAAGAGAAAGTGCATCCTTATTGTAGATGATGACCCTACCTTCATTCAGATGATAAGGGAATGGCTTAAGGATACTTACCGTGTCGGAATGGCTAACTCCGGCACGCAGGCTGTTGCGTGGCTTGCGACTAACAGAGCAGACTTGATTCTCCTGGATTATGATATGCCTGTTTTGGATGGACCAAAGGTAATGGAAATGCTTAAGAGCGAGTCTTTTTCCAGCTCGACTCCGGTAATGTTCCTGACTGGAAAGAGTGACAGAAAGAGTGTGACAGAGGTCATTTCACTTAAGCCTGCGGACTATCTTTTGAAATCAATAAGCAGAGAAAAGCTACTTGAGACACTGGACAATTTCTTTAGACAGGGAGACTAAGGATGTTTGATGCTGCGATTGTTGACAGGCTGACTTATCGTATAGCAGCTGTCATTATCTGCATAACCTGCCTTTTCTATTCGACGATGATGCGTAAAAGAAATCGCGTCAGACATCGTTTATTTATGATGCTTGTCGGTATTGTTCTGATAGATTCTCTTACAGAACCTATTTCATACATTGCTGTGAGTTTGCCACTCCCGGATATCATTAAGTGGATAGTGACCTATGTGAACCAGATGGTTTATTATTCTACTCATTTTGCAATGATCCCTGTTTTTGTTTTTTACATAATAATTATTTGTGGAGTGGGATTCAAAGCCTCAAAGTTTCAGAAGAACTTACTAAAGGCCCCTGTTTATTTTCTTGAGGTAGTGCTTTTAACAAATCCTTTTACTTCATTTACTTTTGCTATAGCCGGGGAATTTACATATAAGAGGGGCATTGGCATATACATAGCCTATGCGCTTTCGGGAGTATATCTGGCTATTTCAATCTATGTGCTTGTCAGATATTGGTACTGCCTGAACAACACGAAGAGAATAGCAATGATCTATTTTCTTTCAATTGGAATAATCGGTACACTGGTTCAGATGCTGATTCCTGAGATCAAGTGTGAACTTCTATGCGAGGCAATCGGTCTTGCAGGAATCATGCTGATGATCGAGAAGGAGGATGACAGAATTGATTCTTCCACAGGTGTATATAACAGAAATGCCTTTGTTCAGGATGTGGGGACGCTATTTAAAATATCCAGAGGCTTCAAGGTTTTTTGTCTTAGAATCAATAACCTTGAGAATTATCGTAAGTTCAGCACCTATGATAAAATCGATGAGCTTACCAAGAAAATAGCCGAATTCCTTATTGAGGTTGCCAAAGAAAACAGTATTTATCACACATCTGTTGATGTTTTTTACATTATTTTTATCGATAAGGATGATGAGGCTATAAAAGAGTATGCTGATAGGATCATCTCAAGATTTGACGATAATTTCGGTGATGAGGAGAATAATATCAAGCTGGATGCAACGCTTCTAGTGGCAGACTGCTCAAAACAGTTTGACACCCTTAATGATATATTCCTTTTGTCCAATGCAAGACTAGACGATACGGATCGTAAGGTTCTTATGGGGGATGACCTTGATTTCCTTCGCAGGAAAATCGCGATTGAAAAAGCCATAGGAAGAGGTATTGGTGAAAAGAAATTCAGACTAAATTATATGCCGATTTATCAGGCCGACAATCTCCATGTGAAACTTGCTCAGGCTACGCTTATGCTTGAGGATCATGAGCTTGGTTATATTCCTCACCGGGAAATGATGGAGGTTGCAGAGGGTTCAGGCTTTATTGAGGAAATGCAAAAGAGAACTCTGGAAGGAGTATGCAGCTTTTTGTCTACAGGAGTTGATATTTCAGATATGCAGATGGATTTTGTTATCGTGCCGGTAATGTCTGCATCTATGTTAAAGAAAGAGTTCATAGAGGAAATCAGAAGACAGCTTGAACATTTTAAGATAGATCCTAAGCTTATCGCTCTTGGGATAAAGGAGTCCTATGCCTTTTTTGCAAGGGAAGCTCTTTCAGAGATGATAAAGAGCTTTAGCAGCCTTGGTGTAAGGCTATTTATCATTGACTATGAAGCCGGATTTTTGGGACTTAATGCTCTTACCAGCTATGATTTTGAGGGAGCGTCCATAAATATAAATAGCATATTTAAATCGGAGAATGCCGGTAATGGAGATATAGTTCTGGCTAACAGGGTTAATCTTTTGAAACAGCTGGGGAAAAAGGTTATTATTTCCGGAATAGATACAAGGGAAAATTATGATAAGATAATTAATGTACCGTTTGATTATGCTGAAGGAGATTTTTTATCTGAAGCGGTAACCAAGAATGAGCTTCAAATTAAATTCTGGCATGGGGAGCATCTGGTTATTGCTGATTGGGGAGTAGAACGCTTTGAGGAAGATGACATCTGATTTTGTTCTGGGAGTAAATACTGCTTTTTTGGAGAAGCCTGAGAATTTCAGACTTTGGTATGAGAAAATGCCTTCATACAGGAAGGAAAAGATAGACACTATTAGGCCATTAAATAGCAAAAATCTGTCACTTGGAGCAGGTATTGTATTATTAAATGGGCTTAGTCAGTGGGGGATTTCTTTTGATGAAATAAGCTTTGCAGAAAATGGCAAGCCTTTTATTAAGGGCGCTGACGGCAACAGGTTTAATCTGTCTCATTCAGGAACCTTGGCAGTGGGCGCTTTTTCTGATGCTGCTGTTGGAATAGACGTGGAGAAAATAAAGACTTTTGGCACAAGGCTGGTGAATTTTGTTTACAATGAGAATGAGATAACGTATATTAAAAATCGTTCGAATAGTGAGGAAGAGGAAAATACTCTTTATACCAGGCTATGGACCATGAAGGAAAGTGTGATGAAGTACTACGGGCAAGGCCTTTCCATGGATCCAAGAAAGCTTTATATAGATCAGGAACATGATAATCAGGTCTTTTTCGAAGGAATGAATCTGCCTGATATATATTTTACCGGATATGAGTATGAGGGACACTGTATCACGGTATGTTCCGGGAAAAAGAGCTTTTCCGATGAAATTGAGTTTGTTCAAATATAAATATATGTATACGAAGGAGTGGGGTTATGGTTTATTTAGCAGTTATACCGGCAATTTTTTTGATGTTCTATGTGTATAAGGCAGATAAGGTTGAAAAAGAACCTATCGGACTTTTGGTTAAGATCTTTATTGGCGGCGTCCTTACTACAATAAGTGCCATTATTCTTGAAACAATCGGGGAAAATGTACTTTCGGTTTTTGTGTATCAGGACAGCTATCTGTTTGTTTTCCTTGAGAACTTTTTTGTTGTTGCCCTTGCTGAGGAGGCAGGCAAGTACCTGGTAGTTAAAAAGGTTGCCTGGAAGCACCCTGCATTTAATTATACTTTTGATGCAGTTGTATATGCTGTATTTGCTTCTTTGGGCTTTGCGGCACTTGAGAATATTCTTTATCTTACTGATGCGACAATTACCACAGCAGTTATGCGCGGGGTACTTGCTGTGCCTGGGCATGCCATTGATGCTGTTTTTATGGGAAGCTACTTTGGATATGCCAAGAGATGTGAAGCTCTTGGTGATAAGGCCGGGACCAAAAAGAATCTGAGGAAGGCATTATGGATCCCTGTATTTATCCATGGTTTCTATGATTTTTGTCTTTCAGTTGATTTTGAACTGGCAATTGTAGTATTCTTTGTATTTGAAATCTTCATTACAATTTATGCAGTTAAAAAGGTTAAGAAGCTTTCTGCTTCCGATACAGCTATTTTTCCGGATGGACGTTATCCAGGTGCGGCGGCTGTATCACAGCTTGTAGGTCAGGGAGTTATTGAACTTGATCAGACTTCAGGTCAGGTGGTGTATCATGTTCCGCCCAAGATGAATTATGATCCTGTTACAGGCCAGCCTCTTGATATGGCGCAGACGCAGCAAAACTATAATTATGATCCTATGACAGGGGAAAAACTTAGATAAATAGTAATGCAAGTTTTTAGATATTATTAGAAAGATTGAGAGTTTTATGAGTATTTTAAATGTTGAACATTTGACACACGGCTTTGGAGACAGAGCTATTTTTGATGATGTCTCCTTTAGACTTTTAAAGGGTGAGCATATCGGACTTGTCGGAGCAAACGGCGAAGGCAAGTCCACTTTTATGAACATTATTATTGGCAAACTTATGCCTGATGCAGGCAAGATAGAGTGGGCCAAAAATGTTAAGGTAGGATATCTTGATCAGCATGCGGTTTTAAAGGCCGGAATGACTATAAGAGACGTACTGGCTTCTGCATATGAACCTCTTTACGCTATGGAAACAAGAATGAATGAAATCTGTGATGCCATGGGAGAGGCTGATGAGGCTACTTTAGAGAGCCTTATGGAAGAACTTGGAACGATTCAGGATCTTTTGACAAACAGAGATTTTTATCTTATTGATTCCAAGATAGAAGAAGTTTCAAGGGCATTGGGATTTCTTGAGCTGGGACTGAATCGTGATGTAACAGAATTGTCCGGCGGACAGAGAACCAAGATCCTTCTTGGTAAGCTTCTTTTGGAAAAGCCGGATATATTGCTGCTTGATGAGCCGACGAATTATCTTGATGCGGAGCATATTGTATGGCTTACAAGATATCTTCAGGAATATGATAATGCATTTATTCTGATCTCACATGATATTCCTTTCCTGAACAGCGTTGTGAATCTCATCTATCACATGGATGGACAGACTCACAGTCTTGATCGTTATGTTGGTGATTATGACAAGTTTATGGAAGTCTACGAGATGAAAAAAGCTCAGAGAGAGGCTGCTTATAACAGACAGCAGCAGGAGATTGCAGATCTTAAGGACTTCGTTGCCAGAAACAAGGCAAGAGTTGCCACCAGGAACATGGCTATGGCTCGTCAGAAGAAGCTTGATAACATGGATATTATTGAGAAAATTCAGGAAAAACCAAAGCCGGAATTTAACTTTAAGACTGCCCGTACTCCGGGAAAGGTCTTATTTGAAACTAAAGACCTTGTTATTGGCTATGATGAGCCGCTTTCATCACCACTTAACATTGTTATGGAACGTGGCTCCAAGATTGTCCTTACCGGAGCTAACGGAATAGGAAAGACAACTCTTTTAAAGAGTATTCTTGGGCTTATCCCGGCTTTAAGCGGAAGTGTTGAGCAGGGTGAAAATGTTGAAATAGGTTACTTTGAACAGGAAATGTCTCCTGATATAGAAACTACCTGTATGGAGGAAATCTGGAAGGAATTCCCTGGCTTTTCCCAGTACGAGGTGCGTTCAGCCCTTGCAAAGTGCGGCCTTACCACCAAGCACATTGAGAGTAAGTGTAAGGTTTTATCCGGTGGAGAGCAGGCCAAGGTTCGCCTGTGCAAGCTTATAAACCGTGAGTCCAATCTGCTGGTTCTTGATGAGCCTACAAACCACCTTGATGTGGACGCCAAGGCAGAGCTTCTTCGTGCACTCAAGGAGTACAAGGGTAGCATCATCATGGTATGTCATGAGCCAGACTTCTACGAAAGTCTTGGTGCCAAGGTGATGGACTGCACAAAGTGGACCACCAGGGTGTGAGCGTGGGATAAGCGCTCATCACATGGTGAGGCCCTTCCTCCAGTCCTTCATGTTGAAGCGGATGAAGGCTGTTACGCCCACGATTGTCCAGGTGATGCCGGTTGAAATCCAAAGGCCCCAGGCTCCGATGAATGGAATTGAGCATAGGAATGCAGGAAATACGATTCGTCCTATCATTTCGGAGGCGCCTGAAATAACAGGGAATTTGGCATCGCCGGCACCATTTAAGATTCCGCGGCATACGTAGATGGTTCCAAGAGGTAAGTAGAAGTAGGATAAGATTCGCATAGCTCTTGAACCATATTGAATGATCTCTGTTTCTGAACTGTCTATGAAGATCTTTACAAAGAAATCTCCAAAGAGTCCCATTATTGCTATCATTGCTATTGCATAAATTACCATCATGGTCATGCCATTTTTAAAGCCTTTTTTAACTCTTTCTCCTTTTCTGGCACCGATGTTCTGACCGGTAAAGGTTGAAAGAGAGTCCTGAAGAGCTTTAAACTGCATGTTCACCAGGTTCTCAATCTTGCTGGTAGTAGTAAAGGCTGCAACGACTATGGAATCAAAGGAGTTGATTACTCGCTGCAATATTACGAAGGACATGGCAACAAGACCACTCTGTAGAGCCATGGATCCACCAATCTTATAGCAGGTTGTGATTATCTGAGCATCAAGTTTCCAGTCGGATTTGTCTATTTTGAACACAGGATTTTTAAGGAACGCAAAAAGGATTGATCCAAATGCGGATAAAGCCTGTGCAGTAACAGTCGCAACAGCCAGTCCTGCAACCCCCATATCAAAAGCTATAACAAATAAAAGATCCATAGCTACATTTAAAAAGCTGGAGGCTATAAGAAAATACAGAGGTGTCTGTGAATCTCCGATACCACGCATTATATAGGAAATTGTATTATATAGAGCTGTTCCGATAAAGCCGATACAAATGATGGACATGTAAATGATCGCGTTATCAAGAATGTCTTCGGGAGTCTTCATAATATATGCAAGAACAGGCTTTGAAAATGCAAAACCTAAAAGTCCAACAAACATTGATGTGGCACTTACTATCACAAGGGCGTTAGTAATGACTTTTTTTACCTTCTTCATATCACCGGCGCCAAAAAACTGTGAGACTACAATACCAATACCGGTAGCAAGACCGTTTCCTAAAGCAAAGAAAAGATTAGTAACATGACCGGTTGATCCAACGGCGGCAAGAGCCTTCGCGTCAATGAATCTGCCGGCGATAATAGTATCTACTATATTATAAAATTGCTGAAAAATATTTCCCATCATCATTGGGAGCATAAAAGCCAGAATAAGACTTGTGGGGGTACCAACAGTCATGTCCTTGGCGTATTTTTTTCCTAATGCATTTGCCATGATTATTCTCCTTATATGCACTAAATGCTTTTAATTAAAAAAGATTGCTTGCAATTAGTGACGGAAAATATCGTACCGCAAGTCCATTTTACATGCAACTTTTTTATTAGAAATGCAAGCTTTTGTTCATAACTTTAGATAAATAGCGAAAAAGATTAACTTTTTTTCGCAATATATTTCACATAATTTTCACTTGATTTTTAAAAAAAGATGGTGTATGTTATTACACGTAAAAGAAACATTGACTTTGTAATTCTTAAACAAATGCATTTTGGATGCGGTCGTTTATCAATCCCATTGATACTAGAAATTGAAATAGTTTAATTGTTTTTTATGGTGTCACTGACACAGAAATGGAGTTTAATTTGAGAGAAAAGTACGAAACACTAAAGCTGAATGACCTTCGCGAAATAGCGAAAAAACGTGGAATTAAAGGCGCAACTTCGTTAAAGAAGTCTGAGATCATTGATCTTATGTGCGAAATGGATCAGCAGGAAGCCGGAGCTAAGACAGAGGCTGCCAAGGAAGAGAAGAAAGAGAGCAGAGGAAAGAGCGAGGAAAAGGCTCGTCCTTCTCATAGAAAGAGCATTGTAGTTAAAAACAACGCAGAAAACAGAACTGCTGAGCCTGCTGAAAAGAGCACAAAGGTTGTAAAGGCAGAGAAAACTGCTGAGACCAGTGCTACAAGAGATGAGGCAGAAGAGTTTGCAGATGGTGATGATGCTCATGGAATTCTCGAGGTAATGGCTGATGGATATGGATTCATCAGATGTGAGAATTACCTTCCCGGTGAAAATGATGTATATGTTGCACCTAGCATGATCAGAAGATATAACCTTAAGACAGGAGATATCTTAAAGGGTAAATGCAGAGCCAAGAAGGAGACAGATAAGTTTGCGGCTCTTTCATATATAGAGACTATTAACGGCTATAAGCCTGAAGTTGCTCTTGGAAGATGGAATTTTGAGAACATGACACCTATTTTCCCTAATTCCAAGATTAAGCTTGAGCAGCCAGGTTGCTCTGTAGCTATGAGAATTATGGATCTTATCAGCCCAATCGGTAAGGGACAGAGAGGGATGATCGTATCTCCTCCTAAGGCTGGTAAGACAACACTTCTTAAGGAAGTAGCAAAGTCAATTTTGAAGAACAACGGTGACATTCATCTTATCATTCTTCTTATTGATGAGAGACCTGAGGAAGTAACAGATATTAAGGAGTCAATTGAAGGTCCTAATGCAGAAGTTATTTATTCAACCTTTGATGAGCTTCCTGAGCATCACAAGAGAGTAGCAGAGATGGTTATGGAGCGTGCAAAGAGACTTGTAGAGCATGGAAAGGATGTTGTAATCCTTCTCGACTCTATTACAAGACTTACACGTGCTTATAACATTGTTGTTCCTCCTTCAGGAAGAACACTTTCAGGTGGTCTTGATCCTGCAGCTCTTCATATGCCTAAGAAATTCTTTGGTGCTGCAAGAAATATGAGAGAGGGCGGAAGCCTTACAATTCTTGCAACTGCTCTTATTGAGACAGGTTCCAAGATGGATGACGTTATTTACGAGGAATTCAAGGGAACAGGTAACATGGAAATGGTTCTCGACAGAAAGCTTCAGGAAAAGAGAATCTTCCCTGCTATCAATATTCCTAAGTCCAGCACAAGACGTGAGGATCTTCTTCTTACAAGCGAAGAGCTTGCAGCTATTAATGGCCTTAGAAAGGGCTTTAACGGCATGAAGGCTGACGAGGCTGTTGATCAGTGCATTAACATGTTCTCCAAGACAAGAAATAACATCGAGTTTGTAAGAATGGTAGAAAAACAGATTCGCTATTAATTTTGAGAAAATGGTTACTGTTCAGACAGAAAATGCAGTAAATAAGCACTATTGAGCTGTCCGAAATAATGACCACCATATGTGGCAAGATATACTTGTACGAAAAGTACAGATGGTATCTGACATGTATGGTGGTTTTCTTTTTGGAGGTTTGATATGACAAAAGCATTGATGGAAGCAGCGAAACTGTATAATGATCCAAGATTTTTATCAAAGAGTGAGCTTAGAATTTATGAGAACAAGAAGAGAAGACTAAGAATTGTAAGGCGACAGAAGATGACAATAGCTTTTTTGATCGCCATTATAGTATTTGTGATTTTATTTTTCAGAAATACTCTTCCGTTGGAGGCACAAAATGATGAGTATATTCCAAAGTGCAAATATTATAAGGTAGTAACAGTTCATGTTGGGGACAGTGTTTCATCAATTGCGGGTAGTTTTTTTGATGAAGAAGAATATGATGATTTTGGAAGTTACGTTAAGGAAATAGCCAGCATTAACAATCTGGATGATACTAATATGATAAGGGCCGGAGAAAACCTGGTTGTTCCTTATTATGATGTGTATAAATGATTTGTCTTGATAAAACATGAGAAAATATTGTACACTGATTATTATGTCTAAAAATGTCTTAAAATGTTTTGGATATTTTTGAATCGGTAATAGTTAGGCCTTTAGTAAGGAGTTTTTGATGATAAGAGCAGTATTTTGGGATCTGGATAATACACTTTTGGATTTTGATGTGGCGGAAAAAGAGGCCCTCACAACAGATTTTAGAGAGTTCGGCCTGGGTGAATTATCAGATGAGATGCTTGCAGAATATATGAAGCTGAACAGACGCCGCTGGCAGATGCTTGAAAGAGGCGAGATGGACAAGCAGGAAGTACTGGAGGGAAGGTTCAGGGAGTTTTTTGGGCTGTATGGCTTAAGGATTGATATCGCTGCAGCTTTTAACGACAGATATCAGGAACTTCTTGGAGAAACTATCTGCTTTAGGGATAATTCTTATGAACTGGTGAAGGGACTTAAAGGAAAATACCTGCAGTGCATGGCTTCCAATGGAACTAAGAAGGCTCAGACAGGTAAGCTTAAAAATTCCGGATTTGACAAGCTTTTTGATCTGTCTTTTATATCTGAGGAGATAGGCTTTGAGAAACCGGCAATAGAGTTTTTTGATGCGGCTTTTATAGAAGTTAATAAATGGCTTGAAGCTAATGAAGCTAGTCTTCGAGGTGAGTTTCTTGGCGAGATTAAGCCTTCTGAAATTCTGATGGTTGGAGATTCTCTTACCAGTGACATGAGAGGCGCCAATAATGCAGGACTTATAAGCTGCTGGTACAATCCAAAGAAGATTGTGAATGACCTTGGCGTTAAGATTGATATTGAAATTGACAATCTATGCCAGGTATTAGATGTATTAAATAAGTATCAACCGCATAGAGGCACTTTTTATGAATGTATTTGATATTATCGGTCCGATAATGATAGGACCTTCAAGTTCCCATACTGCAGGAGCAGTAAGACTTGGGAGAGTGGTGAATAAGCTTATAGATGACAGACCTCTTAAAAAGGTTGAGATTACTCTGTCAGGTTCTTTTGCCCAAACTTACAAGGGCCATGGAACGGACAGGGCACTTCTTGCCGGAATCATGGGATATAATAGCTATTCACCGGAGATTAGAGACGCTCTTACGATAGCTGATGAGAGAAAAATTGATTATTCTTTTGTAAAAGAGAATATTAAGGATGCGCATCCTAATACAGCCAGAATTCATTTTGTTCTTGAGGACGGAACAGAAGGAACTATGCTGGGAGCCAGCATTGGTGGCGGGAATATTCTGGTTAACCAGATAAATGGTATGAATGTGGAATTCAATGGTGATAACAACACCATTCTGGTGATGCATGAGGATAAGCCGGGGGTAATAGCAAACGTTACCCACATGATGCATTTTGAACATGCTGAGCTGAATATTTCAAATTTTCATCTATCAAGACAGGAAAAGGGCGGAGATGCTATCATGACCATAGAACTTGATGGTAAGCCCCCTGAGGAGCTTGTTGATGAGATAAGACAGATTGAACACGTTAAAAACGCGATTCTTATTAGAAGAGTTTGATATTATAAGCAGCAGTTGGACTAATTGCTGCATTTGAGGTATAAATGTTAAAATACGTAGAAATACAGGAGCTCGTCGCAGAAGCTGAAAAGAAGAATGTGAAGATCAGCGAGCTAGTAATAGAAGATCAGGCACTTAGTATGGAGAAAAGCCGTCTGGAGTTATTTGAGAAGATGCAGATAAGCTTTCAGGTTATGATGGAATCTGTACAGGTGGGCATGGATAAGAATCAAAAGTCTACTTCCGGTCTTACCGGCGGTGAGGGCTATCTTATGAATGAATATGCTTCTAAAGATGGCGGACTGTGCGGAGATTTCATGACGAAGGCGGTTGCCAGAGCTCTTTCTGTCGCTGGGTGTAATGCCAGTATGGGTAAAATAGTAGCTGCGCCTACAGCTGGAAGCTGTGGAATACTTCCCGGATGTCTTGTGAGTCTTTTTGAGGATAAGGGCTACAGTGAAGAAGACATCATTATGAGTATGTTTACTGCAGCTGCTTTTGGAATGGTTATTGCTAACAGGGCCAGTATAGCAGGTGCCAAGGGAGGTTGCCAGGCTGAGTGCGGAAGCGCGGCAGCAATGGCAGCAGCAGCTTTGGTTGAGCTAAAAGGAGGAACACCTTCTCAGTGTGCTGATGCCTGTGCTATGGCTATTACAAGTCAGATGGGGCTTGTGTGTGATCCGGTTGCAGGACTTGTGGAGATTCCTTGCATTAAGAGAAATGCTTCAGGTCTTATGATCGCTTTTTCAAGTGCAGATATGGCAATGGCAGGAATTACTGCTAGAATCCCTGCTGATGAATGTCTTGATGCCATGAAAGAGGTAGGAGATCTGATGGCAAGTTCACTTAAAGAGACAGCAAGGGGCGGTCTTGCATCAACTCCTACAGGACAAAAATTACGAGATAAGGTATTTGGTTAATTATAATGCAGAATTTATTGGTGAAATTTAAGGCTTTTAATTCAAGTCATAAAAAGCTTGTTCCGTTTATTATATATTTTGAGATTTTGGCTATTCTTATTGTCAGTATCGTAGCTTATTTGCGCAAGCACTATAAGCTTACAGCGTTGTTGCTGGTGGTGATTCTGGGAATTGTTTTTGTAGTAAGGCTTCCTAAGGGGAATACTCTTTCTGATGGTGATGAAGGTGCTTCTAAGGCAAGTGTAGTAGAGACGATAATAGCTGAGAATCCTGAGGTAAATGAGGCAGAAATTGCTGAAACTGAAACAGATTCTTTAAAGACTAATGATGAAGAAAAGGTATTAGAAACTGAGTCTTCAAAGTCTGTCAGTGTAGAAAATGCTGAAGATAACAATTTGAAAGAAAATTCAGCTTCTGATACTGCAAATAAAGAGAAAACAGATGCTGCTCTATATTCCAAGGATAATCTGACCGCTTTAATCTCTGAATATCCTGAGACTGTTGGCTGGATTTGGTTTGAGGACGATATTATCAGCTATCCGATTATGCAATACAGTGATAACGATAAGTATTCGATTAAGGATTATCAGGGAAATGATGCCAAGACAGGATCTATTTTCCTTGATTACAGATCCTCAGCAGATTTTTCTGACTCCAATACAATCATATATGGTCACAACATGCGCGACTACACGATGTTCGGGGCTCTTAAATACTACAAGTATGATCTAAGCTTCCTGGAAGATCACAAGTATTTTCAGATAATTACCCCTGAGGGAAAGTCAAGATATCTGATTTTTGCCTTTATGGATGTACCAAAGAACTCATATATTTATGATGTCTGTGGCAGTAATACAGAGAGAATGAGAGAGTTTTTGGATACTATAGAGTATAAGACTTATATCGATACAGGAATCGAACCAACTGTAGATGAGAAAATAATAACTTTGTCTACCTGCACCAAAAAAGATGATCTATATTTTGTTATGTTCGCTGTAAAGGTTGACGAAGATTAATGGCTAAAGGGCTAAAGAGACAAAATAATGCGTTTCTTTAGCTTTTTCTTTTTGCTAAAATTGGTCATGTCCTTTTGGAGGACGTTCCGGGAGTTGGGAAAACCACTATTGCCAAGGCACTTTCTGATTCACTTTCACTTTCTTTTGCCAGAATTCAGTGTACGCCAGATACTACACCTTCTGACATCACGGGCTTGTCGGTCTATAATTCCGAGAAGAAAAATTTTGAAATAATGCCGGGACCGGTAATAAACAATATTGTTCTGGTGGATGAGCTTAACAGGACCTCGCCCAAGACTCAGTCTGCACTTTTGGAGGTCATGGAGGAACATAAGGTTACAATCGATGGCAAACAGCTTCAGGTGCCGGAGCCTTTTATCGTGATTGGAACCCAGAACCCTGCAGAGATGGCGGGAACGTACCCTCTTCCTGAGTCACAGCTTGACAGGTTTATGTGTAAGCTTTCAGTAGGTTACCCCGATACAGCTGCTTCCAATGATATGGCCAGAAGATTTTTACTTGGCTCTTTGCATGAAGAAACAAAGCCGGTTTTAAGCGGCGCGGATATTATAAGTATGCGAAAGAAAAAACTCAGCTTGTCCTTAAGATGGATGAGAAACCTTATCGCATCTTTAAGGATGAAACCACTGACAAGAACATGAAGGTAAGGAAAAATGTATATTTGTCCGGAGGCCTGGGAGGCGATAAGAAGCAGCTGGTGCAATTTATGCAGTTTCTATTTGATAAAGATGTAGACAGGGATATGGCAGCGCTTATCTTATCGAGCTTTTGAGAAGTTCTTATGAAATGTTGGGAAAAGAGTATATGTCCTATGAGAAAATCTGTGATTATTCGAAGACTTTGTATGATCTTGATTTAAAAGAAATAATATCGGATGTCGAGTACCGGATAATTGTAGAAGAACTTATGAACGTGAATCGTGATATTTCTGAGGGCAGTGAAGATAGTATTTATGCGGACTTTTGTGATACAACTGGTTCAACTGATAAGATGCGTGATCTGGCTTATGAACTTACTAAAGACGTTACAAACGACTATGACAAGTGCAGGATAATAGAGGCATACCTTAGGCAGTATCAGTATAGTACGTCGGCTCTTGGAGGACATGATCCTGGCTCTGATATGAGTACGCCTTCCGGAATGGCGGATATAGCAGATAGATTTTTGTTTGAGACCGGTGAAGGATACTGCGTCCAATATACATCAGCTATGGTGATGCTACTACGCTTATCGGGAATTCCTGCCAGGGCTGTGTTTGGGTACAGATATGATTTTCCTTTTGAGCAGCAGGATAAGTATGAAGTTAGCAGTAACCTTGCTCACGCATGGCCCCAGGCTTATCTGCAGGGGATTGGCTGGATTTCTTTTGAACCGACAGCTTTTTATTTTACGGCTCTTGACTACACCTGGCGAAGGAAAGCCAAGGAGGCTTCAGAAGATGAAAATTCACTGGAAAATGTGTTAAGTGCTATTCCTAAGGCCGTAGTAGAGAACGGGCTTGAAAATGCAGCTGATGATAATGAATTGTCGTTAGCAGAAGGAAGAGTAAATGCAATAAGGACTACCAGGCAGATAATCATGATTGTGGTCTTAGTGGGACTAAGTATAGCTCTTTTGATAGTTCTTTTGATATTTGGTGGCTATGCTGCATGGCAGCTTCGGTACAGATTTGGTACTCCAAATGACAGGCTTAGGATGGACGTGGAGCGGATTAAAAAGTATATCATGAAAAGAAGCGAAGAAAAGTTCGAAGACCGCGGGCTGTTATCTGATTTTACCGCTAGAGCACCAATGGAAATGAAACAGGATGTTCAAAGGGTTTTTGAGGTATACTACAGGATGATTTACAGGCAAAGTGCATATAACAGTCCATCTGCTTCAGAAAATGAACTGGCAAAGACGCTTCGCTGTCAGCTTCAAAAAAAGAGATAAAACATAGTTGTACGAACAGTTACTGTTCAGACAGAAATGCGCACTAAGCTGCGCATTTCGTGAGAAAGTGATTAAGGAGTGAGCGCATTCCTTATAAAGGGAGTATAGTGATTTGGGGAATATCTTTGCAAATTCCCTAAACCTCCTAGAAAAGAGAATAAGTGGACTCAGGAAGAAGTAAATTGGTAGTAAACATCTTTGAGTAATGATTTTATGAGGCTTTTAACGATAACAATTCGGGAAAGTCTCTTTTTTTCAGCACTTTATTATAGTATCATCTAATAAATGCAGATAGGTGGTGGATTGATTATCTTTTGCGTTATAAGTCAGGAACTCTATCAACGAATCAGTTAGAAGAGATAAGGCTTAGAGGACTAAAATGAAGAAAAACAAAAATTAAAGGTTAATGCAAAAAAAATCGGAGGAATAGCGTGATTAAGAATGTAGCGATAGTAAGCTTGTCGAGCGGATTATTAGGGGAAGCATTTATTGATTTTCAGAAAAATATTGGCGTAAAGAGACTTGAGGCGTTTGGATGTGAAGTGAAATTCATGAAACATGCACTTATGGGGCGAGATTATGTCGAGAAGCATCCGGATAAAAGAGCTGAAGATCTTTTGGAAGCTTTTGGTGATCCTAAGATAGATATGATTTTGTGTGCTATCGGTGGAGATGACACTTACCGTTTACTTCCGTTTCTTTTTGAAAACGATGAGCTGAGAAAAGTTGCAACAAACAAGGTGTTTTTAGGTTTTTCTGACACAACGATAAATCATTTTATGCTTCATAAGATTGGAATGAAATCATTTTATGGTCAGGCATTTTTACCTGATATCTGTGAACTTGGTTATGATATGCTTCCGTATACTAAGAAGTATTTTCAGGAGCTTATCGAGACTGGAACTATCCATGAAATAACACCAAGCGATGTCTGGTATGAGGAAAGAACGGATTTTTCTGCGAAGTCTTTTGGAACATCGACACCTTCACATCCTAATCAGGGCTTTGAGCTTCTGCAGGGACCTGAAGTATTTTCGGGTAAAATACTGGGTGGATGTATAGAATCTATGTACGACTGCTTCTGTGGTGAGCGCTATGAGGATATGCCTGTTTTATGCAAGAAGTATGATCTTTTTCCGGATGCGAAAGAATGGGATGGAAGAATAATCCTGTTGGAAACAAGCGAAGAACGACCTTCACCGCAGCTTTACAGGAATGCTCTTAAGACACTTAAAATGACTGGACTATTTGATGTTGTTTCCGGAGTGCTTGTTGGGAAGCCACAGGATGAGGTCTATGCAGAAGAGTACAAGAAAATATTGGTCGAAGTTATAGATAATCCTAAGGTTCCGATACTTTATAATGTAAATATAGGTCACGCAACACCTCGATGCATTATCCCGTTTGGAGTAGAAGCAACCGTTAATGCTAGGGAGCAGATAATCCGATTCAAAGTTTAAGTTTTCAAATATAATCAGTATAAGGTTTGAAACTGATGTATTGAGGGATAGTGCGGATTATATGCTTACTGGTAGAGAATGGTGTTGAAGTGGCTATTAATACCGATGATCTTTTGATCTTTAACAGTTCCATCGAGAATGAATATCTTTTGATTTATAAGGCAGGAACTCTATCAGCTGATCAGTTAGAGGAAATAAGACTCAGAGGGCTGAAGAAAAGAAAATGCTTAAATAAATCAGTTTCGTAAAATAAAGGAAATTCGATATATGTCAAAAGTAATAATGACCTGTGGACAAATTTGCTGCCATGGCAGGATTCCGACATGTTAGCGAGCTTTTGTATGAAAACGATGATAGCAAGAGAAAAAGGCTGATGGAGTATTATCAGAGATTTGCGGCTTTATCGGAGGAAAAGCAGATAGAAGTCATGCGTTATATAGATGATGTAGAAAGGTAATTGTTTTGAGGTGGGAAGATTTGAATATCAAGGAAAAGTTACTGGGGTATGGCAAGAAAACAATAACGTTGGAAGATATTAAGAATATTATGAAAATAAGCCTAATGGATGAACAGAGTGCGTATGAACAGATTTCAGAAATGATAATGGAAGAGATTATTGAACCGGTCAAGTCGTCAGGTAAAAACGGCAATATCAGCTATCCATTGTACAAAAAATACAGGATTTTGATTAAAGAGGAAGGTGATAAAGAGACCATAGGCGAAATAAAGAGGCTTCATCCTCTGTTACTGCGGAGCGGTTATCTGTCGGCTAACCCAATGGAATTCCAAAGGAACAGAGTTGTTATCGAAGGGCTTAGTGCCTTTTTGTTCGTGGATAAGGACGAGATTTTTGTATCCAGAAAAGAACGTTCCTTTGAGATATTTGGACAAGAAAAAACGCTTGATGATAGCATGGTCAAAGCTCTTTTACGAAAGCTGCAGATTACAGAGTCGGAGCTGAGATTCTATGATACCCCCGAGTACTGTTTTCATGATTATATTCCGGTCAGAAAGGATCACATGATGCTTTTAATCTGCGAGAATAAGGATATCTGGTTTAATATCCGAAGGCGTATGTTTGAGGACGGCGTAAGGAGCCTCTTTGGTATAGCAATTGATGGAGTTGTTTATGGCGAGGGTAACAAGGTTTCTGACAGAACAGGAGCACTTGAAGAGTATGTTAAATTCATGGGTGAATCTGATGTGAAATTCCTGTACTGGGGAGACATTGACAGAGAGGGCTTTGACATATTCAGAAGGACTAAAGATGCCAATGACAGGCTTGATATATCTTTATTTGTGCCCGGATATAAGAAAATGATAGAAAGAGCAAAGAATATTGAACTGGAGGATAGTCCGTCTTCCAAGAAACAGGGCATGCGTTTTGATGATCTTATCAATGATTTCTCCGATGATGAACGGAACTTTCTAACGGACATATTTGAGAATAACAAGCTTATTCCCCAGGAAATAATATCCTATAAATATTTGAGTGGAGGTGAAAGCTGATGCTTCGTTCTGACATAAAAGAGATGCTTTCGGATTTTCAGAACAGAATGAAGTTTATTGGTATCCACAGGAGTGTGGTGTCAGACCGGTGAAGAATACATTACAGGTCTTTTGGAAAATGGTGCCATTACGCAGGAAAAAGCCAGGGATATTATGGAGCGACACCCGGAATTTGCATTTTCACTTCTTTTCAATAATGAAAAAGATATGGAAAAGCTTCTGGCTGCGGGGAATGTGGAGTGGCTTCCTGCCTCTGTTCCGCTTTTTACTATGGAACAGGTGAATTCTCTTATGTCAGGGGGCATGGAAAGTGCTTCTCACCTAGCTGCTTATGACAAAGAATATTTTGCTGACAGATCAGGTTATTATGGCAGATTGGAAGATGAAATAAGAGTCAAAGAGGAAAAGCTGCAGCGTCTTAACGAAAGGTTACGTGACAGCGAGGAAGAGAAGAAACTCGTAGAGCAGTTTGATTATTATGAGGACTGGAGCTCTTTACAGGAAAAGGCTATTGCCGAGCTGCAGGAGAAAATTTTTTCTTTGGAGGGACGAAGGAAAGAACTGGAAGAAGAACAGGAGAGGATAAAGGAAAAGATTGATGCCCTTAAGGATGACCTGAATCATGAAGAAAAGCGTTTGAGGGAGCTCACCATGTGGATTGAGTCATTTGCTGAACTGAGTATAATGCTTACCAAGGAAAATGAGTGGTATACAAAAGCACAGGAAGCATATGTTGCCCTGAAAAATGCAGAAAGCTCATATAAAAAGGTATGTGATACGGTGGCTAAGTGCCAGGAAGAGCTGACGGCATTTGAAAATGAACGTAAGCAGCAGGCTGATTATTTGGATCGCATCCGCACGGTTTTAGAGAATACGGGTAGTGCAAAGGAAGCAGAAATAGTTGAAGGATCATTGGAAGAACTCTACTCTCAGTACCAGACTCTTCTGGGGAGTATCAGCGAAAGCCTGGATAATCTCAGAGTCAGCCTTGATAAATCACAGCAGGATAAAGCGGAATATGAAAAAGAGCTTGGAGATTATGAATGTGACAAGTCTGAATATGAAGCGGTCCATTTTTCATCTGAAGCCCTTAAAAATGCTAAAGACGCAGTAAGAGCTGCTTCAGAGAAAATGGAGAAAGCGCAGTCCATATTTGGCGAATGCAATGTGAAAGAGGCATCTGCCAAGCAGAGATATGATGCAGCACGGAAAGCACTTGAAGATTTTGACGGTGTAGCTCTTCCACAAAATGAGATAGGAGAGGATTTCAAATCCAGAGTAAAGGCCGCCAAACAGGAGATAAGGCAGTTAAACGAAAGGAAGGATTCATTTGAGCAGGAAAAACGTTCACTGGAGAGAATCTTTGATCGTGTAGGAGATGTCTTAAAGCCTATTCAGTTTGGAGACATAATAAAGACTGTTACACTTTCCGAAAAACCGGATGCTCAGTGGGAGTCTATACATAATAATCTAATCCATGTAGAGAAAACCTTCCTATATCAGAAAGAAAAGCTTAATAGTAGTATAAGGACAACGGTGGCAGAGTTTAAGGACATAGCTCTTTCTGAAATAGTCAATAAGCTTGGTGCTATCGGTGAGATGCTTGATGATTCTGAGATGAAGGGCGACCGGCTCTATACGGTCAGCGAGAGCATCAGCACAATGACAGCTTCCATAGAGAAGATTAATAGCAGGATTGAGACTGATCTAAGGGAGATTGAAAATGACTTTAATGACATTGTAGACCAGTGCATGAATCAGGGGAAGAGGATGTATCTTGACCTTCGCATGATAGCAGCCAGTTCAAAGGCTCATATTTTTGCAGGTAAGCCTCAGACCCAGATGGTAAAGATGGATCTTCCTGAGGAAAAAGAGATATCTGAGGAAGCATCAAAGGTTTCGATAAAGACTGAGATTGAGCAGGGGGCTAATGAGATAAAAGAGCTCCTTCGAAGCGGCGCTGATGAAAAGCAGATCCAGAAGCGCGCCAGAGCTTTAGTCTCAAGTGAAAGGCTTCTTCATAAGTACATACGCCAGGAATCCATAAAGATCAGGGTCTATAAGATTGATATGAACAGTGCAAACTCTGTATACAAGGGTTGGGAGGAGACACTGACACAGAGTTCCGGTGCTGAGAAATTTGTGGTATTTTTCTCAGTGGTACTGACACTTATGAATTATACCAGGTCATCAGCAGGGCTTGTCAGCAATGTGGTACAGCTTAGGTCAAATTAACAAAATGAAATGGGCTCAGTAACAGGC
>NZ_CAMVPU010000019.1 GCF_947169445.1 uncultured Butyrivibrio sp. | reverse complement strand
TGTTCAGCTGATGTGTACTAATAGGTCGAGGGCTTATCCAAGTGTGTGATAGGAATGGATTTAGAGATTTCAGTGTTCGGTTTTGAAAGTATAATCTTTTTTTATTTGAATTGAATTTCACGTAGTTTTGAAGGTATAAATTTAAACGAATTTGAAAATATATAAAATACTTATAAATGAAATCTTAAAAGACGGTCAAATGACCGTCTTTTTCGTTTTTTTATATTTATTTTATTATAATTATGCTATACTAAATGAGGATATTCAAATAATTTTCAATCGGTTTAATGTTATTTTTTATCCATAAAAGCTGAGGAAATCTACAATTTCAAATTTCGAGAGGTGAGAGAATGGAATCAAAGATCTTGCTTGAAAGTGGTAACAATGAGTTAGAAGTCCTTGAATTTAAGATTGACGATCATTGCTATGGTATTAACGTAGCAAAGATTAAAGAAATTATAGTGTACCAGGAGGTTACTCCTGTACCTAATGCACATCCAAGTATTGAAGGCATATTTATGCCTCGTGATACCATGATTACTGCTATCGATCTTAGAAATTGCTTACAGCGTGGTGCATCGAAAGCTGGTGGCCTATTCATTATCACTAACTTTAATAAGCTTGATATTGCATTTCATGTAGATTCCGTTGTCGGCATTCATAGAGTATCATGGGCAGATATTATTAAGCCTAATGCTACGATTTCTAAGGCTGAAGAGAGTATTTCAACCGGTATTATTAAGTTTGAAAACCAGCTTATTATTATATTGGACTTCGAGAAGATTGTATCTGATATTAATCCTAATACAGGTCTTAATATGGATGCTCTCGGAGATATTGGTTCAAGACCTAGAAATGAAGTGCCTATAGTCCTTGCTGAGGATTCACAACTGCTTAATAAGCTTATTGTAGATTCTTTGAATAAAGCGGGCTATAATAATGTTAGACACTTTGAAAATGGTAAGCTTGCGTATGATTATATTAAGGCATGCAGGGATAGAAACGAGCTTGATAAGATAAAATGTATTATCACTGATATCGAGATGCCGATCATGGATGGACATAGATTGACCAAGCTCATTAAGAGTGATGATGCAACTAAGGATATTCCGCTTATTATTTTCTCATCTCTTGTTAACGAGGAAATGCGTAGGAAAGGCGAATCTTTAGGTGCTGACAGGCAGCTTTCTAAACCTGAAATTGGAAATCTGGTAGCTGTAATCGATGAACTTGTTAATGCTGCAGGCTAATTAGAATTGACTAAAGCTCCCCTTTGTTGATTCAGTTTACATACAATGTGTCTACTGTCTCAATAAAGGGGCTTTTTCTTTTAAATAATATCTATTTGGAGCGTTGTATGGCACAAAATCTTTCCGCTTTGATTGAAGATGCGGATTTTTGCATAGTCGGCATAGGTAGTGAATGGAATTGGGTTAAAACGGGGATAAAGTCCGACAAAAGATATGAGCAGTTACTCGAGTATTGTCATAATGAGGGGAATCAGTGGCTTCTACCAATCGTAGAATATGAATACGCCTATTATAATTCAGATAAAAAAATAGAGGATGCCTATAAGAAACTGAGAAGTCTTATAGGGGATAAGAAATATTACCTTGTAAGTGATATCGTTTTCCAGGATGCTCTTTTGTATGGCTTTGAGGAAGATAGATGTGTTTATCCTTGTGGTAACCTGATATACCTTCAGACTGCTGCTAAGGACGATGAATTGGTTCTTGCACAAAAAGTTCCAGAGTTTATGGATATTGTTGATAGCATTCATAAGGTAATAACTGATCTCGATGGAAATATTGGTGAGGAAAGTTCTTTTTCAAATCCATTTAATGATGGGCGGGAATTATATCTTAACCAAAAGAGACCTGAATATAGAAATATTGAATACAATGAGAGGGCATATTTGAACACATGGGAAGAGTATACTAAGTTCCTTTCCAGGACACTTAATAAAAACCTACTTATTTTGGAACTGGGAGTAGGAGTTGAGTATCCAACTGTTATTAGATGGCCCTTTGAAAAGGTTACATTTTTAAATAAAAAAGCACATTTAGTTCGAGTGCACGAGAAATTATATCATCATACCCCAGAAATAGAGGATAAGACTGATTCAATCCAGATGAATTCAGTTGATTATATTTTGCAGGAGAGTAAAGGGCTATGAGATCCAATGATGAAGAATATCTCGACAGTCTTCTAAATTCCGCACAATCGAATAAAAATCCAAAATCTGCCATTAGCAGGATGTCTTCTAAAGGTACATTGGATAATGATACCCGTGGTTCAAGAAATGATGAATCAGGGGCTATTTCTGAGCTTATAAGTAATTCAGGTGGAAATAGTGATCTGGATGAAATTGGTGATATCTTAACCAAACTTGATAAAAATGAAATTCTTGATAATAGAATGTCTGACCTTTTGGATGGTATTGAAGCTGATTCAGATGATACTATTCCGCAGTTTAAGGTTGGTGATACTCCTTCTGCATTTGATACCAGAGATCCGGAAGAAATTGCTCTTGATGAAGCTATAGCTGATGCGGAGCGAATGGATGCGGAGATTCAGAGTGGGAAATTTGATGAGGAACCAGTTGATGACTCTAAGCCTGCTCCTATCGTAGATATTGAGGAGGGTGATGACGCTCTTTTAGAAATGGCTCCGGAGGTTATTCTTCCGGAGGATAATATGATTAAAATTGACTCAGGAGCTTCTTCTGATGCCAAGGAAACTCCTGAACAGATACTGACTGATTTATTAGATGATATGCCAGGTGGGAGCCTTACTGATACCCCGGAGGATTCCGGTAAGGACAGTTTAAGCGAGGCTCTTGATAATATTCAGGAAGAAAATTTTGATGATGTAATTGATAAACTAAAGGAAGATTCCACTGAAAAATTATTTGATGAAATAGACAGTGTATCAGACAGTGCCGAGATGATGGATGATCTTGATGATCTGATGGCTGATATGGATAAAGTAATGGCAGGCGATAATCCATCTGGTGCTGCCGGTTCGTCTGATGGAAGTGGCAATCAGGGTGGTACTTATGATGATATATCCCTGGATAACCTTTCGCTGGATGATCTTGTTTTAGAAGAGCAGCCGCTTGAAGCGCTTTCGGAAGAGATACCTCAGGAGAGTGCGGAAACTATTCCGGAAGAAATCACTGAACCGGCATCTGAGGAAAACGCAGAAATACCACCTGAGGAGCCTTCAGAAGAAGTACCATCAATTCAAAGTGATATCCCTAATGAAGAAATAATAGATGCAGTGGATACTGTTGAAGGTGAAGAAATCCCTGATCTTGAAATGCAGGATATTTCTTCTCCATCTAAAAGCGATGATGATATTCCGGATTTTGCTGAAATGGAAGCAGCTATGGAAGCCGGAGATTTTGGCGATATTTCAGAAGATATGGGAGATCAGCCTGAATCTGATCCTTCGCTTGATGAGGTTGGAGTTATTGATGGACTCGGAGCCTTGGGAAATATAGATGGTATTATTTCTGAAACACCTGAGGAAAAGCCTTCATCCGGTGATGAAATTGACCTGGATAGTCTTGAAGCCAATCTTGATGATTTATTAAATGTTGATGCCGGTTCTGGTGAGTCTACCGAAGGTGAGGTGGCAGAGCTAGACCTGGCTGAGGTTGAGAGTGCTATTCCGGATCTTTCTGAAGAAGATGCAGGGGCAGAGGATACATCGATTCCTGATCTTGACGCTCTCATGAACAGTCTTGCTAATGACGAGATTGAGGATATAGAGAGCACCACTCATAAAGATGAAGAGGCCGGAGTATCTGATCAGGAGGAGCTTCCGGGGGTAGACCTCATGGATGCTCTTACTGAAGAAGGTCTTGATGATGGTATGGAGCCTTCTTTGGAAGAGCTTGCCGCTATTCCTGAGAGAAAGACTAGAAAAGGCGATGAGGATGGTGGAGAGGGCAAGCCTAAAAAAGAAAAGAAGGGGCTTGGATCATTTTTTGCCAAACTCTTTACCGCTCTTACCAAAGAGGATGAAGAAGAAGCCGGTGAACTGGCAAGTCTGACGGATGAGAATCAGACTGTTCTTAATGAACTCGCCGGTGACGAAAAACCTAAAAAAGAAAAGAAAAAGAAAGAGAAAAAGCAAAAAGAGAAAAAGCCTCCGAAGGAAAAGAAACCTAAGAAGGAAAAACCACCAAAACCTAAGAAGGAAAAGAAACCAAAGCCTCCTAAAGACCCTGGTGTTCCAGAAAAAGCAATGTCTCCAAAGAAGATTGCAATTTCAGGAATATTTGCGGCTAGTATAGGAATCTTATTTATGATTCCGGTTTTGGTTCTTCCTGATAGATTTGCATCCCAGCAGGCAGAAGCAGCATACGCAAAGGAAGAATATCAAACTGCCTATAAGATGTTATATGGCAAAGAACTCAATGAGGAACAGCAGGAAAAATACGAAAAGGCAAGAGTTAATGCTTGGGCAGATAGATATTTAACAGGATATAACAATTATGTAGCCATGAATATGGATGAAGAAGCTCTTGATATGCTCCTGATGGCTATGCGTAATAAGTCCGATCTTCTTGAGGAAGCAGCAAAATTCGGTGTTGAAAAAGATGTGCAAAATGTGTACGATGAGATAGAATCGCTGCTTTCAGAAAAGTATGGATTGTCAGAGTCTGATGTATCTGAAATCAATTCTATCAAGAAGGAAAGGGAGTATACTATCAGGCTCATGGAGATAGTTGGAACCTTGTAGAAGGCATCGATAATTCTGCTTTTGTTCAAGTAAATGTTGCACAATGTGACTTTATGATGGACAATGGGAGAATAATCTTAGAACAGGGAGTTTGATGCCGATGGTTGCAATTATCGATTATGATGCAGGTAACATTAAGAGCGTTGAAAAGGCATTTGATTATCTTGGTGCCAAGACAGTTATTACAAGAGATGCTATAGAAATAATGAAGGCAGACCATGTTGTACTTCCAGGTGTAGGTGCATTTGGTGATGCCATGAGGAAGATTAATGAATATGGCTTAAAATCTACGATTATGGAAATCGTAGATAAAGAAATCCCATTTTTGGGAATATGCCTGGGCCAGCAGCTATTATTTGATTCCAGTGAGGAGTCAGGTGGAGCTAGTGGCCTGGGCATTTTACGTGGTGAGATAGTTAGTATTCCGAGCGTAGATGCAGATAATAACAAATATAAGATTCCTCAGATAGGCTGGAATAGTCTGAATTTTCATGGACAGGGAAGACTGTTTAAAGGAATAGATGAAGGTGCGTTTGTATATTTTGTTCATTCATATTATTTAAAGGCTGCGGACAGAAACATAGTTACAGCGACTACAGATTATTCAGTGACAATTGATGCTTCCGTAGAATCAGGAAATGTATTTGCCTGCCAGTTTCATCCGGAAAAAAGTGCGGATGTTGGAATGCAGATATTAAAGAATTTCTTATCTGTATAAAGAATTGCTGTATGAGGAGAAAATATGCTTACAAAACGAATAATACCATGTCTTGATGTAAATAAAGGAAGAGTTGTTAAGGGGATAAATTTTGTAAATCTTCAGGATGCCGGTGATCCTGTTCAGGTTGGCGAGGCTTACTCCAGAGCTGGAGCCGATGAATTGGTATTTTTGGATATAACAGCATCCAATGAATATAGAGCTACTGTGGCTGATATGGTCAGGGAAGTGGCCAAAAAAGTATTTATTCCATTTACGGTTGGCGGTGGAATACGAACAGTTGATGATGTAAAGGCAATCCTTCGAGAAGGTGCCGATAAGGTTGCAATGAATTCCGCAGCAATAGATAGGCCCGAGCTTATCGCTGAGGCTGCTGATAAGTTTGGCAGCCAGTGTGTTGTTGTTGCTATAGATGCCAAGAAAAGAGAAGATGGCAGCGGCTGGAACATATATAAGCATGGTGGTAGGATTGATGTTGGAATAGATGCAGTTGAGTGGGCTAAAAAGGCAGTTTCTCTGGGAGCGGGTGAAATCCTTTTAACCAGTATGGACTGCGATGGTACTAAGGCAGGATATGACATAGAGCTTACTCGTAGTGTGGCTGAAGCAGTGGATGTTCCTGTGATAGCTTCCGGTGGAGCTGGTACGATGGATCATTTTTATGATGCTTTGACTAAGGGTAAAGCGGACGCTGCTCTTGCGGCTTCTCTTTTCCATTTTAAAGAGCTTGAGATATCAGAGCTTAAGAGCTACCTTAAGGATAAAGGTGTTTCAATAAGATTTTAAAGATTATTATCTATAAATGCCTGGATAAAAAGGCTTTGTGGTTTATTATTATTTGTTTTGAGGAGAGTTTGGTATGGCAATGATTTCCGGGGACTGGCTTCCTGCTTTGCAGGACGAGTTTCATAAGGAGTATTATAAGAATCTTTTCGAATTTGTTAAGCAGGAATATAGTACGCATGTGGTATATCCACCTTCTGATGATATATTTAATGCACTTCACCTTACACCGCTTAAGGATGTCAAAGTTTTGATTCTGGGACAGGATCCTTATCATGAGCCGGGACAGGCCCATGGATTATCTTTTTCTGTATTACCCGGGAAGGCAGATACGCCGCCTTCTCTTGTGAATATTTACAAAGAGTTGAACGATGATCTTGGCTTGTATATCCCAAATAATGGATATTTGAAAAAATGGGCTGATCAGGGAGTACTTCTTCTAAATACTGTGCTTACTGTTAGGGCTCATCAGGCAAATTCCCATAAGGGAAGAGGCTGGGAGGATTTTACAGATGCTATTATCCGTGCTGTTAACACGCAGGATAGACCAGTTGTATATATGCTTTGGGGAAAGCCTGCCCAGATGAAAAAATCTATGCTTAATAATCCAAAACATTTGATTTTAGAGGCTCCACATCCAAGCCCATTATCTGCTTACAGAGGTTTTTTTGGCTGTAAGCATTTTAGCAGATGTAATGAGTTTCTAGAAAAAAATGGCGTAAGCGGCATAGATTGGCAGATTGAGAACATTTGACCAAAAATATTATATGAGCAAGTTTTTCATTAAGCGCAATTTACTATTGCATTACAATGCGTTAACATGTTAAAGTGTATATCTAATTGTATAAAATTGAAAAATACGCTTGAGGAGAAAATAAAGTTATGAAGAAACCTTTTGTTACTAAGGCGCAGGTTGAAGAAATTGTAAAAAATTATCCTACTCCATTTTATTTATATGATGAAAAGGGATTCGTAGAAAACGCTAAGGCTGTATATGATGCTTTTTCCTGGAATAAAGGCTTTAAAGAATACTTTGCGGTAAAGGCAACTCCAAATCCGGTTCTTATGGATATTCTTGGTAAAATAGGATGTGGTTTTGACTGTTCTTCCGAGACAGAGCTTATGCTTTGTGAGGCAATTGGTGCTACGGGAGAGGATATAATGTTTTCTTCAAATGATACGCCTGCTTGTGAGTATGCATATGCTGATAAGCTTGGTGCTATCATTAATCTTGACGATATAACTCATATTGATTTTCTCGAAGAGACTATCGGAAGGATTCCTAAGACTATTTCCTGCAGATATAATCCGGGTGGAGTTTTCAAGATGAGCAATGGAATCATGGATAATCCGGGAGATTCCAAATATGGTATGACCAAAGATCAGCTTTTTGAGGCCTTTAGAATTCTCAAATCCAAGGGTGCAGAGAATTTTGGTATTCATTCCTTCCTTGCCAGCAATACTGTTACCAATGAATATTATCCTATGCTTGCAGGTCAGTTGTTTGAACTTGCGGTAGAACTTCAGAAGGAAACAGGATGTAAGATTGCATTTATAAATCTGTCCGGTGGTGTTGGAATTCCTTATCTTCCTGATCAGGAGGCAAATGATATTAAGGTCATTGGCGAAGGAGTAAGAAAAGAGTTTGAAAAGATAATGGTTCCTGCCGGAATGGGAGATGTTGCTATCTATACAGAAATGGGTAGATTTATGATGGGACCATATGGTGCTCTTGTCACCAAGGCTATCCATGAAAAGCACATTTACAAGGAATATATAGGTGTTGATGCTTGTGCTGTCAATCTTATGCGTCCGGCCATGTACGGAGCTTATCATCATATTACAGTTTTGGGAAAAGAGAATGAGACACCGGATACTGTTTATGATGTTACCGGATCTCTTTGCGAGAATAATGATAAGTTTGCTGTAGATAGAAAGCTTCCTAAGATAGAGATGGGAGACTATCTGTTTATACATGATACCGGCGCCCACGGTTTTTCTATGGGATATAATTATAACGGTAAGCTTAAATGCGCTGAGCTCCTTCTTCAGAGCGATGGATCCGTTAAAATGATTCGTCGAGCAGAGACTCCTAAGGATTATTTTGCTACATTTGACTGCCTTGAGGTGGCAGATAAGCTTGATAGTTTAACCTGAAAAGAGATTTAATGAAACAATTAGTTGATGAATTTGCAATATACTTACAAAGTGTAAAAAAGTCTTCAAATAACACGATTCTTTCATATAAAAGAGATCTTAATAAAATGATCTCTTTTATGGAGAATCGTGGTGTTTTTGATATTAACGAAGTCACACAGGACAGACTCTTTTCATATGTTGAGTCACTTCAGAATGAGCATATGTCCGTGAGTTCCATAATTAGAGCACTTACTTCGATAAAGGCTTTCTTTCGATATCTTTTGGAAAATGGCAATATTGAAGATAATCCTTCAGAATCCTTGAAGACACCAAAGGCCGAAAAGAGAGAAGTTCGCGTTCTTTCAGGGTATGAAGTGGAGAGCCTGTTAAACCTGGATTTTGATGAGGATGCAAAGGGGAAAAGAGATAAAGCTTTATTGGAACTGTTATATGCCACAGGGTTGAAGGCTTCAGAAATAATAGAGCTGGAGCTTAAAAATATTGATATCAACTTGAATTGCTTAAGGCTTAGTGAAAACAGAATTATTCCATACGGGCAAAAGGCCAAGGAAGCCCTTAATGAATATCTTCTTTTTGCAAGGCAGGAGCTGTTGGCTGAGAGTAATCCTGATGAGCAGAAGGTGTTTGTGAATTATATGGGTCAGCCCATGTCCAGACAGGGACTATGGAAATTTATCAAAACTTATGTAAAAAGAGCCGGAATAAGTACGGATATTACACCCTATACCTTAAGACATTCTTTTGCTGCGCATCTTATTGAAAATGGGGCAGATGTATCAGCTCTTCAGGAAATGATGGGGTATAAGGATATTAATACTCTGGCGAAGTTGGCCAGATCCAAGAAAAAGCATTCTGACCCTTATGAATGGGCAAGACTAAGATGATTTTGCAGTTTAAATGGATTTGCAGGATTAAGAGATGAATAAGAAATAAAAAAGTGGTGAGCAGTTAATGATAACTGTCCACCACTTTTAAAATGCGAAAAACCGCAAATTAAAGTTGGATTACTAATTAGCTGATTAAACTAGTTCAGCCATTTCAAGGATGAGCCTTTCCGTATCGTCCCAGCCAAGGCAAGGATCTGTGATAGATTTACCGTAAATACCTTCTCCAATCTTCTGGCTGCCTTCTTCAAGATAGCTCTCGATCATTACACCCTTAACAAGTGACTTGATATCATTGTTAAGGCTTCTGGAATGAAGTACCTCTTTGGCAATTCGAATCTGCTCCTTGAACTGCTTATTGGAATTGTTGTGATTGCAATCGATGATAGCAGCAGGATTAACAATTTCTCTCTGGTTATAAAGCTGAAGTAGAAGGCTTAAATCTTCGTAGTGGTAATTAGGTATAGACTGTCCGTGTTTATTACTGGAACCTCTAAGTACGCAGTGGGCAAGAGGATTACCGTTTGTCTTGACCTCATAGCCTCTGTAAACAAAACAGTGTGACTGCTGGGCTGCATATACTGAATTAAGCATTACACTTAAAGTTCCGCTGGTAGGGTTCTTCATTCCTGCAGGAACATCAAAACCGCTGGCAGTCATACGATGAGCCTGATCTTCAACAGATCTGGCGCCGATTGCCACATAGGAAAGAATGTCTGCAACATATCCCCAGTTCTCCGGGTAGAGCATCTCATCTGCTGCTGTAAGGCCGGATTCTTCGATAGATTTAAGCTGCATATGTCTCATTGCTATAAGCCCTGCGTGGAAATCAGTCTTTCCTTCAGGATCAGGCTGGGAAGTGATTCCCTTATAGCCTTCGCCGGTTGTACGAGGCTTGTTGGTATAGATTCTCGGAATGAGAACGAGCTTATCTTTAACCTTATCGTTAACCTTGCCAAGACGGGAAACATATTCACAAACGGAATCCTCATTATCTGCAGAGCAAGGACCGATGATGACCAGGAATTTGTCACTCTTTCCCGTGAAAACATCAGAAATAAGCTTGTCACGTTCCTGCTTAATAAGCGCAAGCTCTTTGGTCAGTGGAAATTTCTCCCTTATCTCGTCCGGGGTAGGGAGCTTCTGTATATATTCAAAAGACATAATTAATCCTCCTATGGTACATAAATCAATGACCACTATATCACTTTAAACTGTAAAAGTAAACACTTATTTTGTGTGTTTTTTGCCTTTAAGATATTTTAAAAATATAGATAAATAAATTAACTGCAGTATTACAATTATAGTGGTTTAGCAGCTAATAATCCAGCCTTTTTATGTGCTTTTTTGTATTATAATAGTGATATAGTATTTTTTTCAAAAGGATTGCATTACACGTATGAAGCGAATACCCTATGGTGGAATCAGTAATATACCTAAATATCTTTTGGATCAGTATGGGCAAAAGGGAGTCATGGTAAAAAGAGGGAAAGCTCTTGCCATGAATCAAAGATCCATGGAGGAGATCAGTGGACGAAAAACCAGAAACTGCTCGGTGGTGGCCGTTGCCAGGGTTGTGGATTATTATGGCAGGATAAAGCATGTTCCGGGTATTCCCGAGGATATTCATGTTATTTACAAAAATGTTGAAGAAATAGCCCAAAGCTATGGCTATACTGATAAGTTTGGGACACTGCCATTTTTTATCTCCGGTATCACCAAAGAGGCTTTGAATTCATACGGGATTAAAGCGAAATGCCGTGGTGCGTACATCTGGTCCTTTGAAAAACATGTGGTTAAAGAAATATCTGAGGGCCGCCCTGTGATAATGAATATTGCAAGGGGGTACTACAGAGATCATACAGTTGTGGTTTCAGGGTATAGTATCTGGAGAGTAGGTGATAAGCTTTATCCGATGCTGAGAGTCATAGATGGATGGGAAAGCGGGATTCATTATATTGATTATGAAGCTTTTGCAAAAGATATTTCACAGTCCATATTTGGTTCTTTTAATACCACGATCCTAAGGTAGTGAGGGGATAAATGAATAAAAAGAGCATGCTGACTGCACTGGCGGTTTTAATTCTGATCGCTGGTGTTTTTGGTTTTTATAAAATATCTCAATTTACTGAGAAAAATATTGATGATGATAATAATGAGAGTGTGGAAAGCATTTCTTATGAGGTTTCATCTGCAAATAGTGATACTGTAGATGAAAGTGACACCATTATTCCAACTCAGGATATAGATGCATTTGAGGTAGCGCCCGGGGGATTTCAGGAGGTCAAAGAAATAACTATTCCTGAAGCTATAGTAATTAGTGATGGTGATATCGGTTCTTTTTACGGAAATGAAGAGTTTGAAGATGTTATTCCGGTTGATATCAGATCTTTTTCTGCAGATAATATTCCTGCTAAATATGATTCCAGAAATGTAAATGGAAAAAAATATGTTACTGATGTTGAAAATCAGGGATATACTTCGCTGTGCTGGGCTTATGCGGCCCTTGGGGCGGTTGAAAGCGATATACTAATGCATCATCATGATGTTTCTGCACTAAATCTTGACTTGTCGGAGAAACACCTGGCTTATTATAATGCGCACAGAGCTGAGGGGTCGATAAATGGCTATATAGATGATGATTATCGGGAATTCGTTAATGCAGAGGATGAAAAAGGAGCCTGGATTTTTGATTATGATACGAATTATGTGGCTGCCGGAGGTGTGGCGAATTATTGCATAAGTCTTTTGACTGCCTGGAAAGGACCTGTAGCTGAGACTGGCGATGATGCTTTTAAGAGCTTGTTTGGCTCTCAGTATATTTTTGAGGATAACTACGATATTCCTTCTGCTGCATATACTAGCGAATATCATGTTCAGGCTGTTAATCAGATATGTGCCGGAATATTAAGCAATACGATGATAAAGCAGATGGTCATGGAACATGGTGGTGTAACAGTTGGAATTAATTCTGATAATAAATTCTGGAAGGGACACGACCTTAGCCTGTATTCACATTTTGGTGATAAAGATGTGCCTACGGCTAATCATGAGGTACTTATAATAGGATGGGATGATGAATATAGCAGAGATAATTTTGCCTCCAGGCCAGAGGCAGATGGTGCCTGGATCTGCAAAAACAGCTGGGGCTACGAATCCGGTGAAAGCGGTATTATGTATTTATCCTATTATGATCAGACTATTGCTAAGAATAACGCAGCTGCTTATAGCAGTGCAGTAATAGGAGATAAGGATTTTTACGACAATAATTATCAGGCTGCTGGATTTCTTACTTATATGAATAGCACTACTGAAGATAGTGAGAATTATGTTACAGCTTATACAGAAGCTTCAAATCCCTATGGAATGCTATATAAAACTAAGGGAGATGAAGCAGCTTTAGCCATTGGCTTAATGGGACTTGAAACATATCAGCAATATGAGATATGCATTTTTGTAAATCCGAAAGTGTCTGGGAATATCATTTTATGCGAAGAACTACAAAATCCTGATGAAATCATGAAAGTATCCGCTATTAGTGGCGGTTTTCACACGTTTACGCTTCCGAATGCGATAAAGATTAGTAAAGGAGATGAGGTCTTTATACTTATCAAACCATTTACTAAGGGAAAACTTGTCTTTGAAGAAGCTATTGACCAAACCAGCAAAGCCAATTATGATGAATGGAAAAACCTTACCGGTAATATACATAATCATTACAGTGCAAGTGGCTGCAGTTTTTATTTATCAGCTGATGGAACTAAATTAGAGAGACAAAAAGATAAAGACTTTTTTGTGAAGATGTATACAAATGACAGATAAGGTCTACTATACATTGTATCCCCATTAATGGGAGGAGGGCTGCCTGACGGGGAATCAGACAGCCCAGGTATGAAAAAAGTTTTGTTGGGGGAGTGAGAATTTTTTGTTCTCACTAATTATATCGGAAATAGTTAAAAAATCTTTACAGTTATTACACCAAATATAAAGAAAAATATAAACGAAATAACATAAATAAAATTGTGCAAGAATGTCAGAACGAATGTTTGCAAAAATGTTAAAACTATGTTATATTGTGTTTATATAAGAGAAAGGCACAAGATATGGCAAAGAATATAAAAGAAGTAGATGAAATAAGTACAACAGACAAGCTTAAGGCTCTTAAAACTCTTAAGGATGCAGGTCTTCGTGTTGAATTTAACGGAAGCGGAGTTCCAACTGTTATTTGTGCTCATCCTGATGATATAGAGAAGGAGCTTAAGAACGTCAGGAAACTTCTTAAGGATATCAGATACATAGGAAGTTTCGGTGTTAGAGGCCCTAAGAAGACGGACTCTATTATGAGTGAAGATGACAGAATCGACGTTGTAGAAGCGCAGGACAATGAATCTATTGATACAACTGAAGGCCTCACAGCATAAAAAAACCACCTATCAATGATAGGTGGTATCTTTTTTGGGAGGAGGGGTCGACCAGTGGGGAGCCGATCGACCCGGTATGAAAAAAGTTTTGTTGGGGGAGTCAGAAGTTATTCACCTCTGATAGATAATATAATATAGATTAAATTTGGACAAAATATGGACGATTTATAAATAAAAAATAAAGTAAATCGAAATAATAAATAATCATTATACGATATAATGTTAATTTTGTCTGTTGATGTGTTTGGAATATAGTAAATGGGTTATAATATTAGTGTAAATATATGGTAATTTGATTACTATATAATTGTCACATGGCGAAAAATAGAGTATTCTATTGGGAGTACATTTAATTTTTGAATTGTAAATTCAAGAATATATAGTTTATTGTTAGGAGATTTTTTGGGGATGAGTAAGATTATTTTAACTGGAGACCGTCCAACAGGTAAGCTTCATGTTGGTCATTATGTTGGATCTCTTCGGAGGAGAGTTGAACTTCAGAATTCTGGGGAATTCGATAAGATCTTTATTATGATTGCTGATGCGCAGGCTCTTACTGATAATGCTGATAATCCTGAGAAGGTACGTCAGAATATCATTGAGGTTGCGCTTGATTATCTTGCAGCAGGTCTTGATCCTGCCAAGTCTACACTTTTCATTCAGTCACAGATTCCTGAACTTACTGAGCTTTCATTTTATTACATGAATCTTGTAACAGTTTCAAGACTTCAGAGAAATCCTACTGTTAAGTCAGAAATTGCAATGAGAAATTTTGAGACCAGCATTCCTGTTGGATTTTTCACATATCCTATTAGCCAGGCTGCTGATATTACTGCTTTTAAGGCTACTACAGTTCCTGTTGGTGAAGATCAGGAACCTATGCTTGAACAGTGTAAGGAGATTGTCAGAAAGTTTAATTCAACTTATGGCGAAGCTCTTGTGGAACCGGAAATTCTTTTGCCTGATAATGCGGCATGCTTAAGACTTCCCGGAATTGACGGCAAGGCCAAGATGAGTAAGTCTTTGGGCAACTGCATTTACCTTTCTGAGGAACCGGAAGATATCAAGAAGAAGGTTATGAGTATGTTTACTGATCCTAACCATCTTCGAGTTGAGGATCCGGGACAGGTTGAGGGTAATCCTGTATTCATTTATCTTGATGCGTTTGCAAGAGATGAGCATTTTGCTGAATTTGCACCTGAATATGCTAATCTTCAGGAGATGAAGGATCACTACTCCAGGGGCGGTCTTGGAGATGTTAAGGTTAAGAAATTCCTTAATAATGTTCTTCAGGCTGAACTTGAGCCTATCCGTAACAGGAGAAAAGAGTTCCAGAAGGATATACCTTATGTATATGAGGTACTTAGAAAAGGAAGCCAGGTAGCTGAGGAAGTTGCAGCTCAGACACTTGCTGATGTCAAGAATGCAATGAAGATCAACTACTTTGACGATAAAGAACTTATAGCTATGCAATCTGCAAAGTATGAGGAGAATAAAGACTGATGAAAAACATCCTTTTTGTAGCTTCTGAAGGAGTACCATTTATTAAGACAGGTGGACTTGCTGATGTTGTAGGTTCACTTCCAAAAGAAATCGATAGAAGGTACTTCGATGTTCGTGTGATTTTGCCTTTGTATAAGTGCATTAACCAGCAGCTTAAAGAGAAAATGGAATACGTTTCCAATTTCTACATGGATTTTCATTGGAAAAATGAGTATGTAGGAATCTTTAAAGCAGAAGTTGATGGGATTAAATACTATTTTATCGACAATGAGTTCTATTTTAACGGAATGAAGCCTTACGGCGATGATGTTCTGTTTGAGATTGAGAAATTTGCCTTCTTCTCAAAGGCAGCTCTTTCAATTCTTCCTGCAATAGACTTTAGACCGGATATTATACATTGCCATGACTGGCAGACTGGTCTTGTACCTGTTTATCTTAAAGAGAGATTCCAGGGAAGTGAGTTCTATAGAGGAATCAAGGCTGTTATGACTATTCATAACCTTAAGTTCCAGGGTAAATGGGATATTAAGGCTGTCCAGGATATTACAGGACTTCCTGATTACTATTTCACTCCTGATAAACTGGGACTTTTCAAAGATGCGAACCTTTTAAAGGGCGGCATTGTATTTGCAGATGCCATTACTACAGTTAGTAAGGCTTATGCAGAAGAGATTAAGACACAGTTCTATGGTGAGGAGCTTGATGGTCTTTTAAGAGCAAGAGCTAATGACCTTAGAGGAATTGTAAACGGAATTGATTACACTGATTTCAATCCTGAAACAGATAAGTATATTCCTTATCAGTACAATGCAATTAATTTCCGTAAGGAGAAGATCAAGAATAAGAGAGCACTTCAGAAAGAACTTGGACTTAAGGAAGATGATAAGTGTATGATGATCGGTATTGTATCACGACTTACTGATCAGAAGGGCTTTGATCTTATCAATTATGTTCTGGATGAGCTGTGCCAGGATGCTATTCAGCTTGTTGTTCTTGGTACAGGTACTGAGCAGTATGAGAATGCGTTCAGACATTTTGACTGGAAATATCATGACAAGGTTTCTGCAAATATTTATTATTCAGAGCCTATGTCTCACAAGATATATGCAGCATCTGATGCTTTCCTGATGCCATCATTGTTTGAGCCATGTGGACTTTCACAGCTTATGGCGCTTAGATATGGAACTATTCCGATTGTCAGACAGACCGGCGGTCTTATAGATACTGTTGAGCCTTATAACAAGTATGAGAGCACAGGAACAGGTTTTGGATTCCTGAATTATAATGCTCATGAGATGCTTGGAACAATTCGTGAGGCTGAGCATGTATTCTATGATCAGAAGCGCGAGTGGAACAAGATGATTGACAGGGCTATGGCGGTTGACTTCTCCTGGAAAGTTTCCGCTGAGAAGTACCAGGAAATGTACGACTGGTTAAAACCATGATGAATTAATATATGCATTATGCATGTTTTGTTCACGTTTCCTCGTCGTAATCCATGGTATAAAAAATTAGAGAAGATTTTCTATGATTCAAAAAAGGTGAATCATATACAGAAAATCTTCTCTTATTTTTTACACTCTTATAAATATATTTGTCTGTTGACATGGTATGGGCTGTAAATCATAATATCAGAGGTGGATTATTTACTACGTACACTAGAGATACGTATTTCGTGAGAATATGATACAAGAATAAAATAGAACCTGGGTAGTAAGTTTTTTATGAGTATAGATACAAAAATAAAGAAAGAGAATAAGAGCCTTTTGATGAATGCGGGAATTTTGGCGGCGGCTGGAATTATCAGTAAAGTCATAGGCTTGTTATATAGAAGTCCTCTGGCTAATATTATTGGCGATGAGGGAAATGGCTATTATGGCGCAGCCTATGAGATATATGCCATAGTTTTATTGATTTCTTCGTATAGTATTCCTTCAGCCATGTCTAAGATTATTTCTGCAAGACTTGCTGTTGGTGAGTATAAGACCGCTCAGAGAATATTTAGATGTGCTCTTGTTTATGTGACGATAGTTGGAATTATTGGTAGTTTGTTCCTTTTCTTTGGAGCAGATTTTCTTGCAGCTGGAAGAGCATCAACAGTTCTGAGGTTTTTTGCACCTACTATTTTTATATTTGGCTTTTTAGGTGTTCTTAGAGGATATTTTCAAGCTCAGAGAACCATGATACCTTCTTCAGTATCGCAGATATTAGAGCAGATTTTAAATGCTGTAGTAAGTGTAGGAGCCGCTTTTTACCTTACACAGATGATTGGGACCGGTGATGAGCATAAAAGAGCTATGTATGGAGCTATAGGAAGTGCTCTTGGAACAGGTGCCGGAGTTTTAATAGCACTATTTTTTATGCTTCATATATACCTCTTTAATAGAAAAGAAATTCATAAAAGATTGGAAACTGATGACCACAGGGTTCTTCCGGATAGAGATATTTATAAGATGATAATTATGATTGTGACTCCATTCATTTTGAGTACGGCAATCTATAATTTGTCATCATCACTTAATGCCACACTTTTTAGCAGAATTCTTATGCATGTAAGAGGAGTGGATGAAGCAAGAGTTGCTTCAATGTATGGTATTTTTAACGGAAAGTCCAAGATTATCACAAGCCTTCCGATAGCGCTTTCCAGTGCGGCAGCATCTGCCATGCTTCCTGAGGTGTCAGGGCTTTTGGCTAAAGGAGATAAGAAGGGAGCCAGCGAAACAATTTCTAAGGTTACGAAGGTTATTTTGCTGATAGCTATTCCAAGTGCAGTGGGATTATTTGCTTTGGCTAAGCCCTTTATTATGATATTGTTCCCACAGAGGGCTTCTATTGCTGAGGCAGCGCTGCTTCTTCAGTACCTGGCTATTACTGTTGTTTTTTATTCATTGTCGACGATTTCAAACGCAGTACTTCAGGGAATAGGCAAGGTGAATACTCCTGTTATCAATGCGTTTGTTGCGCTTATTGTTCAGACAGGCATTTTAGCAGTTTTGCTGTTGTTTACTGATCTTGGTGGAGTTGCACTTTGCATCGTAACGATAGTGTATTCACTGCTGATGTGTATTTTGAACGGTCTGGCTTTGAAAAGAAGTATTACGACTAATAATGATATAAAGAAGACATACGTGCTACCTACTATTGCAGCTGCTGTAATGGGAGTTTTTGCATATTTATCATATGTTTTAGTAAACTTCATTTCTTTCATTATTGGCAGGAGCGGGAAGATAGCTGCTATTAGCGCGGATCTGCCTTTTTCGGATTATATGTACTCAAGCTATTTTGTAAATTTGATCGCGGCCATAGTAGCTATGATTGTGGCAATAGTCGTATATTTTGTAGTCCTTATCAGAACGGGCGGTGCATCTGAAAATGAGATACGAAGAATTCCTAAGGGCTATGTACTCGTAAGAATACTTAAAAAGGTGAAAGTAATCAGATGATCGGATAGCTTAGTATATTGATATTTTAAGAATATTTTTATTGAAAATATAAAAAGGGAGGCTGGATAAGCATGGCAGGTAGTACAAAAACAAGTAAAAAGAAAGTGGCAGCATCAAAGCCAGCAAAGAAAATCGATCTTAGCAAATATACAGATTTTATTGTAGAGGAGACAACGAAGCTCCTTAACATTGATTCTCCAACAGGCTATACAAAGGAAGCTGCAGACTGGGTAAAAAAAGAATTTGAAAAGCTGGGCTTTACTGCAACACTTACAAATAAAGGTGGAGTAATAGTTGATCTTACCGGAAAAGATAAAAAGAACGGACTTCTTCTGGAAGCTCATACTGATACACTTGGTGGAATGGTTGCTACAATCAAGTCTAACGGCAGATTACAGCTTACAAATCTTGGCGGCATGAATCCTAATAATGCAGAGACTGAAAATGTAAGGGTTGTGACCAAGTTCGACGGAATCTATGAGGGAACTTTTCAGCTTAATAATGCGTCAATTCATGTCAATGGCGACTACGATGAAATTAAGAGAACCTGGGAGAATTGCGAAGTTGTTCTGGATGAAGATGTTAATTCCAAAGAAGGCACAGAAAAGCTTGGCATTTCTGTAGGTGATATTGTATGTTTCGAGCCTAATGTAAGAGTTACGAAAACAGGTTACATCAAGTCAAGATTTCTTGATGATAAGTTAAGCGTTGGAATTCTTCTTGGACTAGCTAAATATATAAAAGAAAAGAAGGTTACACCAAGTAGAGCTCTTTATGCCCATGTTACAGTGTATGAAGAGGTAGGACATGGTGGCTGTGGCAGTGTACCTGAGGGCTGCACTGAGGCGATTTCTGTTGATATGGGTTGTGTAGGAGATGGACTTACCTGTACTGAGAAGCAGGTATCTATCTGTGCTAAGGATAGTGGTGGCCCTTACAGCTTCGAAATTGTAAAGGCTCTTACTCAGGCTGCCAAGGACAGCGGCGCAGATTATGCTGTAGATATTTATCCTCATTACGGAAGTGATGTTGAGGCAACACTTCGCTCTGGTAATGACCTTAAGCATGGCCTCATTGGAGCAGGTGTATATGCTTCTCATGGTTATGAGAGAAGCCACAGAGATGGTGCTGAGAATGTGCTTAGACTTCTTATTGAGTATGTTAAGTAAATATAGAGATAAACATTTGAAAAACAGCAGATCAAAAGGTCTGCTGTTTTTTTCTGAGATTTATAATTAATGCTAGATTTTACAGTGTATCAAGCTAACTGTTTTTTGATTTCTTTGGAATGCCTCTTGATCTCGTACATTCTTTCATCAGCAATGCCAATAATCTTACTTATATCCATCTGACCATCGTAAACAGTGGAGTAAGTACCTGTGCTGGCTGAGACAGTAAATCCTAGCTCTGTGCTGGATATGGCAAGTCGTTTATCTATAGCAGTGCATATTTGATCAACATCACAGTCTCCTAAAATAAAGGCAAGGAGTTCATCACCTCCTGCTCTTACACAGATAGCATTTGGGGGACAAGACTGTTTGAGTGATGCGGCAACTGCTGTTATTGCCTTATCACCTGCTAAATGTCCGAGGTTATCATTTATCTGCTTGAGACCATTCAAATCCTGCATGATAACAGTTATTTTTTGACCGATGTACTCTGGGTTTTTAAAGAGTTCATCTATTTTGGTCCTGAAGGCGAGTCTGTTGTACAGGCCTGTTAAAGCGTCGTTTTGGTACATTTTCTGAATCTTATCGCGAAGGTACTGCTGATAACGGGTTATGACATATCCACCTATACTCATTTCAAAGCAGTTAGTTAGGTTTGGAGTCTGGTTGTAGTCAATCAGCATTGTTCGAGGATAAGAGTAGCAGACAAAACCCGGACACTTATCCATATATATAAGGCTGTTGAAAATAATAGGCTGCCCAATCTTCATTATTTCACTAAGGTGAGGAATGATTTCATCAGGATTGTAAGGGTAGAAGTTATCAATATCGCTGTATGAATCATATACTACCAGTCGATCGCCTTTTTCTACATCGTCATAGAAGAAATTCTTTTCCAGATCAATGCAGGATTTTTCTATAACAACCTGTGCGTACTGGGCGTGGTTCTCTTTAAGGTATCTGATACTATTTTCAATATCTTTATCAATCATGAATTTAGAAATTATACTCTGATATACGTGAACTTCATCTTCATGGTGGTAAAAGAGGTTATTCAGCTCGCTGACAGTAGCAGTAACATGTAGGTCTTTCCTGGGGCATCCACAGGATTCGTTAGGAATAAAAACAGGTTCAACCAATTTTGTTGATTTTGCTTTTCCTGCGAACACGTCTTCAAGAGAATTAAGGACTGCGTGAGCCAGCTCACCGCTATCACAAACTGCGGTAGTTATACCCGGAGATGACAGAAATGCTTCATCAATGCCATCAAAGCCTGAAACAAGGATATCCTCCGGAACCTTGATGCCAGCATCATTTAATACGTCACATACATTAATAGCCATGATGTCGTTGGCACAGATGATTGAATCCGGAAGCTCGTCACGTTTAAGAAGCTCCGTGGTTGCAGCTCTGCAGGGCAATGCCCAGAAATCACCGTAGCTTATCATGCTGTTGTCAAAAGGTATATTGTTTTCTTCAAGAACTTTTTTGAATACATTTATGCGTTCATCAGAAAAAGTGTTATTTCTATGTCCTGCCATAAAATGAGGCTTTTTTACCTGGTGTTTTTCAATTACATGACGAACAACCTTCTCAAAGCCAGCGGCATAGTTATAGCGAACCATTGATACATTGTCATATTCACCATCCACAACTATAACAGGCACATTCTTAGCAGTAGCCTTGTCAATGATGTCCTGACATACGCTGCGGATCTTTATTTTTTCGTTCATGATAACGATGACATCAACTTTATCGTAAGGAATAAGGTTATATACTTCAACCTCAGTAAGATCTGTAGAAGCGATTCCTATTTCGGAATTCATTGTATAGATAAATAGAAAACAATCCTTTTCAGCAACAATCCTCCCAAGCTCAGAAAGAAATGCAAATTCCTGATCTTCATATATCCCATAAGTGCATAATGCAATAATTCTCTTCCCATTTAACATATTATTAGCCTTCCCCGTAAGCTATTTACTAAAGATATTTTAATTTCTTTTAAAGTCGATGCCAACATATTTTTTTTCATTTTTATCGCATTTTTTACTTGTCGACATATCGTAAAGTTAGAGAGTGATTTTATGTTGTTGACTGAATAATAATAAATTAAATTGAAGTTAAAACAAAATTTGATTGTTTTTAATATTCTTTCTTTCATCAAAAACATGAGGATTGTATAAACATGATTTAATAAAAAAATGCATTAAAATAGCGGCTTTGCGGTTATTTTTATTTAAGAAAACCTTTACAAAATATGCATTTACCTTTAGCGTGGCAATTATATAATAAAACCAGATACTGTATAAATGTGCGTGTGTTTTCGTGAATAATGAGAGGGCATATACTATGGCTAAAGGAACAAAAGCAAGGAGCAAGGGACCGTTTTTTAGATCAGTAAAAGGGAAAATCCTTGTTATGGGAGTTTTGGGTATTGTGGCAGCTCTGGTAATTGGTATTGTTGGAGTTACATCAATATACAAAAATGGTCAGAACAGTGAGGTTGTTTCTCTGGTTGATGAGATTAATGTGCTGCAGGCGCAGAATCTGGCAAATGATGCACTTTATCAGTATTATGTTGATGAAAGTTATCTCAACGCTACTTTATCTAACCTGAATGAGATGGAAAGTAAAGCTCAGCAGCTTAAGGCAATCGCTGGACCTGAGTATTCAACACAAGTAGATTCCATAATAAGTGATGTTAGTCAGGTTATTTCTAACTACAAGGAGATAAGTAGCATTCATTCTCAGCGTGGTTATGATTCTTCCATTGGTAAATACCAGCAGTATTTAGAGGCAAGCAGCGCCCTTTCTGAGAGCTTTACAAGTCTGGTAAATAATAATGACTGGATCGAAATCCATTGGATTGATGTTGTATTTGGCGAAAATGGAACTCCGGTTAAGATTGATGGTAAGGATTACGTTAAACTTGAGTATAAATATGCACTTCCTGAGGCAGGAAAACGAAATAATCTGATCACTCGTGTTGGTGGAACCTTTACTTACAAGGGTGATTACTACTTGATGAATTATAAATTAGTTAATGGTAAGGATGAAGTTGCAATTGACCTTTCACAGGTTGAGCTTTCGGAAATGTCAGGTGATGGCCTTTCTGGAGCACAGATTACTGATTTTGGCGGTGGGAAAGCACTTAAGGTTACCGGAAAATTTGATGAAGCTAATCAGACCTGGGAAGAGGCTTCTACGACTTTAAATGTAGTAGATTATGATATGGAAAAATATCCTGATCTATACTATGAGCTTTATATTGATCCTTCTATAGTTACTCCGGGTGTGTCCTATAAGTATGGCGGAGCAATTTCCGGAGTCTATGGGTTTAGATCCAAGCTGGATGAGCTTAACAGCAAAGTGGCATCTTACAGTAAGCTTGTTGTTGAGGGAAAAGATGTTACAGCAAGTCTTTCAGAGATTGAAGCTCTTTTAAATGAGATAGAAAATAATATTCCTAAATATACAACAGATCCTTCACTTTCTGATAATTCACTATCTCTTTTACAAGCTCAGAAATCTATATTTGAGGAGCTTAAGACTGTGGATAAGCAGACACTTTCATTAAAGGCTGACAATGCCAATATTAACTCTACGCTTACTCAGCTGTGTGAAAGCGTACAGAATCAGGCTACAGCCAATATGAATGCTGTAAGGACCAGTGTTACAGGTATTATTGTAGTTGTTCTTCTGGCAAGTATTATCGTACTTGTATTGATACTTGCAAGAGTTAGCCTTGGCATAAATAGAAGCGTTAATTCCTTTCAGTCTGCTATTGAAGAGATAGCAGCAGGTAGAATTTCAGCAAGAGCTAATGAGGAAGGAAAAGACGAGTTTGCAGAGTTTGCTTCCAGCCTTAATGGATTTCTTGATACTTTGGAGAGTACTGTTGATAATCTTAAAAAGATGTCTGTGGTACTGGCAGATTCAGGTTTAGCTCTTGAAGAGAGTGCAACAAAGACTAGAGGAGTAGCTGGTGAAATTGGACAGACTGTAGAAGAGATATCAAAAGGAGCCGGTGAGCAGGCAAAAGATATTGAGACTTCTTCGCAGAAGGTTGTAGATATCAGAAATAACATTCAGCAAATTTTAGATAGCGTAAATAATCTCTCTGACAGGTCTAACGAGATGAGTGCCATCGGCAGTGAAGCAACAGTAAATATGGAGAACCTGACTAAATCCAGCAATATGACTACATCAGCCTTTGAAAAGATTGTCAGTCAGGTTAGAAAGACAGATGAATCTGTTGGTCAGATTCAGGATGCAGTAAGTCTTATTTCATCTGTGGCTAATCAGATTAATCTTTTGTCCTTAAATGCAAGTATTGAGGCAGCAAGGGCAGGTGAAGCCGGGAAGGGCTTTGCAGTGGTTGCAAGTGAGATTTCCAAGTTAGCTGATCAGACGAATCAGTCAACCGGAATCATAGAGGGTATTATTAAGAGTCTTACTGAAGAGTCAAACCGTACAGTAGAGACCATAAACGAAGTTACAGAGCTTATTGAATCACAGAAAAACAGCATAGATTCGACAAGTGATAAATATGGAAATGTCATAGAAGGAATAGATTTTACAAAAGAGTCGGTTGTGGATGTGCTTAACCAGGCAAAATCCTGTGATTCTTCAGGTGAGGTTATCGTTGATCTTATGACTAATCTTTCCGCTATTTCCGAAGAAAATGCTGCATCTGCAGAGACTACGGCTATGACAATGTCTGAGCTTAGCATGGAAACAGTCAGACTTGCTGATACTTCTGAGGAACTGCTTAAACTTGCAGAAACACTGAAAGAAGATTTGGAATTCTTTAAGTGATTCTTGCTACAATATGCACCCCCTCCTTAAGAAACACCTCATTACGAGTTTGTAATGAGGTGTTTTTACTGTGTACGAATTAATCACTAATAAGTTTAAGGGCAGATATATCAGGAGAAATGGCCATGGAATAGTTGGTGTAGTAGACTACAAAGCCCGGCTTGGCACCACCTGGTTTTTTGACCTCTTTTCTCTGAACATAGTCAATCTCAACTTTTTCCTGAACTTTGCCTTTTGAATAAAAAGCGGCAAGAGCAGCAGCTTCTTCAAAGGCTCTGTCCGGAACTTCTTTGCCACCAGTTATCAGAACAACATGGGAACCGGGGATTTTCTTGGCATGAAACCACCAGTCACCACCATTGGCTGTTTTGAAAGTAAGTTCATCATTTTGGATATTGTTTTTGCCAACATAAATATCAAAACCATCACTGCTAAGGTAGTGGAAGGGCTTGCTGGTTATCTTCTCGCGGCGACTATTTTTCCCTGTGTGGTGAGCTTTGATATAGCCGCTGTCAACAAGCTCCTGACGGATCTGGGCAAGGTCAGCTTCCTTTTGGGCGATTTCAAGGGCTGTCTGTATGGATTCCAGCTGGTCAATAGCCTCTTTTGATTCCTTCATCTGTTCTTCCAAAGCCTGAGCAGTCCTTTTGAGTTTGGTGTATTTATCAAAATACTTTTTGGCATTCTGAGGAGGCGTCAGAGTAGGATCCAAAGCGATGGTAACATCCTTGCCTGTATTGTAATCGTTAACTGTGATCTTATCAGCACCCGGCTCGGCACTATATCCGTAAACGGTAAGAAGTTCGCCGTATGTTTTGTATTTATCCTTTTTCTCGCTGTCTTTCATCTGTCGAAGCTGCAGATCGTATTTTCTGACATTGCGCTCAAGAGCAGTCTGGACAATTTTTCTTAGATCAACAGATTTCTGACGGATTCTGGTAACTACATTTTTTTCTGCGTAGTAATTCTGTAAAAGAGAAGAAATATCGTCAAAATTTTTGGAAGTGCAGGTGTCCTTGTATAAAGTCAGCGGAATAGAAGCAAATTCTTTTGGAGCGCCGTCTTCATAAATAACAGTTGGAGTAAAGGTGCCGTTTTTTACCAGATCAATTACCTGGCAGAAAGTCTTGTATAAAGCAATTGATTCATCTGTATCAAGAGCAATTGCTGATTTATCTGCATCAACGCCGCTTCTGAAACATATTTCCTGGGCAATGATAGGAGATAGACCTGTGTAGCTTGAATAAATAGCTTTAAATACAGGCATTCCCTTACTAAGAACACAGCTTGAAAACTCATCTGCAGTAGTGGTCAGAGGATTGGCCTTATCCTGGGATGGAATGAAGTATTCCCGTCCGGGAAGAACCTCTCTTACTGAACTTACAGATGCAGGAATGTGCTTTATGCTGTCAATTATGACATTTTCCTCATCTGTAAAAATGATATTACTGTACTTGCCCATGATCTCGATTAAAAGAACTTTGTGACGAAGGTCACCCATTTCATCAAGGTGTTCAACTTCAAATCTGATGATTCTCTCAAGACCACCGGGCTGAGATACAGATATAATGCGGCCGTTCTGAATGTGCTTTCTAAGTAGCATACAGAAATTCGGAGCAGTCATGGGAGAAGGTTTGTTTTCGTCAGTAAGGTAAGTAAGCGGAAGAGAAGCATCGGCAGATAAAACAAGTTTTTCCTGTTTGATGCCATATTTCTCAGCGTTTTCATAAGAGAGCTTGACGGTGATAAAGAGCTCGTCACTCTCGGTCTGTGCTATTTTATATATTCGACCTCCATTTAATCTATCGTTAAAATCCTTGGTTAAATTCGCTATTGTGATTCCATCAAATGCCATATCTAAAAATTCCTTGTAAATTATTGATTCATTTTATTATTCTTTTGTCAGGAAGGAATAAATCCTCTCTCTATAATCCGGTGCTGTATCAAAAGCAGCATGTCCATAGCCGATATACATGAACAGTTTGAAATCAGGTCTGTAATCAAGATTCTCAGCAATTTCCATTGTTGCATCCGAGTCAAGAACTGCATCTTCAAAAACACCCATAGCAAGAGTAGGGCATTTTATCTTTTTCAGATCCTCTGATATATCAAAGCCTTTTATGGCGCTTGCAAGTATTACAAATTTCTCAAGCTCCTTAGTAGTTACACTGTTGCTGATATCTGAAAAGTATTCCTTATAATCGTCGTAAACTTCAGGTGGATAGATTTCCTTGGCAAAACTCTGATAAAGACTATGAGCGTCCTTGTTTTTGGCAAGCTCGATCCACTTGTCCAAAACAGCTGACTGGGAATCCTTGATATGAGAAGAGGTTGATCCAAGAATCAGCTTTTCAACAAGCTCAGGATTCTCGATGGCGATCACCATTGAAATCATACCACCCTGAGATGCGCCAAACAGACTGAATTTAGAAAGCCCCAGGGATTTAATGGCATCAACCGTATCATGAGCCATGTCATAAATTGAATATGGATCCGGTATATCTTCACGTCTGTCAAATACATAAACTGTGAAATCATTTTCAAGAAGAGAGTATTCTGCTGCCACGGTATTGGCAGAACCCATTACGCTCTGAATGCTAATGCCGGGGATTACTACCAGGTTCTTAGGTCCGTTTCCGAAAGAAAAATAATTCATTGTAAATTTGTCTGTTTCTACCTTGCTTACTGTTGTCATGTCTATTCCTTTCTGGCAAAAAGTTTATGCGATGCATATAAAAAGATATTTAAAGTAAGTATGCTGTTTCTCCTTGTTGTACAGATTGATAAGACTTACGCTGTACAAATCAGATAGAGGTGTAAGGTCATTTCTTTTAATATATGATACCATCTTTGCGTACGTTTTTTCTATATCGGATGAATTATGTTCGTGATAGCAGGCGACCACTCTGTTGCTGGGAAGCTTTTGGGTATCCATTTCATCTGCCGGAAGGAATGAGAGGCTTACTATATTGTTATAGACATAATGCTTTTTTATAAGATTCTCATACCCAATAGTAACTCCGGTGGGGAATGTAGATAAGGCTCCATTACCGGAGGCTTTAAAAAGATGTTCTGAAATATCGGCCGCAATATCTGCGGTATGATATGCGCTGTCACTGTTTCTGATGGGCGTCTTTGATACACTTATATCAGGAATGTCTCCGACGTAGACTTTATTATAGCCATGCTCTTCATAGGTGTTTAGTATCCACATGCCAAGGTGAAGAGCACTAATTTTTTTATTGATCAAAAAGAGTTCTCTTTGCATATCGAGAATTTTGGAATTGGCAAGTTTGGTTATAGCTTCCTTCGAGGAACTATTAATGGTGTCCCTTATTTCCTGAATGGAGCAGCCGGCCTGCCTCATGGTGGTTATAAAGAAAAAAGAACTGATCTGGGAGGCTGAGTAGTAGTGGTAGCCGTTATCTGGATCAACTCTTGGAGTGATTATTTTTTGCTCATAGTAATGTCTTAATGTGTCTCTTGTAGTGCCGCATAATTTGGCAAATTGACCTACAGTTAAAGAATACTCTTTTTCATCGTTCTGAAAACTATCATTTCCTGTCATAAAAAACTCCCATAAAATCTGAAAAAAATCTCTTGACCTGGGGGTTACCCCCAAGATTATTGTAACAAAAGATTGATAAATTGGATAGGAAATAACAAATAAACCTGTTCACACGAAAATTTTTTTGAAAAAAAGGAGAAATGAAAATGAAGGATGTTAGCGGAGTAATTGTAAAGATAATAGCAGAGTACCTGGATAAGGATGAGTCTGAGATTTCTCTGACTTCAACTTTTTCAGAAATTGGTCTTGATTCACTGGATATTATGGAGCTTGTGATGCAGATGCAGGAAGAGCTTGATTGCAAGATCGAGTTGACTCAGGAAATCACAACAATTGAGCAGCTTGTTAAACACATTGAAAACCAGTAATGCACCTATGTTGTTTCCAAGAGTGTAATAATCGATTTTCTGGAGGATTGTATGAATAGAAATCCTATATGTGAAATGCTGGACATTGAATATCCGGTAATTCAAGGGGGAATGGCATGGATTGCTGATGCTGATCTGGCTAGTGCGGTTTCAAATGCAGGGGGACTTGGCCTCATTGCTGCGATGAATTCCAATGGCGAGCAGTTAAGGGAACAGATAATCAAGGCAAAAAAACTGACAGATAAGCCCTTTGGAGTAAATCTCATGCTGATGAGCCCATATATTGACGAGGCTGTTGAGGTGGTATGTCAGGAAAAAATCAAGGTTGTAACAACAGGTGCAGGCAATCCCGCAAAATACATGCAAAAACTAATTGATAACGGTGTGAAAGTTATTTGTGTTGTGGCAAGCGTAGCACTTGCGGTTATGGTTGAACGGATGGGAGCCTGTGCCGTTGTGGCTGAAGGCTGTGAATCCGGAGGACATGTAGGAGATACAACAACCATGGCTTTGGTTCCACAGGTGGTTGATGCAGTGAATATCCCTGTCATAGCAGCTGGTGGAATTGCTGATGGCAGAGGAATGGCGGCTGCTTTCATGCTTGGCGCAAGGGCTGTTCAGATGGGAACAAGGTTTCTTACTGCAAAAGAGTGTAATGTTCATCCAAATTACAAGGAAAAAGTCTTAAAGGCCGGAGACAGGGACACAATTGTTACGGGAAAGAGCCTTGGACATCCTGTAAGAGCTCTGAAAAATAACATGACAAGACAGTTTTTTAAGATGGAGAATGATAAAAATACTCTTCCTGAAGAACTTGAAAAAATGGGAGCTGGTGCCCTTAGACGCGCAGCTATAGATGGAGATGTAAAAAGTGGATCCTGCATGTGCGGACAGATAGCCGGCCTTGTTAAGAGTGAGGATTCCTGTAAGAAAATTGTAACAGAAATATACAGTGATGCTTGTAACCTCCTTGGTCATGAGTTTGTATAATTCAATATTTTTTATCATTGAGAAATTAGAAGTAAAGAATAATAGAAGGAATCAGAAATGGGAAAAATTGCTTTTTTATTTTCAGGTCAGGGAAGCCAGTTTCCGGGCATGGCTAAGGATCTGTATGAGAATATACCTGAAGTTCATAACTTCTTTGGTGTTGCCGAGGCTATAAGACCGGGAACCATTATCCAGATGTTTAATGCAAGTTCTGAGGAATTAAAAGTGACTGAGAATACACAGCCCTGTCTTTTCCTTGCGGATATTGCAGGGGCGTTGGCTCTTGAAAATGCCGGGATCCACCCTGATGCTGTGGCTGGCTTTTCTCTTGGAGAAATGGTAGGTATGGCTGTTAGCGGGGCTCTTTCCAAGGAGAATGCCTTTAAACTGGTGTGTAAGAGGGCAAGCTTCATGCAGGAGGCTTCTGAAAATGTGAAGGGAAGCATGTTGGCGGTAATGGGTATGGACAAGGATAAGCTCAAAGCTCTTTGCCTTGAAAATGAGGTTTATCCTGTAAATTACAATTGTCCGGGTCAGATAGTTGTCTCCGGGAAAGAAAATAACATTGAATCGTTCAAAGAGGTTCTTAAGAGCGAGAATGCACGTTTTGTACAGCTTAATGTAAGCGGCTCTTTTCACACCCCATATATGAAAGAGGCTTCTAAAAAACTAAAGGAAGAATTTTGCGAAAACTATATAGACTGTTTGAACACTGATCATAAGGATCTTTATGCCAATAAGACGGCAAGACCATATCCGGCTCAAAAAGATGAGATGGTTGAGCTAATTACTGATCAAATCTCAAACAGTGTGAAGTGGGAAGAGACTCTTTTAAATATGTCAAGGGATGGAGTTGATACCTTTATAGAATGTGGCCCCGGTAAGACTTTATCAGGATTTGTAAAAAGAACTGTACCCGGGGCTAAGATCTTTAATATCTGTGATTTAAGTGATCTTGAAAATATAAAGAAGGAACTTAATTATGCTTAAGGGAAAAACAGCAGTAATAACAGGAGGCACCAGGGGAATCGGAAAGGCTATAGCTTATAAACTTGCAGAAAATGGTGCCAACATGGCAATAATAGCAACTACAGCTTCGCAGAAGGCTATTTTAACTATAGAAGAACTAGAAAAGCTTGGTAGCAGGGTAAGGCTATATATCTGTGATGTGAAAAATGCTGATCAGGTAGTATCGGTAAGCGAGGAGATTATAGCAGACTTTGGAAAGATAGATATTCTGGTAAACAATGCCGGCATTACAAGGGACAACATACTTCCTTCGCTCTCAGCTATGGAGATTGATGATGTTATCGATGTTAATCTAAAGGGAACGATTTTTGTTACTAAGAGCTTTATACGCCAGTTCGTAAGGCAGAGAAGTGGAAGCATCATTAATATAAGCTCGGTCGTAGGACTTATGGGAAATAAGGGGCAGACCAATTATGCGGCATCGAAGGCTGGAATAATAGGTTTTACTAAGGCTGTGGCAAGAGAATATGGAAAAAAGAACATCAGATGTAATGCAGTTGCTCCGGGTTTCATATCTACAGATATGACAGATAAGCTCTCTGATGAACAGGCAGATGAAATTAAAAAGCAGATTCCCATGGGGACTTTGGGAAGACCGCAGGATGTGGCAGAGCTGGTTCTTTTTCTTGCTTCTGACTGCGCATCTTATATTACTGGGGAAGTTATAAAGGTTGATGGAGGATTGTATGTGTAGAGTTGTTGTGACGGGGATGGGTATTATTTCTCCAATAGGAAATGATATTGACACCTTTTGGAATAATATCAGGAACGGAAAATGCGGAATTGATAAGATAAAGCGCTTCGACTCATCAAGGCTTAAGGTTAGACTTGATGCTGAGGTAAAAGAATTTGAGCCGAAGAATTATTATGATACCGCCCAGGAAATAAGGAAATCAGATCTTTTCATGCAGTATGCCATGGGAGCTGCCAAGCAGGCGGTTGAGCAGAGCGGGATTTTAAATAGTGATCTGGATAAAGAGCGCTTTGGAGTTTATGTGGGGACCGGGATAGGTGGTATAAATACCACCATAAGAGAGACAAATAAGCTATCTGAAAAAGGACCGGACTATGTTTCACCGTTTTTTGTTCCAATGATGATCAGTAACATGGCTGCCGGGGCAATTTCTATTAAGTTTGGGGCTAAGGGGCCCACACTGCCTGTTGTTACTGCCTGTGCCACATCCACCCATACAATAGGTGAAGCGTATCGTGCCATTAAGCATGGCTATGCAGATGCAATTATTGCAGGAGGAGCGGAGGCTTCTATAAACGAACTGGCTATGGCAGGTTTTGTTAATTGCCAGGCCCTTAACCTTTCTGATAACCCTGAAGAAGGAAGCCTTCCTTTTGATAAAAGAAGAGGCGGATTTGTAATGGGGGAAGGAGCAGGAATGCTGATCCTTGAAGAATTTGAGCACGCTAAAAGGCGAGGAGCTAAGATATTTGCGGAAGTTAAGGGATATGGTAATACATCTGATGCTTATCATATTACTGCTCCTGATCCGGAGGGAAGCGGTGCAATAAGGGCAATGAAAGCAGCAGTAAATGAAGCCGGAATTCAGGATGAAGATGAGCTTTACATAAATGCTCATGGAACCGGAACCCATTTAAACGATGCTATGGAGACCAAGGCTATAAAGGCAGTTTTTGGTAAAAAAGCTTATGACATTCATATTAGTTCTACTAAATCAATGACTGGTCATATGATGGGGGCAACCGGAGCAGTTGAAGCAATCGCATCAGTTCTTGCTCTTTCTGAGGGAATAATTCCGCCAACAATCAATTACAAAGAAAAGGATGAGGAGTGTGATCTTGACTATACACCAAATAAGGCAGTTGAAGCACCGATAAAATATGCACTCAGTACATCACTTGGTTTTGGCGGACATAACGCATGCATAGCATTTAAGAAGGGGTGATTTCATGACAGACTTGCTGGAAAAATATGCAGAAGTATTCAGAACCCTGGATCTAAGTGAGCTTTCTGTGGAAGAGGATGGATTTAAATTGATCCTTAAGAAGGAAGTAGGGTTTGAAAATAATAGAAGTGGCTATGTCACTACTGCAGGAATTACCGATGGTAAGCCTGAGAACTTAGAAACAATACTGAAACCTGAGGGAAAATCAAAGGAAACTGTTGAAAAAGTGGAGGGAACACCGATAAAGTCACCTCTTCTTGGAGTTTTTTACCCTGAGGTGGAAGGGAAAAAGAGAGAAGTTGGAGACTTTGTAAAAAAGGGAGATGTTCTGTGCAGTATAGAAGCCATGAAGATGATGAATGAGGTGAAAGCCACAGTAGATGGCGTTATTTCTAATGTAAATGCTAAAGAGGGCGACCTTGTGGAGTATGATCAGGTTCTTTTTGTAATAAGGTGAGGTGTTAAGTAATGGACAAAGAAGAAATTAAGAAGATTCTTCCCCACAGGGAGCCAATGCTTCTTATTGATGAAGCTGTGTTAAACGATGAAATGTCTGCAACCGGATACTACAGGGTGAGAGGGGATGAATTCTTTTTGCAGGGGCATTTTCCAGGTAACCCGATTGTGCCAGGGGTGATTGAGTGTGAGATGATGGCGCAGTCAGCCTGCGTTTTGTTTGCGGATAAGATGAAAGATGAAGATGTACTCCCTGTATATACGGGGCTTGATAAGGTGCGTTTTCGCGGAATGATCAGGCCCGGTGACCTTGCCAAAATCGATGTCAGGCTGGTGAGAGAAAGTCACCCTCTTTATGCACTTCATGGGGAAGTTTCGGTTGATGGAAAAAAATGTATGAGTGGAGATTTTTCTTTTGCAATTACCAAAAAGTGTGTGTGATAGCAAGGCTTTTGAATTATTAGTTTCATGTATTTTTGCTTTTCTTTTGGAGGAAAGAAATGTTCGAAAAGATATTGATTGCCAACAGAGGTGAGGTTGCAGTCAGGGTAATAAGAGCCTGCAAGGAAATGGGAATAAAGACTGTTGCAGTATACTCAGAAGCTGACAGGGAAGCACTTCATGTAGAAATGGCGGATGAAAGTTATTGCATTGGTGGATCACTCCTTAAAGACAGTTATTTAAATATGAATGCAATCTTAACTGTTGCAAAGAAAACAAATGCAAATGCGATTCATCCTGGCTATGGAATGCTTTCCGAGAATCCTGATTTTGCCAGACTATGCGAAGAAAATGGGATTACTCTGATCGGACCTGGAAGTGCTGTTATCGAGAAAATGGGCCAGAAGGAGATTGCCAGAAATCTTGCCACAAAAGCAGGAGTTCCTGTGACGCCCGGAAGTGATATCCTTGGCAACAGTAGAGATGCACATAAGGCAGGAGAAATGCTTGGATATCCTGTAATTCTAAAGGCAAGAGCCGGAGGCGGAGGAAAAGGAATCCGTATTGTCAGGCAGGAATCCGAACTGGATGATGCTTTTGATCAGGTAAAAAAAGAGGCAGGCAGTTCTTTTAACGACAATGCAATATTCATGGAAAAGTATCTGGAGAATGTAAAGCATGTCGAGGTTCAGATTCTCGGAGATATGCAGGGCAAAGTCCTGGTGCTTGGCGACAGAGACTGTTCCGTTCAAAGAAAGAATCAGAAACTTATTGAAGAGTGTCCTGCTCCTGTTTTGTCCTCGGAACTTAGAAGCAGAATGTATGAGGCTTCTGTCCGTCTTGCTCTTGAAGTTGGTTATGTGACTGTGGGAACCATTGAATATCTTGTTAAAGGAAACTCTTTTTACTTTATGGAGATGAATACAAGGCTTCAGGTAGAACATTCAGTTACTGAGATGGTGTCCGGGATTGATATCGTGGAATGGCAGATAAGAACTGCTGCCGGTGTGGCTATTGGTTTTTCGCAGGAAGATATTTCAACCAGGAATCATGCCATAGAATGCAGAATATGCGCGGAAAATTCAAAGACCTTTGCGCCAAGTGCCGGAAAAGTGGAGCTGTTGCATGTTCCCGGAGGTGTTGGGGTAAGATTTGACTCTGCACTTTACACAAATTATGTTGTTCCTCCTTTTTATGATTCTATGCTTGGTAAGCTCATAGTTTGTGCGCAGACAAGGGATGGTGCCATTAGAAAGATGAAAACGGCTTTATCGGAATTCGTTCTGGTGGGAGTTGATAATAACAGAGATATGCATATGGAGTTCATGAATAATAACAGATTTGTGATTGGAAATTACGATACAAGCATATTGGCGCTTACCGGAAGGTAATTGGAAATGGACTTAAGAAAGCTTTTTTTAAAGGTAAATAATGAACTTGAATCAGATGATAAAAAAGTGCGAAGCAGGAAGATTACCTGTAAAAATTGTCAAAATGTGACTTCGATAAAGAAAATCAGGCGCAATTTCTTTGTGTGTCCTGAATGTGGCTATTATTTTCCGGTAAGGGCCAGAAGAAGAATTCTGATGCTATCTGATAACAGGACGTTTGTTGAGCTTGACGGTGATTTGGAGTCGAGAAATATCCTGGACTTTCCGGAATATGAAGAAAAGCTGGCTGTTGCAAAAGAAAAAAGCCGTGAAAATGAAGGCGTCATATGTGGTACTGCAGAAATTGGTGGTCATAAGATATGTATTTTTTCAATGGAAGCAAATTTTATGATGGGGTCAATGGGGGCGGTTGTAGGAGAAAAGATAACGAGACTTTTTGAGTATGCAACTGCTAAGAACTTGCCGGTTCTTGGAATAACGGTTTCCGGTGGGGCCAGAATGCAGGAGGGGATGATTTCTCTTATGCAGATGTCCAAGGTATCAGCTGCTGTAAAGGTTCATAGTAACAGCGGCGGACTATATATAGTTCTTTTGACAAATCCTACTACCGGCGGTGTTGATGCAAGCTTTGCCATGCTTGGGGATATTACTTTGTCTGAGCCTTATGCAAGAGTTGGATTTGCTGGACCAAGGGTAGTGGAAAAGACGCTAAAGACAGCTCTTCCGGAAGGCTTTCAGAAAGCTGAGCGTGTAATGGAATGCGGCTTTATTGATGCTATTGTTCAAAGGAAGGACCAAAAGGCTTATATAGAAAAAATCCTTAGGCTGCATGAAAGGTATACTGATGAATGATATAGAAATTGTACGAAATGCCAGGAGCGAAAATAGAAAAACCGCATTAGATTTTATAGAAGGATGCATAACTGAATTTACTGAGCTTTGCGGTGACAGGCTCTATGGGGATGATAAGGCAGTGATCGGTGGAATTGGATTTCTTTTAGATATTCCGGTTACTGTGATTGGAATAGAAAAAGGTAAGGATATAAATGACCGAATAGTCCATAACTTTGGAAGTGCAAGACCGGAAGGGTATAGGAAGGCACTTCGTCTAATGAAACAGGCTGAAAAGTTTGGCAGGCCAATTCTTTGTTTTGTTGATACTGCGGGTGCTTACTGCGATGTTTTGTCTGAGGAACATGGTCAGGGAAGGGCAATAGCAGATAATCTTTATGAAATGTCTGATCTGAAAACTCCTATTTTATCGATTGTAATTGGTGAAGGCGGAAGCGGAGGTGCTCTGGCTCTTTGCCACAGTGACAGGATATGGATGCTGGAAGATGCCTATTTTAGCGTTGTTTCTCCGGAAAGCTGTTCCAATATTTTATGGAAAACAACGGAAAAAGCAGATGTTGCAGCAAGGGCGCTTGGCCTTACGGCAGAAAAACTCTATTCTCTTGGAATTATCGATAAGATTTGCAAAGCCACAGATATGTATGAATTTACCAAAGAAATAGCGGATCAGCTAGAGGTGCTTAGAAAAAAGAGTACTGATCTTTTGGTAAGGGAGCGGTATAAAAAGTTTAGAAGTATTGGATATATGTAAATAAGAGGTGGGAAAACAAATGCCGGCTTTATACAGGGAATATTATAAAGAAGTTCTTGATGATAATGGAAATATCACAGATTTAGAGTTTACGTATGATGATAGCTTCAATTTTGCTTATGATGTGGTTGATAAATATGCTCTTTTAGAGCCTTCGAAACTTGCTCTTGTCCATAAAAGCACTGAAGGCGTTGTTACGAAGTTTTCTTTTTCGGATCTGAAAAGATTATCCGATAAGGCTGCCAATATGCTAAAAAAGTTTGGGATTGGCAAAGGCGATAGTGTGATGCTTCTTTTAAAAAGAAGATATGAGTTCTGGATAAGCATTATTGCTCTTCATAAATTGGGTGCAGTAGCAATTCCGACGTCTCATATGGTCTCTGAAAAAGATATAGCTGAAAGGCTAAGACTATCTTTGGCCAAGGCAGTTATTTGTGTAAATTCCGATGATATTTGCGAAAAGGTTGATGGGGCTATTAATTCTATAAACTGCGCTGATAATTCTTCGGACAAAGCAAAAGCAGATAAAACATCAATAACTCAGATAGTAGTGGGAAAACCACTAGAGGGAATACAAAGCTTTGATGAATTAATGGAGAAAGCATCGGATGTATTTAACCGAGTAGAAACTAATGTCCACGACAATATGCTCTATTATTTTACTTCCGGAACTAACGGCGCTCCCAAAGCCGTTATTCATGATTATTCTTATCCTCTTGCGCATATATATACTGCCAAAAACTGGCATGGGGCCGTAGAAAATGGTCTTCACTTAACAGTTGCTGATTCCGGCTGGGCCAAATCGGCTTGGGGAAAGTTATACGGGCAGTGGCTTTTGGGCTGTGGTGTAATGGTTTATGACTATGAGCAGTTCTATGCCTTTGATATATTGGAGCTTTTGCAGGAGCAGAAGATTACAAGCTTTTGCGCTCCGCCTACTATATATAAATATCTTGTTTTGGAAGATTTGTCCAAGTACGATCTTTCCAATCTTATACAGGTTACAACTGCAGGGGAACCCATGCCTGTGGAAATATCCAGGAAATTCAGGGAAAAAACAGGACTAATTGTGAGAGAAGGCTTTGGGCAGACGGAAACTGCACTTCAGATATGCACTCCTGTGGGCTGTGAGCAGATTACGGGATCCATAGGAAAGGCTTCTCCTTTATATGATATTCGTCTGATCGATGAAAATGGAAAAGAAGTTGTTGATGGTCAGGAAGGGGAAATAGTAATTATTCCAAAGCTAACCGGATGTGAAAACTATAGAAATATCTTACCAATGGGAGTTCTAAAGGGCTATCTGGGAGATGAAAAGAATTATAAGGAAGTTTGGAGTGGCGGTATATATCATACAAAGGACAGAGCTATAAGGGATAAGAATGGTAATTTCTTTTTCCTTGGAAGAAATGATGATGTTATTAAATCAAGTGGCTACCGGATTGGACCGTCTGAAGTGGAAGATGTCCTTATGATGCATCCGGCAGTATTTGAATGTGCTGTCACCGGGTATCCATCCAGAAACAGAGGGACTCTTGTAAAGGCCAGTATAATTCTTAACAGTGATTATGTGGAATCTGAAGAACTTAAAGGGGACATTCAGAATTTTGTAAGGCAGAGGGTTGCTCTTTATAAATATCCAAGAAAAATCTGTTTTGAAAAAGAATTGCCAAGAACTTCAAATGGGAAAATAAGCAGAGCTCAGATTAGAATGAGGGATTGTTATTCCAATGATTTTAATGCGCATTAAACTGCGCATTAATTTTTTTGAATTAAGTATTGTAAACGCTTACATTTTTTGATATAACTTAATTATCAGATATATTTTTTGATTAGAAATGTAAGCGGTTACAATCAGGAGGAAACAGGGTAATGGATTTATTGAATTATGATGTATTGGAAAAATCGGGTTATCAGGGCTATGTATGTAAAGATGCACCGGTAAGAGTTCTTCAGTTTGGTGAAGGAAACTTCATGCGTGCATTTGTTGATTATTTCTTTGATATTAGTAATGAAAAGGCTGGTTTCAATGGTAAGGTTGCACTTGTTCAGCCTATAGCACAGGGACTTACAGATCTTGTTAACAAACAGGAAGGCCTATATACACTTTATCTTCGCGGCAGTGAGAATGGACAGAAGGTTGATGCCAAGAGAGTTATTTCAGCAGTTGATTGCTGCCTTAATCCTTATAACAAGGCTGATTATGATAAGATGATGGAGATTGCTGCAAGTGATGATCTTGATATCATTGCTTCCAATACTACAGAAGCAGGTATTGCTTATGATCCATCCTGCAATTTCACAGATGTTCCAGCAAATAGTTTCCCTGGAAAACTTACTCAGGTTCTTTTTGCAAGATATAAGGCCGGCAAGAAGGGAGTAGTAGTTCTTTCCTGCGAGCTTATCGATAATAATGGTAAAGAACTCCTTAAGTGCGTTAATCAGTACATTGATCAGTGGCAGCTTGAGGAAGGCTTCAAGAAGTGGGTTAATGAGGAGAATATTTTCTGTTCAACACTGGTAGACAGAATTGTTCCAGGTAGAATTCGTGATGCCAAGGAAGTTGAGAAGCTTGAGGAAGTAAATGGTTATCATGATGAACTTATTGATGTAGGTGAGATCTTCGGTGTATGGATCATTGAGGGTCCGGAAGGTCTTGAGGACAGACTTCCATTTAAGAAGGCTGGTGTAAATGTACACGTTGTTCCTGATGTTATGCCTTATAAGCATCGTAAGGTTCGCATTCTTAATGGTGCACACACAGGCTTTGTTCTTGGTGCTTATCTTGCAGGTTTTGATATTGTTCGTGACTGCATGCACAATGACAATGTTTCAGGCTTTATGAATAAGATGTTAAGCGAAGAGGTTATTCCTACACTTGTAGATCATCTTGATGAGAATGACCTTAATGAATTTGCTGCAGCGGTTAAGGATCGTTTCAACAATCCTTTTGTTAACCATGAGCTTATGTCTATTTCACTTAACTCTACAAGCAAGTGGAAGGCTAGAAATATGCCATCATTCCTTCAGTATATTGATAAGAACGGCAAGCTTCCTGTATGCCTAACAATGTCACTCGCTGCATATATTGCATTCTATTCCAATGATATCCAGGAGCTTACAGATGCCGGACTTGTTTGTAAGAGACCTGCAGGCAATACATATACTGTAAGTGATGACAGATGGGCACTTGAATTCTTCTATGATCATAAGGGAGAATCAGAAGAAGACCTTGTTAAGGCTGTTCTGGGTAATGAGAAGATGTGGGATCAGGACCTTAATAAGATCGATGGCCTTACAGATGCTGTAGTAGCAGACCTTAAGAAGATTCATACAGAAGGTGCTGAGGCAGCATATGCTTCATGCCTGTAATTAGTATTTTTATATAAATATGTATTTTGGATGTTTGTTGTTTTGCTTGTTTCCAAATTCATTTTTGTTCCTTTTTGTGCTGCTCCGTCTTTAGACGGGGCAGTTTCCTTTTTGAGAAAAAATATTTTTTTTGAGAAAAATGTGTTGCTCCGGATACCGCAGAAGTATGCGCGATTTTAACATTTTTGACTATTTTTATCTATTGCTTTTTGATTGTGGTCAATTTACGAAATTGAGAAAATTAAAAAATAATAAAAAAAGTGTAGCATTTTTCACTGATATGGTTTATAGTTTTATCAACACAACGCTTTAAACTGCTAAATTGAATCGCGTTGAAACATATGAAAAATCTATCATGAGAGATATTAATCTTTTATTGATTTATTTTATTCAACGTAGTATAATTGTATACAAAGTTGATTTGATGTAAAAACAATGACGTTTTTACGAATGTGGGGATGTGGGGAACATACTTATGTGATAGGAAAAGCTATCTGTATCTTCACGATGCAGATAGCTCTTTTTATAAATTTTCTTATTAAAATGGAGGAAGATTATGAAGAAGTACAACAGAGTAATTGCTTTGCTTGCTGCTACATCTATGACAGCTACTCTTATGGCTGGCTGCGGCAAGACAGAAGCTCCTGCGCAGACTACTGACACACCAGCGCAGACAACAGAAACTGCTACAGAGACTGCTGCAGCAGAGACAACAGAAGCTCCTGCTGAGACAGCAGAGGCAACAGAAGAGGTTGATGCCAACCTTCCATCTCTTGTAGGTGTTGAGCCAGACACACGTCTTGCTGCTGACGCTTACTCAGAGCTTTGGGATGTAGACAGCTACCAGACAGAGTCATCAGAAGTTTATGAGAGAATTCTTGGTCAGTACAACGAGTACTATCAGAAGGCTCTTGCAACAGAGAACATTTCAGAGCGTTATGCTCTCATGGCTGTTGCAGAAGCTAAGATGCTTGAGTCTGGTGTATTTATTCCCCTTACAACACGTGGTGGTAACTACGGAATCAGACGTACACTTCCGGGATCTGTAACAAATACACTTTGGGGAAATGACAACTATCGTTTCCACAATGTACTTGTAACAACAGAGCTTCTTTCACAGGAAGATTATTATGCACTTAAGAACATGCGTAATGAGCTTAAGGGAACTGGTACATATCAGGCTAAGGCTAAAGAGTACGTTAAGGAAAAAGGATACGAGCTTAAGGATTCTTACAACTTCCCTAACACTTCTGATCCTAAGACTTGGGATGTACTTGCTACATCAAGAGCAGCAGATTCAGAAATTCTTGTAAACCTTTATGATGGACTTGCAGAGTATGATGTTGAAGATGTTCAGCAGCCTGCTCTTGCAGAAAGTTGGGAAGTGTCAGAGGATGGCCTTAAGTACACCTTCCACATCCGTCAGGGTGTTAAGTGGGTTGATTCACAGGGTAGAGAAGTTGCTGATCTTACAGCAGATGACTTCGTAGCTGGTATGCAGCACATGATGGACGCTATGGGCGGTCTTGAGTATCTTGTTCAGGGCGTTATCGTAGGCGCTGATGCTTATATCAACGGTGAGACAACAGACTTTGGTGATGTTGGAGTTAAGGCAGTTGATGATTACACACTTGAGTACACACTTGAGCAGAAAACTCCTTACTTCCTTACAATGCTTAGCTATGGTGTATTCGCTCCTCTTTCAAGAACATACTATGAAGGACAGGGCGGACAGTTTGGACAGGGAACAGGCGCAGGTAACTACGGTACTGATCCTGACCACATCGCTTATTGCGGACCATTCCTTATCACAAGCTTCACAGAAAAGAACTCAATCATCTTCAAGGCTAATCCTTCTTACTGGAACAAGGATAACCAGGAAATCAAAGAGATGACATGGGTATTCGAAGATGGTACAGATGTAACAAAGACATATAATGACTGCCTTGCAGGCACAATTGACTCAGCTGCTCTTAATACATCAACAATTGAGACAGCTAAGGCTGATGGTAACTTCGACAAGCATGCTGTAATTGCTGATACAGAGGCTACAACATTCTGCGGATTCATCAACACAAACCGTAAGGCATTCGTTAACTTCAACGATTCTACAACAGCTAAGTCTGAGAAGACTGTATGGGATGGACAGAGAACAGCAATCGCACTTCAGAATCAGGACTTCAGACTTGCAGTTGTAACATCACTTGACAGAGCTTCTTACAACGCTCAGTCAATGGGTGAGGAGCTTAAGCTCAACAACCTTAGAAACTCATACACACCTGGAACATTCGTAACTCTTCCTGAGGATGTTACAATCGACATCAACGGAACAGCTACAACATTCAAGGCTGGTACATTCTATGGTGAGATCTGCCAGGCACAGGTTGATGCTGATGGCGTTAAGATTACAGTTTGGGATTCAAAGGCTGACAACGGCGTTGGATCTTCAGATGGTTATGATGGATGGTACAATCCTACAGTTGCTAAGGAATATCTTGCAAAGGCTACAGAGCAGCTTGCAAAGCAGGGCGTTGAGATTTCAAAGGATCAGCCTATCCAGATCGACCTTCCTTACTTCTCAGGTTCTGAGACATATACAAACAGAGCAAATGCTTTCAAGCAGTCTCTTGAGGCTTCTCTTGACGGAAACGTTGTTGTTAACCTTATCAAGTGCGAAGCTGCTGATGACTGGTACTATGCTGGATACTATCCAGATTATGGTTATGAGATGAACGCTGATATCATGGACGTTTCCGGATGGGGCCCTGACTACGGTGATCCTCAGACATACCTTGACACAATGCTTCCTGATTATGCAGGATACATGGTTAAGAGCCTTGGAGTATTCTAATAATTGTAATACAGTTATCAGATGCTTCATGTGATGTACGATGATGGTGCATCAGAAAGTAATTCTGATTTTGATTTGTGATCTGTGAATTCATATATCGCAAAAAAAAAATTGGAGAAAGTGGGAAAAAACTCTTCCCACTTTCTCCATTATATTGTATAATGTTGGGGCTGTGTGACTTCGGATATGGGGTTATATCAGAAAAATAAACGTTCCACAAAGGGAAAAAGCTATGACTAAATATGTATTAAAAAGACTTTTGCATGGACTTGTTTCATCAATCATTGTTGTAGGCATTGTAATGATTATGATATATACCATGCTGGACAGAAACCTTATTTTTGCGCAGGATCCAGTATTTAAGAACCTGGGTAATAATGAGAAGACCTCTTATATGTACAGAATGTGGGAGGAGTACGGTTATATTGATCTGTTTACATATACAGATTATCTGCTTATGTTGCAGGCAAATGGAGAAATTGATGAGGATACCAGAAAGAGCGTAGCATCAATTGGTAAGAAGCCTGAGAGTGATTCTGCTAAGGTTGCAGAGTATGTTCAGAAATATCAGGACTATTGTGATGCTAATGGTTATACAGTAGTAAGACTTAATGCTGTTATGGTATCACCTAAGAAATACGCTAACGGTGGAAAAGAGCAGCTCTTTGCGTCCAAGGATCTTCCTATTACGCACAGACTGATTTCATATATTACAGGATTCTTTACTGTAGATAATATTCATTATGTTGATGAAGATATTGATATAGGAGAGAGGAAGCTTACATTTACTCTCCATGATCCAATTTATGGTGGCAAATTTGCACCTGCTATAATTGGAAATGGTACATATCACAAGTACTTATTGTATGTTGATAACCAGTTCCCATTTATCCATCAGAATCTTCTCACTATCAATCTTGGTAAGTCATATGCAGTAAATGCAGGTGTTGATGTTTCTGAGACCATGAGCAAGAAGCAGGGATCTTATGTACTTAAGACTACAACATTCCCTACAGGTCTTACTGAGGAGTCTGCGGATGATCTTCATACAGCAGTGTTTGTAACTGGTTCAAGAGAGACTAACAAGGTTAATGCTGATAGATTTACAGATGATTATACCGGAGTAAATACAATTAAATCCGGTAAATCCAAGATCGGTTATTCTTTCTCAATTGGTATTGTAGCTGTACTTCTTTCTTATCTTATTGGTATTCCAATGGGTATAGCTATGGCTAAGAACAAGGATAAGCTTATCGATAAGATTGGTACTGTTTATATCGTATTTATTATTGCGGTTCCTTCACTTGCTTACATTTTCCTGTTTAAGGCAATTGGTGGTAAGCTTGGACTTCCTACAACCTTTGATATGGAGTCTGCAAGTAAACTTATGTATGTTCTTCCTGTTATTTCATTGTCACTTCCATCTATTGGAGGCCTTATGAGATGGCTTCGCAGATATATGATCGATCAGATGAATTCTGATTATGTTAAGTTTGCAAGATCAGGTGGTCTGACTGAAGGAGAAATCTTCAGAAAGCATATTCTGAAGAATGCAGCTATTCCGATTATTCATGGTATTCCAGGAGGAATTCTTGGTGCCATAGTTGGTGCTATTATTACAGAGCGTGTTTACACTGTTCCTGGTGCAGGTAATCTTCTTACTATTGCAATCAGCCAATATGATAATGGTGTTATTGTAGGTGTAACATTGTTCTATGCAATACTTTCAGTTATAAGCCTTGTAGCAGGTGACGTTCTTATTTCACTTGTTGATCCTCGAATTAACTACTCAGGAAAGGCTAGATAAGACTTTTATCATTTACTAATAGTTTAGGAGATTTAGCAATGGAAAATAAAGATTCTCTATTTACAGTAGAGGGAATGACAGATGAAGAGCTCTTTACGCTGGTAGACCACAATAGTCTTGAATCTGAGAAAATCACAGCTCCGAGATATTCATACTGGCGTTCAGTATTTCGTGTATTCTTCAAAAAGAGGATAAATATTTTTATTCTTAGCGTACTTGCTTTTGTTATTTTATTTGCATACATTTATCCTACATTTAACAATTATGACAGATTTGGTAACCTTCTCGATCCTGCTGCTAAGCACCTTGGACCAATGGCTGCTATGAAGAAGTTCGGATTTAACATTCACTGGATTCTTGGTAGTGGTGCATCTGGTCAGTCAACATTTGATGCTATCTGGTTCGGTTCAAGAATTTCAATATCTCTTGCACTTATTGTTGCCGGTATCAACATGACAATCGGTGTTCTAGCAGGTGCTGTTTGGGGATTTAGTAAGAGAATTGATATCTTTATGATGGAGGTTTATAACATTGTTGGTAACGTACCTTCAATCCTCCTTATTTCAGTTCTTGTACTTATTATGTCACCTACTTTCTGGACACTTGTTTTTGCCATGACAGTAACAGGATGGCTGTTCATTGCTTACTTTATCAGAACACAGGTTATCATTATCCGTGATAGAGAGTACAACCTTGCAAGCAGATGTCTTGGTACACCAATCACCCGTATTGCTACTAAGAACATTTTGCCATTTATGACATCAGTTATCGTCACACTGCTTGCTGCTGAGATTCCTTCATATATTTCATATGAAGTATTCCTTGCTTACATTGGAATGGCTATGTCTGATATGTCACTTGGAAGACTTATTTATGAAGCAGAGAGTGCGATGGTTACACCGGGATGGCAGTTTGAGTTCTGGAGTCCTGTAGTAATTGCATCAATCATCACAGTTACACTTTATGTTACAGGACAGAATTTGGGCGATGCTTCAGACCCTAGAACACACATGTAAGGAAACGTAAGAAAATGGAAGATAAGAAAGTATTATTATCAGTTAAAGATTTGGAAGTTAAATTCCGTGTAAGAGGCCGTATCCTTACAGCCATTCGTGGGATTTCGCTTGATATATACGAAAACGAGTCAATAGCTATCGTTGGTGAGTCTGGTTCTGGTAAGTCTGTATTTACCAAGACCTTCGCTGGTATGCTTGATTCAAATGGTTTTATCAGCAATGGTGATATTATTTTCAATGATGAAGAACTTTCTAACACAATAGTTACTCTTAATGCTGCTGGAAAGAGAGAGCTTAATTCAATTACTGATAAGCTCAATGCTTATTCATCACTTGAATTTGGTGCTGATACATACAAGAAGATTCTTGATCTTGAATCAGAAAAGAGAGCTAAAGAGACAATCTCTGATGAGCAGGATCAGGATTTTACAAAGAGAATTTCAGATATTAAGTTCAAGAGAACTGAAGAGTTTAATCTGAAGCAGACTTTTGATCCTAAGAAGGAAAAGGATAAGGTTAAAGAATCCGAGAATAAGATCAAAAAGTATGACGATGAGATTAAGGCAATCGAGAAGGAAAAAGCTGATCTTATTGCCAAGCATAAAGCGGATGTAGCTGCTGATAATTCTTATATTGCTGAGTTTGACAGGAAAATGACTGCTCTTAAAGATCAGTATAAGAATGAGATTGCTAAGCCCGTTAATAAAGAGCAGATTGAGAGAAATTCTACAATAGCTAAGGAAATTTACCTTTCTGTAGGAAGATTTTCTTATAGAAGCAGAAGAAAGTATGTGAAAAAGCTCCTTGCTGATTTTAAGAAGGCTCTTAAGATGGGCGAGGATGTTGGAAATGAAGAAGTTAAGATCAAGCTTTTTGACAATGTTATGTATTGTCAGTTAGTTGATGAAGCAGAGACTAAGCTTACAGGTAGAATCCATATTAATCTTGCAAGAGTTACAGATCCAGCAGATTGGGGTCAGACTCGTGGTAAGAAGATTGCAACAGTATTCCAGGATCCTATGACATCTCTTAACCCAATTATTACAATTGGTAAGCAGATCACTTCAATTATCATGAAGCATCAGAACTGCTCAGAGGTTGAGGCTAGAGTACGTGCAATAGAAATTATGAAGAAGGTTGGTATTCCTAATGCTGAGAAGCGTTTCGATGACTACCCATTCCAGTATTCAGGTGGTATGAGACAGCGTATCGTTATTGCTATCGCTCTTTCATGTCAGCCTAAGATTCTGATCTGTGATGAGCCTACAACAGCTCTTGACGTTACAATTCAGGCTCAGATCCTTCAGCTTATTAAGGATCTTCAGAAAGAATATAACTACACTATTGTATTCATTACACATGACCTTGGTGTTGTTGCAAATGTTGCAGACAGAGTAGCAGTTCTTTATGGCGGACAGATTGTTGAGCTTGGCACTGTAGAGGATGTTTTCTATGATAGCAGGCACCCATACACATGGGCTCTTCTTTCATCACTTCCTCAGCTTGCACAGAGAGACACTGAACTTTACTCAATTACAGGTACACCACCATCACTGTACAATAAGATTACAGGAGATGCTTTTGCACCACGTAATCCATATTGCCTTAAGATTGATACAATTGAAGAGCCACCTATGTTTAAGGTGAGCGATACTCATTATGCTAAGACATGGCTTCTCGATCCAAGGGCACCAAAGGTTGAAAAGCCGGAAATTATCCGGAATATTCATGAGAAGTTCTTAAAGATGTATGATGTTACGGAGGTTTCAGAAAATGCCTAATAATTCATTCCCTGAGCATGGACCAATAGATCCAGAAACAGGCAAAGAAATACTCCTTTCTGTTAAAAATGTAGATATCACATTCGGAAAGGGAGATGACGCAGTTAAAGCAGTTAAGAATGCAAGCTTTGACATTTTTAAGGGCGAGACATTCTCACTTGTTGGTGAGTCAGGATCTGGTAAGACTACAATTGGTAGAGCAGTTATCAGAGTTAATCCATGTTCAGCAGGTGAAATTCAGTATAAGGGTGTAAAGATTTCAGGTAAGATTTCTAAGTCTTTAGATAGAGATGTTATCAGGAATATTCAGATGGTATTCCAGGATCCTGCTGCTTCTCTTAATGAGAGAGCTACGGTTGACTATATTATTTCTGAAGGTCTTTACAACTTCCATCTTTTCGAGAACGAAGCAGACAGAGTACAGAAGGTTGAGAAGATCATTGAAGAGGTTGGACTTCTTCCTGAGCATCTTACCCGTTATCCTCACGAGTTCTCAGGTGGACAGAGACAGCGTATCGGTCTTGCAAGAGCCATGGTAATGGAACCTGAACTTGTAGTTGCCGATGAGCCTATTTCAGCGCTTGACGTTTCAATCAGAGCACAGGTTCTTAATCTTCTGAAGAAATTCCAGAAGGAAAGAGGAGTATCATATCTCTTTATTGCTCATGACCTTTCAATTGTAAGATTCATATCTGATCATATCGGTGTTATTTACAAGGGTAATATTGTAGAGATTGCTGAAACTGAAGAGCTTTTCCAGTATCCTCTTCATCCATATACAAAGTCCCTTATCTCAGCGGTTCCTATTCCGGATCCTAAGCTTGAGAAGAACAAGGTTCTTTACACATATGATCCTTCAATTCATGATTATTCTGAGGATCAGCCAGAACTTGTTAACATCGGACATAATCATTTTGTCTATGGTAACAAGAAAGAAATCGAAGAGTATAAGAGACTTCGTGATGAGAATAAACCAATTCAGGCTGTAACTATCGACCCTGAAGAAGCTAAGAAGCAGAAGGCCAAGAATACAGAGTTTATGGGGCACGAAGAAGCAGACAGCAGTGAAATCTTAAGCACTCCTGTTCATGACACCGGAAGTATATGGTACATGATTTTGTCATTCTTCCTTCCTGTTTTAGGTTTGCTTGCAGCATTCATTTTCAGAAAGAAGAATTATATCAGAAATTACAAGAAGTGTAAGAAGGGCGCAATTGTTGGCTTTATTGTACTGGCAATTATTCTGGTTATATTCTGCTTGCTGCTGATTTTATCAGTTTTGTAATACCTGATTGATTAAATATTTGAGGATTTTTATTTATAAGGCCGATGTCAAAAGGTCGCATTTTATGGGGCTTTATTGACATTGGCCTTGACTTTGCGCTATGATGATAGTGATTTGTGAAAATGTCTTTAGTGTGGAATAAATCACAAATCAAAATATTAATTCCATAGGAGATACAAACATGGTTTGTAGTATGACTGGCTTTGGTAGATGTGAAGTCACTGAGGGACAGCGCAAATACACTGTCGAACTAAAATCTGTTAATAACAGATATTTAGATTTAGGCATTAAAATGCCCAAGAAGTTCAATGCTTTTGAAGCAGCCATTCGTTCTGAGCTTAAGAGTTTTATGAAGCGCGGTAAGGTAGACGTTTTCATAAGCTACGAGGATTATTCTGAATCGGATTCCAAGGTAAAATATAATAAAGCGATTGCAGAAGAATATTATGGATATTTAAAGCAAATGGCTTCTGATTTTGGGCTTGATAATGATGTAAGAGTTTCCTGCCTTTCAAGATTTCCTGAGGTTTTTTCTATGGAAGAGGAAGAACTTGATGAAGAAGAGGTGTGGAGCGGGCTAAAGAAGGCTATAAATGGCGCTGGCAAACAGTTCATGGAATCAAGAATAAGAGAAGGAGAGTTTTTATCCAAAGATCTTACCGAGAAACTCGATGGGATGCTTGAGAATGTTGAATATATTACTCAGCGTTCTCCTGAGATCATAAATGAATATAAGGCAAAGCTTCGTGAGAAGATTCAGGATCTTTTAGAGGATAAACAGGTCGATGAGAACCGTCTCGCGATGGAAGTAACTATTTTCGCAGACAAGATCTGTGTAGACGAGGAACTTACGAGACTTCGAAGTCATATTCTTGCTACTAAGGAAGCGCTTAGCGTTGGCGATGACAAGGATGGAATTGGAAGGAAACTTGATTTTCTTGCTCAGGAGATGAATAGAGAAGCTAATACTATACTGTCGAAGTCAACTGACCTTAAGATTTCTGACAGAGGAATCGCTCTTAAAACTGATATCGAGAAAGTAAGAGAGCAGATTCAGAACATAGAGTAACAAGCTATATTTTATAATATAGTTGTGCAAACTTTTAAATTATCGGGCAAAATAATGAGTAAATTAATTCATATAGGTTTCGGGAATATAGTTAATGCGGACAAAATAATCAGTATTGTAAGTCCGGATGCTGCGCCGGTTAAAAGAATGGTGCAGAAGGCTAAAGAGGAAGGCACTAGTGTTGATGCCACTCAGGGACGCAAGACAAAGGCTGTTATAGTTATGGAAAACGGAATGGTTGTTTTATCAGCTCTTTTACCGGAAACCATTTGTACTAGAACTAAAGAGAATGCGAGTATTGTAGATGAAGCGTAAAGGTATTATTATCGTTGTTTCAGGTTTCTCCGGAGCCGGAAAAGGTACTATTATGAAGGCTTTGACAGCCAGGTATGATCAGTATGCGTTGTCAATTTCTGCGACAACAAGAGATCCAAGACCCGGCGAAGTAAATGGCAGAGAGTATTTTTTTGTAAGTAATGAGGAATTTGAAAAGCTTATTGAGGAAGATGGCCTTATTGAGCATGCAGGTTATGTTAATCATTACTATGGCACACCAAGGAAGTTTGTGGAAGATAAGCTTAATGCAGGAATTGATGTTATACTTGAAATAGAGATTCAGGGTGCTTTGCAGGTCAAGGAGCAGTACAAGGATGCAATTTCTTTGTTTGTGATGCCTCCTTCAGCACAGGAACTTGAGAAGAGACTTCGCGGAAGAGGTACTGAATCTGAAGAGGTTATAGCTCAGCGTTTAAAGAGAGCCTGCGAAGAGGCTTCTGAAGTTGAAAAGTATGATTTCATTGTAGTTAATGATAATCTGGACGAAGCTGTTGAGAGAGTTCATGGTATAATATCTGCAGTACATGGAACACCTGATAGAAACAAGGAATTTATCGAGGATGTAAGAAATCAGCTTTTTGATCTTACAAAATGATTTGATTTTTTTCTTATATTAGGTTATTGTTATAATCCGTTGATTGTATATTAATTCATATGTATTATCAGGCAAGTGATAATACAGAATTTATATTAAAAATGAGTTTTGTGCGGAATACCGCAAGAAAGGATTTAATATGATACACCCTTCTTATGTTGATCTTATGAAAGTAGTTAACAAGGGAGTTGAGGAAGGCGAAGAGCCTGTAATCAGCTCAAGATACTCAGTAGTTATGGCTACAGCAAAGAGAGCTAGACAGATTATCGCTGGTGATGAGCCTATGGTTAAGGTTAAGGACAAGCAGAAGCCTCTTTCTATCGCTGTAGATGAGATGAATCAGGATACTCTTCGTATTCTTACAGACGAGGAGAAGGAAGAAATGCTTACTGATTCTGAAGAAGTTGTAACAGAAGAGAGTTCAGAGAACGAATAATATATGAAAATTTTATTTGTGTCACTTGGTTGTGACAAGAATAGAGTTGATACCGAGGTTATGCTGGGAATGCTTTCTAGCCGAGGATACAGCTTTACTGATGATGAAGATGAAGCACAAGCAGCAGTTGTTAACACCTGCTGCTTTATAAATGATGCCAAGGAAGAAAGCATTAATACTATTTTGGAGCTTGCTGAGCGGAGAAAATCCGGTCAGCTTAAAGCTTTGATTGTAACAGGATGCCTTGGACAACGCTATCAGGACGAAATTCAAAAAGAAATACCAGAGGTAGATGAAATTCTTGGGATTTCTTCTACAGATAAGATCATTGATGCTATTGATGAAACTATCAAGAGGGATAAGCTTTTTTCTCACAAGAATTATTTTGATGATCTAAATAAGAAGCCTGTTGGTGGTATGAAACGTGTAATCACTACAGGTGGTCTGTATAATTATCTGAAGATTGCTGAGGGCTGTGATAAACACTGCTCATATTGCATTATTCCAAAAGTCAGAGGCTCCTACAGAAGTGTTCCTATGGAGGAACTTTTAGTTGATGCCAGAAATCTTGCTGATGCAGGTGTTACTGAGCTTTTGCTTGTAGCTCAGGAGACAACATTGTATGGAACAGATCTTTATGGTGAGAAAAAACTGCCAGAACTGTTACATAAATTGTGCGAGATAGAAGGCTTTAGGTGGATCAGAATTCTCTATTGCTATCCGGAAGAGATTAATGAGGAACTAATACAGACTATTAAATCAGAGCCTAAAATCTGCCATTATTTGGATATTCCGATTCAGTCAGGGGCTGATCGAATCCTCAAGAAGATGGGTAGACGTACCAATAATGCGGAGATCAGAGCTCTGGTTGAGCATTTAAGAGAAGAAATACCTGATATTTGCATCAGAACTACTCTTATTAGTGGATTCCCTGGTGAAACTGCCGCTGATCATAATGAGACGATGGATCTTGTACGTGATCTTAGATTTGACAGGCTTGGTGTCTTTACCTATTCACAGGAGGAAGATACTCCGGCTGCTGTTATGCCTGATCAGGTTACTGAAAGGGTTAAGAATACCAGACGAAATAAGCTTATGAGACTTCAGCAGGAGATTGCTTTTGAGAATGCAGAGAATATGATCGGTAAGGTTGTTGACGCTGTAATTGAAGGCAGAATTACTGATGCGGATGATGATGATGGCTTATCATATGTAGCCAGAACATATAAGGATGCTCCGGATATTGACGGATATGTTTTTGTAAGTGGTATAAAGCGAGAGCTAATGACCGGTGATTATATAAAAGTATTGATTACCGGTGCAAATGAATATGACCTTATTGGGGAGGAAACAACATGAATTTACCTAACAAATTGACCGTTCTTAGAGTTGTACTTATTCCTTTTTTCGTAGCTTTTTTATTGCTTAGTCCCGGAAATGGTGCATTTAAATGGGTTTCACTTGCAATCTTTATTATAGCCAGTCTTACAGATATGCTTGATGGAAAGATTGCCAGGAAATACAACCTTATTACGGATTTTGGTAAATTTATGGATCCTCTTGCTGACAAGCTCCTTGTATGCAGCGCAATGATCTGTCTTATTGAGCTTGGAAGAATCCCTTCATGGATAGTTGTTATTATCATAGCAAGGGAATTTATTATTAGTGGTTTCAGACTTATTGCGGCAGATAATGGACGAGTTATTGCTGCAAGTTATTGGGGAAAGTTCAAGACAACTTTCCAGATGATCATGGTAATACTTATGATCGCTAATTTGGGCGATGTAATCCCATTTTATGATCTGGTTACACAGATAATTATGTGGATTGCTCTTGCACTCACAATTATTTCTCTTTGTGATTACATTGTTAAGAACAAAGATGTTATGAGTGGAGATATGTAATTATAGTTAGTTTTATTTAGAAATAAGAGAGTTATATGAGTAAAGATTTAGAAAAAGAAATTATTAAGGAAAACGAGGTTAACGAAGAAAAGAAGATTCGATATGACGAATCAGGTCTTGATGAGAGAATAATAAGAGCTGTAACGGAGATGGGATTTGAGTATATGTCCCCAATCCAGAAGGCAGCTATCCCAGTTATGCTCCAGGGGAAAGATATAATTGGACAGGCTCAGACTGGAACAGGAAAGACTGCTGCATTTGGTATTCCGCTTTTACACCAGGTGGATCCGAATAATAAACATCTTCAGGCTGTTGTTCTTTGTCCTACAAGAGAGCTTGCTATGCAGGCTGCAGACGATATTAGAGATTTTGCTAAGTTTATGTTTGGAATCAAGGTTTTGGCTGTATATGGTGGCCAGGATATTTCCAGACAGATAAGAGCTCTTTCAAATGGTGTTCAGATTGTGGTTGGTACTCCGGGACGGGTAATGGATCACATGAGAAGACATACAATGAAGATGCAGGATGTTAAGGTTCTGGTTCTTGATGAAGCAGATGAAATGCTTGATATGGGCTTTAGAGAGGATATTGAGACTATCCTTCAGGGAATGCCGAGTGAGCGTCAGACAGCTCTTTTCTCTGCTACAATGCCCGATGCAATACTTAAGATTACAAAGACATATCAGAAGCCTGACGCTGAGTATATCAAGATGACTCCTAAGGAGATCACGGTTGCAGCTATTGAACAGGTTTATTACAGAGTTCCTCAGAAGATGAAAGAAGAGGTTCTTTGCAGACTTATGGATTATTATAATCCTGCAAGATCGCTTATTTTCTGTAATACCAAGAAGATGGTAGATCAGCTTTCTGAGAGCCTTAAGGGCAAGGGATATCTTGCAGATGGACTTCACGGAGATCTTTCTCAGAATCAGAGAGATACTGTAATGAATCTCTTTAGAAGCGGCAGGATCAATATTCTTATTGCAACTGACGTGGCTGCAAGAGGAATAGATGTAAGTGGAGTTGAAGCAGTATTTAACTTCGATATTCCTGAGGATATCGAATACTACGTACATAGAATCGGTCGTACAGGTAGAGCAGGCAGAAGCGGAAAGAGCTTTACTCTTGTAGGCGGCAGAGAAATGTATAAGCTTAGGGAAATTGAGAGGGTTTGCCATACCAAGATTGAGGAAAGGCATGTCCCTAAGGCAAAAGAGATAACAAGAGTTAAATCTCAGAAGGTTTTTGCTGAGGTTATTGATATTATTGAGAATGGTGATATTACTTCTGTTCTTGAGTTCGTAAACCAGAAGGTTGAAGAGGGTGAGTATACTGCTGAGCAGCTTGCTGCCGGATTCATGAAGCTCAAGATGGGTGATGATATCGAGGATCTTGTTCTTTTCGAAAAGAGCGATAGAGGACGTAGGGACTTTAAGACTCGCGGAGAAAGAGATAAAGACGGAAAGCGCTCCAGACGTTTTGACAGAGATGGTCGTGGCCGTGATGGTAAACGTTCAGATAGAGATGGACGCAGTAAAGATGTAAGAAATTCTGACAGGCAGGGTAGAAAGTCTCGTGATGAGAAAACCGCTGACAATTCTCTTTTCCCAAAGCCAAAGAGAAAGAACAAGCCTTTGAATGACTCTGATGGATTTACAAAGGGAACAGGCCTGGATGAGAGCCTTATTGCCAGCATCAAGGCTGACAGAGATAAGTCTTCTGACAAGGCTGCGTCTAAATCAGGTGCAACATCTGATTTAAGGAAGTATGAAAGAAAGTCAAAGAAAAAAAGCGATGGCTTTGAAAATGTAGGGCGTATAAATATTAAAGGGGAGAGTTCTACAAAGGCATGGTATATGGAAGATAATTCCCAGAGAAAAAAGGCGGATAATCCGGACAATAATACCATGAATGTTTCAAAGGCTGATAAAAAAGCTATCAAAGCAGAAAATAAGAAGAGAAGTCTTGATTATCTTGCTGATGTAAGCAGTCTTGTTATGGAGAGCTTTGGTAAGCGCAAGCATAAGGGGGAATAAATGGCTGCTGATAGGACTGTATTAAATGCGAAAATAAATCGTTTCAGAGCTAAAGTGTTTAACATGGTAAGCACAGGAGTGATTGATGAACCGATAAATCGCTTTTATGATGTTCTTAGTATTGTGGCCCTTTGCCTTAATCTTTTTGCGGCATTTGCAATAACATTTGATTATATGGAGGAGCACTATAAAGGGCTCCTCCTTGCTATTGAAGGAGTTACTACTTTTTTCTTTGCAATTGATTATGTGTTAAGACTTCTGACAGCTAATGAACTTTATCCCAAGCTGCCGGAAGGAAAATCACTTTGCAAATATATCTTTTCTTTTTCAGGTTTAATTGATCTATTGTCTTTCCTGCCTTATTATTTGCCGGTCTTTTTTCCGGCAGGAACTTCTGTGTTCAAGCTATTCAGAGTGGCAAGAATATTAAGGCTCTTTAGAATTAATTCCTATTATGATCAGCTGAATGTAATTACAGAAGTTATTATGAGCAAAAAGCAGCAGCTTCTTGCATCGGGATTCATTATTCTGATCCTGATGATGGCTGCCAGTCTTTGTATGTACAGTGTGGAGCATGAGGCGCAGCCTGACGTTTTTCAAAATGCCTTTTCAGGAATTTGGTGGGCTACTTCAACGCTTTTGACAGTTGGATATGGAGATATTTATCCTGTAACGCTAACGGGTAAAATACTTGGAATCATAATTAGCTTTTTGGGAGTCGGTATGGTCGCCATACCTACGGGTATTATTTCCGCTGGATTCGTTGAACAGTATCAAAAGCTTAAGACAGTAGGTGACTATGCTGAGGAAGAAAATATCCATTTCATAAGAGTTATATTATCTACTAATGATAAATGGGTTGGCAAAAAAATAATTGAACTGGGGCTACCTAAAGATGTGATGATAGTAGCTGTTCAGCGAAAAAAAGATACAATCATTCCAAGAGGGCAGACTGTTCTGGAAGTCGGAGATCTTGTCGTAATGTGTGCAGAAAAAACTAAGGAAATCCAGCCAATTGACCTTAAGGAAATAACTATAAATGAGGGACATTCCTGGAATGGAGTAGCAATCAAGGATATCGACATTTCGAGGCAGAGCTATATATTTATGGTTAGGCGAAAAGGCAAAGCAATGGTTCCTAAGGGAAATCTTGTCATTAAGGCAGGAGATATCGTGCTTTTATATGAAAAACACCTTAAGAATGAGTTTGTATGAGTTCTTAGATGAAATTACAGAAATCCGCATTTACTGCGGATTTCGTGAGAACATGATTCAAGTGGCAAACAAGCCCTTCGACGTAAGTCGACTGGAATCGGCTTGTTTGCTGATATCTTGAATGATTCATTCAAGATATCATGATTAGTCGGAAGGATTAGAGTATATGCTTGATTTAGAGACAAAGAAAAAAGTTCTTATGAATACTGATCTGTTCGTTCTTGATATGGATGGAACATTCTATCTTGATGAAGATATTTTAGATGGAGCGTTGGATTTTCTGGATGCTGTAAAAAAATCCGGGAAGGACTATTTGTTTTTTACCAATAATTCATCTACTTCGCCTTCTCTTTATATTGAAAAGCTAAAAAGAATGAACTGCTTCATTGGACGTGATCAGATCATGACATCCGGTGATGTAATGATAAGGTATTTGAAGAGTAAATATCCGGGAAAAAAAGTTTATCTTTTGGGAACAGAACCACTTATAGAAGATTTCCGGAATGAGGGTATTAATCTTTTTGAACCTGAAGTACCAGTAAATGAAGGCTTTGTACCTGCGGATACTACCAATATTCCTGATATTGTTGTTGTTGGATTTGATAAGACCCTTACTTATGAGAAACTTACAAATGCCTGTACTTATATCAGAAATGGAGCTCTTTTCCTGGCTACGCACCTTGATATCAATTGTCCTGTTAAGGGTGGTTTTATACCGGACTGCGGCGCTATGTGCGCAGCAATTACACTTTCTACCGGTATAGAGCCTAAATATGTAGGAAAACCTTTCCCTGAAACCGTGGATATGGTAGTAGATAAGAGCGGAGTTTCTAAAGAGAGGATTACTTTTGTTGGTGACAGACTCTATACAGATGTCGCTACCGGAGTAAAAAATGGAGCTAAGGGAGTTTTAGTCCTTACTGGTGAAGCAGGTCTTGGGGACATCCCTCAATCCGACGTAAAACCAGATGCAGTTTATGAGGGCATTGGTGAGATGGGCGAAATCCTGAACCGGATTATGTGACTAAAATATTGAAAAACTTACACAAAAACCTATTAGACATAGATTCAATTGTTCTATCAGCATATAATTGTTATGGATATGAGCTTATAATATGATTTTTTCCAGGGCTCATTGTAGACAGGATTATAATAAAGTGGAGGGTTAAAATGAAAATTGCACTTATTAATGAGAACAGCCAGGCTGCAAAGAACGAAATGATCTATGGTGCACTTAAAAAAGTTGCCGACAAGCATGGCTTTGAAGTATTTAACTATGGAATGTATTCTGCTGATGACGAGGCACAGCTTACATACGTACAGAATGGTATTCTGGCCTGCGTACTTCTTAACTCAGGAGCAGTAGATTATGTTGTAACAGGCTGCGGCACAGGTGAAGGAGCTATGCTTGCTTGCAATAGCTTCCCGGGAGTTATTTGCGGACATGTTACAGATCCTCTTGATGCTTATACTTTTGCTCAGATCAATGATGGAAATGCTATTTCAATGAACTTTGCACTTAAGTCAGGTTGGGGTGCTGAGCTTAATCTTGAGTATACTTTTGAAAAGCTCTTTTCCGAGGAATCAGGACAGGGCTATCCAAGAGAAAGAGCAGTTCCTGAGCAGCGTAACAAGAAGATCCTCGATGAGGTTAAGAAGGTTACATACAATCAGGATGTAGCAGAAATTCTTAAGAATCTTGATAGAGAGCTTGTAAAGGGTGCTCTTTCAGGAGAACACTTCCTTGAGTATTTTGATGCTAATGCCAAGGATGAGAAAATCAAGACTGCTGTTCATGAGATACTTGGCAAGTAATGTCTGATATCTGATAGAATTATTAAATGCATTTAATAAATTAAGGGTGACCAGGTTGGTTGCCCTTTTTTCATGATTTTTTTTTAGGATTTTATATGATCCAAAATATTATGAAATTATTAAAAAAACATTAAAAAAATTGAAATAAATCCGTAGTCCAAGCCTTCCTTTTATGTTATACTCTTTTCAGTGTTGGGGTAACACTGTGGGAAATATTAGAAGTAAAAGGAATTTTGGGGATTATGGGTTACAGAAGTAAAGACAATGCCTATGTGTCTGCAAAGAGAAGGGGAAAAGGTCGCAGACGTAAGCCAAAAACTGATTTTAAGAAAATATGGCTGATTGCTTTGACCGGTGCAGTTACAATTGTAGCAGGATATGCAGTGTACAGTCATTTGCCTTTTGTGAAGGTTAATAAAGCGATTGCCGCCGGTAACAGATATTCTGAAAATGCTGAATATGATGCGGCTATTAGTTCCTATTCTGAAGCTATTGAGATTGATGCAGGTTCGGTAAAGGCCTATTCCAATATGGCCAGTGCATATCTTAGCATTGATGATTCAGAGTCTGCTAAAAAGGTTTTGTATGATGGTTGGCAGAATACAGACAATGAGGGACTTTTATCTAACTACCTGACTGTAATGCTTAATGATGCCGTTAATACTATGAATACAGGCGAAGGTAATATAGATACTGTTTTGGGTGTTGTTTCAATACTTGAGCAGGATAATACCAACAAAGAAGCTATAGAGATTATTTCTGCAGCCTATGACAGGTGTTTTTCTGTTTATCAGGAAGATGTAAATTCTCTTTTTAGAGATAGCAGTAGCACTTCATCTTTTGCCAAGTATACTCAGATTCTTGACAGACTGCTTGATATTTATGAGAAATCTCCAAGTGGTGAGTTAAAAGAGGTAATATGCAAATATTCGATACCTTCATCAAACTCTTTTACCATGAATTATGAGGATGCAGTAAGCTACCTTTCTGAGATTGATAAGATTGAAAGATGCGTTGGAACTTCTGATGAGCTTTCTTCTTTAAAGGCATGTATAGAAAATGCCAAGGATGTTCAGGGCGTTTTGCGGATATCTTTACGCAGCTTGATGTTGGTAATGTGGATGAACTGAGAGAGTTTGTAGTCTCTGATGAGTACGTGGCACTCCGTAATGTTTTCCTGAATAATGAGGAGACACCACAGGAGAATACAGTGTATGTGGCTATCAGCAGAGAGGCTATGATCTTTAACAGAAATGATGGTAAGTTTAGCTACAGGTTCCTTAACTTCGAGGAAAATCCCGAGGCAAATGGTGTAATAACTCTTTGGGCTAATTATTTTGAAGATGATGGAGTTCAGAGAAATTCTATTTCATATGAACCGGCTGCTATAGGTGGAAGTATTTATCCTCATACCAAGTATTCAGTGACATATTTAAAGAGTTATACTAATTCCGGAAGCAATACTAAGGTTGCCAAGATGAATTATAGGCTCTCTACTGCCATCACTAATGAAGACGGCACTATTGAGGAGACTATCATCACTGACTGGGGCGGAACAAACGAATATGTAATGGATATTGAGACAATTGAGTCCAGAATTCGTGCTTAAAAACTTTTGCTAGTACATCTACATTACAGATGTACTAGTTCTTTTATATGCACATGATATGAATAGTGAGAAAATAATATGACGACTATGCAAAATGAACCAAAATGTATAATAATCTCAGCGGGAGCTTTTGTTCCTATAGAAATCCCGATTGAAGAGCATGATCTGTGTATTGCCTGCGATGCAGGCTTTATGTTTGCTCAGCAGATGGGGATACTTCCTGATCTTATTGTTGGAGATTTTGATTCTGCAAGTGAGGCGGGGCCGGAACTTATTAGGAGTATAATGGAAATAGCTGAGAATGATCCGGAGCGTATTGTTAAGCTTGATGTAAGAAAAGATGACACGGATACTATTCATGCTGTAAAAATTGGTCTTTCTAAAGGGTATAAGAAGTTTTATTTTTATGGAGCTCTTGGTGGAAAGAGGTTTGACCATTCCATAGCAAATATCCAAACACTTCTTTATATCAAGCACGCCGGTGGCAGAGGCTATATATTTGATGCAGATAGAATGCTTATGATAGCGGAAAATGAGACAATCAAATTTCACCGTGGCAATACCGGTTATTTATCTGTGTTTTCACTTAATGGGGTTGCCAAGGGAGTTACGCTTAAAGGACTTATGTATACCATGGAAGATGGTGAACTTTCAAATGATTTTCCACTGGGTGTCAGTAATGAGTTTATAATAGATGAAGAGGCACAGATTACTGTAAGGGATGGTACACTTCTTATTGTTTCTGAATTCTAAGAGTATTATTTGATAGTAATTCATATTTTGTTTTATCAGAAAACTTTGGCTGATGACAGGAGGAAGATATGATCTGTTTTCTTGCACGTTTCTTTGTAAAAGATTATGAACAGGTAAAGCTACCGGGAGTAAGACAGGGATATGGTATTATCAGTGGGCTGACCGGAATTGCTTTTAATATCTTACTTTTTTTGACTAAGTTTATGGCCGGACTACTTAGTGGTTCGATTTCTATTTTCGGCGATGCTTTCAATAATCTCTCAGATGCGGCATCATCAATTGTTACATTTATTGGCTTTAAGCTTGCTGGAGAAGAGGCAGATGAGCAGCATCCATTCGGCCATGGAAGACTCGAATATATAGCAGGCCTTATTGTATCTCTTTTCATAATTCTGACAGGATGCGAGGTAGCCAGAACATCTTTTACAAAAGTCCTTCATCCAGTAGAGGTTGAGTTTAATGCTCTTATTGGCGGAATTCTTTTGGTATCAATTTTTGTTAAGCTTATCATGTTTCAGGGCAATCTTCAGGCTTCGCAAAAAATAGATAGTGCTGCCCTTAAGTCTATTGCTATGGACAGTATTTCCGATGTGTTTACTACTTCAGTTGTCCTTATTTCCAATATTTTTGCTTATAAAACAGGAATTATCGTAGATGGATTCTTTGGTATTTTTGTTGGCTTTTTTATCATAAAAACCGGATATGAAGCAGCAAGAGATACTATTAATCCGCTTCTTGGTGAACCGCCAAGTAAGGAATTTAGAGACGATGTTAAAAAGACTGTCCTTGCCCATGGGGGTATCCTTGGGGTACATGATCTTATGGTTCACAATTACGGACCCAGCAGAGTGATAATGTCCCTTCATGTAGAGGTTCCTGCGAATCAGAATATAGTTACGGTGCATGATCTTATCGATGATATCGAAAATGAGCTTCGGCAAAAGTATCATTGCAGTGCCGTTATTCATATGGATCCGGTAGAAACTGATGATGCACAGACGAAGCAGATACGTGAAAAGGTTACTTCGATTCTGTTTGAACTTGGGAAAGAATTGTCTTTCCACGATTTTAGGGTTATTCATCATGAGAAAAGTAATAGAATATCTTTTGATGTGCAGGTTCCCTATAAATACAATATTAAGGATAAAGAGATACTGCAGTATCTGACTGAGCGTTTGGAGAGTGGTGATCCAAATATTACTTTAGATATCACGATTGATAAAAAAGAGGCAGATTGATAAAGCCTTTTGGGGAAAAGGGGAAAAAGTATGTTTTTAGTTGGTAAACTAAAAGGGGATTTTAAAACAGTTATAAAAGAACACATTTTTTCGTTTTGTTTATTCTTTCTTGGATGTATTCTTTGGGCAATAGATGTAGACAGCTTTGTTGATAACAACAGCCTTGATGTTTTCTTTTTGTTTGGCTATAAACTTTTAATGGGGGTGTCTATTGGGGCTCTTTGCTGTGAAGCTATTCATTTAAATCTTGAAAGTTCAGATGATTCTTACCTTAAGAAGAGTAGTATCTTTAAGATTATTTATGCAATTCTGATGGTAGTTTCTTTTGCCGCAACATTTCAGTTCGTTTTTGTTTATCAGGTAAGTGCTGCCAGAAAAGCTCTTGGACAAGCTTATGATCTTTATATGGATCTGTCTACAAATATATTTATTTGCTATGTTGCTCTTTATCTGGCTTTGTCTGTTTTCTTTTTCTATAAAAGAGGAAAAGAAAGCTTTGAGACCTATACGGCTAAGGCATTTTGCGGCCTTATGAAGGCGGAGCTTGTTTACGGAATTGTTTCCATTGGAGTTCTTCTTATAATTCTGGCTTTCAATACTCTTATTGTAGATACTACGGAAATTAGTCTGTTAGACAGAATGGAAATTCTGATTATGGGGCTTATTGGATATCCATTGTCTATTATCGGACTATCCAAGACTGATGGAAAGATATCTAAATTCGGGAAAGTTGTACTTTCTTATGTATTTACTGTTCTTTTGGCAGTTGCATTTTTGATTATATATGTCTATATTTTCAAAATCCTCTTTAACTGGAAGTTCCCTTCAAATGAGGTATTTTCTATTCTGACAACTCTTTTTGCATTCGGAGTAGTTATCTGGACAATGGCTCTTGGCTGCTGCGACGAAGCACTTACTAAGGTATTCAGAATATTACCGCTTTTGTTTATTCCATTTATCGTACTGCAGGTTATGTGCTTATACATGAGAGTTGTGGACTATGGTTATACAACCTCCAGATATTTGGGACTAGCTGTGATTGTCTTTGAAATCGTGCATTTTGCTATATATATCTTTGATCTTATAAGCAAAAAGAGGGTAATGTGGATGGTTTTGTTTGTACTGGCAATTTCAGCGTTTGCTATATTGCTGATGCCGGGAATAAATATGTACAGCGTTATTACCAGGTCTCAGAAGCAGAAGATCGAACGTTATATTTCTCTTGGAGATAATGCTAAAAGTGCTGACGGTGCCGCAGCCTACGAGGCTTACAGGACAATAAAAAATGAAGGCGGCCTTATTGGACAAAAATTTATTGACTTAAAGCTTTCGGATGATCAGATTGAGAAGATGGATCAGATGACCGGAAGTTCTTTGGGGAACGGCTCTTTTAACCTAAGTGTTCATAAAGATTTCGGTATTGTGGATGTGTCAGGCTATTCGGAAATGACATATGTAGAGTGCTTCTATAATGCAGATATAGGAGATGAGTTTAGCTCAGACGATATTCATCTTTACAGACTTGACGAAAATGCCAATGAGATTTCGATGGGATCAGTTGATGTAAGTGATATTGTTGAAGCTCTGGTCAGGAACTATGAACTTGATGCTGACTATTATGAAGATCAGGAAGTGATTTCAAAAAACATTAATGTAACTGATGGCGGAACTCTTATATTTGATGGGATTTATGCTGACGGTAATAGATTAGAAGATGGAACTATTTATCTTAATTACCTTCAAATTGAAGGATATGTTCTTAAATAATTTTGTTACTGTTCGGGCAGAAATGCGCATTTCGTGAGAATATGATTCCGGAGTTATAAAGTTTTTGTTAAATACTTGTCATATAGCCTTCTATTGAGCTATACTATGCAAGGACAATAAGTTAGTTAACATACGCTAAAGGCTTTTGGGGCCTGCGTATAGAATGGAGGATATATAAATGAGAGGTTCTAAACCTACAGTTCTTTTAATTCTTGATGGATATGGACTTAACGATAACCCAGAGGGAAATGCAATCGCTATGGCTAAGACTCCTGTAATGGATGGCCTTATGAAGGATTATCCTTTTGTTAAGGGTTATGCCAGCGGACTTGCTGTTGGACTTCCTGATGGACAGATGGGTAACTCAGAGGTTGGTCATATGAATATGGGTGCCGGCCGTATTGTATACCAGGAACTTACAAGAATTACCAAGTCTATTGAAGATGGGGATTTCTTTTCTAATGAGGGTCTTATGACTGCAATTAATAACTGCAAGGCTAAGAACTCAGCACTTCACCTTTACGGACTTGTATCTGACGGTGGTGTTCACAGTCATATTACACATATTTATGGTCTTTTAGAGCTTGCCAAGAAGAATGGCCTTGATAAGGTATTTGTACACTGCTTCCTTGATGGTAGAGATACTCCTCCTGAGAGCGGAATTGACTTTGTACAGCAGCTTGAAGACAAGATGAAAGAGCTTGGCGTTGGTGCTATTGCTTCTATCTCTGGTCGTTACTATGCTATGGATAGAGATAACAACTATGATCGTGTTGAGATTGCTTATGATGCTCTTACAAAGGGAGAGGGCAACAAGGCTGATTCAGCTCACGAGTGCATGGTTCAGTCATACAAGGATGGCAAGACAGATGAGTTTGTTATCCCTACAGTTATCATGAAGAACGGTTCTCCTGTTGCTACAATCAAGGATGGCGATTCAATTATTTTCTACAACTTCCGTCCTGACAGAGCAAGAGAGATTACACACTGCTTCTGTGATGACGAATTCGATAAGTTCGAAAGAGGCAAGAGATTAGACGTTACTTACGTTTGCTTTACAGATTATGATCCACTTATTCCTAACAAGGAAGTTGCATTCAAAAAGGTTCTTCTCAACAATACATTTGGTGAGTGGCTTGCAGCTAAGGGAATGAAGCAGGCTCGTATTGCTGAAACCGAGAAGTATGCTCATGTTACTTTCTTCTTCAATGGCGGTGTTGAGCAGCCTAACGAGGGTGAGGACAGAGTTCTTGTTAACAGCCCTAAGGATGTAGCTACATATGACCTTAAGCCTCAGATGAGTGCTCCTGAAGTTTGTGAGAAGATTGTTAATGCTATCAACTCACAGGAATATGATGTTATTATTGCTAACTTCGCTAACCCTGACATGGTAGGTCACACAGGAGTTATTCCTGCAGCTGTTCAGGCTATTGAAGTTGTAGATGAGTGCGTAGGTAAGGTTGTTGACGCAGTTAAGGCTCAGAATGGTACAATGTTTATCTGCGCTGACCACGGTAATGCTGATATGATGATCGATTATGAGACAGGTGAGCCTTGGACAGCTCATACAACAAATCCTGTTCCATTTATCCTTATTAACTATGATCCTGCTTATACACTTAAAGAGGGTGGATGTCTTGCTGATATCATTCCTACACTTATCGAGTGCATGGGCGAGGAGCAGCCTGCAGAGATGACTGGTAAGTCACTTCTTATCAAGAAATAATTATCGGAAATCGTATGCAAACGATTGGCAAAAGTATCGCAGGGGACGTATATATACGTCCCCTGTTTTAGCGCACTGTTTGCTTCAATGATTGACGATGAAGCGTATTTGTGATAGAGTATTATTTGCTTGTAATTTGCAAACTTAAGTTTAGAGATATATTATAGCTTTTGGGAGGTTTTTTAAGTGAGCGTTTTAGGTTATGTTGTTGGTGTAGTATTTATGCTGATTTGTGCCGCTCTTGTAGTACTGGTACTTGCTCAGGAAGGCAAGAGCCAGGGACTTGGAGCTATTCAGGGAACAGTTGAGAACACATATTGGGGCAAGAACAAAGGCCGTTCAAGAGAAGGAATTCTTAAGAAGGTTACAATTATTCTTTCTGTATTATTCATTGTTATGGCTCTTTTGCTTAATATGAATGTTCTTTGATCTGTTAATACACTGATTATTCTAAGGCACTCCTTTGTGAGTGCCTTTCGTTTTCTTAATATAAATTGTTTAGCGAGGGCCTATGAGTAAGGGAAAGAGTCTCAAGCGAATGAATGAGAGCTTTTTTGGTAAAAAGAATAAAGAAATGGTTGTCGGCACTTTTATTGCTAATGCCAGAGGCTTTGGCTTTGTGGAAGTTGAAGGAAGAGATGAAGATATCTTTATTCCTGAAGAGTATGTTCATGGAGCCTTTCATTCTGATACAGTTGAAGTGGAACTTTTGCCGGAATCTACTGGTAAAAGACAAGAGGGACGCGTTAGAAATATCCTTGTAAGAGGAATGGATGAGGTTGTTGGAACTTATCAGGGCGAGAAGAACTTTGGCTTTGTTATTCCTGATAATGGCAGGATCCAGAGTGATATTTTTATTCCTATCGAACACCATGGTAAGGCTGTTACCGGCGATAAGGTTGTTGTCAAGATAACTGACTATGGCAATTTACTTGAGCGGAAAAAGCCTGAGGGAAAGGTAAAAGAAGTCATTGGTAATATCAATGATCCCGGTGTGGATATTCTTTCTATCGTTAAGGGCTATGATATTCCAAGTGAATTCCCTGAGAGAGTGATAAATCAAGCAAATAAGTGCCCGGATCAGATCAGTGAAGCTGATATGATGGGGAGAATGGACCTTAGAGATACCATGATGGTCACTATTGATGGTGAGGATGCCAAGGATCTTGATGATGCAGTTAGTCTGTCTATCGATGAAAAGGGACTTTACCATTTAGGCGTGCATATCGCTGATGTTACTAACTATGTTCAGGAAAACTCTGCTCTGGACAGGGAGGCTCTTAAGAGAGGAACCAGCGTCTATCTTGTTGACAGGGTAATTCCTATGCTGCCTCATAGATTGTCTAATGGTATATGTTCTCTTAATCACGGAGAAGACAGGCTTGCGCTTAGCTGTCTTATGACAATTGATAAAAGCGGTGTTATTGTCGACCATGATATCGCAGAGACTGTAATAAATGTTAACGAGCGTATGTCCTATACCTCGGTTGCCAAGATTTTAGAGGATAATGATCCTGATGAAATAGCCAAATATGAAGAACTAGTTCCTATGTTCAGGGATATGGCAGAATTATCAGCTCTTTTGAGAAAAAAGAGAGAAGATAAGGGAGCAATTGATTTTGATTTTCCTGAAACAAAGATTGTTCTTGATGAACAAGGGAACCCTGTCGATATACTTCCAAGGCAGAGAAATGTTGCAACTAAGCTGATAGAGGATTTCATGCTTGCTGCTAACCAGACTGTTGCAGAACATTTTTACTATATGCAGAGTCCATTTGTTTATCGTATTCATGAGCAGCCTGATCCAGAGAAGATTGCCACTTTGTCAACATTTGTTTCAAATTTGGGACATCATATCAGGGTTCGCAAGGATGATGGAGTAAGGCCTAAAGAGATCCAAAGGCTCCTTAAGAATATTGAAGGGACCAAGGAAGAGCCTGTTATTTGCAGGATGACTCTTCGCAGTATGATGCAGGCAAAGTACAGTACAGAGTGTACAGGTCATTTTGGCCTTGCTTTTGATTACTATTGTCATTTTACTTCTCCTATCAGAAGATATCCTGATCTGCAGATCCACAGGATTATCAAGGATCATCTTCGCGGCAGAATGAATGAGCAGAAAGCTTCCCACTATGAGGAGATTCTTGATGAGGTTGCCAAGCATTCTTCTGAGACAGAGAGACGTGCTGAAGAGGCTGAAAGAGAAACTGATAAGCTTAAAAAGGCACAGTACATGGAAAATCATATAGGAGAATGCTTTGAAGGAATTGTTTCAGGAGTTACTGCCTGGGGAATGTTCGTGGAACTTGAAAATTCCTGTGAGGGCATGATCAGAGCAGCTTCTATGAATGATGATTTTTATGTTTATGATGAGCAGCACATGAGACTTGTAGGCGAGAGTACTCACAAAGAGTATGTACTTGGTCAGAAGGTCATGATCAAGGTTTTGGGAGCTGACAGACTTACCAGGTCAATTGATTTTAGGATTGTTGATGCTGACGATGATACTGATGATGAGTTTACTGGATATGATCCCGATGATTTTGTAGTATTTTCTGAGGCAAGGAAAGTATCCGAAAATAGAGCAAATAAGGTCAGAAAGCTCATTGAAAGATCACAGGGCTCTGACGAGGATTTGGCTTTGCCTGAATCTGGTAAAAGAAAATCCGGCGAAGATAAAAAGAAAAAGGCTAAAGATTCAGAGAAGGAAAAGTATTCATCAGGAAGAAAAGTATATAAGGTCCACAAATATAAGAAGTCTGCCACCAGTAAGGCAGCAAGAAGTGCTCAAGGGAAGAAAAAGCGCAGATAATTATATTTCCTTAACCGCAGGGTTAGTGTATTCTTTTTTTAGTAGTATTATTAGAATAAATTTAGCAGTAAGGTGTATTCAAAATGGCAGAAGATAAGGCAAGAAAACTAGTAGCAAACAACAAAAAGGCATACCATGACTATTTCATAGAAGAAAAATATGAAGCGGGAATAGAACTCTTTGGAACTGAGGTTAAATCAATACGTCAGGGGAAATGCAGTATAAAAGAGGCATGGATAAGCATTGATAAGGGTGAAGCTTTTATCATGGGCATGAATGTAAGCCCATATGAGAAAGGCAATATTTTTAACAAGGATCCTTTGAGAGTAAAAAAGCTTCTTTTGCACAAGGCTGAGATACGAAAACTGGATCAGCAGAAAATGGTTCAGGGCTATACACTTGTTCCTTTGGAAGTATATTTCAAAAATGGCAAGGTGAAGGTAGAGGTTGGCCTTGCAAAAGGTAAGAAGCTATATGACAAGCGTGCCGATATGGCCAAGAAAGACCAGCAGAGAGAAGCACTAAGGGATTATAAGGTTAGTCTTAGATAAATAAAATAAATGCATGGATTCTTTTTCTGAGTATAAAAGGCTCTTGATTATATCGGGTAATACCGATATAATCAATCGGTGGATATTTGAGTATTTTGCTTTTAATATCCGGAATACAATTTAATAAGGGTTAGTAAAGGTTTCGACAGGGATTTTGAAGCTGGAGAAGCTATCC
>NZ_CAMVPU010000018.1 GCF_947169445.1 uncultured Butyrivibrio sp. | reverse complement strand
GTTGATGAGATCGGTGATCCTTTGATGCACCTTATCAGAAACAGTGCTGACCATGGTATTGAGAGCGCTGATCTCCGTGCACAGCGCGGTAAGCCGGAAGTAGGACAGATATTCCTTCACGCTTTCCAGGATGGTAATAGCGTTGTTATCGAGGTTGGTGATGATGGTAATGGTATTGATGCAGAAGCAGTTAAGAATAAAGCTATTGAAAAGGGGGTTGTAACTCCTGAGCAGGCTTCAATGCTTACAGAGAAGCAGTGCGTAGAGCTTTTGTTCCACCCTGGTTTCTCAACTGCCAAGCAGGTATCAGAAATTTCAGGAAGAGGTGTTGGACTTGATGTTGTTAAGTCTAAGGTTGAATCTCTTTCAGGCGAAGTTACAGTTAAGACCAAGCTGGGTGAAGGCTCAACATGGGTAATCAGACTTCCTCTTACCCTTGCTATCATTCAGGCTTTGATGGTAATAATCGGCGAAGAAAAATATGCTATTCCTCTGGATTCAATTCAGAGTATAGAAGATGTTTCTCCAGCAGATATAAAGTTTGTTGAGAATAAAGAAGTTATCAATCTTCGTGGCAGCGTACTTCCTCTTATCAGACTTAATGAGGTTCTTGATACAGAATCAACAAAATCTCCTGATGAGGATATGGTTGTTGTTATTGCCAGAAAGGGAGATACTCTTGCAGGCCTTGTAATTGATGAACTTATGGGCCAGCAGGAAATAGTTATTAAGCCTCTCGGCAAGTACACAAATAAGTGCAAACTTATAAGTGGCGCAACAATCCTTGGCGATGGTGAAATAGCACTTATCCTTGATACTAACTCAATTTTCTAATTGCCTATTGTAAACCTGTTATCTTTTAGAAAGGAAGATGAGCAATATGAATGAACTTAGAGACAATTCTGAGGTTGGAGAACTTATTCAGTACATTGTTATAAAGATTGATGATGAGCAATATGGAATAAACATTAAGTTTATCGATAATATTGTTAGAATGCAGCAGATTACCAGAGTACCTAAGGTTGATGATTACCTTAAGGGTGTTATCAATATCCGTGGTGAGATTGTTCCAGTTATGAGTGTCAGAATGAAGATGGGGCTTGCAGAGGATGTTATTACCAATAAGTCCAGGATCATTATTCTTAAGACTGAAGGCGGAGATCTTGTTGGTATAATCGTAGATCAGGTTAATCAGGTATTGACGCTTGACTCTAATAACGTAGAAAAAATGCGTTATGATGACAAGAAACAGAAAGCAAATGCATCTTTTGTTAGTGGTGTTGGCCATTATGAAGGTGGACTTGTTTCAATACTTGATCTTGAAGCTGTCGTTTCTGAGAAGGATGTAAAAGAGAAAGCTTCAAACGCGAGCTGATCGGAGGATAATTTATGGGTGATATGAGTTTAGACAATTTGTCCAGTCAGTATTTTGACGTGTTAAAAGAACTGGGCAATATTGGTGCAGGTAATGCAACAACAGCCTTGGCTCAGATGATCGGTACCAAGGTTGATATGTCAGTACCTCAGGTTCGCCTTCTTGAATTTAAGGATGTAGGCGACATGATGGGTGGAGCTGAGCAGATAATGGCTGGCATTTATCTTGCTGTTGAAGGGGACATTGACGGAAGTATTATGTTTCTTTTGAATAAAACAGCAGCAAGACATCTTGTAGATAAGCTGATGGGAACAGGGCATAAGCCTGATGAGGCTGAATTTGATGAAGTTGAACTGTCAGCTCTTAAAGAAGTTGGAAATATCATTACAGGATCTTATCTTAATTCACTTTCGATGATGACCAACTTAAAGCTTGTTCCTTCAATTCCTTTTGTTGCAATTGATATGGCAGGTGCCATTTTAAGCGTTCCGGCTATTCAGTTTGGAATGATGGGTGACAAGATTCTTTTGATCGAAACACAGTTCTTTGATGAACTAAAGCTTAGTGGATACTTTATTTTGTTACCTGATATGGATGGTTATACAAAGATTCTTTCATCACTTGGAATGGGAGATATTTCTCTTTAAGCGAAAGGGCCACATATGAGTCAAATAATAAAGGTTGGAATGGCTGATCTCAATATATGTGTGAGCCCTGATGGCATAACCACGCTAGGACTAGGTTCCTGCGTAGGTATTGCTGTTCGCGATCCTGTCACTAAGATAGGTGGCCTTGCACATATCATGTTGCCGGACTCTACCGAGATTAAGAATAATACCAATATACCCAAATTCGCAGATACAGGCATTGAGGAACTGATCAGGCAGATAGTTGCTAAAGGCGCTAACAGAACCAGACTTGTAGCCAAGATAGCTGGCGGCGCTCAGATGTTTGCTTTTCAGTCTAACAATGCAACGATGAGAGTAGGAGACAGAAACGTTCAGGCAACTCTAAAAAAACTCAAATCGATGAATATTCCTGTACTTGCACAGGATACCGGCGATTCTTATGGTAGGACAGTCATTTTTTATCCAGAAAATGGTAATTTTGTAATCAGGGCTGTTGGAAAGCCAGAGAAGATTATATGAATACCAATCCAGATGAATTAAAAAAATGGAATACGAAACTGGTTACTCCACTGATAGTGCTCAGTTGTACCGCAATCATTGCGATTTTTACGTACTTTGAGCATTATCCGGTGGGGGACTGGTTTATTATTGTTTTTGCATCAGTGGTTATTTTCCTGGTAATCGGTTTGATTGTCGAGAGAATGATCACTAGATTTGTTGATATTAATTATGAAAAAGCGATGGCTGAGCTTGAGGAAGCCAAAAGGCTTGAAGAAGAAGCCAGAGCAGCCATGGAAGCTGAGGGTGTTGATGATATAGGTATTATTCAGGATGAAGATCAGACACCTGGTGGCTTCTAAATGTGATCGTATTTAGGATCATAAATATTTCTTACGAGTTGGGGACTTGACATGGATGAAGCAGCTAGAAGTAAGTTATGGGAAGAATATCATAATACTAAATCAGCAGAAGTACGAGAAAAACTGATACTGGAGTATGCTCCGCTTGTTAAGCTTGTTGCAGGTAGACTTTCTATGTATCTTGGTTTTAACGTAGAGTATGATGATCTGGTAGGTTATGGTATTTTTGGTCTGATTGATGCAATTGATAAGTTTGATCTTATGAAGGATGTTAAGTTTGAAACTTATGCAAGCCTTCGTATTCGTGGTGCAATCCTTGATCAGATCAGAAAAATGGACTGGATTCCCAGAACTATCAGACAGCGTCAAAAGAAAATCGAAACTGCTATAAGAGAAATCGAAAGAGACAGTGGCCATGTTGCAACAGATGCTGAAATAGCAGCAAAGATGGAAATTTCAGAGGATGAGTACGCTAACTGGCAGAACCAGATGAAGGTAACAGGCGTAGTTTCTTTAAATGAATTTATGGAACAGGGTTCTGATATACCGGAAGATGGTAACAATAGAAGTGCCGGATTTATTAAGCCGGAAGAGGCTATAGAAAAAGAAGAACTTAAGAAGATGTTGGCAGAGTCTCTTGAGCTTTTGACTGATAAGGAAAAGAAAGTCATTCTTTTATATTATTACGAGGAACTTACTCTTAAAGAAATAAGTGAAGTCTTAGAGGTTTCAGAATCCCGTATTTCGCAGCTTCATACAAAGGCTTTGCAAAAAATGCGTGAAAAGCTCGGAAACTATTTAGGCATAGTTATTAATTCCAGATGATTAATTGAGAGGTTGGTTTATGGATGGATATTTCCAGCTGGTAATTACAGAAAATGGAACCGGCATCAGAATTTTTGATCCTACTGATGGGGGTGTGCCTCTTGACGTCAATTTGGTAAGAGATTATCTGGATGATAAGAAAATTCAATATGATGTAGTAAAGATTAATGAAGCTGTGAGCAATCATCAGGGCGATGAAGTAATTATTTTTGCACAGGAGAAGATTCTTCCTGAGCGGGAATACTGTAAATTTGAGTCGTCCAAGGATAGAATGATTGTCACAGCTGTTTTTTATCCTCCAACAGAAGGTGCAGAGCTTCTTACGGAAAAAGAAGTTCTGGATTCAATTGCCTACAGGAAAATAGTCTACGGAGTAAAGCAGGAAAATATCCATGCGTTCTTTGAAAAAAGACAGTACTGTAAAGAAATCGTAGTTGCTGAAGGAAAGCATGTAAAGCAGGGATCAAACGCAAAAGTAGAATATCATTTTAATGTTAATCTGAGGCCAAAACCAACTGTTCGTGAGGATGGCAGTGTAGATTATTTCAATCTCAATCTTATCAATAATGTTAAAGAAGGGGATCTTCTTGCAACGCTTCACAAAGAATTTCCGGGGGAAAACGGAATAAACGTCCTTGGAGAAAATATAAAACCTGCTGCTGTTAAATCAACATATATTAAATTTGGAAAAAATACTATTCTTTCTGAAGATAAAATGACTCTTACCGCCGCAAAATCTGGCCACGTTACTTTAAAAGAAGGAAAAATTACTGTTTCCGATGTGCTTACAGTGGCTAATGTGGATGTTTCTTCCGGTAATATTGATTATGAAGGAAGCGTAGAGGTTAAGGGAACTGTTGCCTCCGGCTTTAGTGTAAAAGCAGGCGGTAATGTAATTGTTAAAGGAATTGTTGAAGGCGCGACCATTGATTCAGGTGCTGATGTCATCCTGGAGTGTGGCGTCAAGGCTGGTGGGAATATAACAGCTGCAGGAAATATAGTTACCAAGTTTGTTGAAAATGCAAATATTAGTGCCAAAGGTGGCATTACAAGCGAATGTATCCTGCATTCAACTGCAACTAGCGGTACAGAGATCAATGTACTTGGAAGAAGAGGCTTTATTGCGGGCGGAAAGGTTATAGCTGCGGACCGGGTAAAGGCCAAGATTCTTGGCTCTGAGATGGGAGCAAATACAATAGTTGAAGTTGGCTCTGATCCACAAGTTAAGCTTCGTTTAAAAGAGCTTCAGAAGAATATGGCTGCAGCCCAGAAAAACATTGAAAGTATCAAGCCTACAATCGAAGGCTTTTCTAAGATGTTAAAGGCTGGTGCGAAATTTACGCCGGATCAGGTGGCGAACGTTCAGAAACTAATTGGCCTTAATAAAACTCTTACTACGCAGATACAGGAAAATTCTGAAGAATATGCGATGCTGATGGAAAAGCTAGCGGAACAAAAGGAAGCTGAGGTTATAGTTGAAGGAACAGCATACCCTGGAACCACCGTTAATATTGGTGAATTATCGATGATAGTAAAAAAGCCTGTTCAATATAGCAGATTTGTTGTGAAAGAAGGGGATGTAAGACTGGCTCCTATTTAAAAAACTATTTAAATAATTATTAAAAAATCGCGAAAATCCTTCAAATATGAATATCGATATTGGGGGCAGTATGATATAATGAGCTTGAAAGCTACAATAAGTATGTTTGTGTGCTTGTTTTAGCTTTTGGAAGGAGGCTACCATATGTCAATCAACAGAATCGACTTTGGGGTTATGGCAGCATCAAGCGAAGTGGGGACTATAAAGGCGGCGGAAGATGCGCGGCCTTTAATGGATCAGCGCAATTTTCAAACACAGTTTAATCAGGAGGTTGATAATCAGCGCAATCAGGTCAATCAAAAGAGTGATGTTGGACAAGGGGAACTCCAATCAGATGCTCAGGATAAGGGGAGTAATGAATACTTTGGAGACGGGGGCAGAAACAGGCGCAACTCTCATAATAACGAAGAAAAAAGTGCTATTTTAGAAAAACAGTTATCCGTCGAAAAAATGGAAAAAATTGCGGGGCATATGCTTGATAGAAATGGAAAGCCCGTAGATTTTGGTATTTCTTCTGGTTTTGATTTGAAGATTTAATTTAATTAAGATATAATTAGATTTAGTATTTTAGGGGATTTGGGCGGAGATGATAAGCATTACTGAAATAGTTCTTATAGTTGCAGGTTTTGCAGCTATCATATTGGGTTACCTTCTTCCAGCCGGTAAGGAAATGGATGAAGAGGACAAAGTGCTCATGGAGAGGGAGATTCGTGAGCTTGTTCGTCGTGAGGTCGAAGACCAGAAGGAAACCATCGAGAATATGGTTGATGATACCGTCGATAATTCCCTTGATCGTACAGAACGTGCCATGGAGCGGATTTCCAATGAGAAAATGTCTGCAATAGGCGAATATTCCGATACAGTTATTAATGATATTCACAAGAACCATGACGAAGTTATGTTTATGTATGACATGCTCAATGATAAACATAAGAATCTTACAAATGTTGTTTCAGAAGTTACCAAAAAGGCTGACGAAGCGAAGCAGACTGTTCTTGATGCTGAGGCTACAGCAAGGGAAGCTCAGGCAGCTACAGCAAATCTGACTGCTGCGATTCCTAAAAAAGAAAATGTCAGAGCAATTCTTTTGGATGAAACAGATGATACACTTAGCGGCATCAGAATCCCTTATCAGGAAAAGCCTGTAGAGGTTAATCAGGCGCATTTCCAGGACTTTGGACAGATAGTAAGAGATGAAGCGGATAATGATGCTCCGCAACCTATCAAGAATATTGAAAGTGGTTATGTTTCAGAATCTGATCTTAAGGAATTAAAGGAAATGCCTGCTGAGAGAATCACTGCTGACCAGGCTATGGGACTTCATGTAATAGGAAGTAGAAGTGACGGTACTTCTGCCAAGGTTGTATCTATTACAGATGGTCTTAGAGGTGAAAACAGATCTCAGAATCCTGACCGTAATATGCAGGAGCTTACTGCTAATGATCCTATTTCTCAGAACAGACGGATAATTGAGATGCATAAGGCCGGCAAATCCAATATGGTCATTGCCAGAGAACTTGGACTTGGTATAGGCGAAGTAAAACTTGTAATCGATCTTTCCAATAAGCATAGAAAAGTTAAATAAATAATTTTAAGGAACTATTTATTATGAAACTAAAATATTATTTGCGGGGTATGGGTATAGGCATAATACTTACCGCAATAGTTATGGGCTTTGCTCTTGGTGGCAGAAAAGCAACAATAAGTGATGCTCAGGTTATTGAAAGAGCTAAAGCTTTAGGTATGGTTGAAGCAGGCAGTGGAGTCCTTTTACAGGATACCAGTGGAGAGAAAAACAATGAAGATGGAACTGCATCCGATTCGAAGTTACCTGAAAAAGGAGAAGAAGTATCTGAAAAAGTCAACGAAGGAGTCTCTTCGTCAGGTAAATCAGTTTCTGAAGTGGCTTCAAATGAGAAAGATAGAGAGGAAGAGAAAAAAGAAACTTCAAATGATGAGACAAAAACTGGCAGCACGTCTTCTTCCAAGGAAACAACAAGTTCAGGTACTGCCATTGAGAATAAAACAGTAAGTTCATCTTCTAATAAAAATACTGATACGGAATCTACAAAAACTGAAAACAAGAGTACCGATGTAGAATCTTCAGAGGCTACCAGTAAGACTTCTGATACAGAAACAACACAGAAAACCAGTAATACTTCAGAAACGGCAACTAAAAACACTGATGTTACTAAGAACTCAGAAGCATCTAATGACAATAAGACAGTAAGTACTGAAGGAAATGCACAGACAGAAAACCAGACAGCAAGCGTCGTGACTGCAACTACTAATACTCAGACTACAAGTCAGAGTACTAAGGCTTCCAAAACTATTACGATTCCAGGTGGTATAAGTTCTGATTCTGTAGCACAGATTCTTTATAATGAAGGAATCGTTGATAATGCTGTTAGCTTTAACAGATATCTTATAGACAGGAACATGGACAGATATATCAGATCCGGAGTGAAAACAATTCCGTCCGGTTCTTCATATGAAGAAATTGCAAATATTATTTGCAGAGGTTGAACAGTGTGACAAAATTTGTTTACACTGTTCTTTTTTATGCTTTTAATGTAAAAAAGGTGTTGAAATATAGAAAACGCTATGCTAAGATAAAAAAGCTGTTGATTTAAGGGATGTTTATGCCCTGAGTTACAGACTGCAAAATGCAGGAACATAAATAAACACGTATATCTGAGTCTTGAGCCGGTGTCAGCAGTTGCTGATCAGCTTGAGAGTCTGACACAAAGGATGACGCTCTTTTGTGATTCATCAGGCCATGGATATACGGAAGAATTAACCAAATGGAGGTAATAACATGAGCGTTGTATCAATGAAACAGTTACTTGAAGCAGGTGTACACTTTGGTCACCAGACAAGAAGATGGAACCCTAAAATGGCTCCTTACATCTTCACAGAGAGAAACGGAATCCACATCATCGACCTTCAGAAGTCAGTTGTAAAGGTTGACGAGGCTTACAAGGCAGTATTTGAGATTGCACAGCAGGGTGGAACAATCCTTTTCGTAGGTACTAAGAAGCAGGCTCAGGATGCAGTTAAGACAGAGGCAGAGCGTTGCGGAATGTACTATGTTAACGAGAGATGGCTTGGTGGTATGCTCACAAACTTCAAGACAATCCAGAGCAGAATCGCTAGAATGAAAGCTATCGAGAAGATGCAGGAAGATGGAACATTTGATGTTCTTCCTAAGAAGGAAGTTGCTCAGCTTAAGAAGGAGCTTGCTAAGCTTCAGGCTAACCTTGGCGGAATCAGAGATATGAAGAGAATTCCTGATGCTATCTTTGTTGTAGATCCCAAGAAGGAGAGAATCTGCATCCAGGAAGCTGAGTCTCTTGGAATCACACTTATCGGTATCGGTGATACAAACTGTGATCCTGAAGAGCTTGATTTCATCATTCCTGGTAACGATGACGCTATCAGAGCTGTTAAGCTTATCGTAGGCAAGATGGCTGATGCTGTTATCGAGGCTAATCAGGGTGCTGAGTCTGATGCTGCAGCTGATTATGTTGCAGAGGACGTTGAGGCAACTGAGGAAGTTACAGAGTAATATTTTTTAATAAGAACTAATATGTAGTCAGACCACATTTGTGGCTGACTACAATTAAAATATGGAGGACAAATAAATGGCTATCACAGCAGCAATGGTTAAAGAGTTACGTGAGTCAACTGGCGCAGGAATGATGGAGTGCAAGAAGGCTCTTACAGAGACTAACGGAGATATGGATGCAGCCGTTGAGTACCTTAGAAAGAACGGTATCATGAAGGCTGAGAAGAAGGCTAGCAGAATCGCAGCTGAAGGTCTTACAAGAATCGCTGTTAAGGATGATCAGACAGCAGCAGTTGTAGAAGTTAACTCAGAGACAGACTTCGTTGCTCAGAACGAGAAATTCCAGGCATTTGTTGAGGCAGTTGCTAAGCAGGCTGTTGATTCAGATTCTAAGGATCTTGAGTCATTCCTTGCAGAGAAGTGGAACCTTGATGAGAGCAAGTCAGTTAATGATGCTCTTGTAGAGATCACAGCAGTTATTTCTGAGAAGCTCAGCATCAGAAGATTCGAGAAGGTTGTTGCTTCTAACGGTATCGTTGTTCCTTATGTTCACGGCAACGGAAGAATTTCAGTTATCGTTGAGGCTGAAACAGATGTTGTTAATGATGAAATCAAGGAAGCTGTTAAGAATGTAGCTATGCAGGTTGCAGCTCTTAGCCCTAAGTATGTTGCTACTGAGGATGTTTCTGAAGAGTACAGAAACCACGAGAAGGAAATCCTTCTTGCTCAGGCTATGAAAGAGAACGAGGAGCTTCCAGAGGGCAAGAGAAAGCCTCAGGAAATCATCGAGAAGATGCTTGTTGGACGTCTTAACAAGGAGCTTAAAGAGATCTGCCTTAATGAGCAGGTATTCGTAAAGGCTGAGGATGGTAAGCAGACAGTTGGTCAGTACATCGCTCAGGTTGGTAAGAACAATAGCGCTAAGCTTTCAATCAAGAGATTCGTTCGTTTTGAGACTGGCGAAGGTATTGAGAAGAAGAGCGAAAACTTTGCTGAGGAAGTTGCAAAGCAGGCAGCTGGACTTAACTAATTATATGTTTTCTATCGAGCTTCGGATCAATCTTCCGAAGCTCTTTTTATGTTCAATAGGAAATATCTATTGAATAAATTTTGCCTTTTATTATTTTCATTTTGTTGTATACTAATAGGGTGTCATTCTTGAATGAATAATCAGAAATTCGTAATTTCTGCGGGTTTCTTAAGATCATAATTTTAGGATGTCATGATTATTGATGAAGTTGGGGTGTTGAGATTTGAATCAGTCAGTTACTATTAAAGGCACTAAATCAGGGATTATTCTTGTTCTTAGCCCACAGGTTCCATTTTATCAACTTAAGGAAGATATACAGAAACATTTTATAGATGCAGCTTCTTTCCTTGGTAAGAATAAGATGGGGCTTATTATTAGAGGAAGACGCCTGACAGATGAAGAGCAGGCAGAAGTAGTAGATACCATAACTAATAATTCACAGCTCACTATTACCTGTATTATCGATGAGGAATCTGAAACAGAGAGGCTTTTTGCTGCTGCAGGTTCTAATGAAGTAAAAACTGAGGCTGTAAATAGTGAAATGGTTTCAGCTAATTTGAGTGAGTCAGAGGATATAACAGCGATTGATTCTGATAATAATAATGCTCAGATATTTGCTGGTAATCTTAGATCCGGGCAGGATATATCCTGTGAACAGAATGTTGTAATCCTTGGAGATGTTAAGCCTGGAGCTAATGTGACATCCTATGGCAGTATTTTTATTCTTGGTGAACTTAGAGGAAATGCCTTTGCCGGAGCAGGTGGGGACAGGAATGCCATAGTTATGGCTCTTAATCTGAATCCTTTACAGGTTAGAATTGCTGATGCTATAGCTATTTCACCTGATGCTGAAAAAGGACCTAAGCTTAGACTTAAAAAGAAGAAGCTAATCAATAATGAGAATGAGCCTGAGGTGGCTTACATTGAAAACGGACATATAGTTAAGACTTTGTATGGCCCCTCATTTTTAAGACAATATGGTAAGAATTAATGGAGGAACAAAATGGGAGAAGTTATTGTTGTAACATCCGGTAAAGGCGGCGTTGGTAAGACAACGACTACAGCCAATCTTGGTACAGGCCTTGCCAAACTTAACAAAAAAGTAGTCCTTATCGATACAGATATAGGTCTTCGTAACCTTGATGTTGTAATGGGCCTTGAGAACAGGATTGTCTATAATCTTGTTGATGTTATCGAGGGTAATTGTAAACTTAAGCAGGCTCTTATAAGAGATAAGAAGTATGAATCACTGTTTCTTTTACCTGCTGCTCAGACCAAGGATAAGACTAGTGTAACTCCTGAGCAGATGAAGGCTCTTACTGAGGAACTCAAGCAGGAATATGATTATATTATTCTTGACTGTCCTGCAGGAATTGAGCAGGGCTTCAAAAATGCTATAGCAGGAGCAGACAGAGCACTTGTTGTAACAACACCTGAAGTTTCAGCAGTTCGTGATGCAGACAGAATTATTGGTCTTCTGGAAGCTAATGAAATTGGCAAGACTCAGCTTATAGTTAACAGACTTCGCGCTGATATGGTTAAGAGAGGCGATATGATGTCTGCTGATGACGTTATTGATATTCTTGCAGTTGAGCTTATCGGACAGGTCCCTGATGATGAGAATATCGTCATTGCTACTAATAATGGTGAGCCTCTTGTAGGTGATAGTTCACTTGCCGGACAGGCTTATATGAACATTTGCCGCAGAGTAACAGGTGAGCAGGTACCATTTTTAGATCTTGATGCCAAGAAGGGAATCTTTTCTTGGTTTAGAAAGAAATAATAGGGGGAGTGATGATGAAGATATCAGATTTTTTCAAAAAGAAATCTTCCAGTGATGTTGCTAAGGATCGTCTTAAGCTTGTTCTTGTTTCTGATCGTGCTACATGCTCTCCTGAAGTTATGCAGCGTATTAGAAGCGATATCATAGAAGTATTATCTAAATACGCAGAGATTGATATGGATGGTATAGACATCAATATTACTCAGGTAGATACAGAGAATAATGATGGCAAGACTGTTCCTGCATTATATGCTAATATTCCAATTAAAACCATGAATCATTCAGTAAAATAATTAGTACGATTATAAATAATTGAGAAAAACTCGGTATTGATTATAATCCGGGTTTTTCTTTTGTGTAAAAAGATAGTAAAATTCTAATGAATTAAAAAAATTAAATGCAAGTTTAAACATTCTCATGATATAATTAAATAGCATTCAATTTTATTTAGGAGATTATTATGGGTAATAACGAAGAAAAATATGAAACATTAAAACTCGAAAACCAGATTTGCTTTCCACTCTATGCTTGTGCCAAGGAGATTATCAGAAAGTATAAGCCATATCTTGATGACATTGATCTTACCTACACTCAGTATATTACAATGATGGTTTTGTGGGAAAAGAAAAGTGTCAATGTTAAGACACTGGGCGAGAATCTGTATCTTGATTCAGGCACGCTTACTCCTGTGCTTAAAAAGCTTGAATCTAAGGGCTATATCAGTAGGGTAAGATCCAATGAGGATGAAAGAAATCTTGTTGTTACCATTACTCCTGAGGGAGAAAAACTTAGAGACAGAGCAGTAAGTATTCCTGAGAAGATGGGATGCTGTGTTAAACTATCTCCTGAAGAGGCTAAGCTTTTGTATAGTCTTTTATATAAGATTATTGGAAATGTAAGATAATCTTTATTGATTTTTTTATTCATTAGAAATATAATAATTTTCGGCTTAAGTGTGCGTTTTTATCGGCTCTAAATTTTTTTGATGAGAAAAGTCAAAAAATTAACGAAAACGCACATTATTTTTGGAGGTTTCTATGAGTTCTCATACCCATAGCCATTACCACGATCCTGAGCATATAAAAGCCATTTCCAACAGATTATCCAAGGCAATTGGACATTTGGAATCTGTTAAGAAGATGGTAGAGGACAACAGGGACTGCGCAGAAGTTCTTATACAGCTGTCAGCTGTTAATTCTGCGATAAATAATTGCGGTAAGGAAATCCTTAAGGAGCATATCAGTCACTGTATCGTTCATGCTGTAGAGGATGGCGATGAAGAAGCTATCATTGAATTAAATGAAGCTATCGACAAATTTATGAAAAATTCATGACTTGTCATGAAAAAATGTGTGAAAGGGGTGTAACACCTTGGCTATTCCAAATGTAGTTAACTTTCTAATTCTTTTTCCATTTATCATTGCAGCACTGATATTTATACAGAAAGAGGCCACACCTGTTAGAAGCTTTACTATTATTGTAGGCGGCTTTGTTATTATGGCGTGTGCTATTTATGTTGCTGTAAATGTTCTGTCTTCAGGAGATACATCACAGTTTATGTATCTTGAAGAGAGTCATGTCGCTAATATTGTTATTATGTGCGGCGAAGTATTTTTGATGGGACTTGTTTGTTTTCTTAGTATCAAGTACAAGAAATACTATGCAATCCTTATTTCCATGATTGGTACTATTCCGGTTCTTTGGATGGATCTTTCCGGCAAGGCAATCGAAGGAAATACTCATTTCCGTATTGATACTTTTGCTGCTGTTATGTATCTGATTGTAGGTATTGTAGGTATCCTTATCTGCATTTATGCTTCAGGTTACATGAAGGATTATCATCACCATCATTTAGATGTTAAGGATCGTTCCAATTATTTCCTTGCGCTTATGTTTGTTTTCCTTGGTGCAATGTTTGGCCTTATTTCTTCTGATAATCTTGGCTGGATTTATTTCTTCTGGGAGATTACAAGTGTATGTTCATTCCTTATGATTGGATATACAAGGACACAGGAAGCTGTTGATAATTCATTCAGAGCTCTGTGGATGAACCTTCTTGGTGGATGCGGTTTTGCTGCAGGTCTTATGTACAGCAATATTGCACTTGGAATTTCTAACCTTAGCCAGGTTACAAGCTCAAGTGCTTCAGGACTTATAATCATTCCTGTTACTTTATTTGCTTTTGCTGCTCTTACAAAGAGCGCACAGTTCCCATTCTCAAGATGGCTCCTTGGCGCCATGGTTGCACCTACACCTTCAAGTGCACTTCTTCACTCAGCAACTATGGTTAAGATTGGTGTTTACATGCTGATCAGACTTTCACCTGTTATGGAGGGAACTCTTACAGGTGTTATGATCACTGTTATTGGTGGATTCACATTCTTTGCAGCATCACTTCTTGCTATTACAGTTAGTGACGGCAAAAAGGTGCTTGCTTATTCAACAATTTCAAACCTTGGTCTTATAACAGCCTGTGCCGGAACCGGTACAACAGAAGGTGTGTGGGCTGCAGTAATGCTTGTTCTTTTCCACGCTGTATCTAAGTCACTTCTGTTCCAGACGGTCGGTGATATAGAAAACTGTATGCACAGCCGTGATATCGAGGATATGCATGGTCTTATCATTAAGCTTCCAAGACTTGCATTTATTATGATTATCGGTATCTGTGGTATGTTCATGGCTCCTTTTGGAATGCTTGTATCTAAGTGGGCAGCTCTTAAGTCATTCGTTGACTCAGGTTCTGTATGGCTTGTTCTTTTCCTTGTATTTGGTTCAGGCTCCACATTATTCTATTGGGCAAAATGGCTTGGAAAGATCTGTACAGTAATCCATCAGTCTTTCGAGCTTGAAGATATTACTCCTAAGAGTGAAATGGTTTCCATTTTTCCTCTTACAGCAATGATTGTTGTAATGTGCTTCGCATTCCCATGGATGTCAGGTAATATGATACAGCCAATTCTTGATGAGGCTTTCCATACTAATATTCCTGATGTTATCGGTGGAAGCGATGTTGTTATCATGATGATCATGGTAATTATGATTTTCCTTATTCCGGTTGGAGCAAGGTTCCTGTCAATTGGTAAGAATTCCAAGATGACAATGTCTTATGTAGCCGGAGTTAATGCCGGAGATGACAGACATTATATTGATTCCTTTGGTAATGAGAGAGCTCTTTATATGTCTAACTGGTACATGGAGGACTTCTTTGGTGAGAAGAAGCTTCTCTGGCCATGCATCTGGGTTTCAACCGTGCTTGTGCTGGTTATGCTGATTGTTGTAGTTGGAGGTGCTTTCTGATGACATTTGAGATGATTTTAAAAGCAGTACTTTATTTGATTTTGGCACCGATTATCGGAGGCTTACTGTCCGGAACAGACAGAATCTTTTCTGCTCGTATGCAGGGAAGAGTAGGTCCTCCAATCATTCAGCCATTTTATGATGTTAATAAGCTTCTTCACAAACAGACAACCGTTGTTAACAGTATTCAGGTTCTGTTTGTAACTGTATATCTTATCTTCACTATTTTTACAGGTGCTTTGTTCTTTGCCGGTGGAGATATGCTCCTTGTTTTCTTTGCGCTTTCTATGTCAGAGGTTATGCTGGTTCTTGCAGCATTCTCTACAAACGGCCCTTACAGTATTATGGGTGCGCAGCGTGAGCTTTTACAGATGATGTGCTATGAACCAATGACACTTTTGGTAGCTATTGGTTTCTACTATGCAAATGGAAGCTTCATGGTTGATGATCTTATCCATACTCAGATTCCTGCTATCGCTCAGATTCCTGGATTCTTTATTGGATTTGTATTCATCCTTATCATCAAGCTTCGTAAGTCACCATTTGACCTTAGTACTTCACACCATATGCATCAGGAGATGGTAAAGGGTCTTACAACCGATCTTTCAGGTCGTAACCTTGCTCTTGTTGAGATAGCAGAATGGTATGATACAGTGCTTATGATGGGTATTGTAGGAATGTTCTTTATTACAGAGAATCCTATCAGCCGTATTTGGGCAATTTTAGCTATTGCAATCGTATTTTTCCTTGAAACACTTATTGATAATGTGTTCCCTCGTGTTAAATACAAGACAATGCTTATAGTTACATGGAGTGTGATTCTTGTTTTTGCAGGTACTAATCTGTTAATTCTTAATGTTTTGAAGTAATAAACAAACTTCGCATTATACGAAGCGAAAAAATGAAGGGAATGGAAAATCAATGAATATTTCTAAATCACCTTGGGTGTTACATTATGATGGCTCCAGCTGCAATGGCTGTGATATAGAAGTTCTTGCTACAATGACGCCACTTTATGATGTTGAGCGTTTTGGTATTATCAATACCGGTAATCCTAAGCACGCAGATGTACTTCTGCTTACCGGTGGAGTAAATGCGCAGACAGCACCTGTTATCAGACAGCTTTACAATATGATGCCTGATCCAAAGGTTGTTGTTGCTTGCGGAATCTGTGCCTGCGATGGCGGTATTTTCAAGGAATGTTATAACATCCTTGGTGGAGCTGATAAGGTTGTTCCGGTAGATGTATATGTTCCGGGATGTGCTGTAAGACCTGAAGCTCTTATTGAGGGTGTTGTTAAGGCTGTTGGAATTCTTGAGGAGAAGAGAAAGAAACTTAAGGAATCCATGAAAGCCGGATATTGTACTGTTGACTACAGTAAGATGGCTGTACATATGACAGCTGATGATTATGATCCAAGTAATCAGTATGATGCTGTTCTTACAGAGGAAGCTCTTAGACAGCAGGCAGAAGAGAAGATTAAAGTTTCTGCAAAACCTGCAGCACCTGCTCCTAAGCCGGCTGCTCCTGTAGCTAAGCCTTCAGCCGATGAACAGGCTCCTGCTGCTACACCAAATACTCAGAAAGGAGATGACAAATAATGAATATGGAATTTACTAATGTTGCTCCTGAAAGTATTTTGGATGAGGCACATAAGCTTAAATTTGCCGGATATCACCTTATGCAGCAGTGCGCTACACGTATTCCTGATGGATACGAAATCCTTTATACCTTTGGTAAGGATTATGAGGTTAAGCAGCTTAAGGTTACTCTTTCAGAGGACCAGGAAGTATCAAGTATTACAAGTGCTTTCCCTTGCGCATTCATTCATGAGAACGAGATGCATGATCTTTTTGGCGTTAAAATAAAAATGATTAACTTAGATTTCGAAGGTAAGTTCTATCGCACAGCGATTGAAACACCATTCAAGTAATTGGAGGAACCAAAATGTCTAACAGAAGTGTAATTCCATTTGGACCCCAGCATCCGGTTCTTCCGGAACCAATTCATTTGGACCTTGTAATGGAGGATGAGAAGGTAGTAGAGGCTATCCCTTCAATCGGATTCATTCACAGAGGTCTTGAGAAGCTGGTTGATAAAAAAGATTTTAATGAGATGGTATATGTAGCAGAGCGTATCTGCGGTATCTGTTCTCTTGGCCATGGCCTTGGCTACTCAGAGGCTATTGAGCATATTATGGATATCGATGTTCCTGCTCGTGCAAGATATCTTAGAACTATCTGGTCAGAGCTTTCAAGAATTCATTCTCATCTTCTTTGGCTCGGCCTTTTAGCTGATGCGTTTGGATTTGAGTCACTGTATATGGACTGTTGGAGACTTAGAGAAGATGCTCTTGATATGTTTGAGCAGTCTACCGGTGGCCGTGTTATCTTTTCCGTAATGAAGGTTGGCGGAATCAGAAGAGATGTTTCTGATGAGATGCTTAAGGATTTTGCAAAGCGTATCGATAGGATGGAAGAAGATCTTAAGGTAATTGCTAAGCCATTCCTTAATGATAAAGCAGTTCTGACAAGACTTCGCGGTGTTGGATATCTTTCAGCAGAGCAAGCAGATCTTCTTGGATGTGCAGGACCTTTCCTTCGTGCCAGCGGTGTTAACAGAGATATCAGAACAACAGGTTATTGTGCTTACGGAGATATTGATTTTGAGCCTATTATCAGTACAGAGGGTGATTCTTATGCGCGTACAGATTGCCGTATTAAGGAAATCTTCCAGGCATTTGATATTATCCGTCAGTGTATTGCCAAGATTCCTTCAGGTGAAATCGAAGTTCCTGTTAAGGGAATGCCAAATGGCGAATATATGATGCGTATTGAGCAGCCTAGAGGCGAAGCTCTCTACTATGTAAAGGCAAACGGAACAAAGTTTATAGACAGACTTCGTGTTCGTACCCCCACATTCTCTAACCTTCCTGGTCTTGTTGAGACACTTAAGGGATGCGACCTTGCTGATGTTCCGATTCTTGTACTTACCATCGATCCTTGTATCAGTTGTACAGAAAGGTAATATTTGCAATAAGATTAATACACTTGTTGCTTATTGATAGGAGATAAAAGATGTCACTTGCAAGTTTTAAATCTACAATTCTTCATAATCTTGTATCTACACCTAAGACAAGAAAAACTGAGAAGGAATATCCAGCTGGTACAAGAGGACATGTAGAAAATGATATGGATGTTTGTGTACTTTGTGGACTCTGTTCCATTAAGTGCCCTACACATGCTATTACAGTTGATAAGGTTGCAAAGACCTGGTCAATCAGACCTATGAGCTGTATTCAGTGCAGATGCTGTGTTGATAACTGTCCAAAGAAATGTCTTTCAATGGGCCTTAGATTCCAGGAACCAGGAGAAGAAAAGGTTACCAAGACTTTCAAACAGTCTGAGAAGGCAATTGCAGCTCAGGAAGCACTTATGAAGGCTGCTAAGGAAAGAGCCGCTGCAGCAGCTGCTGCAAAAGCAGCTCAGGCAGCTCAAGCAGCACAGGGAGGTGCAGGTGCACCAGCTACTAATGCACCTGCTCAGAATCCTGCTCCTGCTGCGCCAGCTAAGGCTCCTGAAGCATAATAATCTATTAAAGAGATAGTAATGATTGTAAAGATCACAGTTAAAGGGGCGGTACAGGGTGTTGGTTATCGCCCCTTTATTTTAAACAAGGCAACTGAATATAATCTAAAAGGCTTTGTTCAGAATATTGGAGCAGCTGTTGATATACTTGTAATTGGTGATGGGGATACTATATCTTCATTCACTGATATGCTTAAATGCGAGTATCCTGCAGGTGCTTTTATTTTTGATGTTGAAACAAAGTACTTAACAAAAGAGGAGCTTTTAGATTATCTTTTTGCTTTGAATTTGTCTTCAGATTATCTGCATTTAGGTAACGAGGATGACTTAGATAAAGGCAGTTTTAGCATAATTGAGAGCTCTGAGGTAGATCTGTCTAGAGAAATTCCCGTTTTTTTACCTGATATAGGTATTTGTGATGATTGCTTAAAAGAGCTGCTTGACGAAGAGGATAGACGATTCAGATATCCACTTATCAGTTGTGCCAGCTGTGGGCCCAGGATCAGCATTTTGGATAAACTTCCCTATGATAGGGATAATACTGCTATGACAGATTTTAAGATGTGTCCAAAGTGCCATAAAGAATATGGTTATGGAAGGCGAAGACATGCACAGACTATTTCCTGCTATGAATGTGGTCCGCAGATAAGGCTTGATGATAAGAACAGTGAGTCAGTAGGAGCAAGTAGCACTAAAGCTTTTGATATAGCAGATGCTTCAAGTAAGGCTTTTGAAGAGGCCTTTGAAGGAGCTGTAGGTCTTTTACAGGAAGATAAGATTGTAGGCCTTAAAGGAATGTCCGGCTTTCAGCTAATATGCAGACCTACTGAAAAGGCAGCAAGAAGACTTCGTGAAATAAAGGGGCGCGAAAAGAAGCCCTTTGCCATAATGTTTTCTGATACTAATAGTATTAGTGAGTTTTGTTATCTTAATGATCAGGAAAAAACAGCGCTAGAAAGTTATTCTAGACCAATAGTTTTACTTAATAAAAAGAAAGATTTTCCTTATGAGGTTTGTAAGGACAGCCGGTATATTGGTGCTTTTTTGCCATCAGTTGGAATTCACAGACTTTTGTGTGATACACTAGGGCCGCTTATTGTCACAAGTGCAAATAGATCAGATGAGCCAATTATTACTGAGGATTCAGTATTCTATGATACATTTCTTAGGGATAATCTGGTTGAAACTGTTCTTACGCATGATAGAAGAATTAATATTCCTCAGGATGACTCGGTTGTTTTTGTGACCAAAATTACAGAAGATAACTATATAACATCTTTAATCAGAAGGTCCAGAGGGTATGTTCCGTTACCTCTTTTTGTAAATAACGTTAGTAATACAAAGGATAGGATATTAAGCTTTGGAGGAGATTTAAAGAGTACTTTTTCTTTAGCTTATAATGACAGAGTGATCATTTCTCAGTATCTTGGCGATTTATCTGATATGAGAGTAAATGAAAATCTAAGGAATATGATTGGCAGATTTTCATGTATGTTTGAGTTTAAGCCAAGTGCAGTTGTATGTGATATGCACCCTAAGTATGAATCGGTAAGAGCTGCGCTGGAGTATTCCAAAACGCATAATTTGCCTCTTTTTCAGGTTCAACATCATCATGCCCATATCTTATCTGTTATGGCGGAAAAAAGCCTAAAAAGCTGCATAGGAATATCTTTTGACGGTACGGGCTATGGAACAGATGGAAATATATGGGGTGGAGAAATCCTTTACTGCAGAGGATCCGAATTTGAGAGAGCCGGTCATTTATCATATGTAAAGCTATGTGGCGGTGATAATGCATCCAAAAAGGCATCGCTTGTAAAAGAGTGTTATGAATATGCTCTTTATGATGATGCTATGGATATATCGCCTCTTGTTAAGGCAGCGCTTTCCAATAATATAAATGTATTTAATACTTCAAGCATGGGAAGATTATTTGATGCTGTATCAGCTCTTTTGCAGATACAATCAGATAATCAGTTTGAAGGCGAATGTGCGATAGCTCTTGAAAAGGCAGCATGGGAATATTATGAAGCATGTAGTGATAGTAATATAAATCATTGCGCTTCAATAAGATTTGAAGTAAAAACTGAAAAAAACAGTGATGGACGAGAGGTACTTATTCTTGACCAGTTATCATTGTTTGAGAAAATAAAAAAAGCTTCTGAATCCGGTGATTTTTCTAATAAAGAGCTTGCTTTTTCTTTTCATATTGCTATAGTAGAGGCTATATGTGAAACTTGCCGGATAATAAGTGACAGAACAGGAGAACGTAAGGTATGTCTCTCCGGTGGCGTTTTCGGTAATAGATTACTGTTATCAAAAGTTGTCTCTTCATTACTTCATGAAGGGTTTGAAGTTTATGTTAATGAATTTGTTCCTGCAGGGGATGCGGGAATATCGCTTGGGCAGGCCTATTACCTGCTTCTGATGGAGGAATGATATGTGTGTAGCACTTCCAGGTAAGGTAGTTAAGATAGAAGGTACAAAAGCTACTGTAGATTTTAATGGAAATATTGTAAATGCCGAGGCTGGCCTTGTTAATGTTAAGGTTGGTGATAATGTACTTGTTCATGCAGGCTGTATTATTCAGACTATGGATGATGAGATGGCAGATGAAATGAATGAACTTTTTAATGAAATAGAAGGTTTGACTATTTAATATGGAATTAAAAGATATTGTTAAGGCGTTAAAAGAATATGATGGCGAAGAAGTCCGTATTATGGAGGTTTGCGGAACTCATACTGCTGCAATTTCCGTAAACGGAATTCCTTCGATGTTATCTGATAAGATAAAGCTGATTTCCGGCCCTGGTTGTCCTGTCTGCGTAACCGTTACAGCCGTAATAGATAAGCTTATTGAGCTTGCCATGAGGGATGACACAGTTGTTCTTACTTTTGGCGATCTTATAAGAGTAAAAGGTAGTAGTAAGTCGCTTGCCGATGCCAAGGCTGAAGGAGCTCATGTGAAAATGGTTTACTCTCCAATGGAGACCCTTAAGCTTGCCAGGGAAGATAAGACCAAAACTTTTGTTTTTGCAGCAATTGGCTTTGAAACTACAACTCCGGTTTATGCAATGGTGCTTGAAAAAGCTATTGAGGAAGGAATTCATAATCTTAAGCTCCTTACTTCCCTTAAGACCATGCCTCATGTTATAAGGTGGGTTGTTTCAAATGGAGGCGGGCTTGATGGCTTCATAGCTCCAGGACATGTATCTGCGATAACAGGAAGTGATGAATACAAGAAGCTTTCAGAAGAGCTTGGTATTCCTTTTGTTGTTTCCGGATTTGATGGTCCGCAGCTTCTTATGACAATTTATGCTCTTGTATCCATGAAGGGGACAACAGGAATTAAGAATATGTACAAAAATGTTGTTAGTCCTGAGGGTAATCTTAAGGCAAAAGAGCTGGTAAATAAGTATTTTGAACCTTCCGATGCTTCATGGCGTGGCATGGGTAAAATTGAAGGCTCAGGAATGATACTAAGAAAAGAATACGAGGAATATGATGCCGGTAGCTTTGGTCTTGATGAAGATCATATGCCAAAGGGGTGCTGCTGTGCAAGCGTTCTTGTAGGCAAAATAAGGCCTTGTGACTGTCCTTTGTTCGGAAAGAGCTGTACTCCTGATAATGCGCATGGAGCTTGCATGGTTTCGACAGAGGGAAGCTGTTACAACTATTTTGTATCAGGAAGAAAATAAGGGAATAAGTTGAGTTAGCTGACTTTGTTTATCGGTAAAATTTTATAGTATTATGAAGTAAATTATATGGAGATATGTAACTATGAAAATTACAATGGCTCATGGAAGCGGTGGTGAATCAACATCTAAACTGATTCATGATGTTTTTTCCAAGCATTTTCATAATGAAATATTAGAAAAATTAGAGGATTCTGCTGTAGTTCCCGGATTCGGACGTATAGCTGTTACAACAGACAGCTTTGTTGTAACGCCTATTATTTTCCCCGGAGGAGATATTGGAAGACTTTCCGTATGTGGAACAGTCAATGATCTTTTGATGAGTGGCTCAAAGCCAATGTATCTTACCTGTGGATGCATTTTAGAAGAAGGTCTTGATATAGAGGTTTTGGATAAGGTGATAGCTTCAATGGCTGAAACTGCTAAAGAAGCAGGCGTTAAGATTATTACCGGTGATACCAAGGTTATAGAGAATAAGGGCGGTGAACCGGGACTTATAATTAATACCTCCGGAGTAGGCTTTATACCGGAAGGAATTGATGTTCCGGGTCCATTTAACCTGCAGGATGGTGATGCAATTATTATTTCAGGCAATTTAGGTGATCACCATGCAGCTATTTTGGGAAGCAGAATGGGCATTGAATCGAATATAGTATCCGATGCGGCTCCTCTTTGCGAGATGGTAGGCAAGCTTTTATCTAATGGAATAAGAGTTCATGCTATGCGTGATGTTACAAGAGGCGGACTTGGAACTGTTTTAAATGAGTTTAGTTCTTCTTCTAAATGTACAATTGAGCTGGATGAGGAAGCTATGCCTGTTTCTGCTGCAGTAAAGGATTTTTGCGGGATTTTAGGACTTGATCCAATGTACATGGGTAATGAGGGCAAAATGGTTCTTTCAGTTCACAAGGACGATGCTCAGAAAGCAGTTTCTCTTATAAAAGAATCAAAATATGGTGAAAAATGCTGTATTATTGGTGAAGTAAGAAAAAATCTTGATAATGACGATAATTATAATGTAGTATTAAACACAAAAATTGGAGGCAAACGTATAATTGGTCTTATGTACGGGGAAGGACTTCCAAGAATTTGTTAAATGTTGTAAAATAGGTTTTGTCGTTACATTTGTTTAGAATTTTTTTGCGTTTTGTTTTGAAAGGATTTATTTTTTAATGGAATTCAAGAGAATTAATAAAGATACGGTCACCTGCATCATTACTGAAGATGATATGGATGAGCAGGGAATTAAATTAGAAGATCTTTTTGAAAAAAAGAAAGAAGCGATGGATTTTTTACATGAGGTAATGCGTAAGGCTGAGGAAGAAGTTGATTATAAGCCAACCGGTTCATTTATGCCTATGCAGATCACTGTTTTACCGGATCATTCAATTTCTCTTACACTTTCAGAAAATGCCTCAGCTTCTTTTGGTGAGATTCTGAGAAATCTTACCGACAAGGCTGGAATCAAGCTTCCACAGAATGTTCTCGAGGATTTGGGAGAGACTGTGGACGAGGAACGCATTAACCGTTTGAATGAATATTTAAAGAGCCTTAAGCAGCTGACAAATTCCGTTAAGAATATAATGGAAGAGAGCGGTATTGCTGAGAATCATGATACTATTGAGCTTAATCAGAATGCCACTATTGAAAGTGGCAAGAAGAAAGCTTCCCTTATATCAAACGGAGCTTCCAAAAAGGGAGGAACGCTTACTCCTGAGGAAAAGGCTAAGAGAGATGCAAACAGACTTAAGTTTCACGAGTATGTTTTCACCTTTGATAATATCAGAACTGTTATTGAGTTCTGTGGCAAAGCACCTTCTAATCTGCAGATCAAGAGTTCTCTTTATAAGAACAACGTAGATGGTAAGTACTATCTTGATCTTCTTAGGATGGATGAAGATCCTAAGACATTTGCAGCATTATTTACAATGGCTTATGAGTTTGGTCATTTTCAGGCTACTAACAAGAATGTGATTGCGCATTACAAGGAAAATTATGATTGTCTGATTGTTGATAATGCACTTACAGAGCTTGCGAAAGTTTGCTGAGACTTGGAATTATTTCTTGGATTTATATAACCGAGAATGTATATATTTTTAGAACGGTTTAGATATATAACTGAGCCGTTCTTTTTTATCATATAGGATTTATTAAGTATGAGATTAAATCAATATATTGCAGCCTGTGGAATCTGCTCAAGGCGAGAAGCTGATCGGAAGATCCAGGAAGGCCTTGTTCTGGTTAATGGTGAAGTTGCCAAGATGGGCATGCAGGTTGAAGATTCAGATGAAGTAAAAGTTGATAATCGTATAGTTAAAAAGCAGGAAAAGAGTGTAGTGCTTGCTTATTATAAGCCGGTTGGGGTTGTGTGTACTCAGAAGGATGCTCATGCCAGTAAAACTGTTGCTTCTGAAGTAAAATATCCTATCAGAGTGTCCTATGCCGGAAGGCTCGATAAAGATTCTGAAGGACTACTTCTTTTATCTAATGATGGTAATTTGATCAATGCCATGATGAAGAGTGCCAATAAGCACGAGAAGGAATATGAAGTAGTAGTAGATAAAGAGATATCAGGTGATTTTCTTAATAGAATGTCAAATGGTGTTTATCTTAAGGAACTTGATCAGACCACCAGGGGATGTAAGCTAAAAAGAACGGGAAAAAGATCTTTTAACATTATTCTGACTCAGGGGCTAAATCGTCAGATCAGAAGAATGTGTCAGACACTAGGATTTAAGGTGGTATCACTTAAGAGAATCCGGGTAATGACAGTAAAACTATCTGATTATTCAATAAAGCCCGGGGAATATGTTGAGCTTGATGATAAGGCTTTGAATATGCTTTACAAAGAAGCAGGAGTTAAGATATAAAGCACATAAAAAAAATTATATGCATAGATATAATGAAATAAAGTATGGCAGGTTTGGGGAAAATGGCAGAAATTACAGCAGAAATCAAAAAAGAGTATGATGAACTTGTAGCTACTATCAAGCATCATATGGATTTATATTATAATCAGGACGAACCTGAAATCTCAGATTATGAGTATGATCAGCTTATGATCAGACTAAAAGGGCTTGAAAAGGAGTATCCTCAGCTTGTTTCAAAGGATTCTCCGAGTCAGATTGTTGGCGGCATAGCCAAGAGAGAAGCTGGTGTTAAGATCACTCATAATGTTCCCATGTTATCAATTGAAGATGTTTTTACCAAGGAAGCGGTAAGTGAATGGATAGAAAAGGTTCACTTACTTCATCCTGATGCTCTTTTTTCAGTAGAAACCAAGATTGACGGTCTTAGTATGACATTAAGATATAGGAAGAGCGTGGAAGATAATAAGCTTCATCTCGAACTTGCTGAAACAAGAGGAGATGGTCTTATTGGTGAAGATGTTACAGCAAATGCTCTGATGATTCCTGATGTGAAAAAGGTGATTGATCTTCCTTATGAATATCTGGAGCTTCGCGGCGAAGTCTATATGTCCCATGAGGATTTTGAGCGATTTAATGATCAACAGGAGAAACTTGGGAAAAAGATTGCTGCTAATCCCAGGAACCTTGCTGCAGGAACACTTCGTCAGCTTGATCCTACAATAACAAGAGATCGTGGCCTAAGGATGTTCATATTTAATATCCAGGAAGGTCCCGAGGAGTTAACTAATTCTCACTGTGAAGGACTTGATATTTTACAAAAGGCCGGAATTCCGGTAGTTTTCCATAAAAGCTGTAAAGATGAGGAAGAAGTTCTTTTAGCTATTGATACTATCGGTAATATGCGTGATGGTTTGGAATATGATCTTGATGGAGCTGTAGTCAAGGTTGATAAGACAAGCTGGAGAAATGATTTTCCTGCCGGCAGTAAGTATTCAAGTGGACATATTGCTTATAAGTACCCTCCTGAAGAGCGAGTAGTTGTAATGGATGAAATTCTTGTGGATGTTGGTAGAACCGGTAAGCTTACTTTTACCGGAAGCTTCCATGACAGGGAGACAGGAAAACCTGCCAGATTATGTGGAACTAGTGTTTCGAGGGCGACTCTTCACAATCAGGATTATATAAATGAAATGCAGATTGGTATTGGGGGCGAATACAAGCTGTTTAAGAGCGGAGAGATTATTCCAAAGTTAAACGGAGTAGTTAAAGTGCCGGATGCAGTTTATAAGGCTCCTGACCATTGTCCTATTTGTGGCTCGCTTCTTGTAAGAGAAGAGGATACAGCTGATATCAGATGCATAAATCCTACATGCCCCGCGCAGGTGACGAGAACAATTGCATATTTTACCAGTCGTGATGCCATGAACATCATGGGACTTGGTGATACGCTTGTAGATGCCCTGGTTTCTGAAGGATATTTAAAAAATTATGCTGATATCTATCATCTCTATGAACATAAGGACGAGCTGATAGAAAAAGGTATTATTGGAAAAGTAAAAAATACAGAAAAGTTACTTGGTGAGATAGAAAAATCAAAGGAAAATGACCCGGTAAGACTTCTTACAGGACTTGCAATCAGAAATGTAGGTAAATCTACTGCAAGGGAAATCATGAAGCATTTTGAAAATCTTTTTGATCTTACTTCTGTTACAGTAGATGGCTTTTTGCAGATTCCGGATATAGGAGAGACCACTGCTAAAGATTTATATGAATTCTTTCATGATGAGCACAATCTTGAGATTTTAAGGGATCTTATGGCATCAGGACTTAATATGAAGGTTGTACAGAAGGAAGGGACATCCGATAAACTTTCAGGAATGACTATTGTTGTAACAGGCACGCTCCCTACTTTGGGAAGAAAAGAAGCAGAGGAACTTATTGTACAAAACGGTGGTAAAGCTTCTGGAAGCGTTTCTAAGAAGACAACCTATGTTTTAGCAGGAGAGGCTGCCGGCAGTAAACTTACCAAAGCTCAGGAACTTGGAATAACCATAATAAATGAAGAACAATTTCTTGATATGATCAAATAATATTTTACGAGGATAAATAAATGCCAATTAAAATTCAAAACGATCTTCCTGCCAGAGGATTACTGGAGCAGGAGAATATTTTTGCAGTTGATGAAAACAGGGCCTTGCATCAGGATATCAGATCACTCCAAATTTGTATTCTGAACCTCATGCCACTTAAGGAGGATACTGAGCTTCATCTTTTACGTTCAATGTCCAATACGCCTCTTCAGATTGACGTATCCTTCATGCAGATGAGCTCACATCACTCTAACAATACTTCTCCTAACCATCTTAACAGGTTTTACAATACCTTTGATGAATTAAAGGATAATACCTATGATGGACTTATTATAACCGGAGCTCCGGTTGAGCAGATGGATTTTGAAGAGGTAGATTATTGGCCTGAATTATGTAGAGTATTTGAATGGTCCAAGACTAATGTTACTTCGACCTTTCATATTTGCTGGGGGGCTCAGGCTGGAATCTATTATCATTATGGAATAGACAAAAAGCCACTAGATGAAAAACTCTTTGGTATATTCCAGCATAGAGTGATGAACCGCAAGGTGCCTCTTGTGAGAGGTTTTGATGATTATTTTTCTATGCCTCATTCAAGACATACTCAGACACCTACGGAAGAAATAGAGAAGTGTGATGATCTGGTTGTTCTTGCTAAGTCTGAAAAAGCAGGAGTATTTCTTTGCATGAATAAGACCGGAAGTCAGATTTTTGTTATGGGCCATGCTGAATATGACAGATTAACTCTGGATAGCGAGTATAAGAGAGATCTTTCGAAGGGACTTGATATTCATATACCTGAGAATTATTATCCTGATGATAATCCTGAGAATACTCCTACACTTTTATGGAGGTCTCATGCCAATAACCTTTATACGAACTGGCTAAATTATTATGTTTATCAGAACACACCATACAGATGGGGACAGATCCTGGATGAGGAAAAGATTCAGCTTGCATCTAAGGCATTGACCAAAAAGGTTTGACAGGTTATTTAAAATTACAAATATCAACATTCATTATTACTATAATAATTGTTAAGATATGAAATTGATTATGTTGGAGACATAAGAATATGGATAAGAAGCTTAAGAATGTCTATACAGCTTTTCCCGGAGGAAAGCATAAGGTATTAACGCTTAGTTATGATGATGGAAAAATTACTGATAAAAGACTTATATCCATTTTTAATGAATATGGACTTAAAGGTACTTTCAATCTTAACGGTGGGCTTATAGATGCACCATTTAATGAATATTATCAGGAGCGAATTCCGCTAGAAGAGTATAAAACTGTTTATGAGGGCCATGAAGTAGCTTGCCACACATTTACTCATCCTACAATTGCGAGATGTCCTAAGGAACAGATAGCTCTGCAGGTTTTAGAGGATAGAAAATGCCTTGAATCTGTAATGGGCAAGACCATAAGGGGTATGGCTTATCCCAATGGTTCATTTGATGATAAGGTTGTAGATGTATTTAAGAGCTGCGGAATTGTTCATGCCAGAACGGTTAATTCGACCTTTTCATTTGCGCTTCCTTTTGATTATCTTAGATGGAATCCTACATGTCATCATGCTAACGAAAGATTACCTGAACTTTGCGATGAATTTATAAATCTTCACAAAACTCAGTACATGTATATGTTCTATGTCTGGGGACATAGCTATGAATTTGAAAGAGATAACAACTGGGAGATTATAGAGAATTTTGCCAGGAAAATCGCCTTTAAAGACGATATATGGTACGCAACCAATATTGATATTGTCGATTATATGGATGCGGCAGATAGAGTTCAGATATCAGTAAATGGAGATTTTGCTTACAACCCAAGTGCTATAAGCGTTTGGATAGAAGTAGATAAGAAGCCTATAGAATTAAAATCCGGACAGTATACAGAAATTTAATAAAATTTTAATCGTAAGAGCCCATATTTTGGGCTCTTTTTGATTTCCACTCAACTTGTGTTTTGGTAAAATATACGATAAAATATTAATGTTAAGTCGATAATTTCTTTATGTTTTTTGATAGGAGACAACATTTATGGGCCTTAGCATGGAAAATGAAGAAAGTGAAGTAAGAACAGAGACAAAGAAGAAACCGACTAAAAAAACTAAGGAAATGCTTGAAGAAAATGCAAATAAGATAGAAGAATTTAAGAAAGAGCAGGAAACACTTTCTGCTGAACTTGTAGAACTTGATAAAGAAGAACAGGCACTTGGTGAAAAGTCGGCTTTAAATATGACCGTTACTCACAAGAAATTTGGTGAAGGAAAGGTCATTTCACAGGATGGCAAATATATTGAGGTAAAGTTTGCAGATGTTGTGAAGAAATTTGTACTTCCTGGATGTATTGCTGATAAATTCCTTGAAGTAAGCGATCAGGATACTCTTGATTATTACATTAAGAGTAATGAGATTCATAAGAAACGTATGAATATAGAATTAAAGATTAAGTCAGCAACATTCGCAATCCAGCGTCATGAAGATGCTATTGAAAAGCTAAATGCGAAATTTAAGTAAATAAACGTAACTAAAAGCGTAGGCGCTATATAATAATGTGCCTACGCTATATTTATGAGCATCCAACTATTCGCAAAACACATGTTTAACGAATAGTTACACCGTAATAAATGACAGTGCAACAGATCCGAAAACCATAGATAAAATTAGCAACAAAGCTATAACTGCAACAGCTTTGCTATATTTTTTTAACTTCATACTAATCACTTCCTTTTAAAATATTATTCGAGAATGAAACATCTTTATATATGTATTCACAGATGAAATTCACACTATAAGAATGATTCATATATTAGCTTGTATAGGTGTCATATATTTCTACATGATCATAGATACAACGCCATGAGCTCCATGCGTCTGCTGTAACACAGATATAATGTGTACCGTCATTTGAAATCTGATAGCTGGCACCGCAACAACCTGATTGTACTACAAAACCTGTTTTTGCGCCAATTACTTCGCCATGAGTATCTTTGTCCTCAATTCTACGCATAAACCAGTTTGATACGGTAATTCCTTCAGGATGCTGCGTAGTTGCTGTTGTTGTATATTTTCTGGCATTAAGGACTTCATGACATAATGCGTTTTCTTCAGCAGCTTTTAAGATCATAGCCATATCTTCAAGGGTACAGTAATGATTTTCGTCGTAAATGCCAATACAGTTAGTAAAATGTGCTGTATCTGATAAGCCAAGTTCTTTTAACTTGTCATTCATCATTTCAACAAATGCTTCCTGTGAGCCTGCAACATATTCTGCAAGGCACATTGCAGCATCACCGCCGGAAGGAAGAATTGTACCATATAGCATATCCTTAATAGTTACAACCTCGCCAACTTCAAAGCCTACAGAGCTACAATCCTTTTTGTAAACAAAATCACCAATTTCCTGGGTCATAACGAATGTATCATCAAGATCTGTAATATGCTCAGTTGCAACTAAAAGTGTAAGTATTTTAGTCATGGATGCAGGATTTATCCTGACATTTCCATCTCTTGAAGCCACAATATTTCCTGTATCAAGATTTACCAGTAATGCATAGGTGCTAAGAACATTTTCACTGGAAATATATGTGGTATCGTCACCTGAACCAATTGAATATCCGGAGAAAAAGGATTCTGCATCATCGGATTTCGATAAAAACGGGTTTGGCTCCTCTTCTATTTCTACATCTTCTACTATTGTATCCACGATTTCAGGCTGTGAAACTTCGGATATAGAGTTTTCTTCTGATGATACTTCCGGAGTAGTTTCCGTTAAACTATTAGCATTTTCTTTATGTTTTACTATAAATACCAGTGAAATAATAATGACTAAAACAAGAACAAAAGATGTTCCAAGCATAATAAGATGATTTCTTATTTCTTTTTTTCTTCTTGCTTTATATTCAGAAATGGTCAATCTTTGACCATCAAGCTTCCTGTAATTTCTTTTTGACAAATATAACACCACCCAACAAATCAAAATATGTAAAATATTAACATTTTTTCTTTATTGTTTTCAAGGTATATATAGTACAATTTGAGATATTTTAGCTGATTTCGCTACCATATTATGTGCTATAATTTTCCTATGCAGAACAATAATGGAAAAGAAGAAAAATATTATAACGAACAGGATAAGATCAATATTCTAAGGATGCGTGAAGTACTTGATACTCTTCCGCGCTTTTGTAGGCAGTTTTTTCGTGGAATAGAACCAACTACATCTGCAAGAACAAGGCTCGGGTATGCATATGATTTACGCACCTTTTTTGAGTATCTTCATTCACAGAATCCATCTTTAAGCAGTACAGAGGTTAAGGATTTTACTATAGATATTCTTGAAAAGATTGAACGTGAGGATATAGAAGAATACTTGGAATATTTATCTCTTTATGAGAAGCAGGATAAGGAAATAACCAATGCAGAACAAGGTAAAAAGAGAAAAATGTCCGCTCTTAGGTCCATGTATACATACTTCTATAAATCTGAGCTTATCAGTAAAAATACTCCTGAGCTGGTAAATATGCCCAAGCTTCATGAGCACGAAATTGTAAGATTAGAGCCTAACGAAGTCGCAACTTTACTTGATCAGGTTGAAGCCGGTGAAAAGCTGACTAAATCCCAGCTTAAATATCATGGAAAGACCAAACTTCGTGATGTTGCTCTCCTTACTCTTCTTCTTGGAACCGGAATACGTGTATCTGAATGCGTTGGAATTGATTTTAATGATATAGATTTTGAAACAAATGGACTTAGGGTTCATCGTAAAGGTGGATATAACACGGTAGTATATTTTTCTGATGAAGTTAGAATCTCACTATTAGATTATATTGAGGAGCGTAAGAATATAATTCCTGAAGAAGGAAGTGAAAATGCTCTCTTCTTATCTCTTCAGAATAAACGCATTTCTGTCAGAGCAGTTGAAAAGCTTGTAAAAAAATACGCTCAGAATGTTACTACACTTAAGAAAATAACTCCGCATAAGCTGCGCAGTACTTTCGGCACTAATTTATATCAGGAATCTGGAGATATATATCTTGTTGCTGATGTTTTGGGACATAAAGACGTAAATACTACCAGAAAGCATTACGCCGCCCAGGATGATGCTAATAGGCGGCGCGCTGCTAAAATGGTTCATCTTCGGGAAAATAAGAATTCAGATTCATGATGTCATAGATTTTCAAATTAGTGAATAACTTTGCGATATTTAATACACTTTTAACTATTTATACGCTCTTATATGTCTTCCTAAATAGATTCTTCTCAACTATAAAAATATCATGAATGTCATCCTGGCTGACTGCTAAATAGTCGCCCTTCTGACCAAGCATATATTTTTCTGAATCCCAGTATGAAAAAAGCTTTGTGGTCTTGGTTAATTTCTTGGCAAAAATCTTAATATCACTTGTTGATTCACAGCTCTTTGCCAAAGGTAATAATGGTACAGACTTGCCGGTATCGGCATTTTTAATCGTTGGTGTGTAATCAATGTTTAACTTAAATTTCTTACGTGACTTGGAATAACTATTCTTAAATTTCTCTGCTGATATTGCTTTTACATTTCCTGTTGTATCTATTATAAGAATAGTATTTTCTTTGATCTCAACGTTAATATCGCCGTCCAAAGTACGTATAATAGCCATGTTACCGGCTGGAATATTATGATGGGCTTCTACATAACCTAGTGTAATAGGCGCTTTCTCATATTTATACATATGAGAAAAATCGAGAGCCGTATTATTTGCATAGATTATCTCAGCATTCTCGAAGTAATCTGCCATTCGCTCTCTGATAATGTTAGAAATTGAATGCTTGGCAGCGCCATCATCTATTTCAGTATAATCATGATACTGCTTGATTATCAGTTCATTTTTAAGAATTCCGCCGGCCTTTTCTGTATGGCCTCCACCGGAACCAATTTTCTGTGCCAGAAATGAAGCAAGTTCATCTGCCCTTGTTTCATTAGAACAACTTCTGATAGAAAATTTAACTCCAAATGATAGGACACTATAAACAAGGCAAACATCTACAGTATCTACAGCTACAATAAAATCACCAATAAGTCCTAGAATATTAGGATCACAAGGATCGGTACGAAGAATGGCGTATCTGTTTTCTTCATGATACTCAACACCAAGCATTGCTACACCGGCAATTTTCGCTTCACGTAGTGTGAGATTCATATTCTTAAGCTTTAAAATCAAGTTCTTATCATACTGCAAACTTTCGATCATATCACGATCCAAAGGATGTGACATTTCCGAGAAAGCATTTGTATCTGAGTAGAGACCATAATAAAGTGCCGTAGCAATTTTGGAATCAACAAAATTATCTTCGTTTTCAATTTTCAGAAGATTCCATATTACTGAACAGCAGCTTCCTAAATTACTTCTGACTTCATTAAGCTTAGGCAGTGTGCCATAGACCTGATGATGATCTATTACAGCTACTTCTTTAGCACAAAACCTTTTAACATTGCCTTCTCCATACTGACAATCAGCAAGAAGAAGTAAATCAGGCTTGGTTTTAAGACTGCTGACAAACTCAATAGGTATCTTTAATTCATTTATAAGATAGACAAGATTACTCTTACTTATCTTAAAATTTCCGGAATAAATAAATCTTGCCTTGATGCCGTGGCTTAGAAAAAATCTATATAAAACATAGCCCGAACAAATAGCATCTGCGTCGGGATTATCATGGCATTGAATTACAATATTCTTATATTTGAGTAATAACGATAATTTCATATACATTCCTCACTGAAATTATTATATAACAATGAGGAATGGATTTAATAACATTTTATTGCTCAAATTTCAAAAAAATTGCTATCAATGTATAAATATATATCCACCTTAGTATTTAAATGTTCAATTAAATATATAAATCACTTAAAATCTGAAGAATAGTAAGGGATAATCAGTGATTCTCCTGCCTTTAACGTGCAATCGGTATCCATTTTATTAAGCTTTGCTATTTCTGAAATATAGGCGTTAACATCATCATAGTGCTCAGATGAAAAATGTTCGGAAGCAATATCCCAGAGTGTATCACCAGAATGAACAGTGATCGCTGTATAGTACTTGAATTCAGGAGTGTAAGTATCTGTCTGAGCATTAGTATTAAGGGAAGCTTTCATAAAAATAACAGAAAACAAAATAATCATTATTAAGCCTATAAGCATACTAAGCTGTCTTCTATAAATACGCTGTCGTCTAATTCTATTGTTTCTGATACGGATCTCGCTGGTACTAAAAAATCTTGGATCGTTGTATAAACTTGCGGCTGCATACATTGCATCACTCATACTGGCACTCTCCTATACTAAATCAGTCAAATAAGATTATAAGAAACAATTTGAACGAACATTTGTTGCGAACAACTGTTCTAAACATATATTATCGAACATATTTTCTTTTGTCAACAAAAATCGAACATATTTTCCGAACAAACATTTGCTAATATATTCTAATAGTGTTATAATCTTACATGTAAACATAGTAAATATGCTTATACAGGAGGTTCTCATGGAAAAAGGTAACATTTCGAAGAAACAGCAGGAAATTCTTGATTACATCAAGGAACAGACTCTTCAAAGAGGCTTTCCACCTGCCGTAAGAGATATATGTAAAGCGGTTAATCTTAAATCTACATCTTCTGTTCATTCTCATCTTGAGACTCTTGAGAAGAACGGTTATATCAGACGTGATCCCACCAAGCCAAGGGCTATTGAAATATGTGATGATGGTTTTAACATGGTCAGGACTGAGATAGTCAGCATTCCTGTTATCGGACAGGTAGCTGCTGGTGCTCCTATCCTCGCCGAAGAGAATATTGATTCTTATATTCCAATCCCTGCCAGCATGTGTCCTAAGGGTGCTGATGCTTTCATCCTCAAGGTTAAGGGTGATTCTATGATAAATGCAGGCATTTTCAATGGAGATCAGATTTTTGTTCAGCAATGTAATACTGCTAAAAATGGAGAGCAGGTAGTTGCTTTGATTGATGATTCTGCAACAGTAAAGACTTTTTATAAGGAAGATGGCCATATCAGACTTCAGCCCGAGAATGATACTATGGATCCTATCATTGTAGATGACTGTCAGATTCTTGGAAAAGTATTTGGAGTAATGAGATTTTATTGATTTCTCTAGTTATATTACTAAAAAAATAGACGTATAAATCTTTCAACTAATGAAACGATTTATACGTCTTATTTTTAATTTCTATATCAGGCAAGATCTTCTTTTGCTACGTTCTTACCATCTCTCCAGATTCTCTCTAAATCATAGAATAATCTGTTTTCATTATCAAAAACATGAACTATGATATCGCCAAAATCAAGAAGAATCCAGTTTCCGGCTTCATATCCTTCGACATTTTTGGTGAAAAAACCTTCGCGGCCAAGCTTCTCCTGGACGCTATCAGCCATTGCCTGAACCTGATTGATATTGGATCCGCCAGCTATTATAAAATAATCTGCAAGCGTTGAAATCTCGCTTATATCAATTATCCTGATATTATCACCTTTTCTGTCTTCTAATGCATCTACAGCCATAAGGGCCATTTTCTTTGAAACACTAATATCAGCCATCGTTACCTCTTTCATGCTTTATAAAACTTTTTGTAGTATTCATAGGCATTCATCGTAGCATCATCGCATTCTTTGCCTATGGTTTGTAAATATATAACCGAATCATGCAGAATATGTGCCAAACACAGGTCTATACCCGTAAAAGCTTCCTTACGAATTATATCCATGTTTTCCAAAGGTTTTCTGTTTGGTTCGATAAAATCAGCAATATAGACTATTTTCTCAAGAAGTGTCATATCTTCTCTTCCGGTAGTATGCCATCTGATAGCATTTAAAATTTCTGTATCATACACATCGTACCGTGCTCTTGCAAGATACATTCCCACCTTGGCATGTAAAAGAGAATGATTTTTGCGTTCAACTTCTGTGATATCAATCTTGTTTTTCTCGCAGATCCGTACCTGCTCTTCATGGCTCATGCACTTGGCACAATCATGGAGCATTCCTGCTATCAAAGCTTTTTCAACATCTGCGCCATAAACAAATGCCATGCTGGCAGCTGTATATGCGACTCCAAGTGTATGATCGAACCTATCCGGTTTAAGTTCTTTTTGAAGCTCTTTTCGTAATCTTTGAGTTATCTCGATTGTTCTCATTTATACAACCCCTTGATACAAATATACTCAATAACTTCATCAGGTAGCATATATCTGACAGACTTACCTTTCTTAATACGATTTCGAATATCTGTCGAAGAAATATCTATTCTGTTAAAAGAAAGAAGTCTTATATCAGCGTTATATAAATCTTTTAATTCTCTTCTCTTTTTATCTAGATCAGCTATATCATCTTCTTCTCTTATGGCAGCCAAAATAATGCATGATGATAATAATTCCCTGGATTTGTACCAGGAATCAATACTAATTACAGAATCTGCGCCAAGAATAAGATATAGTTCATCACCAGGGTACATGTTTTTCAGATCATTTATGGTATCAACTGTGTAAGAACCATCAGGCTTATCAATTTCAAGCCTGGAACAGGTAAAAAATGGATTTTCGCTAATTGCCATTTTTACCATTTGATAACGTTCTTCACATCCGGATAGATCAGTTCTTTTTTTGTAATGAGTTAAATTGTTTGGAATAAAAATAACTCTGTCCAGACCAAACTGTTCCCGCGCAGATTCTCCTAAAAGAAGATGCGCGTTATGAATTGGATCAAATGTTCCTCCGAGTATACCAATCTTTCTGCATTCCATATTAAGCCTCCTAATGGTATAAAAAATCAAAGTATCATTTGCTGGTTAAAAAACTTATATGCATTTTAAATGATAATGCTTGTTATTTATAATTTTTAGTCTTCTTTTGCCTTCTTTGATGCCTTTGGTAAAACAATCTTTGGCTCATCCTTAAAAGGTTTGTATAATACAAATTTTCTACCAATTACCTGAATAAGTTCTGATCTTGTTCTCTCAGATATTGTGATTGCAACCTCTTTAACATCATCAGTGCAATTCTTGAGAACTGTGATCTTAACTAATTCATGAGTATTAAAGGTCTCTGTGATAGCATTTGTTATTTCAGGGCTTACGCTTGATTTACCAATCTGAAAAACTGGTTCAAGGTCTGCGGCTAAGCTCTTTAAATATGCTCTTTGTTTACTTGTAAGTGTCATTCTTCTTCATCCTCTTCAACTACTTCAGTAGCTGTATCAGCATTTCTGTAATATTCAAAACTAAAGCCATACATTCTGACGGTATCACCCTCTTGAATATTTAATGCTTCAAGCTCATCCAATATACCATTGTCAGCCATAAACTTCTGGAAGAAGGCAAAGCCCTTCTCGGAATCCAGGTTAGTATAGCCGAGCATTTTTTCAATCTTAGGTCCTTCTACGACATACTCTTTGGCTGCTTCATCATATTCTACTGTATATGCATCTTCTGCAGTCTTGATCATTGTATCAGGGAAGAATTCCTGTTCAAATACAATAGGCTTGTCGTTAATCTCAGAAATTGTTCTACTTACATAGTATAACAGTTCCTGAATGCCTTTTCCAGTAAGGGTTGAGGTCGCAAACACCTTAACACCAAGTGGTTCATACTTTTCACGGAGTTTCTTAATTATTTCTGAATCTTCTCCGTCAGGAAGCATATCAATTTTATTGGCAGCTATAACCTGAGGCTTTTTCGTGATATCAGCATTATAATTCTTAAGCTCATTATTGATTGCTTCTATATCTTCAAATGGATCGCGGCCTTCTGTAGATGCAGCATCCACAATATGAATCATCATTCGAGTTCTTTCTATATGACGAAGAAACTCATGTCCAAGACCTGCACCTTCAGAGGCGCCTTCAATAAGACCTGGAATATCGGCAACTACAAACCCCTTTGCATCTTTAAGGTCTACAACACCAAGCATTGGAGAAAGAGTTGTGAAATGATAATTGGCAATCTTAGGCTTAGCATTTGATACCTTTGAAAGGAAAGTTGATTTTCCAACATTAGGGAATCCTACTAATCCAACATCAGCAATTACCTTAAGCTCCAAAAGGACCTCAAGCTCTAATGCAGGTTGGCCGGGCTGAGCATATTTAGGAGCCTGCATAGTAGAGGTAGCATAATGCATGTTACCATTACCACCACGACCGCCTTTTAATACAACGACCTCTTTATTATCAAGGCTCATGTCCGCAATTACTTTTCCAGTTTCTGCCTCTTTAATTACAGTTCCTTCCGGAACCTTTATGATCAAATCTGCACCATTTTTACCGTGCATACGTTTCTTATAACCGTCTCCACCGGCTTCTGCTTTATATTTTCCGCCGTAATGGAAATCAGAAAGTGTGTTGATACCTTCATCAACTTTAAATATAATATCGCCACCTTTACCGCCGTCACCACCATCCGGACCGCCGTTAGGCACGTACTTTTCACGTCTAAAAGAGATGTGACCATCTCCACCTTTACCACTTGCTATAAATATTCTTGCTTTATCTACAAATACAGGCATATTACTCCTTTTCTACAACGTATAAGTTGTAAAAAGGGCTTCAAACAAATTGTTTGAAGCCCGCTTAAACATAATTACTTATTCTCTACAGGATGAACGCTAGCCTGTTTCTTATCTCTGCCCTTGCGCTCAAATCTAAGAACACCATCAACAAGTGCATATAATGTATCATCGCTACCGATGCCTACATTTACACCAGGATGAATGTGTGTTCCACGCTGTCTGTATAAAATATTACCGGCCTTTACGAATTGTCCGTCAGCTCTTTTTGCTCCAAGTCTCTTGGATTCTGAATCTCTACCGTTCTTGGTTGATCCAACACCCTTCTTATGAGCAAAAAATTGAAGGTTCATATTCATCATGACTTATTCCCTCCTAAATTTAATGTTCAAATACTTCTTACCATAACTTTGGAATATACTGTCTACGCCTAACTCATAAGATTTTAATAATAAATCAGCATCATGTGATGGATTCTCAGAAAATCTAAGTACTATTAGCCCTTTTTTCTCGTTCTGACTGGTTGAAAACTTATCATCCGTAAATTTCTCTAAAGAATTCACAAGATTGATTGTCAAAACAGAAATTGCAGAACAAACAATGTCTTCACCATACTCAGCGAAACCTGCATGTCCTGAACACTCTATGCTCTTGTAAGCATCATCTGCTGTCTTGGTAATAGTTACTGTAGTCATATAATTCCACGAAATTCAAATTACATAGAGATCTTGTTAATCTTAACAAGTGTGAATGGCTGTCTGTGTCCGTTCTTCTTGTGATAGCCAGTCTTTCTCTTGTACTTGTAAACGATAACCTTCTTAGCGCGGCCCTGCTCTACAACTGTAGCCTCAACCTTAGCTGAGCTTACATCACCAGCAACCTTAAGTGTTCCGTCGTTTACTGCGATAACATTATCAAATGTTACATCTTTTCCAGGCTCGATATCAAGCTTCTCTACTCTGATCTCGTCGCCCTCGGAAACTTTGTACTGCTTACCACCAGTTACAATAATTGCGTACATAAGTTACCTCCTTCTTCAAAAAACTCGCTAACTTTGGCGGAGAATTAACTCACTTTAGCCTAGTTAAGCGGCATACCATGATAATATAGCACCTACTTTTATATATGTCAACACATATTATCATTTTTTCATAAATTTTCTTGAACCTTCTCAAATATACTTAGTTATAAAGAAGATATTATTTCTCGTAAAGACTTATCATTTTTATTTCTGGTAAGTTCCATAATGCCAAGACCTGTAATATCAATATAATTATTATGAACCGTATCAAGTTTGAATAAATTCTTCACATGTTCAATCAGCGTATTATATTGTTCTTCATTTTTCATATTGATAAAGTCAATCAGAATCATACCTGAAAGGTTTCGTAGTCTTATCTGACGCATTATCTCTTCGGCAGCTTCCAGATTAATCTTTTCGGAAATATCGTTTTTACCCTTAATAGCTTTACCTGAATTAACGTCTATGGCATTAAAACTCTCTAATTGTTCTATTATTATAAATCCACCACTTTTAAGCCAGATTTTATTAGATAAGAGTTCATCAATTTTAGAATTGATACAATGAATTCCGGAATCTACTATCAGTGTAATATCCTTGAGACCGCGTGCATTTAGATAATTGAAATTTTTTAGATAATGTTCATAAACATTTTCATAATTATATTCAATTTCATTCAAAGAAAGCATATCTGAAATTGCATCTGCTTTAACATCAAAAATATCTTTAGCTGAAATACTCTCCTCTGAAAAAACTTCTGATGAAGCATTAAGCAGAGAATATACTGTTCTGGTTCTTCCATTTTCAATTATTGCAATTACCTTGGAAAGAACTTTTTGGATATCATCAGTTATTATTTGGGATTCATTCTCATCAAGTTCTCCGGCCTGGGTTCTGATAATAATTCCGAACTTTGTGCCGTGGTATTTACTCTGAAAATCTTGAGATATTATTTTATATTCTTCTTTTACCTTCTCAATAAATATCTTCTTTTTAGCAGTATCGATTTTTATTGATGCACCGACACCTTCTCGCCCAAGTGTTATGACACAATACCTTCCTGAAATAGCTATATTGGTTGTCAATCTCGCTTTTTTAGTTTTCAGCTCTTCTGTATCAATCTGAACAATAACTTCATCCCCTGAGACCAAATAAGGTTTATTAGAGAAATCTCTATTAACGACACAAGCACTTGTTATCTTTTCAAGAGGCAAATAACCAATATTTTCACCATCATATTTTACAAAAGCAGCATTAATGTTTTTGACGATATGATCCACTTTTCCAAGATATATATTATGTAATTCACTTTTTCTTACAAATGACAAATACTCCAGTTTGCCTTGTATAAATGAAGTAACAACCGGAGTATTTCTATATGTTGAAACTATAATTTCAGCTTCATTCATTAATCATAAACCTCTCACTTGGATCTTTTGCTATGAATGGTTCGATATATTTCTGCTCTTTTGACTCAACTGATTTATAAATATCAATTCTGTGAATGTTCAGAGCATTCTTTGATATTTCTTTTGATATCGAGCTAAAAAAGGTTTCAAATAAAAGAGCGACTTTCAAAGTTGCAATGCTGCTCATACTTAGAAGAAGTGTCACGCTTTCGTTTTCCCTATCAATAGAATAATCAAAAATAAGAGGTTTCATATCTATCTCTTTTTCACCGCTTTTTGTTTTCTTCATGGCAGGCAATTTATCAAGTGATAGATATTTCTCAAATTCTGAAATCCAGTCAAAGTCTGGTTTTAAGTTTTCTCTAAAGCATACTCTGTATTTTGCAGCATAAGCAGCTGTCATGGCTTTTTCATCTTTTTCGGATAATTCCTCTATAGCCAATATCTCAATGCCTTCATTCATAACCAAATTAAGTCTATCCATAACATCTGTTACACTTGTCATGGAGTTGACTGTCATATCCATATATTCGCCATCGCTGGTAGCACCAACGCTAAGAGGCTGAGCAAAAGAAATAACCTGGTGAGGGCTAAAGCCTTCAGAATATTTAACGTCAATTTCAGCTCTTCTAATAGCTTTTTGAAAATAACGCATGACATCCAAATGGCCAATGAATTTAATTGGACCGTTTTTACTGAATTTTAGTCTAAGTTTATGCATTAGCTTTGCCCTCCTGACATACTCCTACTCCATAGGAGGCTGCGCCACATCCAAGACAGTGTAAACGACAGTTGCTGGATGGCTTTCCTTCCTGGGCATTCTTCCATTCTCTTAAAAGGAATGACTTTGTCACTCCGCAGTTCAATATATCCCAAGGGAATATCTCATCATCTGCTCTGAATCTGGTAGTATAGAACAAAGGATCTATACCGCATTCTTCAAAGGTCTCCATCCATACATCGAATTTAAAATATTCGCTCCAAGCATCATAAAAGCAGCCTTTCTGATAAGCCTTCAGAATGACTTCTCCGAGTTTCCTGTCACCTCTTGCCAGAACGCCTTCCATCATGCTGGCATCTGTTTCATGCCAGTTGTACTTAATATGCTTTTGATTAAGCTGTGCCATAATTCCCTTTCGGGTTATATTGGCTTTATCAAGGAATTCTTCTTTTGTATTCATCTGTGCCCATTGGAAAGGAGTAAAAGGCTTAGGAACAAAGAATGAAGTACTTGCAACAATATCAATTGTTCTTCCATTTCTCTTTTCCTTAGGAACAGTCTCAAAGTACTCTGCGGCAACTTTATTAGCAATATCTCCGATTCCCAATATATCTTCCTCGGTTTCAAAAGGAAGGCCAAGCATAAAGTAGAGCTTAACCTTATTCCAACCACCAAGAAAAGCCTCATGAGAACCACGAAGAATATCTTCTTCTGTAAGTCCCTTATTAATTACATCACGCATTCTTTGAGTTCCAGCTTCAGGAGCAAATGTAAGTGAACTCTTCTTAACATCCTGAACCTTGCTCATTACATCCAGGGAAAAAGCATCAATTCTAAGGGATGGTAAAGAAATATTTACCTTTTTATCTTTACATTCCTCAATAAGGAAATCCAAAAGCTCAGGTAAATGTGTATAATCACTAGAGCTTAAGGAGCTTAAAGAAATCTCTTCATAACCTGTGTTTTTTAATGATTCAATAGCAAGCTTTTTAAGATGCTCCACATCCTTCTCACGAAGAGGTTTGTAAAGCTGACCTGCCTGACAGAATCTGCAGCCACGGATACATCCTCTCATTACTTCAAGCACAACTCTGTCCTGAGTAATTTTAATATAGGGGACTACCGGCTTGGTTGGATAAAAAGCATCTGAAAGATCAGTGCACATTTCCTTTTTAATTTCAGCAGGAACATCATCAAAAATGGGCTTCATTGAAGCAATAGTACCATCTTCTTTGTATTCCACATTATAAAGTGAAGGCACATACATTCCAGGAATATGTGAAATCTGCCTGAGGAATTCTTCTCTGGATATTCCGTCTCTTTTTGCTGCTTTATAAACTTCAAAAATTTCGCGATATTTTGTTTCGCCTTCGCCAATATAGAAGAAATCAAAGAAATCAGCTATCGGCTCTGGATTATAGGTGCAGGGACCGCCACCTACAACGATAGGATCATCCCATGTCCTATCCTTTGACAAAAGAGGTATCTTAGATAAATCTAAAACCTGCAAAATATTTGTATAACACATCTCATACTGAATTGTGAATCCAAGAAAATCAAAATCCTTAACAGGATCCTGGGATTCAAGCGCAAAAAGAGGAATGTCCTTTTCTCTTAACAATTTGTCCATATCGGTCCAAGGTGAATACACACGCTCACACCAGACATCGTCATAAGAATTAAACATTCCATAAAGAATCTGTATACCCAGATGAGACATTCCAATTTCATAAACGTCTGGGAAACACATGGCAAATCGGATGTCGACCTTAGCTTTATCCTTGGTCACACTGTTAACCTCATTGCCTATGTATCTCTCCGGCTTCTCAATACTAAGAAGTATATCATCTGAAAGTGCTAAATTATTATTCATATCTTTTCCTTATCGTCTTGACAGTTCATCAGTTATATCCTCCCAGCTGACATTTTTCTCAGCCATAAGGACCATCATATGATACAGGAAATCAGACATTTCGTAAACAATTTCATTGGAGTTTTCATTTTTGGCTGCTATAACCATTTCCGTAGCCTCTTCTCCAACCTTCTTCAAAATCTTATCAAGACCTTTATCAAAGAGGTAGTTGGTATAGGAACCTTCTCTTGGGTTAGTCTTTCTGTCCTTGATCACTTCAAAAACACTATCAAGAACCTTCTGTGGATTCTTTTCGGTGTATTCCTTAGAAGCAATCTCGTTAAAGAAACAACTGTAACTTCCGGTATGACAAGCAGCTCCTATCTGTTTAACCTTAGCAAGAATTGTATCAAGATCACAATCAGCAGTAAGGGACATAACATACTGATAGTGAGAACTTGTCAATCCCTTAACCCATAGTTCATTTCTGCTTCGGCTATAATAAGTCATCTTTCCTGTACTTAGAGTTTTATTATAAGCCTCTTCGTTCATATACGCCAGCATAAGAACCTGATCTGTTCTATAGTCCTGAACTATTACAGGAACCATTCCATCACTGTTCTTCTTAAGAGATTCCCAATTGAATTTAGCTTCAAGTCTCTCGATTGGAATGTTTTTTGAAACACATTCATCCTTATAATCGATAACTTTGCTGATATAATCATTTAGGATATTACCGGAAATACTGTCAATTTTCTCGTTCTCAAGTAAATAATTTAAAGGAGTATCATCCGAAGTATAGTTATCAACTACAGCTGTTAATCTTAAATTTTCAAAATCCTTACAAAATTCATCTGAAAGAGCATTTTCGTCATTTGTGATAAAGTAAAGTTCAGTAGCATATTTACAGACTAGCTCTTTATTATCAGATACGGATTTTTCATCGCTAAAGCAGATACAGATCTTATCTTTCCCAAATTTCTCGGATACTTCAGAAATTATTTCAATGTTGCCTTCTTTTGAAAAATTTAGGCATGCCTTTTTGCAGCCTGCATAAAGGAGCTTTTTGATATCCTCCATTCTCTTTACATTGCCTGCACCATAAACATTAACATCAGCAGCTTTACAGATGCCTTTTATGATATCAAGTGCTTTTTCATGAGCTGCATCATCACCTGATGGAGATTTATCAAAAACGATAATTTCATCTACATTACTATCAGAATAATTCTTCGCAAGTAAAATTGGATCATCACAAACAACAGTATTATCAGTTAAAGATTTAACCGCACAACCATTAAAAAGATATATCGATGCAATAAATTTTTTGGACATTTTTGGCATATTATAAAGCTCCTTTTGTACTTAGTACATCAGTTATTCTCTCATCAAAACCTGTTGCCTGATCCAGGGCCTTGGAAAAGGCTTTAAATAAAGCTTCAATTTTGTGGTGATCATTAAACCCTGACAATACTTTAAGGTGGAGATTCATGGCCGCACTATATGATATAGCGTAAAAGAACTCACGAACCATCTGAGTATCAAAATTGCCAACCATAGGAGCTGTAAACTCAGCATCCATAACAAAATAAGGTCTACCGCAAAGGTCAATAGCACTTAAAACCAGTATTTCATCCATAGGTAAAATCATACTGCCATATCGTTTAATGCCTTTTTTATCACCTAAAGCCTTTGCAATTGCCTGGCCAAGAACAATTCCGGTATCTTCGATTGTGTGATGACAATCAACCTGAAGATCACCTTTAACCTTGACATCAAGGTCAAATAACCCATGTCTTGCAAATCCCTCCAGCATATGATCAAAAAATCCTATGCCGGTTTCTATATCTGCCTTACCTGTTCCATCAATGTTCAAAGTGACTTCAATATCAGTTTCCTTGGTTTTTCTTGCAATTGTAGCTATTCTGGCTTCACCCAAACCCATAGATAGTATCTCCTTAAATTAATCTAACAAAATGTTGTTAATTTAATTTATAAAAATTAAATAACTTGCATTTTATAATCAGTTTAGAAAGTTAACTTGCATTTTTATCACTCAAATCTTACAGCTATTGAGTTTGCGTGAGCAGTTAATCCCTCTTTTTTTGCAAATAATTCGATATCCTCATGTACTTTGGAAAGTGCATCTCTGGAATATGAAATAATACTTGTTTTCTTAACAAAATCATCCACGTTAAGTGGTGAGAAGAATCTTGCAGTTCCGTTTGTCGGCAAAATGTGATTAGGACCTGCAAAATAATCGCCAAGTGGTTCGGAAGAATATTCTCCTAGGAAGATTGCTCCTGCATTCTTAACCTTTGTCATTGTTTCAAAAGGATTTTTAGTAATTATTTCAAGGTGCTCTGAAGCAACAGCATTTGTAGCATCAATGGCATCTTCCATATTCTCGGCCACAAAAATATAACCATAATTTTCAAGAGATTGTCTGATAATATCAGCTCTTGAAAGAGTCTCCAAAAATCCATCAATTTCTTTTGAAACGGCTCTAGCAAGGTCTCTTGATGTTGTTATCAAAATAGCGCTTGCAAGTACATCATGTTCTGCCTGTGACAAAAGATCAGCTGCTACATATCTTGGATTTGCAGTTTCATCTGCAAGAACAAGAATTTCACTAGGTCCAGCTATAGAATCAATCGATACATGTCCAAAACATGCCTTTTTAGCAAGAGCCACAAAAATATTTCCAGGTCCTGTAATCTTATCAGCCTTAGGAACACTTTCAGTTCCAAAAGCCATAGCTGCAATGGCCTGAGCACCACCCACTTTATAAATTTCGCCAACTCCGGCTATATCAGCAGCTACTAAAGTGGCAGGATTTACTTTTCCATCCTTAGATGGAGGTGTACACATGATAATACGCTCAACACCGGCAACCTTTGCAGGTACCACATTCATAAGAACGCTTGATGGATATGCAGCTGTTCCACCAGGAACATAAACACCTGATACTTCTATAGGAAGAATTCTCTGTCCTAATATGCTTCCATCCTCTTTTGTATCAATCCAGCTGTTACGCTTTTGCTTTTCGTGAAAGACTCTGATATTCTCAGCACTCTTTTTCATGACTTCTATAAATCTATCATCAAGCTCTGCATATGCTGCATCAATTTCAGCTCTTGTAACCTTTATGGTATCAGCTGTTATTTCACATTTATCAAATTCTTTGGTGTATTCAAATAAGGCTTTATCACCATTATTTCTTACATTTTCAATTATAGCATTAACTGTATTTTCATATTGAGTGTAACTTCCGGGATTTCTTTTTAAAAGATTTCCTAAAAGTTCTTTTTTAGTTTCTCTTGTAAGTTCAAGTGTTCTCATTTATGATAAATTCTCCTTCATATCATTAATTAGTTTACGAATTCTCTCGGTCTCCATCTGCATGCTTACCTGATTGACTATCATTCTTGCAGACAGTGGACAAATTTCTTCTAACACTTCAAGACCATTTTCTCTAAGAGTAGAACCTGTCTCAACGATATCAACAATAACATCTGATAGGTTAACAATAGGACCAAGCTCTACAGAACCATTAAGCTTAATAATATCTACGGTCTGATGCTTTTTGTTAAAGAAGTAATCCTTGGCAATATTAGGATATTTACTTGCAACCCTTATCATCTCACGATGCTCTAAAAGGTCTCTTGCATGGCTTGGACCACATACGCACATCCTGCATTTCCCAAAGCCAAGATCCAAAACTTCATATACTCTTCTGTTCTCTTCAAGAATTGTATCAGCTCCTACAATACCAATATCTGCAGCACCATACTCAACATAAGTCGGAACATCAGGACCTTTTGCTAAAAAGAACTTTAGCTTTAGTTCTTCATTTGTAAAAATCAGTTTTCTTGTCTTTTTATCTAGAATCTCTTCACACTCTATACCACATTTATTTAGTAATTCCATTGTGGAATCTACCAGTCTTCCCTTTCCAAGGGCAAAGGTCAAATATCTCATAAAAATATCTCCATTTATTCCTGTATTAATGCAACGTCCTTGCCTTTAGCTCTAAGTTCACTTGCCTTAACCAAGGCTTCTTTAAAATTCTCTTTTGTAAATGTTATAACTTCACATTTATCTTCTCTTTCAATTGATACGTTCTGTCTGTATAGAGCAGATAAAAGATCTTCTAAAACAATTGAAAAACCGATAGAAGGTGCATTCTTACCATATTTGCCTAAAAGATTATCGTATCTTCCGCCCTTAGCTATAGCATCTCCTACTCCGTAGGTGTATGCACTAAAGATAACACCTGTGTAATAATTAAACTTACTTAAAATGCTCAGATCAAAAGAAACATATTTTTCGACACCGTAGCATGTCAAAACCTCATACAGCTCTTTGAGTCTCCTTATTGCATTTAGTGATCTTTCGTTAGAAACCTGCTCCAAAGCTTTATCAAGTGCATCGGCAGAACCGATAAATTCTGAAACCTTAAGGATCAGATTTTTGTATTTCTCAGAAACATTTTTATCTATCATGATTGATTCAGCGGCAAAATAGTTCTTGCCAATGATCTGTTCTCTGATCTGTTCTTCAGTTTCTGATGATATGCCTGCTTCTTCACATAAGCCCTTATAATAGTCCGCATCTCCAATGCTGATCTGGAAATCATTTAAACCTGCGCTTTTCAATGATTCAATCAAAAGAGCTATAATCTCACCATCAGCATATACAGACTCATCATTCATAAGCTCTACGCCGATATTGTAGTTTTCTTTAAGCTTTCCCTGAAGATTTGAAGTATTTAAAAACGTATTTCCTTCATAAACAACGCGGACAGGATTACCGTTTTCAAGCATTACCTTTGATGCACACCTTGCTATAGAAGGAGTGAAATCAGGCCTTAGAACTAAAGTGTTTCCATCTTTATCAAAGAACTTAAATAATTCTCTGGCATCCTTTGTATTAATCTCCTCAGCAAAAACATCAAAGAATTCAAAAGTAGGAGTTTCAATATCCTCGTATCCAAAATTCTTCATCTTGGAATGTATTCTATCTATTATAAGCTTTCTATCACTGCACTCATTTCCATAGATATCTCTTACTCCGTCCGGAGTATGTAAAAGAACTTTACTCATATTAACCTCGTCAAATATACTTTACTGCGTTAATGTGCTACTATGCTAATTCATTATCATGTTAAAAAGTTTATAATATTATTAAATTGCTGTCAATCTCTTTCGTCTAAATCTTTTTGAATCAGATCAAGGTAAGGTATTAGAATCCCTGATTCGCCCGGAGTTGTTATAACATATTCATCAGAAAGCTCATCTCTTCTAAAGCTCTTTCTGCCACCCTCCTTTGCTCTTTCCCAAAACTCGAAAAGTCGTCTGAAGGGCAAATAATAAAATTCATTACGGGAAGTATAATAGATTAAAAAAAATGCAATTCCATCCTGCTGTTCAAAATTCTTCATGAATTCGACCTGATGTGGATGGATGTTTTCTAAAGTGAAGGTATCTACAGCGCATTCCTTAGCATCAAAGCAGACAGGAATGCCCTGAACAACACCTATATAATCGACTGTACTTTTCTGATCAAAGTACGCAAGTGTGATATGTCTTGTTTCTTTTTCTATATTGATAGGAGTTATGGGAGTAGGAATTTTCTGAATAAGAGCCAGTTCAAGTTCCAGATATCTTTCATTGGAGCGATTTATAAGCTCTTCTAATGTTGAACCTCTAAGACCTCTGGATTTCCAAGTTGGCATTATATCAATATTCCTTTCCTTTTATGGATGAAGTTCTTTATAGAATAACCATATTTCATCCAAAAAACTTATTAAATATTTCAGGAACCTTAGCAACAAATTCTTTTCCGGCTAAATCCTCAAATCCGGCAGGCATCTGATTATCAGCAGGGAAACTAATTCTATAACAATGAAGCAACTGGTAGTTTAATCCGCCAATTTTTTTGCCTCCATATTTAACATCACCTATTATAGGCAGATGCTGACTGGAAAGATGTGCCCTGATCTGATGAGTTTTGCCGGTTATAAGCTTAACTTCAAGAAGTGTTAAATTATCTTTATCTGAATATTTTAAAGGCTTAAATAAGGTTTCGATAAAAGAATATCTATCATCACGAGGGTCTTCGTTTTTGATAAAAACCTTGTTTTTGGCTTCATCTTTATAAAGGAAACCACTTAATTTATATTCCTTATCCATTTTACCGGAAACTATGGTCCTATAATACTTATCAAGAGTTCTATCCTTGAGCATCTGGTTCATGACTCTTGCTCCAGCTAAAGATTTGGCACAAATAACAATACCACTCGTGTTTCTGTCAAGCCTGTTGCAGATAGAAGGTTTATAGGTTTCCAGCTCGGCCTCAGAAATCTCGCCCTTATTGAGCAAATATTCAATAAGCCAATCGTTAAGGCTCAAATCTTTATTGGTTGATTTTTGTGACAACACTCCAGTCGGCTTATTTACCAATAGAATATTAGAGTCTTCGTAGATGATCTCAATATTTCCAAGCTTTTCAAGTGCTTTAAACTCACGCTTATTACCACTTGCTGCAATTGATTTTCCTTTAAACTTTTCAAAGGTCTCATCTGAGAAAAAAACTGCTATTTTGTCACCCTGATGCAGCTTTTCAGTGCCGGATGCCTTTTTCCCGTTTAAAGTAATATTCTTTTTCCTAAGCATCTTGTATATAAAACCCATGGATGCATTTGGAAAATAAGACTTCAAAAAACCATCAAGCCTTTTATCAACTTCATTTTTACCAATTAGTACTTCTCTCATTGTTCTCCATTTTATAAAGAAATAGATAATAAAATAGACGCAGGAGTCTGCACTGTCCCCGGAACCCATGCATTTTCAATAGCAACAGGATCAATATTATTATCTGATCTTAGCTTTTCAAGCTGAGTAAGTCTTTCACAAAACTTATCAATATTATTAAATATCTTAATGCTATAACTGGAATACCCGCTTTGAGCTATCATCTTTTTGATATGCTTCTCGCAGTCAATAAGGTCCATGTCTTTATCCGCTGTGTAACAGCAGATATTCTTCTCAAGAACCGTAGATGCATTTACATAGAAATTCTTGTCATATGATGTTATTACGTGATCATAATGAATAAGGAGACCACCTTTAGCATTTAAGATACTTTCATGGTCCTTTTCAGAACATGCCTTGGCACGAATGAACATTATCATATTAACAGCACTCCAGCCTGTAGGAAGGCATCCAAGAGCTGCAAAAATACTAAATGCATTCTTCTGAGTATGGTACATCAAAAGACCAATCACAAATATCATTATTGTAAATAAAAGGCATATGGCTGTTCTGATGATAGCTACCTTCCTGGTATGCTGAATATAACCAAAATCACCCTTATAGACTTTTTTCATAATTACTCCAATATCATTTATCTTAGATTTATATATCAATTATTGAACCCCAAGTGCTTCTAGCTCATCATCACTTAAAGGTCTGTATTCACCAGGAGAAAGCTTTTCATCTAAAACAAGAGGCCCCATAGACAGGCGTTTCAGGAAAACAACTTCATTTCCAACTGCTTCAAGCATTCTTTTAACCTGATGAAATCTCCCTTCATGAATTATAAGATGAATTACAGGATTACCATCTGTATCTTCATCCTTAACTTCAACTCTGGCAGGAAGTGTATAATCGATGCTGCCATCATCCTTATAATCCCCTATGTTTACACCCTTTTCAAGTGTAGAAATGTCTTTATCCGAAAGAGGCTTTCTGATATGCACTTCATATACCTTATCAACGTGCTTTTTCGGAGATAATAATCTGTGAATCAGCGCTCCGTCATCAGTTAAAAGAAGAAGTCCCTCAGTATCAATATCAAGTCTTCCGGCAGGACTTAGGCCTTTAATATTTTCACCAGCCAAAAGATCTAAAACGGTAGTATTTCTACCATCTGTGGTTGCAGAAACAACATCCTGCGGCTTGTAAAGCATATAATAATGGAATTTGCTATACTGAAGTATATTTCCATCAAAAGAAATGCAGTCATTTTTTTCATCAACATGTACATCAGGCTTTGTAACAATTTCACCATTGACGCTGCATCTACCGTTTTTTAGATATTCTTTTATCTGTTTACGGGTACCAATATTAAATTCACCTAAAAACTTATCGAGTCTCAATACTCACCTCATTACTTTGTTTAAATAATTCATAATTGTTATAAGCTCTGCAAACTATAGTTGCCTTCGCACATGACGCAGGAACATTCACATTAAAAGACTGAGTGGTCTTAGTTCTGTACCACATCTGAAGTGGACAAAAAGTGTTGCCCCCGTCATAGCTGTAGGAAAAATATATGATCGGAGAATTGCTATCTTTCGCAGTCATTTCAACAAGAACATTTCTTGAAGAAGCATCGTAAGAAATTGTCTTAATAGAGCAGGTTTCCGGTTCTGTTGTATCCTGGAAAACCTTAGCTGAAGGCTTTTTTACATTTGTGTAAGTGATATTGCTATAATCTGCACCTGTCTTAGAAGATTTTAATTTGTAATACTTGGCTACAGCTGTTGCATCACATATGCCAAGGTTTACAAGATAATCCTGATCAGCAAATTTCTGAACATCATAAATATGATCAAGATATAAGTGCTCAATGATAACAGCCGGAATTCCACGGCTTACACTATGACGTATAATGCCATAATAGTCATCGCCATTTTTGCCTATTTTAGTTTTGACGCCCTTCTGATAAATTCCAAGGTCAGCTAATTCATCAGAAATAAGTAAACCAAAATCATAACCCTTTTGATAATATGAGCCAAAGGCTGAAGTCCAGATTTCTGAGCCGTAAAAATCATGTTCTACAGATGCATTGAAATGTATACTATATAAAAAATCTGCATTAACACTTTTGGCAAATTCAGCCCTATCTTCCAGAGAGATAAATCTATCGTCAGTTCTTGTCAGATAAACCTTTACGTTATCATATTTCTCAAGCTCATTTTTCATAGCAACGGCAACGACCATAGTTAAGTCTTTTTCAGTAAAGCCATTATAAACAGCACCTATATTTTTCTCTCCTGTGCCGCCATGTCCGGGATCAATTACAACTACAACATTTTTACCCGCAGCAAAACTTGTAAAGTCAAAAGAAAAAACTGCTACTATGAAACATATAAATGATAAGACTAAATATTTTACCCTATTAAACATCAATTCCCCCAACAAAAAATCAATTACTATATAAATGATATGATTATTCGCCCACAACTTATAAAAGCTGCCGTATAAATACGACAGCCTATATAGCAGCTTAATTAAAGCATATCAAGATTAAGTGCATCCTGATCTGAAACCCGGGTATCTGCCTGTGCAACTGTCTGCTGCGCAGAAACAGAACTCTTAACTACTTCCGGTGGCTTAAGATCAGCTCTATTAGATCTGATAACCTCACTATATTGTGTAAGTGCAGTTAAAATACTATCATTATTCTGGTTAACAGAAGCTATGATGTTCTCACTGTTTGCCTTAACAGAAGCAATTATTTCATCATTCTTCTTACTGGTAGCATCAATAGACTGAGAAATAATATCTTCCACACCAGCTAAAAGCTGATCTGTATACTGAACTGCAGCAACCTTCATTTCATTAGCTTCAATCTGAGCTTTATTAAGAATGTCCTCAGCTCTCTTTGCTGCCTGAGATACAACCTCATTGGCCTGTGCATAGGCCTGCTGCATGATCTCATGCTCGTTAATAAGTTCGTTTGTATGTGCTGTTGCTTCATCAATAAGGTTCTGTGCCTTCTGTCTTGCATCATTAAGAATAGCTTCCTTATTGCTGATGATCTTCTGATATCTCTTGATCTCTTCAGGAGTCTTACTTCTAAGCTCTCTTAAAAGCTCGTCAATCTCCTCTTTGTTAACAATGATCTTAGTCTGTGAAAGTGGCTGAGGCTTGCAGTTATCGATATATGTTTCGATTTCATCAATAAGCTGCTCAATCCTGCTTGTCATATTATTTTCCCCCTGTATAAGTCTTATTTATGACCGTATTTTTTGTATAACGCATCTGCAATAAAATCAGGAACGCAAGGAGTAATATCCCCATTGTAACTTGCTATCTCTTTTACCACAGAACTACTCAGGTACGAATATTTAAGATTAGTTGTAAGGAAAACGGTATCAACTTCATTGTGTGATAGTTCCTTATTGGTCTGAGCAATCTGAAGTTCATATTCAAAATCAGTAATGGCACGAAGTCCTCTGATAACAATATGAATGTCCTTCACCTTACAATAATTGATAAGAAGTCCGTCAAAAGACTCTATGATAACATTGTCCAAGTCTTTAACAGCCTCTTTTATCATTTTAACACGTTCATCAAGCGTAAACAATGGAGTTTTGGCAGAATTACACATCACTGCCACTATAACAGTATCAAACATGCGGGATGCGCGCCTGATTATATCCAAATGTCCGAAGGTTACTGGATCAAAGCTTCCGGGATACAAAGCAGTCTTCATCATATCGCCTTTCTTTTACATTTTTAGTTATTCATAAAACGCTTACTTTTTATACAAAAAGACGTGCTTATTGGTCTTGTACTCTTTTTCTCTTCTAACCTCAAAACCTAGTTCATCAGCAAAAGAAAAATCAAGCTCTAAAGGTGCCTCAACAATGATCATAGTATTGGCAGTAACATAATTCATTGCAGCAAGCTGCATAAGTGTTCTTTCGTACAGGTCTTCGTGATAAGGCGGATCAATAAATATGATATCAGCCTCATCCTCATGAATATTTCTAAGACCGATTACAACATCCTGCTTAATTACTGTTGCTAATTCCTCAAAGTGAGTAGTCTTCAAATTTGTCATAATGCATTTATAGGCATTTGCAGCATTCTCGATAAAATATGCTTTTTTAGCACCTCTTGATAACGCCTCAATACCTATTCCACCACTTCCGGAAAAAAGATCGATAAAAACAGCACCCGGAACCTGCAGCTGGATCATATTAAAAAGAGTTTCCTTAATTCGATCCTGTGTTGGTCTTGTATCATTTCCTTCCGGAGTTATCAGTTTTAATCTTCTGGCACTTCCTGCAATTACTCTCATATTCTCACCTTTGTTCCCTTGGTATCTCTGCTGGTTACCTTAAGATGGCCTATTTCCAGTTTCTTGTCATTGTGATCTATAGCCATATCTTCCATGTCGTTTAAGTAATAGACATCGCGGATATAGTCGTTTTTACCAAGTCTCATACCTCTTACGCCGACCGCAGCTTTTTTCTTCTCAGGAATAGTATCAACATAGAATCTCAGGAAGAATCCTTCATTGGTTCTAAGTACTACAGTCTTCTGAGTATGGAGAACAGCAACATTAACAACTTCGTCACCATCCATTAGCTTGGTAGCTGCTACTGTACGCTTGGAAACATCAAATTCTCCACCATCTACTATTTTAATCATAGACATTTTAGTGGTAAATACAAGTCTGTATAAATTAAGATCAGACTGGCTCGCTGCAAGGACAATTGTCTCCTTGGATGTATCAAAATTACTGATATTATCAATAGGAACGCCCTTATCACGCATTTTGCCCTGGGGCAGATCCATAGCTTTTACAGTGTGCAGATTACCTGTGTTTGTAAAGAAGCATACCTTACCGGTATTCTTGATTACAAAAGAATATTTGAATTCAGCTTCAATGGTTTCTTTATTCTTTTCATAAGTTGAGACATCAATAGTCTTGGCATAGCCAAATCTGTCCATTATGAAAGCCACATCAATTTCTTCAACAGGCTTCTCTTCATAATTTGCTGTCTCTCTGTTATCAATAACAGTTTTTCTGGCAGACTGGAATTCTTTTTTTACCTTCATAAGGTCATTTTGAATTACCATGGACATGGACTCATGACTTTCAAGAATATCTTCATATCTGTAGATATTAGCAACAGTCTGCTCATGTTCTTTAACCAGGGCTTCCAATTCAAGACCAATCAATTTATAAAGTCTCATCTCGAGAATGGCATCTGCCTGAGCTTCAGTAAACATAAGCTGAGCGGCCATAGCCTTAGATTCTCTTGATTTGAAATTAATTCCATCAGTAATTCCGTTAACAAGGCACTCCTTTGCCATTGCACGATCCTTGGATCCGCGCAGAATCTCTATTACAAGATCAATAACATTGCAAGCCTTAATAAGGCCTTCCTGAATTTCTTTCTTCTCCTGCTCTTTTTTAAGAAGCGTTGTATATTTCCTTGTGGCAGTTTCAAACTGGAAATCAGCGCAGGCACGCATTATTTCCTTAAGAGACATAGTCTCAGGTCTGCCATTGTCGATAGCAAGCATATTTACACCAAAGGTGTCTTCCAGCTTGGTCTTCTTGTATAAAAGGTTAGTAAAATTCTCTACATCGGTATCCTTTTTCAGTTCAATTACTATTCTGATACCTTCTTTTGAAGACTGATTGGAAATATCGACAATATCATTAGTAACCTTTTTCTCGGCAAGCTCAGCAACATCTGACATGAATTTGCCGATTCCCATACCGATCATGGTATAAGGAATTTCAGTTATAACAAGGTTAATATGACCATTTTTGCCTTTTTCAGTCTCAACCTTACCACGAACCTTGATCTTGCCCATTCCGGTTTCGTATATTTCAAGAAGGTCATCTTTATTTATTACTATTCCACCTGTAGGAAAATCAGGACCTTTGATATATTTCATAAGGTCTTTGGTGGTAAGCGTATCATCCTTGATATAAGCAATCTCAGCATCAATAACCTCTGCAAGATTGTGAGGAGGTGTACTTGTTGCCATACCTACAGCAATACCTTCTGACCCATTTATCAGAAAGTTAGGTATCTTAACAGGAAGAACTGAAGGCTCTCTCTCGGTTTCATCGAAATTAGGTACAAAATCTACAACATTTTTATCAAGGTCCTCTAAGAAGTTTTCCTGAGTGATTTTGGATAATCTTGCTTCGGTATATCGCATTGCAGCATGAGAATCGCCTTCAATGTTGCCGAAGTTACCGTGTCCGTCCACAAGTGGAATGCTCTTTTTAAAGTCCTGAGTCATAACTACAAGACAGTCGTAAATAGAGCTGTCACCATGTGGATGATATTTACCCATGGTATCGCCGACAATTCTGGCACTCTTACGATAAGGTCTGTCATATCGAATACCAAGCTCATACATATCATATAGCGTTCTACGCTGAACAGGCTTAAGTCCGTCTCTTACATCAGGAAGAGCTCTTGCAACAATGACACTCATAGCATAATCAATAAAGGATTTCTGCATGAGGTCAGAGTATTCGGTTTTTATAATTCTATCTTCCATATAAACTCCCAACAAAAAATATAAAAATGATATATGGTAATATCATCAGATGTCCAATTCAGCGTCAGTTGCATGCTGATGAATATAATCTCTTCTGGGAGGAACATCAACTCCCATCAAAAGCTCGGTTATCTGAGAAGCCATCTTGGCATCTTCTATTTCTACAGCCTTAAGAAGTCTTCTCTCTGGATCAAGAGTTGTCTCCCAAAGCTGCTGCGCATCCATCTCACCAAGACCTTTATATCTCTGTAATGTAAAAGAACCTTTGTGTGAAGCTCTATACTTGGCAAGGGCAGAATCATCGTAAAGATACTCTTCCTTGCCTCTTGCAGGCATTGCTTTATAAAGAGGCGGCATAGCCACATAAACATGTCCCTGATAAATAAGCTCCGGCATAAATCTGTAAAAAAGTGTAAGCAAAAGCGTAGAAATATGCTCACCATCAACGTCCGCATCGGCCATAATAATGATCTTGTCATAGCGAAGCTTGTTTATATCAAAGTCATTGCCATAACCTTCTGAAAAGCCACAGCCAAAGGCATTGATCATTGTCTTGATCTCGGCATTTGCCAGTACTTTATCAATACTAGCTTTTTCTACGTTCAGGATCTTACCTCTGATAGGAAGAATGGCCTGGAAATTCCTGTCTCTTGCCATCTTGGCACTACCACCGGCAGAATCACCCTCTACAATGAAAATCTCGCACTTAGAAGCATCTTTACTGATGCAGTTAGCAAGCTTACCGTTAGAATCAAAAGAGTATTTCTGCTTGGTAAGCATATTTGTCTTTGCTTTCTCTTCGGTTTTCCTGATCTTGGCAGCTTTCTCGGCGCATCCAATAATAGATTTCAGCACTTCAAGATTTCTGTCAAAAAATCTTGTCATCTCATCGTTAGTTATCTTGGATACAACTTTGGCAGCATCCTGATTATCAAGCTTAGTCTTGGTCTGACCTTCAAATCTCGGGTCCGGATGCTTGATAGAAACAACTGCTGTCATACCATTTCTTACATCAGTACCGGTGAAATTAACGTCCTTTTCCTTAAGGATATTAAGCTCTCTTGCGTACTGATTGATGATATTGGTAAACATTGTCTTAAAGCCGGTTAAATGTGTACCGCCTTCAGCATTGTAGATATTATTACAAAAGCCCAGTACTTCCTCGTGGAACTCGTTAACATACTGGAAAGCAACCTCTACCTCAACGCCTTCGCTTTCACCGCTAAAAGAAATAACATCATGAACAGACTCTTTTGATTTGTTCATGTCTTTGATAAATCCTGTGATTCCATCTGGCTCGTGGAACTCGATATATTCCTCTACACCCGGTCTTTTATCCTGGAATATAATTGTAAGCTCAGGATTAAGGTAAGCTGTTTCGTGAAGTCTTGATTTAATGTCATCTTCCTTAAATCTTGTCTTTTCAAAAATAGTATCATCCGGCAGGAAATTAATTGTAGTACCGGTCTCCTTGGTAGTACCAATAGGAGTTAAAAGACCATTAACAAGTTCCGTCTTCGGAATTCCGCGTTCATAGGAATCCTCATATATATAACCGTCCTTTTTAATTCTGACAGTCATATGATTTGAAAGCGCGTTAACAACTGATGAACCTACACCATGAAGTCCACCACTTGTCTTATACGCATTATTATCAAATTTACCGCCTGCATGAAGCATGGTAAGAACAACTCGCTCAGCAGTAATTCCTTTGGCATGAAGCCCTACAGGAATACCTCTACCATTATCTTCAACAGTAGCAGATCCATCTGCCTCAAGAGTAACATGGATTTTGTTGCAGAAACCTGCAAGATGCTCATCTACCGCATTGTCTACAATCTCATAGACAAGATGATTAAGACCACGGGTAGTAACACTTCCAATGTACATACCTGGGCGCTTTCTAACTGCCTCAAGCCCCTCTAAAACGGTAATACTGGAAGCGTCATACTGTTCAAATGAAGCCATTTAAAAACCCCTTTTCAATACTTTTTAAATCAAAATAGTCTTGTTCAAAAATGAACTTTTTTGGTTACTGTCACTGCCAGAGCCCCAGGACCGATGTGACAGGCAACTGAAAGAGAAAGTGGATTCATATTTATATCCACTCCGGGAAATGCATTCTCAACTTCCTTCTTCCATTCACTTGCTGTTTCCAGATCCTTGGTATAAGCACATGAAATCCAGAAATCTTTTGAATCAAAACCGCCAAATCTATTCTCTATATCTGCCTTTATGGCATTTATCATTATATTTTTGCCCTGGGAACTGGTTCTAGCCTTGGCAAAAGCATCAAGCTTCTCGCCCTGGATCTGTAGTACAGGCTTTAATCTAAGAAGCGTTCCAAGTGCAGCTGCTGCAGGAGTGATTCTGCCGCCTTTTTTTAGATAGTAAAGAGTATCAAGCATAATATAAATACTTGATTCAAATTTATTATCCATAAGTTTTTTAACTATTTCTTCTGCTGAAAGACCTGCATCAGCCATAGCCTTAGCATCAAGTGCCGATTGTCTCTGAGTCACAGAAATACGCTGATTATCTACTACAAAAACCTTACCTTCGTATTCCTCTGAAGCAATCATCATAGCACTCTGACAAGAACCTGATAATCCGCTGCTCATAGGAATGTAAATAATCTGATCATAATCCTGTAAAACCTTGTCCCACATAGTCATAAGAGAATCTGGTGAAGGCTGGCTTGTTGAAACACAGGCATCCTCAGCAAGTTTCTGATAAAACTGCTCCTGAGAAAGATTTATATCTTCAAAATAGTCCTCGTTATTAATTGTAAATGGCATAGGAACAACAAATACACCAAGCTCTGAAGCCTGTGATTGTGTTATGCCACTATTGCTGTCTGTTATTACTGCTATCTTAGACATATTCTCCCCTGTCCCGGCTTTATACCGACAATAACCCTATTATCATAGTCAACTAAAGATAGTTTACTTTTATAAAGTTGCAAAGTCAACAAAATTTGCCGATTTTGTGGCCAGAGTATCCTTCAATACACGATGTTGTGGAAACTCTAAATTCGGATCTTCGTTCAAAATCCTATCAGCATCCATAGCAGATTCTTTTACCAGATCAGCGTCATGGTAAATATCTCCAACTCTGAAATTCAGTTCTCCGCTCTGTCTTACACCAAACAAATCTCCAGGGCCTCTCTGCTGAAGATCTTCCTCTGCTATCACAAAGCCGTCATTTGTTTTATTCATGATACTAAGGCGCTGCTTTGCTTCATCACTTTCAGAAGTATTTATGAAAATGCAATAAGACTGATGCTTTCCTCTTCCCACGCGGCCCCTAAGCTGATGCAGCTGTGATAAACCAAACCGTTCAGAATTCTCAATCATCATAACCGTAGCATTTGGTACATTGATTCCGACTTCAATTACAGTTGTGGATACAAGAACATCTATGTCACGCCTTGCAAAAGCCTCCATTATTTCATCCTTCTGCGCAGGTTTCATTTTGCCATGAAGCATTCCAACAGTAATAGATGGCGGCAACACTTCTCGAAGAGTCTGGGTATAATCAGTTACATTAGTTACGCCATCAAGTTCGCCCTCTTCAACCATAGGGCATATTACATAAGCCTGACGCCCCTGCTCTACCTGATCTTTTATAAATTTATAAGCAGTATTTCTGTAATCTGTTCCAACAACGCAGTTTTTAATAGGAACTCTGCCTGCAGGTAGCTCGTTTATAATAGAAATATGCAGATCACCATACAAAATTATAGCCAGCGTTCTTGGTATAGGTGTTGCACTCATTGCAAGAACGTGAGTATTAAGCCCCTTACCGGCAAGAGCCTCTCTTTGTCTTACACCAAATCTATGCTGCTCATCTGTAATGACCAGAGCAAGATTTTTATACTCCACCTTAGACTGAATAAGAGCATTTGTTCCAATGATACAGTTTACTTCGCCTTCCTTTATCTGGCGCTGAGCCTCTTTCTTATCTTTTGCAGATAGTGCTCCCGTAAGCAAAACCGGTTTAAGCGTAGTTATATTATACTTATCAATAAGTTCCTTAAAGCTTTCATAATGCTGAGCAGCCAGAACCTCTGTAGGAGCCATAAGCGCTCCCTGATATCCATTTCCCGCAGCCGTCAAAAGAGCTAAAAGAGCAAGTATAGTCTTACCACTTCCAACATCCCCCTGAATAAGCCTGTTCATTACATTTTCGCCTGACAGGTCATTTTGAATATCTTTCCATGCATTTTCCTGAGCTTTTGTAAGCTTATAAGGAAGCTTCTCTAAAAGCCTTTTTACATCAGCAACTTCGATCATTGGATAACTGTTTTTTATTTCTTCCTGGTTTTTCTTTAACAGTCTTAGATTAATTACAAATAAAAGAAATTCGTTATATGCAAGACGCCTTCTGGCTTTTTCCAATTGCTCCTCATTTTGAGGAAAATGAATTCCTTTAACAGCTTCAAAATATTCTATAAGCGACAATCTTTTTAATATTTCTTCCGGAATAAATTCTTCAAGCTTGCCTACATGTAAAAAAGCCTGTTCTACAGCTTTTGTAACTGCATTATTAGTAAGTCCTTTTACAAGAGGATATCTTGGAAGTAGCCTTCCGATAAGAGCAGCATATTCTTCAATTTTATACATTTTGGGCTGATCTATTGTAAAGGCACTTCCCTTTTTCTGAACAAGACCTCGAAAGATGTGCGTAGTTCCACTCTTTAATGAGTTTGCCAGATAAGGTGCATTAAAATACGTGATCCGTACCTTTCCAGTCTGATCCGCCGCTTCAAATGAAATAATTGAGAGGTTACGTACTCTTCTCTTTACAATGCTTCCAATAATTGTAAGCTTACAGGCATTTACCATTCCGGATTTCAAATCACATGCCGGTAGCGGCGCTTCAAAGCCATCATATCCTCTTGGATAATAGGTCAAAAGATCTCCAACAGTCTTCACACCGCATTTTTCGAAAAGCTTTGCTGTCTTTTCACCTATTCCTTTTAACCCGGTTACCTGTTCATTTAAGTAATTATTTCCCAACTTTATGCCCTCTTATAAATTTGTAAAAAGCCGGGCATAGAAATGCCCGGCTCATATACACAAGAATTATTATTCTGCAGATAAAATATAATAGTAAATAGGCTGTCCGCCAAACTGAAGCTCAACATCGCAAGAAGGATACTTCTGTGCAACTCTGTCTCTTAAAGCATTGGCATCATTTTCGTCAACATCACTGCCATAGTAGATACTAATAAGTTCAAGATTTTCATTCATCATCTTATCAAGCATATCAGAAGCTACGTCAACAATTTCTCCGCCTACAGCAAGAATACCGGAATCACCGATTCCCATATAATCACCCTGCTTGATCTGAACATCTTCAATAACTGTATCTCTTACAGCATAAGTAACTTCACCTGTGTTAACAGTTGACAGTGACTCGGTCATAGCTGCAACTGCATCATCTACAGGAGTCTCCGGTACATAATTGATTATAGCTGTAATACCCTGTGGTACAGTCTTGGAAGGAACAACTACAATTCTCTTTCCATCTGCATTATCTTCAGACATAATAGCTGCCTGATTGGCTGCAAGGATAATATTCTTATTATTAGGAAGCACGATAACTGTATCAGCATTAACTTTATCAACAGCATCCATGATATCTGCAGTACTTGGATTCATGGTCTGGCCACCTTCGATAACGTAGTCTACTCCAAGACCTCTGAATATCTCAGCAAGACCGCTTCCGGCGCATACAGTAACAAAACCGATTTCCTTACGTGGCTCATTATTAACCGGACTAGAAGCGCTCTCAACCTTATTGCCAAGAGGAATATCATCATCAGGAGCATATGTAGGTGTAAGCTCTGCAGCTCCATTAATCTCTGTCTGAATCTCAGCCCATGATCCATCATTATTCTCATGGAAAAGCTTCTCACGGTGCTCCATTCTCATGTTATCAATTTTCATATTAGAAAGCTGACCATACATAAGAGCTCTCTGAATAGCAAGTCCAGGATCATTAGAATGTACATGAACCTTGCAGATCTCATCGTCTGCAACCATAACTATACTATCACCGATAGATTCCAAAAATCCCTTAAAATCGATTTCCTGCTTAACATTAAGAGGCTTATTTAAAAGTACAATAAATTCAGTACAGTAGCCAAACTTAATATCTTCTTCCTTGGCCTCAGCCTTACTTCTGGCACCCGGTGTAACCTTATCTTCGGTAATAGAAAGATCTATCTCTTTTCCAAGGAAACCATCAAGTGCTCCCTTAAGAACCTGAACAAGTCCCTGTCCACCTGAATCTACAACGCCGGCCTGCTTAAGTACAGGAAGCATATCAGGAGTCTTGGCAAGAACTTCCTCTGCATATTTAATAACCTCTGTACAGAAATATTCAATATCTTCAGCACCTTCTGCTGCAAGCTCTCTAGCCTTCTCGCTGGCACCCTTAGCAACTGTAAGAATTGTACCTTCCTTAGGCTTCATAACTGCCTTATAAGCAGTCTCAACAGCTTTTTCAAAAGCTTCTGCCAATATAGAAACATCCACTACATCATGGGTCTTCACAACCTTAGTAAATCCTCTAAGAAGCTGTGAAAGTATAACACCTGAGTTACCTCTTGCTCCACGAAGAGATCCTGAAGAAATAGCCTTACAGATAGCCTCCATGGAAGCATTTTCGCCAATGCTGCTAACCTCTTTAGCTGCTGACATAATAGTCATTGTCATATTTGTGCCTGTATCGCCATCAGGAACAGGAAAAACATTAAGCTCGTTGATCCATTCCTTTTTAGCCTCAAGATTCTTGGCACCAGTCAAAAACATTTTTGACAGCATCTTAGCGTCTAAACTTTTGTTACTCAAAATAATAATCCTCCTAGAACCTGTAACCGATGATTTAGTCTATAACACGGACGCCTTCGATATAGATGTTAATCTTCTCGATTTCAAGCCCCGTAAATTCTTCTACTTTATATTTAACTGTATCAATAAGATTATCTGACACAGCTGAAATGCTAACACCATATGCTACTATAACATGGAAGTCAAGTCTAAGCTTGTTATTCTCGTCAAGAGTAACATTTATGCCTCTTGTCATAGAATCAAGTTTCAAAAGGCTAACAAGTCCATCCTTAACATTGACATTTGCCATACCTACTATCCCAAAGCATTCCATGGCAACAGCTCCAGCGTACTGGGCAATAACTTCATTATCGATAGAAATGTTTCCCATATGCGTGTTCACTATTGAAGCCTTCATATAATTCCTCCTTAATGCAAATAATCGCGATATAAGAAAAGAAGCCAATTTATCGCATACATATAGTATTATAATAGCAGTTTAATAAAAAATAAACCATAATTTTTGTAAGATTTACTTGCAATTAAATTTACTTTCTGCTAAGATATCAATGTTGCGAACAAATCCGCAATATATTTTTAGTTATAAACATTACATGGCTTATAAGGAGGTGTCAAAATGGCTAAATGTGATATTTGTGGCAAGGGCGTTCATTTCGGAAACAACGTAAGCCATTCTCATAGAAGATCTAACAGAGTTTGGAAGTCAAATGTTCAGCACGTTGCTTGTAAGATCAATGGCGCTACTAAGAGATTGCACGTTTGCGCAAGCTGCCTTAGATCCAACAAAGTTGAGAGAGCATAATAATTGTTCAAAAATTAACCACTTGGTCATTGGCCAAGTGGTTTTTTGTGTCATATGATATTTCTTTGTAAATGAAAATCCCAGCTACTATCCTATTAAACTGAAAAACCAAACAGTGCAAGTTTTGAAATAATAAGTTCTCTTACAATAATCCCCTGCTCTACTTTTTCGTCAGGTGTAATCGCTGATAACTGTTCAATGGTATAAACCTTCTCTTTAAAGCCTTTCTCTGGAAAAGCTGCTTTTTTATATTGAGAACATCTTACTCTTGCTCTAAGCTGCTTATAAAGCCTGTAATCAAATTTTTCCCTGTCGAGATAAAACAGATGACTTTCTAAAGTTGTATCAAGATCAACTTCATCTTTAATATATTTGGATATTATGGTCTTAAACTTAAAAGGTACCATCTCATTATTTAAAAGCTCGCTATAATTATAGCGAGCCCCAAAATAATATCTTTCTATATCCTGCATGTAGTATTTAAAATCATTCTCATTAACGATATTATTCATATTAGTTTTCTTTTGTATCCTTTTTACCACTGTCGAGATCTTCTATATTATCACCGCTAAACTTAATAGCAGTCATGATCTTATCTTCATCCCAGCCGGTTTCATCCATCAGCTCTTTAACGGTTACTTTTCTTCTTAAATCATCGGATAATTCTTTTGCCTTATCAGCAACTTCCTGAACAAGCTTTAAAACTTTTTGATTACCTGCATCCTCAGCAAGATTATCCTCAACAATAGCCTCCATGGCATCAAGCATCATCTTATATAAAAAGCTTTCTACTTCGGAAGGTTCGCCAACAGCATCAAGCATTGTAACGCCCTTAGTAAGAGCCACATTGCCTTCGCCAATAAGATCCTCTAAGAAAACACCCTGCTCCGAATACATTTTAGCAACATCTACAACAAGGGGCAGAAAGCACTCGATAAGCTTATTCTGAGCTTCTTTATCTCCAGAAATCGCCGACATACAAAGAGCTTCCTTCTCACCATCTGTATATTTGGGCAAAAGCTTAAGACTTTCAAGATAATCATTCAGGTAATTATTCTCTTCGTCTGTAAGATCATCACTGGTATCGATTTCTTCATCAACACCGATCTTATGGCTTTTTAAATATTCAAAAACCATTTCAAGCTGCTTTTCATCAAGATCAAGTTCCGCAAACGCTAAGGTAACCTGTTCTCTTGAAATAACATTCTTGTTCTCTCTCGCAGTTCTTGTTACAAGTTTAAGTATTTCTGCAAATTCTTTTTCTTTATTGTCAATATTTCCCATTTTGTAGTCACCTGATAAATCCTAAAATATTTCATTAAATATCTAAGTATAGCTCAGAAATTATTTTACATGCTGATGTGTAAAAAGATGATCCTGGCAATACTCATAGTTGCCATTACATTTTGAGCAGAATCTGAATTCCAGATTAGGATCAGTAACTTCTGTTCTGCCGCAAACAGCACATTTATGTCTTGTTACTCCCTTGGGAGCCATTCTTACATTATTCTTAAAATCAGATCTTCTCTTTGCTTCCTTGGGATTGAACTGATGAAGTTTTCCGGTTGAAATCCAAAACAGTAAAAGATTAAGAAGCTGAGAACCAACAGCAAAAAATATGCAATAATTCTGGGTTGTAAGTCCAACTATGCAATCATAAACCATAACAGCGCCATAAAGGATGCCCAGGTACTTAACTTTAATTGGAATAATAAACATTAGCAGTACCTGCATCTGAGGATACAAAATTGCAAATGCAAGGAAAACTGTCTGCTGCAGGTAATAAGTACTAAACTGTGTAGAATAATAATACAAATAAACATCGGCAAGTTCTGGTGCAACAAGCTTATAAACGCCATAGGAAAGGAATGCTGCAATGATCATGAAAAGCATTCCACCAAAGATAAAAAGATTATATCTAAAGGTGCCCATTGTCCTTTCCATTGTATTACCGACAAAGTAGTAGAAAATCAAAGTAATAAAAATCAAAATACTAAATCCTGAAGGCGGAATTAGAATCCAGGAAATTATTCTCCATATCTGTCCCTGAAGCACAAGTGCAGGATTCAAAGTCAAAAATGCAGTAAAATTCAGCTTAGCAGGAGCAAGCTGAAGGACATAGCCCACTACATACAGTCCAACTATGTACATTGAAAGATTTGGAATAGCAAATTTCCCATACTTTCTTTCAAGTTCACTAATAAAATTGTTCATAGAATAACCTCGTTAATTTTTTTAATTACTTCTCCTGAAATAGCAACAATCGGGACACTGGCCTTTTGGCTATCAGAAAGGCTTCTGATCTGTCTTGAAGCTTCATAACCATCAACGTTAGGAAGCTGTGTATCAATCAATATAATATCAAAATAATCAGATGGAGCAGCAATAATCTTATTTACCGCCTCTGTTCCATCAATAGACAGCTGAATCTCAAAACCTACCTTTTTCATTAAAGCTGCTATAGCTTTTTGAGTGTCAATATTTTTATCAACAATCAGAATTCTATTACCCTTAAAATTATAGCTGTTAATTATGTCTTTTATGTTTTCATTTGATGAATTTTTTAAATCACTAATAAACTGCCTGAATTTTATGTTCTCGTCATCACTCATATAGTAGCCGCTTTCAACGCTACTAAGATCATGAATATCATTTATAAGCCATAATATATGCTCACAGGATTTATTAACCCTATCAAGAAAGGCAACAGCATTTTCATCAGATACATGTGAGTATGCACGCTCTACGTTAGCAGCAATACCCTGAACTGTTACACGCATATCATCTGATAGCTTTGTAAGGAAAAGAGTTTTGGAATTATTCGCCTCTTCTATCTCCTTACGGGCATTTTCTTTTTCCTTTATCAAAAGTAACGACCTTCGCCTATCCTTTAAATAAAAGAATAAAGTAATAAACACTATAAGTGTAATTAAAATAGCATAAACCCACAGATTGTCAAATATTTCATCAACCGTCGAATAATTATATAGCTTTTCTGAATACTGATACGCAAGATTTAGCGCATAGTCCTGTCCCACAATACTAAGGCTACGGTTTAAAAGCTTAAGAAGACCTTCATTGCCAATCTTAACACCAAAGCATCTGTTATCACTATAGGACAATTGTCTGAAAGACAGCTTACTATAAGCCCTGTTTTTAAGCATATCATTAGTCCTAAGGCCATTGAGAGTTGTGCACTTAACGCTGCCATCAACAACCGCCTTAAGGCAATCTTCTGTAGAAGGATAAAAAGATATGGTAGAATCAGGATAATAAGTCTTTATATAGTAATACTGCATCTTATTATTCTGATTAACTGCAAAATCACTGCCTGATGTACTCTTATATTTGTTTCTATAAATAAGGTTAGTGATGGATGAGAGAACCGGATTAGACAAATTAAGGCCATCTTCTTCAGAATAAAAAAGCCCTCCACTAACCGGAAATGCAACATCTATACTATCATTTGAAAGTGCTGCAGTCATATCATCATAATTATCAAAGCCGGTATACGAAACCTCCAAATTATTAATGCCCAGATTTTTCAACAGCTCCGGTATAATATCAACAACAATTCCTTCGGCTTCTCCATTTTTACTTGTATTACTATAAGGTAAATAATTATTAAGGTAACCAACCCTGAGGGAAGAATTATTTCTAAGCCAGATTCTCTCTGACTGACTAAATGCCTTGCTGGAAAGACTAACTGCAAAGTATTTATTTCTAAGAAGGCTTCTGTAATCAGGTTCTTCCTGGTAAAGCTGAGCCTGAGCCTCGTCAAGTTCTTTTAAAAGATCAGGGCGCTTCTTGTTGACGCAAAGATAATAATCAAGCGAATCAAAACTAGTAAGTACATCTGCATGGTTTCTACTGTAAGTTCCATCTGTTTCACCGGCAACTGCATCAAGCTCCCCCTTATCAAAGGCAGCAAAAAGCTCATCATAATCTTTATAGGTAACAATGTTGGCAGTTACTTTATTATCATCAAGATATAAAACCAGAGAGTCTAAAATATTACTGTCAAGAACACCTATTGTTTTATTGTTTAGAGTAGATGGATCATTAGATATTGTATTATCAGATTCATGCTTGATAATATTGTAAGCTTCAGAGCCCATAGGCTTGTCAGGGTAAAGCATTAAGTCCGTGCGCTCATCTGTATAGGCAAGCCCGGCAACTAAATCCACCTTACCTTCTAAAAGCATCTGATATGCAGTTACAAAATCAACATAAACATACTCATATTCCCAACCGGTATACTCGGAAATTTTTCGATAGTATTCGTAGGCATAGCCTTTTTTAATGGCTCCTTCCGATGCCCCTTCTTCAAATACTTCATTTTCATAATATCCTACACGGACAATCTTAGAAGCCCCTTCATTAGCATTTACCTTAAGAGGCTCATTAGAAAAAGAAAAAGAAAGAATCAATATAAGCATCAAAATAATGCTTCGACTTTTTTTCATATATCCATCCCCATATAATCTAATATGCTTATGATACCATAAAAATGACAATTGTTTTAATGATTAAAAAAACATTTTATCAAAATATAGATTTTATGCAATTTATCAAATTGATTTTTAAGAACCTCTGCATTATAATCATAGGGATTGTCTTTTAACAACATTATATTAGAAGTAAATCTGGCAAATGTTGTAGACCAATCATTTATATAAAAGTTTTGTATGAGGTGAATGATGATTTCCAGGGATTATACTTTAGGCATTGATATTGGTTCAACCACAGTAAAGGTTGCTCTTTTAGATAAAGATCATAATATTGTCTTTTCCGATTATAAGAGACATTTCGCCAATATTCAGGAGACACTTTCTGATTTATTACAGGAAGCAAGCAAAGTAAGTGGTAATGTTACCCTGCATCCTGTTATAACAGGTTCCGGCGGTCTTACTCTTGCCAAACATTTGGAGGTTCCTTTTGTTCAGGAGGTTATAGCAGTTTCCACTTCTTTAAAAGAGCTTGCTCCTAAAACTGATGTAGCTATCGAGCTTGGTGGTGAAGATGCTAAGATAATCTACTTTGAAGATGGAAATGTTGAACAGCGTATGAATGGTATCTGTGCCGGAGGTACAGGTTCTTTTATTGACCAGATGGCAGCTCTTTTACAGACAGATGCATCAGGTCTTAATGAATATGCCAAAAATTATAATTCCCTTTATACTATCGCAGCACGCTGCGGTGTATTTGCCAAATCTGATATTCAGCCTCTTATTAATGAAGGTGCTACCAAAGAGGACCTTGCGGCTTCTATTTTCCAGGCAGTTGTAAACCAGACCATCTCAGGCCTTGCCTGCGGTAAGCCAATCAGAGGTCACGTTGCATTTTTAGGTGGTCCTCTTCACTTCCTTGATCAGCTTAAGGAATCTTTTATCCGCACTCTTAAACTTGATGAGGAGCATACTATAGATACTGCCAATTCACATCTTTTTGCTGCTATTGGTTCTGCTCTTAATGCAAAAGAAGAGACATCCTATTCAATGGATGAGATGGTTGGTAAGCTTTCTCACAAGATTGTTATGGATGCAGAGGTTTCAAGACTTGATCCTTTATTTGTTAATGAAGATGATTATAAAGCCTTTAGAAACAGACAGGACCAGTATAAGGTTAAGACCAGAAAGCTTGATGATTATAAGGGAAAAGCCTTCCTTGGAATTGACGCAGGTTCTACTACAACCAAGTGCGCGCTTATTAGTGAAGACGGTGATCTTCTCTATTCATTTTATTCCAGTAACAACGGAAGTCCTTTAAAAACTGCAATTTCTTCAATTCAGGAAATATATAAGCTTATGCCACAGGGCGTATCAATTGCAAGAGCCTGCTCAACAGGATATGGTGAGGCTCTGCTTAAGTCCGCTCTTTTACTTGACGATGGCGAAGTAGAAACTATTGCTCATTATAATGCTGCAGCATTCTTTGATCCTGAAGTAGACTGTATCCTTGATATCGGTGGTCAGGATATGAAATGTATTCATATTAAGAACCAGTCAGTTGATTCTGTGCAGCTTAACGAAGCCTGCTCATCAGGCTGCGGCTCTTTCATTGAGACCTTTGCCAAGTCCCTGGATTACAGCGTACAGGATTTTGCCAAAGTGGCTCTCTATGCTAAATCTCCTGTTGATCTTGGAACAAGATGTACAGTATTTATGAATTCAAGAGTTAAGCAGGCACAAA
>NZ_CAMVPU010000017.1 GCF_947169445.1 uncultured Butyrivibrio sp. | reverse complement strand
ATTTTGAAGCAAGACCTGTATTCCTCCAAAATGATGTCAGAATAAAAGCACACTTAAAGATATGAACTTCGCAGGAATAAAAGAGCAAGGCTTCATCCCAACATACCAGAGGACAAAGCTTACCGATAACCTTCACGAAGCATGCGGTTTCAGAACCGACTTTGAATTCATCACTAAGAGTCAGATGAAAACAATTCAGAAAAACAGTAAAGGAAGGTAGAAATTACTATACTTCAAAACGAACAGAAAAGTCTCGCCACGCCACTATTCATGTGGGTTGCGAGACTTTTTATCTTTCTTAACTGTCAAAGATGGGATTATACATAAAGTCAAAAACATTATTCAACCCGAGCTTGTCCATTGACGCAAATATGATAAAATTAATATGCAAACACATCACATCCAAAAGGGGGCAATTCACAATGGTAAGCAACGAAAAAGAATTACTTGAAGCAATCAAGCATCATCATCATATCACCAAGGAAATCACTGATACACTTATTGAATTAGACCAATTGCCCAGCACCGGCACACAGGTCTTTTTGAATGAGCTGATCGTATCCTTATATAAAAGAGTTGTAGATGTCAACGATGACATTGTTGTAGAAATATTCGGTGAAAAAGTTATCACTCCGGACGAGTTCACCAAATGGGTAGAAGATAACTTCACAGAATATTCTACTGATCTCTTCAAAAAATCATTAGAAGAGCAGTAAAGATGTGGCCTATATGGCAATCTTCCATGAACATTTATCGATGTTAAAATAAAGTCTCACTGTTCTGTACATATCCAGGATAAGAACGCGACATTCAAACACTCTGTCCTTGCTGCAGACAGTGACTCCGTCAGGAGTCGTATAACACTCTCCGCGCAAAATCTGCCTGTACCCCTTTATGGTATAGGCCTCATAAACTCCATCATCATTCAGGAGCCTGAAACGCATGGGAATCACGCTCCCATCAGATTTGTGTTCGCATATTACATCAACATTATTAATTATCCTACTCATATATGGTCACCTACATTTTGCGAAAGCATCATCAAAACATTTGTTCGATTTCAATTACATTATAAGAACTTGTGTTCTGTTTTGCAACCATAAAAAAACTTTAATTCTAAATTCTAATATAATAGGGACAGTGGCATATTACCTATGCCCTGTCCCTATTTTCATATTCTTCTCTTATTATGTTCCATAACTGTTTTGCCTGACTAACTTCTTCGGAACTTAGCTGCTTCTCATCATTATATCTGGCACGAAGTTTCATGAAAAATCTGTCCAGCTGAGCTTCCGGTAATGGGAAAGTGCCGTAGGACTCAATAGGGTTCTGGGCGTTGCACGATTTATTTCATCGGCCAGTACTACATTGGCAAATACCGGGCCTTTTCTGAAAACAAACCAGTATCTGCCTGATCACTTCGTCTTTTCCTATGATCACTTTGTTTACATTTTGAATAATTCTGTCTGAGTATTCTTTTACGGTCATTAAGTATTAATCCCTTCGATGTTAATAATCTTTACTATACCTGTCTTGCCTGTTAGTCTGTGAATACCAACTGGGCAAAATTGTAGAATCCAAGGTACCAGATGTGGAAATCATGTCCACCATCCAGCTCCTGCCACATAAAATTCTCACCTTCCACAAACTGGTCGCAAAATGTTGGAAGCGTCTTAGCAGCTGCTGAAGCGCTACCATAGGCTGTTCTGTCCTGCAGACCACATATATTGTAAAAATAATGGATAGTATAAGTATTATCCTGAAGCAGTGCTGCTGTCTTGGCTGCCGCATTACTGGATGGTGCTGCAGAAAATGCGCCAAAATAGCTGAACATATCAAGACATTCACCGATACCAATGTTGATAGTCTGCATTCCGCCCATGGATAAACCTGCAATAGCTCTGTGATCCCTTGCCTCTGATAAATCGTAGCCTTCGCTGTAATTAGCATAAGTACTGTAATGTGAATCAATATAAGGTATCAGATCGTTCCTTAGTTCTTTTCCAAAAAGATAAAATGCGTCCGTTCCGGAGCCAGAACCAGCTTCGCCGCCTATTTTGCAGGCACGGCCGTTAGGTGTCACAACTATAAACGGCTCAATGTCGCCGTAATACGCCATATTATCCATGATAGCCTTAACTCTGGAGTTACTCTTGTTTAATCCCCATTCATTCTCATTTCCGCCAATTCCATGCAGCAGGATCATGACATTATATTGCTTATCACTGCTGTAGCCTGCAGGAAGATATACATTGGCTTCCTTGGTAATTTCGCCGCCATCCCCTGAATAGTTATGGGAAGGATAAGTTATATGCTCAATTGTACCTGATGCCTCATCATCCCTCAAGACTGTGTACTTGGGAAGTACCTTGTCTCCTACCTGGGCGGAGTCTGATTTGGCAGAATCACTTCCGTTGTCTGTACTATTTTGATTCTTCTCGCTTTCACTTTTTTCATCAGAAGCTTCTTCTACTGCATCCTCCGAATAAGATGTTTCCTCTTTAATTGCCTGCTCTATTGCATCTGCGATTTCTGTAGTCTCCACGCTCTCACTCTCAGCAGCTACTTCAGTATTCTCCGAAATAGATGCAGCATCCTGACTGTTATCTGCTGCCGTTTCGCTCCCACATCCAGGTAAAAAAGTAAGACTAAGAGCTAATAATCCAACTATAAATACTTTTTTCATAACTTCTTTTCATTCCTCCAAAAAAATACTACTGACAGTGTAGTATTCCTCCAAAGGCTTTTCCACTCGTATTTTATCGAGTTTGTAACCAATTATTGCTATGAAGATTATGAGATTTTAGCCAAAGATATGTGTACATAATTAGTCCATGAAAAAAGTTAAAATTCTTTTCTACAGAAAAACTCAAGAAAGTCTTAAGAAAGTCTTAAAGATTTCTTGAAAAAAATATGATATAGTACTCACATCGCCTATTTCACAAGGCATAAATATGATTTTACTCTGAAATCATATTTTCCCAACAAAAAATAAAAATATGTTAGTATTAATGTAGCAAAATTCTCTATGTCTTTTCTGCATTAATGCAGAAAGGATGGATAATTGGGAATTAAATATGTTTTTAAAAGATTAAGATGGCCTTGGCCCAACAGAAAGTACAAGGATACAGTATTCAGACTGCTCTTCAAAGAAAATAAGGCGGCTCTTCTGGAACTATACAATGCAATTAATGGTTCGCATTATGATAACCCTGACGATTTAATCATTAACACTTTGGATAATGCGATATTTATGGAAGCAAACGTCTTACCATACCAGAACCGCATTTTGTAGTTTTTTACAATGGAACCGAAGCAATGCCCGAAGAAGTAACCTATACGCTATCAGAAATGTATGCAAACAGTTCTGATGCTCCTGAGCTTGAGCTAAAAGTAAAAGTGCTCAATATCAACCTTGGCATGAATGAATCCTTGATGCACAGCTGTAAAATGCTAAGTGACTACTCAATCTTTGTTGCCAAGGTTCGAGAATATTCACAGACGCAGTCGCTTAATAAAGCTGTACCTCTTGCAATTGATTATTGTATCTCTCACGATGTACTTAAAGATTTCTTGATACGAGAAAGGAAGGCAGTTACTATGTATAGTCTATATGAATATAATAAAGCTGGACATATGAAGGTAATCAAGGAAGAAGCTTTTGAAGAAGGCTCTTCGAAAGAACGTACACGTATTGTTACATCTCTGCTGGATAAAGGAAAATCCCCTGAAGATATTTCCAGTTCATGTGATATTCCTTTAGACATCGTACTCGCAATAAAAAAATCAATGAAATGAGTATAAAACCCAGGTTGAGCGCAATAGAGCTCAACCTGGGTTTTTAACCTCATCCCAATCTACCGACTGAATGTTTTCAACTTCTGCACTGCCTGATATGTCTTACCGGAATTAGTGGGACCGATATGAAGAACAAATTCCCATACCAACCTTTTTACACCAGCTCTGCGACTTCTATCCTTGCAACAGCAATTAAATCTGCCGGCGCAATTTCAATCTGAAAGCCCACCTTACCGGCGCTTACAAAAACCTTATCATAAGAAGGCGCTGTCTCATGGATAAAGGTCTTAAACTGTTTCTTCATGCCGATTGGTGAGCATCCGCCATGAACGTATCCTGTAAGAGGAAGCAGTTCTTTTTGCTTGATCATGCTTACGGACTTTTCTCCTGCTGCCGCTGCCGCCTTTTTCAGATCAAGCTCAGCTTCCACAGGAATTACAAAGACATAGTACTGGTTGCTCTTTCCCTGACACACCAGTGTCTTAAATACCTTTTCAGGTGGTTCTCCAAGAATTCCTGCTATCTCCACACCAGTCATACTGGCATCCGGCTCATAGGAATGACTCTCGTAGGGAATCTTCTTACCATCAAGAACTCTCATCACATTCGTTTTTTCTTTATCTGATTTGGACATTATCGTTTTCTCCTGTACTATTTTTATACGCGAATAGATTTGGCATATGCCATGGGGATTGCGATTGGTTATTGCATGATTTGTGAGTCATTTGCACGAGTACGATAATTCATGAGGATAAAGAGCGAAAGACCAATTCCTGTTTACGGTTTACCTAATTTTAAACCGTAGGAATTGGTCTTTTGAAATTTATCCCATGAATTACGACGAGGAAACGCGAACAAATCATGCATAACCAGAGCAATATTCCTGGGCTATGCCACACATCTATTTCATCATGCTGTGACGCCCTCTTCCTTCATGCCGGTGTAGAGATGATAATATCTCTGCTTCTTGGCAATGAGTTCGTCGTGGGTACCCTGCTCAACAATTCGTCCCTGCTCAAGAACAATGATACAATCACTGTTACGCACAGTTGAAAGTCTGTGGGCAATAACAAAGGTAGTTCTGCCCTTCATAAGCTTATCCATACCATCCTGAACAATCTTCTCTGTTCTGGTATCAATAGATGATGTAGCTTCATCAAGGATAAGTACAGGCGGATCAGCGATTGCTGCTCTTGCAATTGCAAGAAGCTGCCTCTGACCTTGTGAGAGGTTCGCACCATCTCCTGTAAGCATTGTATCATATCCCTCAGGAAGTCTTTTTATAAAGCTGTGAGCATTAGCAAGCTTAGCTGCTGCAACAACTTCATCATCTGTGGCATCCAGCTTACCATATCTTATGTTCTCCATAACTGTTCCAGTGAAAAGATGTGTATCCTGAAGAACAATTCCAAGAGAACGTCTAAGGTCTGCCTTCTTGATCTTATTGATATTGATATTGTCGTATCTGATCTTACCATCCTGAATATCATAGAATCTGTTGATCAGATTAGTAATAGTAGTCTTACCTGCGCCTGTTGAACCAACAAAGGCAATCTTCTGTCCCGGATGTGCATGAAGCACGATATCATGCAGAACCATCTTTTCATCAGTATATCCAAAGTCTACACCGTTAAAGGTAACATCGCCTTCCATCGGCTGATAAGTAGTTGTATCAGTAGCCTTGTGATAGTGCTTCCAAGCCCAGTGTCCGGTGTGATGATCTGCTTCCACAACCTCGCCATCTTTTTCCTGTGCATCAACAAGCATTACATAGCCTTCATCTGTTTCAGGCTGCTCGTCGATGAGCTTAAAGATACGCTCTGCACCTGCAAGGGCCATAATGATTGAGTTGAACTGCATACTTACCTGGTTGATAGGCATACTAAAGCTCTTGTTGAAGGTAAGGAAACTTGCAAGAGCACCAACTGTAAAGCCAACAGCAATGCTGTCAGACAAAGCAATTGCACCACCTATCATAGCGCACAGAACATAGCTGGTATTACCAAGCTGTGCATTTATCGGTCCAAGCGCACCTGAATATGCATTAGCCTTAAATGAGCTCTGGAAAAGAGCTTCATTAAGTTCATCAAACTTCTTTATACTCTCTTCCTCATGGTTAAAGACCTTAACAACCTTCTGTCCGGTCATCATTTCTTCGATGTAACCATTAAGGGCACCGATATTACTCTGCTGTGCCACAAAATTTTTACCGGATGATTTTGTTGCCTTTGCTGAGCAAAAGAGCATAATTCCAACCATTATAAGAGTAACGATAGTAAGCGGAATACTAAGTACCAGCATAGAAGCAAATACGCTCACTATGGTAATCGCTGAATTCAAAAGCTGCGGTATACTCTGGCTTATCATCTGTCTCAAAGTATCAATATCATTGGTGTATATTGACATGATATCGCCATGAGCATGTGTATCGAAATACTTGATCGGAAGGCTCTCCATGTGCTCGAAAAGCTCTTCACGGAGCCTTTTCAGTGTTCCCTGGTTAACGTACACCATTGTCTTTTGCTGAACGAAAGCCGCAAGAACACCGATTGCATAGAATATTGCAACTCTTCCCATTGCCCCAAGAAGCGGCCCATAGTCAGTACTGTGACTATCCAGCATAGGCTGAATATATGAGTCGATAAGTGTCTTGGTAAAAAGAGTTCCCTGAACACTTGAAAAAACAGTAACAAATATACATACAACAATTGTGATCATATGAATAGGATAGAATTTAAAAACATACCCCATTATTCTCTTAAATAAAAGCCCCGGATTTTCAACCTTAGGTCTTGGCATTCCACGTCCGTTTCTAGGTCCTGGGCCACCATGCATTTTTTTATCCTCTGCCATATCTAACCTCCAAAATTATTAGTTCGAACCAGACTCGAAAAAACCTCGTCAAGTTCTCTCAGTTCAGTTCATCTCATCAAAATCTGCATCACCTGATGCGCCGGTCTGTGACTCGTAAACCTCACGATAGATATCATTACTCTTAAGAAGTTCATCGTGAGTACCAAAGCCGTTAACCTTACCATCATCCATAACGATAATCCTATCGCATCCCTGAACAGAGCTGATTCTCTGAGCAATAATAAGCTTGGTTGTTCCAGGAATTTCCTCTGCAAAAGCCTTTCTGATCTTGGCATCTGTACTTGTATCAACAGCACTTGTGGAATCATCCAGTATGAGGATCTTAGGCTTTTTAAGAAGTGCTCTGGCGATACAAAGTCTCTGTCTCTGACCACCGGAAACGTTGGTTCCGCCCTGCTCGATCTGAGTATTGTAGCCCTCAGGCATCTTCTCTATGAATTCATCAGCACATGCCATCTGGCAGGCTCTTTTACACTCTTCTTCTGAAGCGTTCTTATCGCCCCAGCGAAGGTTATCTAATATACTTCCGGAGAAAAGAACATTTTTCTGAAGTACAACTGAAACCTGGTCACGAAGTGTCTCAAGATCATAGTCTCTTACATCTACTCCGCCGACCTTTACAGCGCCTTCCGAAACATCATAAAGTCTGCTTATCAGGTTGACCAAAGATGATTTTGCAGAACCTGTTCCTCCGATGATTCCGATTGTCTCACCGGATTTAATCTTAAGATTGATATCCTTAAGAACCGGCTGCTCTGAATCCTCATTATATTCAAAATTCACATGCTCAAATGCAATACTTCCATCCTTAACTTCCATAATAGGATTTTCTTTATTAGTGATTGAGCTCTTTTCCTCAATAACCTCAGCAATACGCTTTCCGGAAGCTGACGCCATGGTCATCATGACAAAGATCATTCCCAGCATCATAAGGTTCATAAGGATTGTCATGCAATAAGTCAAAAGACTCATCAGATTACCTGTAGTCAGTTCACCACCAACTATCAGATGTGCACCAAACCAGCTCACAAGAAGGATACAGATGTAAACTGTGGCTGACATTACAGGGCTGATAAATACCAGGTTATTCTCAGCCTTCACAAACATCTTGTAGATATTTGCAGCAGCTTTTTTGAACTTCTTATTCTCATGTTCTTCTCTTACATAAGCCTTGACTACTCTTATAGCTGAAACATTTTCCTGCACGCTTTCATTGAGCTCATCATATTTCTCAAAGACCTGCTTGAAATATCTGGTGGTCTTTCCCATTATTGTAACCATAATGATCGCCAGGAATATAACTGCCACAAGGTAGATACTTGCAAGCTTTGCATTTATTGTAAATGCAGCAATCATGGCAATTATCAGAGACGCAGGTGCTCTCATGGCCATTCTCAGGATCATCATGTATGCATTCTGAATATTCGTAACATCTGTTGTAAGTCTTGTTACCAGACCTGAAGTTGAGAACTTATCTATGTTGGCAAAAGAAAAAGACTGAATGTTGTCAAACATAGCTTTTCTCAGGTTCTTAGCAAAACCGGCCGAAGCATTTGCTCCATAATAAGCGCCACCAAGGCCTGCCAGAAGACCTAAAATAGCGATAACAAACATCAATCCGCCAATTTTGAAAATAATTTCCATATTGTTGCCGTAAATACCATCATCCACAATCTTTGCCATGAGGATAGGAATGATCATTTCGCAGACAACCTCTCCAACCATGCAAAGAGGAGTCAGGATAGATGAGAGTTTGTACTCCTTAACCTCTTTTAATAATGTTTTTACCATAAAACCTCTCCCTTTTATTTATTCCCTTTCCAGCTTATTCATATTGTCGATTACCTTGTCCAGAAGATGCCGAAGCTGCAGAATCTCTTCCTCTGTCATGCCATTTACAAGATTCTGATCAGTGTAGTGCTTACGCTGCCAGTTCTTTTGCATGAACTCCTCACTCTTTTCTGTAATGGCAATATTACGATATTTCCTGTTATCAGGATCCACCACCACCTTAACCATTTCTTTTTCTTCAAGTCTCTTCAAAAGACCTATAGTCGTAGGATGCTTGATATGAAGTGCATCGGAAATATCCTTCTGAGTGACCTTCTTATCCCTGTTTTCCCATAAATAAGATATGACTATAAGCTGGGAAAAAGTCATATCGTCTTTACTTAGCTGTCTGTTAAGCATGTTGGCAAATGCCTCATGTATAAGCTTAAACTTAAAGCTAAGCGGCTCATGTTCCTTGTCTCTGAAGTACTCTTTTTCCTTGTTAATACAAGTCATACTAACCTCTTGTTCCGCAGTAAACACCGCGAAAAATACATATAATAGTGTTGACAGAATATCTCCCATCACATATGTAGCTAGTTACATATAACATCATACGTAGCTACCTACATATTGTCAATAATGTTTTTTTATATTTAAGTTTTTTTCATGATTAGTTCACATTTACAAAAAAATGCAGAACACTTCCTATTGAAAAGTGTTCTGCATACTTGTTAGCTATTCAATTTCAAAGCAAAAACTTCTCAGTTTCCCATCGAAGCAATAAGCGCATCAATCTCAGCCTGCGACAACATCTTGCCCGTATCAGCCGGAGCTGCCGCCGCTGCCGGTGCACTACCTGCTGCAGGCTGTGCCTGGGAAGCAGAGAATCCGCCTCCTCCACCTGCCTGTGGAGATTTACCCATTATACTGGCAAGCAATGCCTGCTGCTCAGCACTTAATCCATTTGCATCCATACTCTTTACCTTCCTCTATGTAATATATCGTAGAATTGTTCATAAAACTAAAGTGCATTCCACAATATATAGCAACCTTACTCTCTCCTAATTGTATTTTAAATAGAGAAAGAAAAAAATGTCAACGCTATCCGCTAAATCTTAATGATATATTTAACATTACAAAACAGAATTTTAACATTTTTAAATATGAATGTATCCCATTTCCACCTTTCTGCTTTATTGTGTTATCATAAAATAGTAAGTTTCATTATTACTTGATTAGCAATAAAAAACATTACTAACAGCATTCAGGAGGGGGAAATGACTAAAATCGTTAATCAGGAGCAACACGCAAATGCTATGGAGGCAAGAGGTGAGCTTTGCTACAACGAAAAGAAAAGACTTCTTTTTCTAGGGCTTCCATGGACATTCACCAAATATGAGATCAGAGAAAATGTTCTGACAATCATTAAGGGATTTTTCACTGTAGTTGAAGATGATTGTTACATGTACAAGATCACTGATGTGGAGATCACCAGCACTCTGATGCAGAGGATCTGTGGGCTTAGCACCATCACCCTGTTCACTTCAGATGTTACAGACAGAACCATCGTACTCAAGAACATTAAGCACGGAAAAGAGATAAAGGACTTCATCTTCCAGGCATCTGAATCAGCAAGACTTCGCCGCAGAACTGTCAGCATGCAGAATATCGGCTTCGGTGCCGGCGACATCCATGATATCGACGAAGCAGATGATCTTCCATGAATTAATAATCTAGACGTTAACAGTGGCTCAGCCCTACTTCTATAGGGCTGAGCCACATTTCATTTCACATAATCTTATTATTTCAGAGAAATCTTGATTTTCTGAGGCTGAACCTGTCTTGCCTCTCCCTTTCGTCCGCGGCTGACGATGGTGCTTCCAAGGTTGATCATATGTACCTTGGCTGCCATAGCTGCCATTATCTGCTTGGCGGCATCTTCATAATCAGTCGGGGTCATAGGTATTATGTAATCGTGATTCATATGCTCAGTTGAAAGAATAGCCGAACGATATCTGGTATCATAACGAATTCCATACAGTGTACAGATCTCAGTATTGAGAGTTCCGTTGCTATCAGCAGTCTGCATTGCAATATACATTAAGGGTACCTCGCTTTCCTTATCATAATATTCGCACTTAAATACCAACACTGGATATAATCGTAATTTAATATCTCTATTACGCATAGTAACATACAATATTATGATAACTCAAATTCTCAGTATTAGCAACTCTTTCCGAACCTGCATATATCCTTAAGACAGCACCTGGCGCAGTCAGGTCTTCTGGCAACGCAAACTTCCCTTCCGTGGGTTACAAATCTGTGGCAAAGAGCATTTCCTTCTTCAGGCGGAATTATCTTCCAAAGCTCTTTTTCAACCTTACCGGGCTCCTTGATATTGTCTACAAGGCCAATAAGATTGCACAGCCTTATGCAGTGGGTGTCTGTAACTATGGCAGGCTTTCCGTAAACATCACCAAGAACAAGATTGGCACTCTTTCGCCCTACTCCGGGAAGCTTTAAAAGCTCCTCCATTGTATCCGGCACCACTCCGCCATAAACATCACGCAGCATTTTCATACAGGCAGAAATGTCCCGGGCCTTGGAATTACCAAGACCGCAGGGGCGAACTATCTGCTCGATTTTCTCCACAGGCGCATCTGCAAGGGCTTCAATGCTGGGAAACTTCTCATACAAAAGAGGAGTTATCATATCCACTCTTTTATCAGTGCACTGGGCTGCCAGACGCACACTTACAAGAAGCTGCCACGCCTTGTCATAAGCAAGCGTGCAAACAGCGTCCGGATATTCCTTACGGAGTCTTTCTATTACTTCTAATGCAAGCTTTTTCTTAGTCATTTCTATCACCAATAGCCAGCGGGGACGGTTCTAAGTGGCTCGAGCCACTTAGAACCGTCCCCATTGGCTCCCATCTTTATTTTACCCCAATAATAGCGGTGCAAATAATGAATAAATCATAAACAGTATACATACCACTGAGAAAAGGATTGATCCTGCATTAGCAAATGCGATGTGTGAAAGCTCTTTTGAGGATCCATCTGCATTAACAGTTTCAAGCTTAATATCTCTTTTTATCAAAGTATAAATAATCGACACTATTCCAAGCGCAATAACTATGTACTGGAAATATGTGTAAACCTCCGGTACAAGCGGATACAGGATCGCGGATGATGAATTCATGATCATATGAATGATAATGGTCAGAATAACATTTCCGGTCCTTACATATACATATCCCAGAATAAGGCCAATGGCAAAGGCATAGAATATCTGATACACATTGCAGTGGAACAGGCCAAAAGCAACCGAAGAATATACTATTGCCAAAACCTCACCATAGCGTCTTGTCCTGTCGATGATAAGCTTTCTGAATACCAGCTCTTCGAAAATCGGAGCAAGGAATGCCACCATAATGACTGCCCATACATTGCTCTCTGACAGGAAATTGTTGATAAGCGGATTTTCTGCTTCTCCCTTTGACAACGCAGATGCAATGAAATTACTAAAGTATGCAAGTCCGTATGTCACCGGGAACATAATGAAAATCAATCTTATATACAGGTTCTTTTCAATTGTTCCTTTTACTTTACATACAGAATCATTTGTAAGCTTCATGAAAAGAGCGCATAACGGCATCGCAATGACATACATGCCAACAATATTTTGAACGACCAAAAATGTCTTGTCCTCATAAACAGACATAAGGTCCATATCCTTTGCCGCTGCCATCATATTGGCAATAACATTTCCAACAAGGCCGCCGATAACGTTACCTCCAAGCATCAGTGCAAGCAGTGAAAAGCCTACAATAGTATAGGTCTTTTTGGCATTATCATAATTGTCATAACAAGCTGCAGGAACTTTTCTTTCTTCCTTATTGGCATCATCTGCTTTGTCAACTGTCTTTCCTGTAATAGCAGCCAGAATCTCATCAAAGATTCCCTTTGTTCCACGTTTAAAGAGCCTGTTCTTATATACTCTTCCTGTAAGGATTGCCAGCATAACCGTAAAGAACACCAGTAGCGCAAGATAAAGGATAAATCCAACAATACCGATTCTTCCTGAAATAACATCTCCGGGAAGTACAAACGCAGCTGTTAATGGAATCAACCTGACAATTGTAAGGGCCACTTCGGAATTATCGGTAAAAAGAGGTATATACATAGATAAAAGAAATCCCGTAATCATAGCTAGCATTGTAAGGCCGTTGGTCTGAGTAAGGTCCTCAGCTGTAGCTGCAAATGATGCAAACAAAGCAGAAATGAAGCTGTAGAAAAGAAACGCCGCCATCATTGCTATAATAGCCAAAATAAGAAGCGCCGCAAAGTTATGAGAAATACTGCCTTCCGGTAGCATTTCCATAAAACTGGAAATGAGATTTTTACCATGCTCTCCTGTAATCCTTGCGCTTACCGTATCACCTGCGAAAAGGCCACAAAAACCGCAAAGTACCCATATAGCTATCTGAATTACAGCCTCACAGAAAATAGCTATTACTTTACCAAATATTATTCCTGAAGGTCCTGTTAAGGTCAGCATATATTCCATCAGCTTGGAGGTCTTTTCCATACTGACAATCTGTCCAATACTCTGACCATAGAAAACTATAAGAAAGTAAATGACCATAACGACGCCCATCTGGGCAAATGAAGCCAAAAGAGAATCGTCATCATCTCCCTCCGAATCCTTGGCTTTTACCTGGCTAATACTTATATCACTGATAGCCATATTAACCTTCTCTTCGGAAACACCAGTGCTTTTTACCTTAGCGTTTTTTACAGCCTCTGAATACTCCTTGGCAAAATCCTCGGCTTCGCTCCTGCCGATAGTGCTTTCCCCCGGTGTGTAGACCGTAAGATTACAGCTTTCCTCATCTTCGGCAATCTCAAGAACAATTGAATGCGCCTCTTTCTCTCCCATAAGCTTAGAATCTGATGCAGCCGCCTTGGCGCTCATATCCGATATCTCACTGATCTTAAGTAAAGGATAGTCTTCCTGATGCTTACTAATAAAAGATTCATTATCTATAGACAGCTCTGTTTCGTTAATTACATATACGTTTTCAAGAGATTTGACTTTGGACTCCTTATCCATTGCCCCCAAGATATAAAAATCGGAAACAAAAGCTGCTATAAGGATGATTATTCCCACAATAACCGTAGAACCAATATATTTAGAGCCTTTTAGGGCCTGCAATAATGTAAATTTAAATATTTTGTGCCAGTTTTTCATGCGACCACCTGCTTTTTCATTAGAGTAACCACATCCTTAACCTTAAGTCTTTTGCCCTGGAAAAGAAGCATAGACTCATAAATTGCTGATGACAGAACAAAGGCTGCAGCTGATGTGATAATGATAATAATAAGAGCTATGACACCTGTAATAATGCTCACCTTTCCGGTCAGAACAAACGCCGGAGTCAGGAATGCACCGGTCAATGGGAAAATAGCGCAGAAATTCTGCAGTGCTTCCGAAGCGCCGGAACTTAGCATCATAATGACAAGGAACATATCAGCATACACGCAAAGTACCATTACAATGCTGTAATACTTATACGCCTCCTGTAGTTCATCAAGCTTCGATACACTTGCTCCCGTAATAGCTCCAAATATTGTATAAAGTACAAGACCAGCCAAAAAATAAAGCAGTGCCACAATTATCTTTGAAAGAGTAATGGTCTCCCAGATAGAAGCAACAACTAACATATTGTTTGAAGTGCTGTCTGAAACAGTACCTTTTGCCGTAATTAGCACGCACACAAGCTGTGACAAATAATAGCAGGAGAAAGCTGCCAAAAACGTAATTGCAGATTCAAGAAGTCTTGCAGCAATTTTTCCTGACAATAGCGCCATGGGCCTTGTTCCGGTCAAAAGATATTCAATTACCCTAGAGGACTTTTCAGTAGCAATGGAAGTAGCAACATTACCTACTGCCATATTGATGAACATAAACACGATCATCAGTCCGGCAAGCATTATGAAATAATCATCCAGAGAAATCCTTTCGGCCTCTTCTGAAAACTCACCGTTTTTGTCCATCTTCAAAACGCTTACATTAATTTTCCTGGACAGATAATCGAAAGCCTCTTCACTTACCCCGAGATTTTTCAGAACCTCATCTCTGTAGAATTCCTTGAAGTCTTTTTCAAAATTATCAAGTTCCTTATTTTTTATGCCGGATTTATTTGCATGAACTATCGTTACATCAAATCCTTCCTCGCTATCATATTGAGCACGGATAATAAGGTTATTTGAATCAGAGTTTTCCTGTAGTTTAGCTACTGCCTCGTCATAGGACACACTTTCATCTGTAACAAAAGATATCTCTGAATAAGTTTCATTCTTCTTAAGATCTTCGAAGCTAATCAAAAGATCTGTTTCATCATAAACATATACTGACTCGATAGCAGATTTTGGCTTATCACCATCCTTGGCGCCATCATTTCCCCTGATATTTCCAACAATTACCATGGCAGGCATAGTAACAAATCCCATCACGCACAATACTGCCAGGAAACTTAAAAAGCCTTTCTTTTTGATGCCTGTCATAAATTCGAACAAAAAGACCTGCTTAAATCCCACAAAATCACTCTTATTCACCGGCCTTTTCCTCCATACCATCAAAAGCAGTATCCTGATCATTTCCTTCAGCCGCACCGCCGACACTTTCAATGAAAATCTCATGAAGAGAAGGCTCTCTAAGCTCAAATCTTACGATGGTCTTATTTGTATCACTAAGCTCCCTTAAAAGATTTTTTGCCTCAGCTTCACTCTTTACTCGCAGCTGAATTCCTGCAGGAGTGTCATTAACAACAGTTATTCCAAGAGTCTTAATAGTATCAGTAATGTCCTCATCGCATTTAACAAAGAGGTTTACTCTTCCATAGGACTTCTTGATTTCATTAAGATTCCCCTGAACTACTGCTTTGCCTCTGTTAAGAATAGTAATATCTTCGCAGAATTCCTCAATCACCGGCATCTGATGTGATGACATGATGATATATTTTTTCTTATCGATTTCTTCTCGGATAACACTCTTAAAAAGATCTGTATTCACAGGGTCAAGACCTGAAAGAGGCTCATCCAGAATAAGGAACTCAGGATCAGAAATAAGCGCAGCCATAAGCTGGATCTTCTGCTGATTACCCTTGGACATCTGATCTGCAAGAGTTGGCTTAAACTTCTTCCCCGGTTTTCTCTCAGGGAAAAGATATTCCGTCACACTCAGCCTTTCTCCCCAATATTTGATCCTATCCATCGCTACATCTGCTGTTAATCCCTTAAGAGATGCAAAATATAAAAGCTGATCCATAATAGGATACTTGGGATACAAACCTCTTTCTTCTGCAAGGTACCCCACATTTATCTTCCGGGTGTCAAAATTCTCCCCATTTAAAAGAACTTCACCGTTGTCTCTGGAAAGTATTCCCAGCATCATACGAATGGAAGTAGATTTACCTGCTCCATTTGTCCCAAGAAGTGCATAAACTCCCGGTTCCTGCAGTTCAAAGGAAAGATCATAAACTGCCTGTTTATCCCCAAATTTTTTTTGTAAATGCCTTACTTCAAATGCCATACCATATCACCTCAACACTTTTTTTCGAACATACGATTAATTAAGGGAAGAGCATAAACTCTTCCCTTAATTAATCACTGCAAATATAGATTTTATCAGACTGCGTCCGAAACTCCAATACATTTTTTTTAAAAATTTCACTCTTTTTCTGCCAAAATTCCTGCCCGGTATGCTCCCAAAAGTTCCTCCAATTGTCTGATGTTTTCCTTGATCTCCATTCCGATATCCGTATCAGCCACTGTTTTCCTGCGGTCCACATGCTGCACCAGAACCGTATCAGAATGAATATCACTGCCGGTCTCTACCGCTTTTTCCACAGATTCAAAGGGCTCATGGGCTGCCAAAAGAAATCCATAGGAATTAAAGGTAAGAGTATATCCCGCTATTCCTGTCTTGGGCTGATATGCCTTGGAAAAACCTCCGTCAATTACAATCAGCCTTCCTCCACATTTTACAGGGAGCTCACCTTTTTTGGCTTCAACAGGAACATGACCGTTTATGATGTGACTTTCAGGTGAAGTCAGCCCAAACTCATTTAAGATCATTGTCACCGTTTCGTCCTTATCGTACCAGGTATAATATGGATTCTTCTTCTCCACATGAGTTTCCTTTTCAGCTATGAAATAGCGCTCAAATGTGGCCATCTTATTTTTGCCAAACACAGGAGAATTCTCATGGCACCAGGTGAACCAGAGCATATCCATGCCAAGCTGCTTTTCCTTAGGGTCGATAGCGTAATAACCCTTTCGAAGTATTTTTTCCAGCTCATCATAAAGCTCTTTTCCCTTGTATTTATGGCCCAGAAGCTCAACCTCTTTAAACTGTCCCTCATCCGTCAGCGGAACACACCCGTGGAACAAAAGGTTATTATTATAGGTCTTGTATAGACTTCCCTTTCGGAAAAGAAATCTGACATGCTCCTGAAGCTTGTCACAGTTAATGAAGCCGTGGCGAAGCTTATCCATAACTTCAGCCTCTTCCTTGGACAAGGCATATGGATCAGTCGGGTCTATAGTTGGAAAGTTCGTATCAAGAAGCTTATACTCAGACTCTCCCACCTTCACAACGCCTCTTTCAAGATCCATTTTATCCAGAAGAAGCCTGTCATCCATATGAAATTCAGGGTGCTCCTTTATGAGCTGCCCTTCAACCTTAAACTGGATCACCGCTATTGCTTTGTGCATCTTCCTGTCTATTTCAGCATTTGAAAGATCATACTCCCCTTCCCTGTAATGGAGCTTGAAGCATTCGCAGGGGTCGTCTTTATAGGTATCAAGTGCAAACTTAAACAGCGGCAAAAGATTAATTCCATAACCATCTTCTAAGATATCAAGATTACCATATCTTGCAGAAAACCTAAGAACTGTGGCTATGCAGGCCAGCTGCCCACAGGCTGCTCCCATCCAGACAATATCGTGATTGCCCCACTGAACATCAACGCTGTGATGTTGCATCAGAGTATCCATGCAGATATGAGGTCCCGGTCCTCTGTCATAAATGTCTCCCACTATATGCAGGTGGTCCACCACAAAACGACAGATGGCATTTGAAAGAGCCACAATAAGTTCCGGTGCTTTTCCTATCCTGATCACAGTATGTATGATCTCGTTGTAATAGGCCTCCTGATTGCCCACATCTCTCCTGCCTGTTATAAGCTCTTCTATAACGTAAGCAAAGTCCTTGGGCAGCGCCTTCCTAACCTTGGACCTGGTATATTTACTGGCAGCACTTTTACACACCTGAATAAGGCGGTTTATCATGACCACGTACCAGTCATCCATATTCCAGGCTGTAGTTTTTATCATCCTGATGCGTTCTTCCGGATAATAGATCAAAGTAGCAAGATCACGCTTTTCTTTTTCCGAGAGCATGTTTCCAAACTCTTCATCGATTTTACGTTTGACTGCACCGGAGCCATTTCTAAGCACGTGCGCAAACTGCTCATATTCTCCGTGTATATCGGAAAGAAAATGCTCTGTTCCCTTTGGAAGACTTAAGATTGACTGCAGATTTATGATCTCTGTTGCTGTTGTAGCCACGTTTGGAAATTGATTAGATAGAATCTTTAACGACTGTTCCCCGAAATTACTCTTTTCCATCAGATACTCTCCTCATAGTTATAAAGGCAAAAAACAACACTACCTACACTATTCATTATATTGTTTTTACACACATCAAAAAATGAAATAACCCACACAAATATTGAATATATGAAACTGTTCAGACAGAAATGCGCACTCAGCCGCCTACAACCTGAAAATCTACTATCTGACCGTTCATTTCTTCCTCAAACATTCTGCTAAGTTCTTTATCATCAGCTACTTTTTCGCCGCCGTAGTAGTAAAACGTTTTCGTTGTTATTTCCATGTTTTTTATACAAGAAAAAAAATATGGTGGCAGAAAAAATAATGCTTTTTCCGAAAAATATTCGGAAAAAGCATTATTACTTAATTGCTTAATAGTAACCTCAGTCTTACTTATGACTCGAGCAGCTCTCTAAGCGAATCTTCAACATCCCTTGTTACCGTCTGCATTCCTTGTATCGATGTAGCGGTATCTTCTGCGGAGGAAACAAGATTCTGAGCTCTGTCATTGACACTCTCCACAATTTCTGTGAGTCGCTCCGATTCAACTATAAGCTTACTTATGGTCTCCTTGATATCATTATTATTTTTATTGCTGTCATCAGCAGTAGTCTTGGAATCCTCAGCAAGATTCTTGATCTCACCTGCAACTACCGCAAATCCCTTTCCGGCATCTCCGGCACGGGCAGCTTCTATGGAAGCATTGAGTGCAAGAAGGTTTGTCTGGTTGGAGATAGCAATAACGTCAGCATTATTTGTTCCGAGCTTTTCAAGATACCCCTCTATACTTCCGAGAACTTCCTTTAGATTCCGAGCAAAGTCCTGTACCTCGCCCATTGAATCGGAAATTCCGTTTGTCTGCCTTACATTGTCAGCACTTATCTGCTCAATCTGTTCAATTGAAGAAAGAAGATTAGCGAAATTTTGGTTAATTCCTTCAGCAACCGAGGCTTTCTTTTTCCCCATTTCTTCCTGAACGCGCTGAACCTCTTCAGAAAGCTGCAGAGCTTTGTCTTTTTCTTCATAAGCTCTATCCTTGATATGGTGGACGCAGTTATGCCTGTGGGTAAAGCCGTTAAACATGGCAACTGCCATCTCGTAACAGGTCTCGTAACCACAACATCCGCAGTCGATATTTCTTTTCTCCGGGGTATCCTTGTGTAGTTTCTTATAGACAGCCTCAAGCTCTGCATTTGTAGGAATCTTATAACTGCATTCTGCGCTTCTGTCAGTGTATTTTCTAAGGAAATCTTCAAGGTTTAAATTGGCGAACTGCTTATTGAGAGCAGCAAGTCTTTTTTGCGGTGTAATATTCCTGCCCCAGGCGGATTTCCTGGAGTCGTTTTTGCTGTTTGCACGTATCTTCTGAATCTGCTCAAACACGTTCTCATTCATGGTCTTACGATTATCCACACCTGTGCCGTAGAGGCATCCGTTGGTACAGTTGAGGGCATCGACAAAAAGATATGCCGTGCGGCCATTTTTTATGCGATCCTTGTTGCGCTGAAGGTACTGATACATATGATGCTCGCCCTCCATCTGACGGACAAGAGCATCTTCACCAAGCAGCCAGTACACATTCTCTTTAAGACCTCCGGGCATGGGATATATGGAACCAAGACCATATTCTATCTCATCAGTATAGGGCATAGCTCCTGCAACAGGATGTCCTTCAAGATACGCAACAAGCTTTGAAAATGTGAGATTATAGGATACAACGCCATGGTTGTTTGGATCATCGATTTCATTCTTCTTGGCGATACAAGGGCTTATAAAAGCCAGCTTGTCAGTCACGCCCAGGTATTTCTTTAAATAAATGGCAGCGCACATCATGGGACTTTGTACCGGCATCAGTTTCGGCAAAAGTTCCGGAAGATAGCGCTCGATATATCCAACCACTGCCGGACAGGGCTGGGAAATGCCACCATAAAAGTTTCTCTCTGTAATGTATTTTATGTAGCCCCATGTGGTTATATCCGCACCGAAGGAGACGCTGATAAAGCGGTTTACTCCGAGCTTTTTAAGCATACCAAGATAGTTGCTATAATCATTTGGATAATTGGCCAGAAATGCAGGCGCGATAAGAACAGATATTTTCTGCCCACGCTTTAAATCCTCAAAGAAAGTATCTACATCGTCAATATACTCTCTTGCGTCGTGTTCACATGCGTCAATGCACGCTCCGCAGCCAATGCATTTCTTAGGGTCAACTTCGACTATATTCCCCCTGTCTTTTGCAACTGCGATGTTTGCACCTATACAGCTGCAGGATCTTATACATCTGTTGCATCCAATACAGTTCTCATTCGTTCTTACAACGCTCATTACGCACGCTCCTCACTTATTTTCAAACAAAAAACACCTGTAAGAATATGTTAACATTCGTAATAGCGATGCACAATATTTCGTACAATAAACATTATATAAATTATTGACTTAAATATTCCATGAAAATATCCATTCCGGCCATTCCAATTGCAAAGAAGGATACAAGAAACATCAGGAATATGGCCGCCTTGTCATAGATTATTTTCTCTTTGGAAAAATTTGATAGCAGCAGTTCGATTCCCAGGCCTATCAGGATAAGTGGCCACATCCTGAAAATCCACTCGTAACTTATAAGGTCAAATATCAGATGAAGTAAAACTGCTATGCCTAAAGCTATCATAGAAATTCCGGTAGTTATGGAGCCCACTCTGTGGACTCTTACTGTATTATCCATAGAAACATCCTTTCATCTATCATCTGTTCAAAAGATCACTTCAAATACGATCTGATAATCATACATTCTTGAATTAGAAATTCAAGAATGTATCAACCAAGCCAATTTAAATCGACTTCGTCGATGAGGCTTGGTTGACTCCTGAATCACTTTCTCACGAAACCCGCAGTAAATGCGTGTTTCTGAAATTATGTCCAGGAATATATACATTCTTGAATTAGAAATTCAAGAATGTATCAACCAAGCCAATTTAAATCGACTTCGTCGATGAGGCTTGGTTGACTCCTGAATCACTTTCTCACGAAACCCGCAGTAAATGCGTGTTTCTGAAATTATGTCCAGGAATATATACTAATTCAGCGCTTAAGCTTCCTTTTTCTCAGTCTCCTGCTCAGTTGTTACAACGTCTACTGAAGCTACAACATCAGCAGCATTTTGTGGCATTTCAATTTCTTTTTTCTTACCTGATATCAATGCTATGCCAAATGCGATTAAAACAATTGCCAGAATGACACTAGGAATATTATCAACTATCGGATATATGTAATCCCACATAATATCCGGGATTAGTTTATAGATTATTTCTGTTACATAATCCCAAATAACGCCAAGTCCGATAAGTATCATAATAAGTGCTACACCAATTCTAAGTTTATCGCTTGGTATCTTTATACTTCCGTTTATATCAAACTCTTCCCATACATAAATGTCCTTGAAATTATAAAAGCTCTCATCATCCATTTTTGCAATATTTCTCGCGTGAAAAAATCCATAAAACCACAGAAGCGCTATAATTGCAACAGTAAAGTCAAATCTGGTAAACGCAAATATCCCACATACAAAAAAGAATAGTGCCATAATACTAAAGCCGTTTTTCATAAAGCCCATGTACATTTCTGCAGCTCCCGGACAGAATGAAAAAACAAATGTAAAAAAGTTATTTTTTCTTGTAGGTTTCATAATTTAATCCTCCCTGTACAAATTAAGATTATCGATAACAGATTGCAAATCCGGTAAAAAGATATTGTATTTTTTACCATTTAGAACTTCATCCCTAGATCTGATACTTTCCTGCGAAAGCACTTCCTCTCTTGATTCTGTCTCATAAGAAGCAATTACTTCATCTCTATTTGGAAGATGCTGCTCTCTTTTCGCAAAAGGTACAATTATCATAATGATAATGGCTGCTGCGATAGAACCAAACACCTTAACGCAATACACGGCAAAATCAATCTTCTTACTATTTCTGTTTTTTGAAGTATACACAGTGAATGATTTGTGATTCCGAATAACAGCTTCTGAGTTATCAGGTATTCCCGCATTAATTTTTCCTGACTTGGAATTCTTTATCTTTTCAGCCTCATCTATAAAATCCAGGATTTCTGCCGTCATGTCCTCTGGTGCTTTAGCACAGCCATCTTTTTCTATACTGTCAATAAGGTCATTAAGTTCCTGGTCTGATAGATATTCATAGTCTTTACTCATGCCAGCAGATCCTCCTTTCTCACCGTTTTCTTTAGCATTTCCCGGGCCCTGTAGATTTTGGTCTGTACTGTTTTGAGAGGTATACCAAGCTTTTCTGATATTTCTTTTGCAGTCATCTCTTTTACAAAATACATTCTTGCTATGTCTCCATAGCCTTCCGGCAGATCCATGCAGCTTTTCTCAACCTGCCTGAGTACATCTTTTGTTTCGAAATACTCTATGGCGCTATCAGTAACCCTTTCATTTTGCAATACTTCATCATCCGTTGCCGGGGCTTCTCTTCGGCCTGCAGACTTAAGATAGTCGATACATTTGTTACTGGCGATCCTGCAAAGCCATGCTTTTTCCGAGCCACCGGTAAAATCACCCAGATGCTCGTAAGCCGAAATAAAAGTATCCTGAGTGATATCCTCCGCGGTAAAATAATCACCAGTAAGCTTAAGACATACCGAGAAAACAAGATTCTTGTATGTGTCTATCAGCTCTATTAACTTTTCCCTGGAATCTGTTCTCCCCAATTTTTGTTCCTCTGTAAAAAATGTCTGCGAATACTTTTTATCTAGCTTATTTTTTCCTCTCATTTAATATAACGAATTTCAAATAAAAAAGTCTTCACATTTTTAAAAATATTTTTTGTCCGCAAATATGCGGAGCAATTTGCCTTTGTTGTGGGAGATTCTACCATACTGCAATCCTGTCTTCAGGTGCCATGTACATACCGTCACCTTCCTTGAGGTCATAGCAGTCAACAAATTCATCAAACTGAGCCATAGTAACGTTGGCTCTTAAATAATGGAGCGGATGATTATCAGAAAGTACAGCGGCTTCCATATATTCAACTGTTCCAACTCTTGCCCACAAATATGCATTTGCCCTAAAGAACTTGTCGTAGTCAAAGCCATCTATTTTGCTGGCCATCATTAGCATGCATTTTAAGCCTGCCATATCCGCTATAGCCTCTGTCTGTACAAGCTGTCCCTTATACGCAGTGCCGTCATCGAAGGCTACGACCTTATCGTAGTACGCCACAAGCTTGTTAGCTCTTTCTTTAAATGCTGCATAGTCTTCGTCTGTCCACCAGTTATTAAGGTTACCCTCTGCATCAAACTGAGCACCGCTTGTATCAAAAGCATGAGAAATTTCATGACCTATAACACTTCCAAGTGCACCATATTTTTCTTCCAAAGACATATCACTTCTATAAGAAGCATCACAGAAGAATCCCGGTATTATATTGATGGAATTATCCTGTGGATTATAGAATGCGTTTGTTTCGAGCATGTCCACCAGCCAAATATCCCTGTCAATCGTAGTGTTGAGGCGGCTTAAAGAATCTTTTCTTGACGCAGCATCATAATCAAGTAACGCCTGCAAAAATGTTCCACCCTCTTCTTTTGACTTAACTACATAGATAGAATCATCTTCCCACTTATCAGGATAGACAGCGTTTATCTTCATCTTATGAAGCTTGTTTTTGGCCTCTTTTCTGGTTTCTTCCGAAAGCCAGTCTACAGAGTCAAACATTTCATCATAGGCATCAATCGCATCCTGACACAGCTTTGTGATCTCCTGCTTCATTTCTTCTGTTAAATATTTTTCCTTATAAATACGTCCAAAGCAGTTCGAAAACTTTCCCCTTGTATCAGAATAGGCAAGTTCTGTATCCGGCATATTCTCAGTTGTACCTGAAGCCTCATTACTTATTCTCTGATACTCGCGGTATGCCTCTTCGTCAATGATACTTATGTATGCTCCGATGCTGCGGAAAAGAATATATGCCTTAATTCCCTCCAGGTTTTCTTCTGTATAAAGCTCATTTAAACCCGTAAGCCACTCTGGCTCGCCTAGATTGATAAGTTTGGACTTTGACCAGCCATAATTCTCCATATACTCTGCAAGTGGATAATTAGGAGAAAGAGTCTTAATATCCTTCATGGTTACTGGATTAACAGAAGCAGTTACATAAGCCGGGTCACTTTTTTCCAAAACACTCTTTTCATATTCTGCCAGCTTGGCCTCGAAATCATACATATCCTGCAAAACTTTGTCTATCTCAGTTTCGGACAATCCAACTCTGCCAAGCATATAGTAAGCTGTTTCTTTGTTTGCCTTTTGCGTACGTTTTCCATTTTCTGTAAGCTCTTTGTATTCAGCAGAATCCTGCAGTGATAGTGCTGTAGGAGATATCTGAACCTCGTAAAGAGTGGAGTTCTCTCTATTCAGCGAAAGATCTACTCTCGCCAGGCTTACTCCCCATGTGAAGTTTTCTTCTGAAACCAAAAGTTTTGACATTTCATCAAGGGATGAAATATTTCTTACCCTTTGTGCATATGGGAGAATTGGGTCGATACCTGTTTCATTTCGTCCTTCCCAGTCCAGCCATAGTTCGTAGTAATTCTGGATCTTTTCTGCATCTTCACCTGTAAGACTTGTGTCTGTAAGCATATCCAGACATCTATCTTTTACAATGTCGGCAGCATCAAGGAGCGGCAATTCGGTTGGATATCCGGGGCGCAACTTAGCATTCATCAACCAGTCATGATTCACATTAAGGTAAAAATCATCCTTAAGATCAGCATTAACATCTTCTGTAACCATACCGATGATTGTTGAGTTGATCCATGGGGTCATAACCGATGAATCCATTGGATGTCCAGAAGTATCACCTGTCTCTGATTCCTGAGTATTCTCCTCTGCTTCAGATGTTACCTCCAAAGAAGCTGCTTCAGCTTCATCCTTTGTTTCAGCTGTAGACAGCTCCAAAGCAGCATCGCTTTGTACATCGCCGCCTCCTGCAGTTTCAGTGTTTGCCTTTCCGCAACCTGTGACAGTTGCAGATATAAGAGCAATTGACATAATAACCGATAGAAACTTCTTGTTTAATTTTGTCATTAGCATTCTCCTTAAAACGTTTGCAATGAACGGTTTGATCGTACCGTCGTGGACGATGTACGCCTCGCCTCTCATTTTCTCTATGCCATCCTTCACCAGTATGTAGCTGCCGTCTGTAATGTAATAGAAAGTTTTTCCGATGCTGTCAGGCAGTACTATATCATTGATGTAATCGAGCCCGTCCAGTGTTCTGTCTTTCCAATAATTATAATGCGGCAAGATCGTGGTCTTTGTGAGGTCGAATCCTGTCAGAAATCTTTCATACTCGGGGTCGAGTGCATCACCGTCTTTCTCGGGCGCGGCATAAACGAATTCTGCACAGTTCATGCTTCCGGCGCTGATTCCCCAAATGATACCGTCATAGTCCTTCAAAAGATCGCGAAGACCAATTTCCCTGAAAAACTCGTTTTGGGCAGCCGCATTTCCGCCGCCGAGAATTACGAAATTTGCCTGTCGGATCAGTTCCTTTGCCTGTGAAGCGTTCCTTCCGTCCACACAGATAAAGCTCTCAAACTGAAATCCGGAGTACTCATTTATATTCTGATATTCTCTACCACTCACGCCTGATCTTTTCGAAATCTATAGTCTTTCCAACCTTCTTCCATACCAAAAATGTCAGAACTACATTTATTGCAGCAATTGCAAAGTATGTAATAAGGATTTTTAGTCCATCTTCACCGGTATTAATATACGATGAATCTGAGGTTTTCATCGGAACAAACAGTCCTTCTGTATAACCTGCAAAAAAGTCGAACAATCCATGTGCCACTCCGCAAGCCCATATATTCCTGGTCTTCCAATACAGTATAAGAAGGGACAGTCCAAAAACACCTGATTCCAACGTTTTGGCTACCGCCTGCCCCCATGCAATAGGTGACGTGGGATCAAATCCTAAAACATGTACAGCTCCGAATACCAGTGAAGAAACCACTGCACTCAAAACAAATACATACTTCTTTTCCCTGAACTTATAGATGATCGCATCATTTATAACTGCCCTGAAAGCCAGTTCCTCAAAAAGTCCCACAGCAATAAACATAAGAAATATAATGATAAATCCCAATATCGGATTCTCCTTCAGGGGCACCTTTTCTTCTATATTCGAAATCAACAATACAGAGCCCATGATAAGAGACATCACTAAAAATCCAATGGTGTTCTTAATGACATATCCTGTAGAAACATAGCAGGAGGCAAGCGTCTTATCTCCGGATATCTGGTACAGGAAAAAGCACGACGCTCCGCAGAGCAAAGTCCTCACTATAAAAAACTGGAAATTTGTCTCTGTAGGTACCGTCTTGAAACACACAACCACGTATACTATGCAGAGTGCGGCAGTTATAAGCGGAGATTTTTTCATAAATTCAATATATTTTTTAAGCATTGGTATCCTCCTGATCTGTACTGTTTGCAGCCATGAAGGAAAGTGCTACAAGATTTGCGGCATTTTTCTTAAGTCGTCTGAATATGTAGAACTGGAATATAAATATCGGGATTACTATAGCCAATACCATTCCGGCACCAATCTTTACTGTTCTCTCTATTTCCGCTGTCATAGTCTCTACATTATCCCCGGCATGTATTAGCATGTTTGCACTAAAAAAATCAAAAACTGTATGCCAAAACACAGGGACAAAAAAAGCAAGAAGATATTCTTTTAATACAGACCCTCTGCCTGTTACTTTGTTATATCTGGCAAGTCCAAGATGTCTTCCCATAGCAAGCCCCAGCATCATATGCACTGTTATACCCGGCAACCTCATCAAAAGAACAGGAAGACTGACACTATATACAAAGTCTTCTATAAGAATAAACCCGAATCCGACAGCACCTGCTATCAGCATATATTCATATACATTTCTAATTTTTTTCCTATAGATGCATAATACAATAAGCGTAATGATAAGTTTTGCCAATTCTTCATTCAGCGCTGCAGAAAAAAGCGCATGATTGAAACTGGCAAGTAATAGAGGTCCATCTGTAGGTACAAATCCGGTTACAGCCCTGAATGTAAGTCCGATTATCAGGAAAAAGACAAATGAAAGCGGCACTGATAATAGTCCAAGTAATACCGGCAATAATGCCTGTCCTCTTGAAATTCTGTAATCTCCTTCCCAGGCAATCATATTCTTATAAAGAATCCCCACAATAATCAAACTTAGAACAAAACTGATAATCGATGTCATATTTTTCTCCTTTCTATTTCTATGATTTTATTACCAAACAGAAACTCTGTTTTCCGGAGCAAGATACATTCCATCACCGTCTTCAAGGTTATATGTTTCTGTAAACTCATTAAACTGCTGGACAACTGTATTTACCCTTAGATAATTAAGCGGATGCGGGTTTCCTAAAACCAGTGAGTAACTGTATTCATAAGTAAGAATAAGCTTCCATATCTTTGCATAACTTTCAAAAAATTCCTGATAGTTAAAATCCTCTTCCTTTTCAGCCAGAGAAAGCATGACCTTCATGCCGGCAATATCTGCAACGGCCTCGCCCTTTACATTGCTTCCTATGACAATAATCCCCTTGTAAGGCATTTATTCCTTCTCTGTTATTTTGAGCCTGCGTAAACATTTCACTTACGCCGAAGTTATCTATATTACTGTTTCTAGCGATAAAAGTTTCTACTTTGTAATTGCCCTTTAAAGTATCCTTGATCTCTTTTTCAGAAAAGCCAAGTCTCTCAAGAAAATATCCAATTACATCATCGTTTCTTTCCTTGGATGATAATGTGTTACCTGTATATTCCACATATGAAGAGACTGATCCGAGAGATAGCTTGGGAGCCGAAAGGTTTAATGTACTCTTGTCCGGGAACTGTGTTTGTACTCCTACGGATTCCGGTATAAGCAAACCAAGTTCAAAAGGATTTCTCTTTGTGCTTCCCTGAAATTCTGTAAGTTCACTTATAGAAGATATGCTCTGTATGTCTGAAATATATTTTTTAAGTGGTTCTACTCCAAGCTTGTCTCTCTCATCCCAATCAGAGTGCAGCTGTACAAAAGCTTTGTATTTTAAAGCATGGTCGTCTGTCATAGTATCATCAGAGGCAATCGCCATACATCTTTCATATACCAGCTTAGTTGCATCAAGAACTATACTGGCTTCTCCATAAGCAGGATCCGGAACTGCAGACAAAATATAGTCTTTATTTGCAGCCGCAGCAAAGTCGTCCTGAAGCCGTATGTTATCTTCCGCCTTGACCATGCCGGAAACGTCAGAATCAACCCATTTTCCTCCTCCGGGTACTCCGGAAAGATCCAAGCTTCCTTCTTCCTGTGAAGGTAAATCAGAGTCTTCCTTACTTCCACATCCGGCAGACATTATAGCCAAAGCAGTCAAAAGTATCACTGAAGTAGTTTTTCTAAATACATCCCATCTTTTGCCTATCATTAGATATCCTTCTCCTTTATCCTACCGGTCAAGAAAACTATCAATACAATAAATACTCCCTGAATAAGGGCATCAAATACGAGGTCCGAGATATTCAGATTGGTTGAAACCGTCTGTATCCCGAAACCATTTATGATATATAAGGTTACATTGTTCAATATATGATAAGCACAGGATGCCTCAAGTCCCCCGCTGAGGTACGCCATAACTCCCATAAGAATTCCGGATATGAGCACAGATATTTTTCCGGTGATATTATATGGATGGATTATGGCAAAAGGAATTGCCTGAAAAATGATCGCAGCAATTGTATTCCTCGTCCACCCGCCAAATGCCTGCATGAGAAGTCCCCGAAAAATGTGCTCTTCCGCGCTGCATTGACAAAATCCCAGCACCACGCAAAGGATAAAACCTGCTACGGTAAAATGAATCTTCCCGGTAGCTTCACCTTTGATGAAAGAGTTGATAATCAGAGGCAGAGCAACAATGAGCAATCCGATTAAAAAATAAATCAGGAAATGCCGCATTCTCCATTTACCCGTGACGGACTGATATGAGCCAAATAATCTGTAACGTACGACTAATGTAGCAAAAAAGAGTGCGGGTAATAAAACGGCAATACTTCCAATGTTCATAATCGCACCGACAGGTGAATACATATCTACGGTATCGTACCCTCCGCTATTCCCGTAAAGTATTTCTCCCAGACTTATTCCTGACACCTGCCCCGCCAAAAAAGCCATCAATAATACAACTCCCAACAGTACTGCATAAAATGCCGCAGTAAGCAAAATGACCTGAAGCGGTTTGAACCATCTGTATCCTTCATATTCTCTGTCAGCCAATACAAAATTACAGCCTTCGTTTTTCTTCATACACATTGCCTTTCATTTATCTTCCAAGGCATAGATTCTTAAATGGTGCAGTCTACAGGCTCCACTTTTCTTTCCAAAGATCCATGATCTTAGGGTAGTTCTTAGGTGATAACAAGATAAGTGCAGTTACTATTCCAATCGCAGATACCACAAGATTGACATAGTCACTGGCAATCAGCTGTGTCGAAAGACCGCCTGTTGAAGTATAGTAACTGTTAATAAGTCCGGCAAAATCCAGTGTAAAATGCGCGATCATCACAACCCACAGGTTAGCAGTGCGTAAATATACCGCGCCCAAAATAGCGCCAACTCCGACACAATATACTACCTGAAAGATACCAGCCACAGGACTTCCGCCTGAAAAGATATTGGTAATATGTACAGCAGCAAACAATATTGTTGACAGCCAGAATATATGTTTAATCTGCTTCTCAGACTTGATCGTTCTCATATAATTGGCTATCCCAAGACCTCTGAATGCTACTTCCTCGGTAAATCCAGGCGAAAGAGCAGATAAAAAAGCAACAAGCACATTGCCAAATCCAAATGTATAAAGATCAATAGCAGCACCAACATAATCTGCTATAAGGAAAGGAAGCATAACCAAAACTCCCCACCAAAAGCCTCTCAAGCCAAGGACGCCCTTGAATTCAGGCCTGAACCAAAGCGTAAATATAATAGCTGCTAAAATAACACCTATAGCAGCTCCGATACCGGACGCAGATGTCGCAGTTATTCCGTATCCGGACATTTCTTTTGCATAACCCGGTATAACGTTTGAAAGGGGATTATCTATAAGGGATGCACCAATAGATGAAAAGAGCAAAACAAATATTAAAAGAACAAAATATCCGATAATTGAACGATCTAAAATGGTATGTTTTCTAGTCATTGGTCGATTCCTCCTGTAAAAAACATCACGGATAATTGAATATATACTATACTTTCATTGTATTAGAAATCGACTGATTAAGTCCACTTTGCAAGATGAATTTAGACTTATTTCAGAAAAACTTTATATTGTATTACGTTTTTTATATAATAAGAAATCCGGAGAAATTTCTTATTATATAAAAAAGCCATCTTCGAATTTCTTCAAAAATGGCTCAGAGCTGCTTTTTTAATGCACAAACATATTTATTTTTCTCGACTCAAAAGTAGTAATCTATATTTGCAGTCATCATGCAAAATTCTTATGATTGACTCAGTATCCAAATTTACAATATGCGGTCATAGCGAATTTAGGTATCAAATGACTCATTAACTACAAACTATAATTGCAGTCAACAATCTACAACTACATGATTGACCCATTTTGAATTATTAAAATTTGAGGTCAAGCAATGGCTTCCAATACATTGACTCAAAAATTGGAATTTTATAATGTGAGTCATTTGCCAATATATATTTACATGACTCATATTACAAATTTGTAAAAAGAGGTCAACTCAGATACTAATATTCCAGCGGTCCAATCCCCCATAAACTTCGTCGATTATACTACTAATGTTCTATCATCAGCTTGTATAAAAAGCCTCTGTACATTCTGCCTTATAGCGCCATTTTTCAGCGGCGCCACCGGCATTGTTATACCAGTTACCAGTAATTTCATTTTTAATTGCCAGACTGTCACCCTTTTCTTCCATCTCAAAAAGTAAGATTCGCTTCTTTTCATGGATATTGGGACAATGAAGTGACATCATCAGCTTCCCGCTAAATGTCTTAAAGAGCATGGCATGACCACCATCAAGAGCATAGAGTGGAATTTCTTCCTGAATCCACGGACCATGGATTGTTCCACTTGCAGACCTCGCATAGCCCACGGTATATCCGCCTCTTTCTGAAAAGCTGGACCACAGCATGATAAGTGTTCCGGTCTTTAATCTGAACAAAAACGGTCCATCGGTCACAAGGCCTCCATCCGCTGCAGCCTTTCCACGCCATGGAGCATCAGATGCTCTAAATAAGATTTCAGGCTCTGATACTGCTTTTGAAAGATCATCACTTAACCTTATTGCGCAGATCTGTCCATCATAAACCTGCATCCATTCATGGCAAAAAACGAGCCACGGATTGTTCTGTTCATCCACGTATAACGTGCCATCAAGGCAATGCCAACCCTTCGGAGTAATCGGTGCTTCACCTACCGGCTCAAATGGTCCTTCCGGACTTTCTGAAACAAGACACTGACATCCCCTGTATTTTCCTTCTGCTCTAAATGAGGAAATGATGTAATATTTCCCATTCCAAACATGACATTCCGGAGCCCAGTAATCTTTATCTGCCCAGAAATCGCCTTTTCTAAAGCATACTTTTGGAACAGACCAGTTTACCAGATCAGGTGATTTCAAAACATAGAAACACGGCTCGTCTTCCTTTATATCAGGGAAACGCTTTGAATCAACAAACTGCACATAAGTGTAATAAAGACCTGTCTTTTCATCAGCAAGTATGAATGGATCACTTATATGCACATCTCTTATGCTGTATGGATATTCATCAATTTTTTGCGAAAGTGTTCTCTTCTTTGGCATTTTTACTCCTCACCATATTCACCATACTCACATCCCACATGAGTGGCTTCGATTTCATCAACAAGTTCAAGCTTATCGCCCTTTTTATAGAACTCATATCATATTAGTCCAAATCTCTTAAGTACCAGTATCCAGCAAAAGATCGTTGCAATCGAAAGGACAGTCGTTATCACAACGTATTCTCCCGCCAGATCTGCATCAGCATCCATACTCTGCGCCATTGGATATGATGCTGCAGCTACGGGCGTTGCAAACATGACAAATACTACAAAAAACTCATTTCCTCTAAATCCCAGGTTGGCCATGATAACTGATAAAATGCTAGGCACCATTATGAGTTTTAATAAAACACCAACAGTTAATGGAATATAATCCTTCTTCATGTTAGAAAGATGAAGCGTTCCACCGAGAACAAAAAGTGACAGCGGAGTTGCCATGTTGCACAATTCCGATATAGGAAGTGTCAGGCAAGCCGGCATTGTTACAGGAAGGAAATTAAAAAGGACACCTGCTATAGCACCGATAATAAGAGGATTCTTTAGAATATTTATAAAAAGCTTTCCATAAGAAACCCTGCCTCCCCTGTAATACTCAAGGATTGCCACCGAAGCTATGTTGTATATCGGCACTACAAATGCAACAACAATGCTTGCCATAGTGGAGCCTTCTGATCCGAACACGCTCTGCGCAAGCGGAATCGCATACAAAACTGAATTACTTCTGAAGATTGCCTGGGTTATAACTCCTTTGCGGCGGTTGTCTTTAGAAAACAAAGGTACCAATACAAATGACGCTATGATCACTATCAACGTCGCCACCACAGCAAACTCTACATATCTTGCACCGCTAAGCTTCCCAAAATCCACATCATATAAGTTGTTGAACATGATAAACGGAAAAAACACTTTGAACACAACACCATTCATTTCCTTCAAAAAGTTCTCGTTTACCAGGTTAAACTTCTTTGCAATTGCCCCTAGAAATATATACACCATAAACGGTATGACCGCATTTGTCGCAACTATTAAGTTTTCCATAGTTATTATTTATTCTCCCCCTTAGCAGCTAATGCATGCTCAACGTACAGATCAGCGTTTTCTCTTATTCCCTGCACCTCTCTATCTGTCAGCGGTCTGATTACCTTTGCAGGGCTTCCGTATACCATTGATCCATCCGGTATTTCAACATTTTCTGTTACCAGAGCACCGGCACCAATGATACAGTTATTACCAATATGGGCCCCGTTCATGATAATTGCTCCCATTCCGATAAGAACATTGTTTCCAACAGTGCATCCGTGAACTATTGCACTGTGTCCTATAGTAACGCCATCCCCTATTTCAAGCTTATACTTCTTATCCACATGCAGACATGCAAGGTCCTGGATATTAGTGCGCTTACCAACCACTACAGTGGCTGAATCTCCGCGAACAACCGCGTTATACCATACAGCGCTGTCTTTTCCAATCTGAACATTTCCTACAATCTGTGCTCCAGGTGCAATAAATACACTTTCATCTATCGTCTTCAATGTAACCTTCCCCTTTGTCTTTTCCTATGTTATTTCTTCGCATATGCTTAATACTTACTCTTTCTGTTAATTTTATCACGCCTCGCCTATAAAAATCTAAAAGGAAAATAAAAATCAGATATACTACACATTTCCAAATTCTGTTTGATATCTTCCGGTCAATTTTCTTCAAAGTGTTTGTTAAATCCTAAACGGTATTTCATCCACTCGGAAACTATGCTAACTTTTCATTCAGTTAAGTCAGTATGTAACGCGAGGAGGAGAAAACTATGAAAACACTATATCCGCTAACTCCTGCCCAAAACATGCATTACCAATGGATAAGGCAGTACAACACCCAACAGGTCTGCGGTGTCACCATCGTAGCCGCCGTGAAGATGGACCTTGATTTTATGCTTCTAAACAAGTGTATAGATGAAGAAACGAAAAGATATGAGTGCCTGAATCTTCGGTTCACAGCTCCGGATGAGAATGGTGAAATAAAGCAGTACTTTAAACGCAAATCTCAGAAGACAATCAAACTACTCAATCTTTCAGCCATGTCTTTTGAAGAAGCAGAAAGTGTATGTCAGAGCATGGCTTACGTTCCCTTTGACGGTGCTGACAGAGCGATGTATGAGTTTTTACTGGTCATGCTGCCTGATGGCTACAACGGATTCTTTGCTCATCTGGATCACAGACTTATAGATTCCTGCGGACTTGCTGTTATGGTAAAAGACATTATGGCACTCTATACTCATTACAAGTTTGGCCAGGATTATCCCGAAAAGCTAGCGGGTTTTGAAGAAGTACTTACTAAGGATCTTATAAAAGTCAGCAATGAAAAACGTTTTGCCAAAGACAGAGCTTTTTGGGAGAGCATTCTTGATCAGTACGGCGAACCACTTTACTCAGATATTCAGGGAAAAAAGGTGCTTGAAGAATCCAGAAAAAGACACAACGATAAAAGCCTTCGAAGTGCAGATATAGAAAAAGAAAACCTGTTTGTGGAAGTCAGGGACTACAAGCTAGATAGCGAAGCCACCAAAAAGCTCCTGGAATACTGCTTGGGAAGAAGGATTTCTTTTAACAACCTGCTTCTTCTTACCATGAGAACTTATCTATCCAAGGTCAACGATTTTCAGGAAGACATTACTATAGAAAGCTTCATTGCAAGAAGATCCACCCATGATGAATGGACCAGTGGTGGAAGCAGGACCATAATGTTCCCCTGCAGAACTGTGATAAACGCATCTACGAGCTTTTTGGATGCGGCAAAGCACGTTCAGGACACCCAGAATAACATATATCTTCACAGCAATTATGACCCGGAGCTAATAAAACAATCCATGAAAAAGCGCTTTGGCACTCCGGATGGAACCACTTATGAAAGCTGCTATCTGACATACCAGCCGCTTCAGTTAAATGCAGACAATATGAACCTTTCCGGTATCCCACTGTATTTCAAATGGTTTGCCAACGGTGCAGCCACCAAAAAGGTTTATCTCACCGTAACCCACACAGATGACGGCGGTCTGAACTTTTCCTACCACTATCAGACAGCGGCTCTTAATGAAAAAGACATCGAGCTTTTCTACTACTATATGATGCGAATTGTCTTTACCGGTATAAGTGATGATTCAAAAGCCTTAAAAGAAATAATGGAAACTGTCTAATTAAAAAGGAGGAGAAAACACTATGAAAAATGAAAAAAAATTTAAGGAATTTCTTGCACAGTACTGCTCAGTAACGCCACAGGAAATGACAAACGACATGAGATTTTTAGAGGATTTGGGGCTTAGCTCTTTTGACTTTATGTCACTTTTGGGAGATCTTGAGGACAATTTTGATATTGAGATAGATTCAGAAAAAATAGGAAACATAACAACAATCGGAGAAGCACTTCTATTTATTGAAGGCGCAAAAAAGTCTGCCTGATCATATAATACGTGGGGGAAAAAAATAACATGGATAATATACGTCAACTGCTCGACCAAATAGATAATAACTACCACGATCTACCGGCCATAAAATGGCCCAAGGGGAAAGATGTATTTCAGCGTACCTATGGTGAACTGTGCTCTCAGGCTTCTAACATAAGAAAAGCACTAAATGCCCATGGTCTTTCAAACAGTCACATAGCAATCGTTGGTTTTAGCTCTATCGAATGGATCACAGCTTTTTTTGCCATTACTTCAGGGGATAATACAGCAGTTCTGATTGACCCGCTCCTTCCAGATGACGAAATAATTGATCTTTTGATAAGGTCTGATTCAAAGGCGGTATTCCTATCTTTCGAAAAGCTTGATCTGGCAAAAGAAATAGCTGATAAATGCCCTTTGATCTCCAAAATATACAGCCTTACTCAGGAAGAGCTTCTATCCCTTGAAAATACCGGAGATGAAGTCTCTGATGCCCCTGCAGGTTCTACTGATGAACTTGCTATGATAATCTTCACTTCAGGAACCACCGGAAAAAGTAAGGGTGTAATGCTAACCCACAAAAACCTTATGAGCAATGTGGAAGCTGTGGAATATGAAGCCCATCCGGGTATGGTCACTCTGAGCGTGCTTCCAATTCACCATGCTTACTGCCTTGTCATGGACTACTTAAAGTGCCTGTCCCTTGGAGTCACTATATGCATCAACGACTCACTGCTGCACATTGTAAAAAACATGCAGCTCTTTAAACCTAATGTAATGCTGATGGTGCCTATGATGATAGAGACCATCTATAAAAAACTAAAGAGCACCTCCACAGGAAAACTCCTGCCCAAAAAGCTTGTCGCTGCAAAGGTCTTTGGCGGAAATCTCACCACAGTTTTTTCAGGCGGTGCACATCTGGATCCATTCTATGTAGATAAATTCAAGGAATATGGAATTAATATCTACGAGGGTTACGGCATGAGTGAATGCTCGCCGGTTATCAGTTCCAACACTCCTCTAAATCATAAGAGCGGCTCAGTTGGGAAAATATTAAGAAACGCAGAAATCCGGATTGAAAATGGCGAAATTCTTGTTCGTAGTACAAGCGTCATGAAGGGCTATTACAATATGCCGGATGAAACGGCCAAAACACTTGAAGGTGGTTTTCTACACACCGGTGATAAAGGTTATATTGATGAAGATGGCTATCTTTATATCAATGGAAGGGTTAAGAATCTCATCATCCTGTCAAACGGCGAAAATATCTCCCCTGAGGAAATAGAAAATAAGCTCGCGCTTTTCCCGCTCATCGAAGAAGTAATTGTTACAGGAGATGGCAATGGCCTTACAGCCAGAATTTATCCTGACCAGGATTATATATGCAAAAAGAAACTTACAAACGATAGTCTTGAAAAGGAACTATGGAAGCTTCTTGATGAATATAATAATTCCCAGCCAAGCTACAGAAGAATTGCCCATCTTGTGATCAGGGAAAATCCTTTCAGAAGAAATACCACCAAGAAAATACTAAGGCAATACGCAGAAGAAGATATTCCTGCGTAACAAACAGTAAAATAATTATTTTAAACTCAATCCCGGAAGAACTCCTGTTATAAAAACCTGCGCCAGTATATCAGCAATCTCATCTTCCGAAACATCAAAATTCTCAGTGGACCACTTATGAAGGACGCCGATGGTGCTGCCTATTGACGATGCAATGAAATATGCAGCACTCTTTCGGTTCCCTATATGATAGGATTCGTCATCCGTAACCTTTCTCATATATCTGTCAAACATCAGAAGCATCTTTTCAAAAAATGCGTCTCCCCTTGTGCTGTCCAGTAGTGTCGAAAGAAACGGATTTTCTCTTGTATAATTACAGATAGCTAAAAAGAAGGATTTGCAGATTTCCTTGTCATCCCTTGGATGAAAGCTTTCCATAAGGCTAAAGATATTCTCAATTGTCTTTTCCTCTGCAGCATTCACAAGGGCAGGTACGTTTTCATAATGATTGTAGAATGTACTTCTCACTATGCCGGCCTTCTTGACTACATCTGAAACCGTTATTTTATCTATGTCTTTGTCTTTTAACAGCATAAAGAAAGAATCAACTATCGCTTCTTCTGCTGTACTGTATCTTTCGTCAAATTCATTCATGTCAGTATTTATCCCTCAACAAAAATTCCTCTGCCAGGAGAACCAGTCCTACCAGTTTCCGTCTCCTTTATTATTTCTGCACTTTATTATTCTATCATTACTATTCAGTTTTCAAAATAGTAACTCTTTTTCTCTTGACTTCGTTTCCGTTTTATAATATATTGTCCTTGTTACGGAAAACGTTTTCCTAAGGAGGACGCATTATGAATTTAAGTTCCATATATCACAGAATGTCAGAACAGTACTGCTATTGTCTCGACAATGAGCAGCTTATCATCAACATAAAAACCGGCTATGATGTAGAAAAAGTTTACATCATATATGGTGACCCATACGATGCCGGAATAATGGGTGGTAATGAGCGCTGGAATGGTCAAAAAGAAGAAATCTATTTCAAGAAAAGACTAAAGAACCACATCTGGTGGACAACAACGCTTCGCCCAAGGTACAAGCGATGCAAATATTTCTTTGAGCTTCATAGCGGCGAAGAATGTATGTATTTTTTTGAAGATGGTTTCTACACTGAAGAAGAAATGAATCAGGATGGCAAGATACTCTCCTACTTTATAATGCCCTGGATGAATCCGGCCGATGTATGCAGGACTCCTGCATGGGTTAATGATACTGTCTGGTATCAGATTTTCCCTGAGAGATTCTGCAATGGTGATCCATCTATTAATCCCAAGGATACGCTCAAATGGCAGACCGGGAAGGTAGGTTTTAAGGATTACTATGGCGGCGATATCAGAGGAATCAGGGATAAGATTCCTTATCTAAAAGACCTTGGAATTACCGGAATTTACTTAAATCCTATATTTGAAGCTCGCAGCAACCACAAATATAATACAAGGGATTATAAAAAGGTTGACCCCCATTTTGGTACCAATGATGACCTTAGAAGCCTGGTGAATGAAGCCCACGAAGCCGGAATAAAGGTTATGTTGGATGCTGTTTTTAACCATACAGGTTCTGACCATCCAATGTGGGCAGATGTTCTTGAAAAAGGGCAGGAATCTAAGTATGCAAACTGGTATATGGTAAACAAGTGGCCGGTTACCCAGGGACAGGATACAAGAGATGGAAGATACTACTCTTTTGCCTTTGCCGAGTACATGCCTAAGCTAAACACCAATAACCCCGAGGTTCAGGAATACCTTCTTGATATAATCAGGTTCTGGATAGAAACCTTTGACATCGATGGACTTCGTTTTGATGTTGGTAATGAGATTTCCCACTCTTTCCTTAAGGCCATCAGATACATGACCAGCCACATGAAGCAGGATTTTTACCTTCTTGGAGAGATTTGGCATGACTCCATGTCATGGCTCCTTGGTGATGAGTACGACTCCGTGATGAACTATCCTCTCTCCACAGCCATTGCCGATTTCTGGGTTTACAAGAATCGTGGAAGAGAGACCTTTGAGTACGATATCAACCGCTGCTTTACCATGTACTATTCACAGGTAAATGATGTGCTCTTTAACCTGTTGGATTCTCATGATACCAACAGACTACTGGATAAGGCGCAGCACAACATAGACATCTTTTATCAGCAGCTTGCTGTATTATTCACCATGCCGGGAAGTCCCTGCATATACTACGGCACGGAGGTTGCCATGGAAGGTTCTTACGATCCTGACTGCAGACGCTGTATGCCTTGGGATGATATCGATGCAGGTAAAAAAGATACTGAAATAAATGAAATGAAAAAGCTGATTTCCATGCGAAAGACATTTCAATCCTGTAAAAGCAGAAATTTCCATTTTCCAAATGATATTCCTAAGGAACGAGTGATCTCCTATCTGAAAATCGGTGAAAGCGAAAGCATACAGGTGTATTTAAACTGTGAGGAAGAACCTGTTGCAATTTCATGTGATAAAGAGACTGACATCATCTACTCCAGAAAGTGGACATCTTCCTCTGATGGAAATGGAGTACTTGAACCAAATGGTATATTGATCGTAAAGAAATAAGCCAACAAGAACCGTCCCTATTGGATGAAAAACGGGCAGCATCGTAAGCAAATGCTGCCCGCCAAAAAGGGTTATGCTATGCAGCCAATATATTCGTCTGACCAATTACGAATATAAGATAGTTACTTAGCGCTTCTTCCTGAATGTGAAGAAGCCGGTTAATGCTATTATAGCTGCCACAATGACATCTAAACAGATAAGTCCTATTATCCAAAGCGGAGTCTTATAACCAATAATTTCTCCACCCATAGCATTCGAATTAACTACTGTATACATTACATTCTTGGCATTGTTTCTCATAACAACAGCATCTTCGATAGAAGACTCGTCGCACCAGGAAACTGCTGTTGCGGAAGTAGTAAGATTGAGATCTCCGCCGGCATATGCCATCTGTCTTGAATTCATATAAGCAGGAATCGTATTAAAGTCGCAAAGAACACATCCTTTAAATCCCCATTCATCTCTAAGAACTGTAGTAAGAAGTCTATAGTCACCACCGGTCCATCTGGTTCCGATTCTGTTAAAGGAAGACATTACTGCTCTGGTCTGTCCTTCCTTTACTGCAATCTCAAAGCCTCTTAAATATATCTCTCGCATAGCCTGCTCTGTTACCCAGGAACAGTCTCCGGAAATTGATCTGTGGGTTTCCTGCTCATTAAGAGCAAAGTGCTTAACAAAAGCAAATACTCCCTTGGACTGAAGTCCCTTAATCTCTGCAGCTGCCATTTTTCCTGTAAGAACAGGATCCTCTGAACAGTACTCAGCATTTCTTCCACCAAAAGCGCTTCTGTGGATATTGGCACCGGGAGCATAAATTCCTGAATAAGGTGCGCCGCTTGAAGGATCACCAACAATACCCTCATCACCAAGCATCTGACCATACTGCTCCATAAGTTCCTCATTCCAGGAAGAAGCCGCTACCATCTGTGCCACATAGTTACAGCAATCCTTGTAGGTTGAAGCCTGCATAAAGCATGTCCAGCCAACAGGGCCATCTGCACAGTTCACAGTAGGTGCACCGATGCTCTCAACCTTGGCTATTGTATAAGCTGCAGTGTCATACATATTGATAAGTTCTGAATATTTAGCCTGATCAAGAAGTGTATCCCATCTCTCATCATCGTATTCAACAAAAGGTATTCCATCATTATCAGCATCAAGGATTTTGCCATTTTCATCAAAGAGCAAATCTCTTATCTTCATGCCGTTATTCATCTCTGAATCAGGCATATCATACTCTGAATAGTCAGTTGGATTATTGGTTTCCACATCGTCAAGCTGTGCAAAGAATGACTTATCCTGAGCCCAGTCTGTTTCATCAGGAGTTGTTGGCCAGGTCTTTTCCCAATCTGATCTAGATAAAAGAACTGACAACTGAGTATCAGAATTGAAAGCAGGATCATCCTGATCAGTAAACAGATTCTGTACCGTTACATTTTCATCTACAGTACTGTTCTCATACCTGATATCTTCCTGAACAGAAAAAAGAATTTCTGCTTCCTTTGTATGTGCATCATGACTTACATAAAGGGCGTAATCTCCGCTTTCAAGCTCATAGCCGGCAAATCCGTTTCCATTATCATCATAACAGTCATAGGATGCCAGATAGTAAGGTGTAAAGGTTAGCTCAACAACCTGAGATTCTCCCGGCTGTAAAAGAGAAGTCTTGGCAAAATCAAGTAAAACCTCCTGTGGCTTTTCAATTCCGCCTGCATTATATGGCGCATGTCCATAAAGCTGAACAACATCTTTTCCGGCCACATCTCCTGTATTAGTAACCTTTACCTTAACAGTGTACTCTCCCTCTTTATCAATTGCCTGTCCGGAAATTTCAGGTGCATCAATTTCTGACCATTCAAAAGTCGTGTAGGAAAGGCCATATCCAAAAGGATAAACAACGCTATCGCTGTACCACTTTTCATCCTCTGCACCTCTGGTCTCATAATATCTGTAACCAACGTAGAGGTTTTCTTCGTAGTCAACAAAATAGTAAAGCTGTGGAACACCATCAAGAGTATACTGATCTCCACCGTTCTGTGTCTTATTGGCTGTTCTTGTATTATCGCCAAAGTTGACCCAGGTAGGATCAGCTTTAAGATCTGTTACATAGGTATCAACGGTATGACCTGATGGATTAATAGCTCCGCTAAGTACATTGGCAAGTCCGATGTTTCCTGTATCTCCCGGATATCCCATCCAAAGAGCTGCATCTATCTTGGAAGGATCGATTGAATAGCCTTTCCTTGTAACATAGTTGCTGTCTTCTTTTAGAAAGCCCAGTTCCATAGCATTACAGGTATTAAGAACAACTACCACCTTCTTAAATCCCGCATTACAAACCTGTGCGATCATATCCTCTTCATTGGCATCAAGCTGCAGGAAATGATCATCCTCATTTCTGTAGCCTTCTGCTCCCACCATAAGTCTTGGAAGGTCCATTCCTTCTCCGCCAACTCTGGTGATGACGATAATAGCAGCATCGTTGTAGTCTGCATAGCTCTTTTTAACATCATCGGTATACTTATCCTGAGGTGTCTCAGCAGTAGAAAGAACTACTGTATCACCGGAATCAAGGTTAGTTCCTGAAATCTGTCTTTTTGCTCCGGATTTACCCTCATCCTCATAAAAGCTCTTGAGGACCGGATTGATCTCAAAGCCTGCCTGTGAAAGAGCTGAATACAGGTCAACTTGTGATGAACTTGCAACACCTGAAGATCCTGAGCCGCCGTAGGCAAGGTTAACAGAGTTCTTACCAAATACACTGACCTTCATACCGGATGAAAGAGGAAGTGCTTTGTCATTATTTTTAAGAAGAACTATTCCTTCTTCTGCGAGCTTTACATTAAAGTCCTTGGCAGACTTAAATACATCTTCCTTGGAAGTGTAATCGCTTATGTAATAACTCTCCGTGCCATCTGCATACTTTGGTCTTACGCTTCCCGGTACTACAAGGCTGATAATTGAGTAAAGCCATGTGGTGCATATTACATTAACAACTATCATGAATACCAGAACAACCGCCGAAACGGCTGCCCAGGTAATCACTTTTTTCTTTGATTTCTTATTATCTTTTTCCATTTATGACCTCTTCTTACCAATTCATGGGAAGCCCTGCACTTCCATCCCAGATTACAACAGCACTTGTGGAAAGCTTAATGCAATCAAGAAGAGGTGAAGCTGCATTCATGGTAGTTCCCTGAAGTGCATCAGCATTTGCAACTGTGAAGGTTATAGTATTTCTTCCCTTCTTAAGTGTGAGGTTTGTTCCGATAGTATAATCGGCAAACTCTACAGGCTCAGCTCCGTCAGCAGTAAATCCGGGAACTCCTGTAAACTTTATGCTGTCATAATTAATTGACTCGCCGTTGAGTGCAATTGTGTAATTGGATGAATCATAGGTGTAATCTCTTGCTTCCTGTGAAAGTCTTGCAACAAGCTTCACATCAGATACTTCCTCATCACTGCAAAGCACAAACTCAATCTGGTTACCTGTAATGTACTGATAACTTAGATATACGCCATTGCTTGCGCCCTTAGAGGAATCAGTTACAAGCATTCCTCCCTTTGAAGTAGTTCCTGAAAGACCTGCTCCTGTCTTTGTTGAAAGATCAACATTCTCTACTTCAAATACCCACTCATTTACTCCGGAAACCGTCTTTGTCCAATGAGCATATACAGAAGTATCTGTTTCAAGCGCCTGACTAAAATCAAATTCATCGCCGCCATCTGCCTCAGTGAACCATCCATCAAACTGATAGCCATTCCTCTCTGGGTCTTCTATTTTAGTCATGGCTTTTCCATTTTCATTAAAGGTATGATAGTCCTCGCTTGGTGCTCCATCATAGTTATATACAAATGAAAATCTGTAGGCTCCCTCTGAAAGGTCTACCCACTTGGCAAAGATTTCTACACTGCCATCTGCAGGCTTACTGAAATCATATGCTGTTGTGCATGCCTCATCTGTAAACCATCCTGCAAACTGGTATGAATCTCCTCTGTCCGGAACTTCAGGCTCAACAACTACTGCGCCCTTGTCAATTTCATATTCTTCATCTGCTTTTTCATCGCAGTTATAATTAACCTTTACTGAAAGGCTTTCCTTGGTTACAACAACATTTACTGTCTTGGAAGCCTTGATATCACCGTAGTAAACGGAAACAGATTTTTTACCAACCTTTTCTGTATTGAGATTAGTTGTAATATCTGCGCTATCCATCGGGATATCCTGAGTTTTGCCGTTTTCAAGAGTTACGGTCACAACTCCGCCTGCTCCGTCAAACTCCTCGCCTACATGATATTCTGTTTTGGTGGGCTGAGTAGTAACTTCTGCTGAAACCACGCCCTTTACGCTTACATCAGCACCACCTGCTTTTTCCTGTGTTACCTCTGTGCCTGTAGATTCTGTTCCCCCAGTGCTGCTGCCGCAGGCTGTTACAGAAAAAGTAAGCATTGCTGTCATTAATGCTAAAACTAATTTATACTTCATAATATTTCTAAAACCTCCAAAAAAACTAACAATATCATGGAATGCGTCCAATGCTGAACGCATTCCATGTTTATCATCCACCACCTAATATCATTCCTTTATAGGAAGTGAAAGTTCATATATTCATTACCTGATTTACTGCACATGAAGAATGAATGTCTCTGAAACTGTAGGAACCTCAAGCTTCTCATGTCCCATTGAGATAAACAGCCAGTTGTTCATGCTTGGAACTATAGGAGCATAGAGATCAAAGGTTACAGTATAATCACCTGCTTCAAGGTTACCAACCAGTTTCCAGCTTGTTGTTGTATCATAAGGAATTCCTGCACATCCCTTAACGCTTGTAACTACATCCTCAAGAGAAACACTATCAACCACATTTCCGGATGCATCCTTAACTGTAGCAACTGCTCTGTAAAGATCTGTATCTACTGCATCTGCTGCATCATGTGTAATAATATCAGCAGCTGTCTTGTCTTCATTTCTGTTGTACCAGCCCTGGCCTACATCTGTAAATTCAGGGTTGAAGTATGCATTTATAACTCTTCCGTCAGCCATGAATGCGCCGCCAAATAAAGGTGCAAATCCAGGATGAAGACTGCCATATGCAAAGTAATCGCTGCTAAGATCAGCTGAAATGCTGCCTGCAGAAACTGTAACGCCATCAGCTGTTATGTTCTCACCGTTAAAGAGGATTGGTGATACAACATTGATAGTGATGTTACCGGTTGCCTTAACCCAGCCATCTGCAAGAATCTCAACAGGAACTGTGTAAGATCCTTCTGGAACGTTTGTAGTACCAACAACTGAACCATTAGCTATCTCAAGTCCTTCCGGTAAAAGAGCTCCTTCAGGAAGTGTGATCTCTACATCTGTGGATCCGGCAACTGAAAGACTTGCTGAATCGCTTACACCCTGCATGATATTTACAGTTACATCTGCACTTGTAAGGCAGTTATTATTGGCAATTGAGTTTGCTCTAGCATAAAGAATATTTGTAGCAGCTTCTCTTACGTTGTAATACTGGGTAGGTGAAGCAAGAGAATTAACTCCTGCTGCCTTTTCATCAGCATTTGCCGGAACAAGAACAACATTTTTACCTGCATCCCACTGTCCTCTTGTAAGGTCATTCTTGGCATATGATGAACCTGTTCCAAGTACTTCATCTGTACCGCCTCTTACATACATGTTAAGAGGTGCATAATCCTTGGTCCATGCATCGCCTACTACAAAGCCCTCAAATCCAAACTGATCACGAAGAAGTGCCTTACATGTTGCATAAGAGCCTGATGTTACTGCCCATCCGATACGGTTGAAGGAACTCATGATACCAAGTGTTCCACCAAACTTAACGCCGTACTCAAAGCCTCTTAAATAAATCTCACGAAGAGCCTGCTCTGTTGCAAAAGTAGAGATACCACCAAAGTCAGCTCTGTAGGATTCTGAATCATTTCCAAAGTAGTGCTTGAGCATTGTCATAACACCCTTGTCAGCTGCACCCTTTACTACCTGTGCGCAGATAAGTCCGCCCTGTACACCGTCTTCTGAATAATACTCAAAGTTTCTTCCAGAGAAAGGAGAACGATGAATGTCGCATCCAGGTCCAAGCCACTCTTCTGTGCTCTTGAAGATACATTCATTTGCAACCATTCTTCCCATCTCATAAGCAAGCTCTTTGTTGTAAGTAGCTGCTGTAATAGGAGCTCCTGCAAAAAGAGTACCGCCCTGAATCTGTACAGGACCATCTGATGAAGAATCAGCAGCCTTGCCAATTGAAGGAATAGCAACTGCACCTGTTCCAACTGTTACAAGATCACACATTTCTTCCCAGGTAAGCTGGTTCATGAACTCTGTCCACTTAGCATCATCTTTGGAAACGCCAGCCATATCTGCAAATTTGATTGTTACATCAAAGAAGCCTTCCTTGTGCTCTGCTGCCTGTTTCCAGTCACTTGGAACGCTCTCTACATACCAGGGATCAGTATCTTTATCCTCATATACCTCAAAGGTATCCTGAGAATCCAAGAGAGCTAACTTAGCATCATCAAGTGTTCTGTCAGCAACTGTTGCTGCTTCAGGGAGCTTACCCTCTGCTACATCTGCTCTTGTAAGCTTATGAAGCATAAGTGAATCATTTGTTGAATCAAACTCATCCACAAAAACAGGCTCATTGGTATTTCCTGTAGCATAGTCTGTTTCACAAAGAATATCTGAAGCAACATTTGCATTTACTGTATAAACAGGAGTATGGGAATCTCTGTTTACAGAAATTGAATACTGACCAGCTTCAAGTTCCCATCCGCTAAAGCCATTGCTGTTAGCATCATTGTAGTCATAGGAAGCCATATCCTGAGCTACAAAGCTGATTGTAAGTCTCTGGCTCTCACCAGGCTGCAACAGATCAGTCTTTTCAAACTGAACAAAGTTTGTAGCTGCTTTCTCGATTCCACCTTCTGTGTAAGGTGCTGAGTAATAAACCTGAACTACATCCTTACCTGCAACATTGCCGGTATTTGTAACTGTTACATCCATCACGATTTCTCTGTGATAATCGTCAATGGTGTATTCTTTTGTATTGTCTGTATTAAGCTGCCAGTCAAAGGTTGTATAGGAAAGTCCATAGCCAAACGGATAAAGAACATGTTCTTTATACCAGCTCTCACCATCACTTCCGGCTGCTGTCATATCTGCATAAGCTGTTTCATAATATCTGTAGCCTGCATAGATATCTTCTCTGTACTCAACAGATGTGTAATTGGTTCTGTTGCCATTTCTGTCATAGAAATAGGCATCCATTCTTTCGCCATTTGCATCTTTGTTCTGATCATCATGTCCAAAGTTTGTAAATGTAGGATCCTGTGTAAAATCTCTGCTCCAAAGATCTACTGTATGTCCTGAAGGATTAACACTTCCGTTTAGGATTTTTCCTACTGCATCAATACAGTTGTTACCTGTTGTTCCAACCCAAAGGATTGCGTCAACACCAAGGTTATCTGCTGTCTTGTCAGCAGCCAGATCAGGAATCTGCATGATATTGGCAGAGTTGATAAGAACAATTACCTTATCGAAATACTTCTTGGCATGCTCTACAAGTGCTCTCTCATTATCATCGAGCTGAAGGTAATGCTCATCCTCATCAGCGTGGTCAGGAACACTGTTGGTTGCGCAATCCTTATTTTCAGCACCGATTCTGTCAAGAGTAATGATTGCTGCATCATTGTAGCTCTTGTAAGTTGATGTAACCGACTCACCATAATTGGATATTGGAAGCTCGTTATAAACAGTTCCAAGCGTCTCATACTTGTTATAAAGATCGATTGTCTTCTGGTTTACCACAAATCCGGCATCTTCAAGTGATGACTGAACAGTAGAAGCTGCAATGCCGTTATTTCCAAGCTTACCGGCGCCAGAACCGCCGCCTGCTTCTACAAGGTGAATGCTGGCCATACCAAGCAGAGTCACTCTTTTCTCATCTGCCTTAAGCGGAAGAGCATTGTTCTCATTCTTTAAAAGGACATCGCCTTCCTCTGCAATCTTAACTGCCAGTTCTTTTGCTGCCTGTTGCTCTTCTTCAAGCGTTGCATAGTCAGTGTAGAACTTACCTGCCCTGTCAATGTTTACATTTTCTCTTGCTGTGTTTTCTACAAGTCCCCCAAGAAGTCCGCCGTCAGCAGGTGCACTGCTCTGTTCCTGTACGCTTTCTGAAGCTGCCTGGTTCTCACCGGATGAAGTTTCCTGTGAGATACTGCTGGCAGTTTCGTCAGATGGAGTCTGCGTAGATCCACACGCCGCCATTGAAACAGTCATCGCAGCAGAAAGTGCGAGTGCCAATGGCTTTTTAAACTTTGTCATACCATAACCCTCCTTTAAAATATGATAACTGCCTTGGGTTGGTCCCGAAGGCAGCTATAAATTGATTACAAGGAGTATGATAATTGACTATATTTGATAAAAGAATAGATTTGTCACGATTGGTATTTGAGATGTCAAAATTGGTTACGAAATCGTTTGCGAAATTGGCTTTTCATCCAGTATTATGCAGTGCAAAGTAAATTCGAAACAATTTACTTAGAAACGTGCGCAGCTAGGCACACAATAAAAAAGGACATGAAGACCAATTAGTCTTCACATCCTTTTTGGATTACTTTATTTCTTTTTTGGCTTTCTCTAAAGCACCAATCACTTTGTCACAAAAAACGTCGAACTCCAGATCTTCTTCATAACGATCTTCATGAGCAAAAACGTATTCTAGTGACATTCTTACACCTTCATTCCAATGCCTCCTTTTCAAGCCAGGACTACTGTTCCATATTGTCAGTATATACTATTCATAGGCAAAATCATATTCACAACAAACTTATCTTCATTATTTCCAAAGAAAATGCTTCCACCGTATTTTTCTGCAATGAGCTTCATACTCTTGGTTCCAAAACCATGATATCTGTAGTCCTTGCCAGTAATAGGAAGTCCCTGCTCAAATTTAAGATTCTTTGGCTCACAATAATTCTCAATTCTGATATTGAGTAATGAAGCCTGCATATTCTCTGTAATGCTGATATGTCTTTTTTCAGGTGGCAGTTCGGAAGTTGCCTCTATGGCATTTTCAATGGCATTTCCAAAAAACGAATAAATATCTGTATCAGATAGCATATCTATATGCCTTCCATCCATCAGACATGTTAGCTTAATATCTCTGTTTGCACACTTCACACCCATTTCCGCCAGGACAATATCGAGAGCTTCGTTTCCCGTATGCAAGGATGTATCATACATGTTTACAAGATGGTCTATTTCTTCCACCTCTTTTGACGAAATGCCTCCCTGCATTGCATGTATCTGATGTTTTAGATCATGAGCCTTCAAATTCACCGTATCTATCATCTCTTTATTGTTCTGATAGACCTTTTTCTGGGAATGTATGAGGAGCTTCATGTTCTTCAGTTCTTCTTCGTTCTTGGTATCTTTTACAATCAAAAGCAAAATATGAAGTATTGCACCGGCTATCAGACTCTCATACAGATAAACAATATAATTAAGACTAGACATATTATTATGGATCAGTACCGACATAGCATGATTGTCATAATAAGTAGCAACTGACATAAAAACAAGTCCAAAGGCAAGAATCCTCCAGTTATTCATAAACTGCCTTCTGATAAGGTTCTTGCTGCTAAGATATTTCTTTCTGATAAGGAATATAGCCAATCCGTAGACCACAACGAACCACACAAGGTGCCTTAAATCCGTATAAAAATCTCTAAAGGGCAGTCCTAGTCCCAAAACAACCGAAAAGAATCCCCACAGATTATATGAGATATGTTGAATGCAATAACCGACCGTAGCAGCAAAAACTGCTCCCCATATGCCACAGTTAAAGGAAAGAAATACCATTAGAATAGTTATCATATAAAACATGATATATTTAATGGCAAACAAAAAATTGAGCCCAGAAGAAAAATCCAATTCCCATGATACGCTCAAAACAATCATGCCTATATAGCAAAGTGGCAAGGTTAAAAACCAGTATTTCTTTTTCTCAAAAAAGAGAGCAAAAAACAACGAGGCAAGCATCAGCTCCGTTGAAAAACTCATATAATAAAAATAATTTCCTACTAATTCCTTCATATACTGCCTCCGGAAAGATACTGACTCATTTCATACATGAACTGTTTGCGCTTAGCCCTTGAAATTGCAAGAACATCCCCGGCTATAAACAGGTCATTTTCATGTATGCCGGCACAGTGTTTCAGGTTTACCAGATATGAAACATTGCACCTTCTGAAATTGTAGGGATACAGTTCTTTTTCCAATTGCTTCATGGACTTATCTCTGGTGGTATATGTGCCATTTGCAGTATGGAAAATAGTATCATGTCCATCACTTTCTATGTAAAAGAGCTTTTTGGCAGAAATATTGACCATTCCCGATGTCATTGGAATGACCACATTTACATCCTGATTGCGAAGCAGCGTCTCCCTTATCCTGTCCATACGCATTTTAAGCGCATAATAAGAAAATGGTTTAACAAAGTAATCCTGTGCAGAATACTTGTAGCCATCAATTGCAAACTGAGCCATATTTGTCAAAAAGATCAAAAATACCTTGCTATCCAGCTCCCGCAGTTTCTCAGCCGTCTCAAGGCCACTGATCCCCGGCATCTGAATATCAAGATATATAAGATCAAACTGTTTTTTATACGCTGCCAGAAATTCTTCACCGGTGCCATAAACTGTCATCGTCACAACCGTCTTGGTCTCCTGTCCCCATTTAGTTATGGCATCCTGCAAATTCTTAGCCGCCTCCAGTTCATCCTCGACTATACCAATCCTCATATTCCCTCATAACTCCCCTATCGTTAAAAGTCCTGCGGTGCAGCCTTTTCCTTCTGCTCTGCAGGACTTTTCTATATACACTATACCCCAATTCTATTTCCAAGCTACATATACAATCAGCAGCTCACATAACATGCATTGTATCAACTTATTGTAACTATTTCCTCAATCCTTCTTTGCAGTCTCAGGGAAAATAATCTTGTTTACAAAGAAGAATACTACCATGCTGACACCACCGTTGAGTACTGTTGTTCCGATGTTGTAAATAAATGGAGCAACAAACTTACCTGCTACAGCAACCCAAATGCAGTTAATAGAGTTAACTATGCATGTGATAAGAATGAATGCAAGTACATACCATGCAATCTGCTTTCCAGGCTTATCATGATTACGGAATACAAAGAGCTTCTGGATTGGGAAGTTGATGCACTCACCAATAACCATTGCGATCATATATGCTGTAAAGTATGCAAGTCCGCCATGAGCCTGATCATATCCAAGGATATTCCACTGGAAGGTCTCTCCTGCAATTGTAAGCGGAATTCCCGGCCACCCAAAAGATCTGTCCCCAAGAAAAGCAAATGCTGCCGGTAAAAATGTAAGAAGCAGATACTTAAATACTGTTATCAAGTTACTTACGATTACAAACAATCCGCCCTCTCTTACCCACTTAGCTATAGCAGGATGTTTCTCCGCAAAATCATTCCAAAATTTCATTTTTCCAATTCCTCCATCATCTAAATCTATTCATTGCCGATTGGCGTCCGGTATCACTTAATCTTGTTTTCGTACTGCTTGTTCAGCTTGCTATTGCGGAAATATCCACTAATTACTTTGCCAAGACCACCAAAGAAGTGACCATTTACAATCTCGACAATTCCATCAACCATATGCATACTTACAGCGCCGCCGGTCATCTTAGCCATAGCTCTGAAAGGCATGTTGTAGATGAACAGTATGTTAAGATCAGGCTTACCGCTTTCATCAGCTTTTTTCTTCATAGCTGTGAGACGATTATAGGCAAATCTGGCAAGACCGCTCTTCGCATAGTAAAGCTGGCAAATCGCATCATTAGTACCAAGCTGACCACTCCATTTACCATCAGGAATACTTCTTCCAAGAAGCTTTTCAAACTCAGCATCTTCGATGGTCTGGATCTTACCAGTGTAATATGTTGGAAGCTCAGCTTCTGTATAAGGAAGCTCATTAGTTGTAGCACTCTTCTGGATGCTGCCTTCAAGCCTTATATCAACGCTGCTGGCACCGATCCTGATCTGATATTCTCCGCCTTCAACTTCCCATTTATTCGTCTTGACATTCCAATAACGGAAGGTCTTGTCATCAAATGGAATCTCTACTTTCTTTGTTTCACCCGGCTTAAGTGAAACCTTAGCAAAGCCCTTGAGTTCCTTCTTAGGTCTGAATACCTTAGCCCCGGGAAGAGATACATAGAGCTGCGCTACCTCAGAGCCTTCTTTTTCTCCGGTGTTCTTGATGTTAAAGGAAACGCCAGATTCTGTCACAGCTATATCACTATAGTCAAATGTTGTGTAAGAAAGTCCAAATCCAAATGGATAAAGAACCGGAACATCTGCTGTGTCATAATATCTATATCCAACATAAAGGCTTTCTCTATACTCGGAAGTTCTCTCTGTACTTGGATAATAACGGTATGCAGGAGTATCCTCAAGTCTTCTCGGAATAGTTTCAGAGAGCTTACCTGATGGTGAAACACCACCTGTTAATATATCAAGTACTGCACCTGCTCCTGCCTGACCGTTTAAGTAACAGTGAAGCAGAGCCTTGAAGTAGTGATGCCAAGGCATCTCTATTGCAGAACCTGCGCTGATGATACCAACAAGGTTCTTATTAACCTGTCCCAGCTCCTGAAGGAGATTGATCTGATTCTGAGGAATTCTCATATGAGTTCTGTCCATACCCTCAGACTCACTATCCTCATTAAGTCCAAAGAAGTAAAGAACCACATCAGCTCTTGCTGCAATATCAAGAGCTTCTTTTTTGGTTGCCGCATCCTCTTCACCGCTTCTGGAATAGCCACGGCTACTACCAATTACCTGAAGATCATAATTACCAATAAGTTCTGAAACAGTCTCTATCTTGGTAGGATTAACCAGTGAAGAACCTGCTCCCTGATATCTTGGTACAAATGCAAAATCACCGATAATAGCTACCTTTGTACCGCCCTTAAGAGGAAGGATTCTTCCTTCATTCTTGAGCATTACAGTACTCTCTGCAGCTGCCTTTCTTGCAACAGCATGGTGAGCAGGCTTATCAAACTCTGTAGATTTACCCTGAGCATTTACATAAAGAGTCATAACAGCATCAAGAAGCTCATCTACTCTTGCGTCAACATCTTCAATCTTAATCTTGCCGCTCTCTACTGCCGAAATAAGTTCTCTTGCAGAATCAAGACCCGGATTAGGCATCTCAAGGTTAGATCCGGCAGCAACGCCAAGAGCATGATCATTGGAAGCGCCCCAGTCTGTGATTACGATTCCGTCAAAGCCCCAGTCGTCTCTCAGGATATCAGTCAAAAGATGCTTACTCTCATTAGCATATGTGCCGTTGACCTCATTGTACGCTGACATGATAGTCTTAGCCTTACCCTCTTTAACAGCAATTTCAAAACCAGTCAGATAGATTTCTCTTAAGGTACGTTCATCAAGAACTGAATTCATAGCCATACGACGAAGCTCCTGAGAGTTCACCGCAAAGTGCTTAGGGCAAGCATATACTCCCTGTGACTGAATTCCCTTCACATAGGATGCTGCCATTTTACCTGCAAGATATGGGTCTTCTGAAAAATACTCAAAGTTTCTTCCACAAAGTGGACTTCTCTTAATATTCAGACCAGGTCCCAAAAGGACGTTAACTCCTTCTGCCATGGCCTCTTCACCAAGTGTTTTTCCTAGTTCCTCGCCAAGCTCAGTATTCCAGCTGTTAGCGATTGTTGCTGCAGTAGGGAAGCATGTAGCAGGTAAAGATTCATTTAGTCCCAAATGGTCTCCTGCTCCAGCCTGCTTTCTGATACCGTGAGGGCCATCAGAACAGAAAATAGAAGGAATTCCAAGCCTTACAAAATCCCGTGTCTGCCATTCGCCCTTTCCACTTAAGAAAGCTGCTTTTTCTTCAATTGTCATCTTCTCAATGATATCTTGATATTTCATTTTTTCCCTCGCATGTTAACTTATATTTACCAAAGTGCACCCACTTTAATATCAATACTGTTTTCATTGCAGAATCCTGGGACAGCACCAAACCTTTGGTACTGCCCAAGACTCTGAATAAATATTTATGAACAATTAATTCTCGTAAGCTTATTTACTGCTGAGCTGTTGCAGCTGCTGCCTCTTTTTCTCTGTTCTTCTTGAAGTTCTTGCAGAAGATAACCATAAGGCAAACCATAAGTACTGCAAATACGCAGTCAACTACGATCATAAGAACCTTCCAGAAAGCCATACCCTCTTTGAGGTTCTCAGGTGCATATGCACGGCTGTTAACTACAGTGTAGAGAATGTTCTTGGTAGCCTCACGCATAGCCTGCTGAGCTCCGTTTGTATCTCTGAACTGAACGTTGTTAGTCTGTGTAGGATAGTTAACAAGCATACAGTCTGTACCATTTCTGATAGCCTGGTCAGATGACATGTATCCGTAAACTCCGAAGTAGTCTGTAAGAACGAAGCCATCAAAGCCCCACTCGTCTCTAAGTACTGTCTTAAGAAGTTCTTTACATCCGCCTGCCCAACGGTTACCAATGTAGTTAAAGGATGACATAACTGCAAGGAGATCTGTATTCTTTACGCACATCTCGAAAGGTTTAAGATAAATCTCACGGATTGCCTGTTCATTAGACCATGTGCAGAGCATGTCACATCTGTTTTCTTCCTGGTCGTTCATTGCAAAGTGCTTCATGTAAGCATATACACCCTGTGACCATGAACCCTGACAAGCCTCAGATGCAATAATACCTGAAAGGAATCCATCCTCTGAATAGTACTCAAAGTTACGTCCTGCAAATGCAGTTCTGTGAATGTTCATAGCAGGTGCATACCAGCCGGATACATCCATTTCGTTAGCCATCTTACCGATGTACTCACCAAACTTATAAGCAAGCTCCTTGTTATATGTAGCTGCAATTGTTACACCTACAGGGAATCCAAGTGATCCAACGCCTGTGAAGTTGTTGTTGATTGAAGCAGGACCGTCACAGTCATTTGTACGAACCTTACCAATTGAATCAACTGAGTTTGTCTGATATCCGCCAAGAGAAATAAGAGCGTTCATATCATCAAGTGTCATAGCGTTAAGAAGCTCATCCCACTTAGCATCGTCTTTTGAAAGACCACGAAGATCCTTAAGTGCAAGACTTGATGCTGCGCCTGTTGTTACAGCTGCTGCATTTGGATCCTCATCCATAGCAGTAGCTTCTGCTGTGAGGTAGTTACTGATGTTATAGAATGTAGCCTTTGAATCTGCAGACATCTCATAGCTCTTAGGAGCTGCTGTTGCTGATGCATAGTTAGCAAATCCGTCTGCTCTTGAAAGGTATTCTAAATTACCTGCTGCAAAATCAAATGTATTTGTAGCTGTAATCTCATCTGAAGATCTCTTGTTGCTTCCGTCATATGTAACTGTAGTTCCAACATTATATGTCTTAGAATCAATTACATTGTGAGAATCCTTGTTGATTGAAATTACATAATCACCTGCATCAAGGACATAAGCCTTTGCATTCTGGTAATCATAAGAAGCAAGGAACTCTTCTTCAAATGAAACAGTGATTGTCTGTGAAGCACCTGGCTCAAGCTTTTCTGTCTTCTCAACAGCGATAAGGTTAGCTGTAGCCTTCTCAATTCCACCATTCTCATATGGAGGATTGTAATAAACCTCTACAACGTCCTTACCTGCAACAGAACCGGTATTAGTAACTGTTACGTCAAAAGAAATTGTGCCATTTGAAGCAGTAATGTCACCCATCTTCTGCTCAAAGGTTGTGTATGAAAGTCCATATCCAAATGGATACTGAACAATATCATCATAGTTGATGAGGCCTTCTAATGCTGCTGTCTCATAGAACTTATATCCAACATAAATGCCTTCAACATAGTTGATAAAGCTTACGTCTGCTCTGGACTCAGCGCCTGTCATGAAGCTGGTTGAGATATAAGCAAACTCATCCATATTTGTGTAATTGAAGTCACCAAAGTTGTTCCACCAAGGTGTTGACTTCATATCATATACAAAAGTATCAATTGTCTTACCAGATGGGTTAACATCACCTGTAAGGATTTCGCCGAGAGCCTTCATACCAACGTGGCCCATACCAGCTGCCCAGAGAACTGACTTGATCTGTGGGTGATCTTTTACAAAGCCAAGCTCGAAAGCATTAGCACCGTTGTAAAGAACGATTACCTTGTCGAAGTTAGAACATACAAGGTCGATCATCTCTTCTTCTCTGTTTGTAAGCTGAAGATAGTGATCACCATTATCCCAGTCATTACCTGCATTAAGTGAATCATCATATACACCTGCTGTGTAAGTTGTTCCATCCTGGAAAGAACCATCTACAACTGCAGTCATGTTAGCTGGAAGGTCAGCACCCTCACCGCCTGAACGGCTGATTACGATAAGAGCTGTATCAGAAAAGCTCTTTGCATTTGAAATAAGTGAATCTGTGTAAAGAGAAACATTTGGTTCCGGAAGTGTCCAATCCTGAGCCCACATTCCAACAACCGGTCTGTCTGCTTTATAATCTGTGTAGAACTTTGTAAGCTCTGTATTTGTCTCAATTCCTGCAGATGAAAGTGACTGGAGGATATCTATGGTAGCATATGCCTCATTAAGAGCACCTGAACCTGCTCCGCCAAGGATTGGATTTGTAGAAGCCCATCCAAAGACATTGAGCTTACTTCCGGAAGCGATTGGAAGTGTATTACCATCATTTTCGAGAAGAACAATTCCTTCTCTTGCAATATCCTGTGCAAGATCTGTAGCTTCATCAGAAGTCTTCTTACTGATGGTTCCCTTTCCGCTTACAAGATCAAGCATTGTGCTCATAGGACCTGTCAGGATCATATTCACACAAACAACAATACCAGTCAGCATAGCAACAAGTGCTGTGCCTCTCACCAGTTTCTTAGTTGATTTCTTAAGCTTCATAACAGCGATCATGATAACGATAGCAACCGCAATTATGATACCTATAGCAATCAAATAAGACTTGATTGAAGTGATGACGTTCATAACGTCCGCCATATTGATAGATAACATAGCAAAACCTCCCTTTTTGTAATAAGTCATAGACTGGTCAGGACCATGACCCTTTAGTTGAACTACTGCTTTTTGCACGCAGTAGCGCTTACACTACAAGATTAGCACACAAAAAAAATCGTGCCGTTTTTGTCATAAACGGTACGATTTTTGTCACAAAGTGTATTATATGTTCCACGACTATATATTAATATTTTATCAATTCCATCATCTTGCCGCGTGCTTCTTCATTTTTTCCTCATACATATTGTCATCCATATGCTTGAAGAAGCTGTCCGAGTTGTCTTTTTCCGAATCAAAGAGCGCATAGCCCATGGAAAGCGAAAGCTTATACTGGCGTCCTTCCGTTTCATTGAACTGTGCCAGTTCATCCCTTATATCAGAGATAATCTTTTGCATGGAAGCATCGTTGCAGTCTTTTACAACAAGAATAAACTCATCTCCCGCGAACCTGATGGCCAAGGCTTTATCCGGCTTACTAAAAAGGATAATTCTCGTCACATCAATCAAAGCTTCATCTCCGACAGAATGTCCATAGGTATCATTGATCTGTTTGAAATAATCGACATCGATCATGATTCCGCCAAGCTTATGTTTATTCTCCTTGGTATAAAGGTCCATAACATAGTCCATATAGGCTCTGTTGTACAGACCAGTCAGCGTATCCACATAGGAAAACTCATTCTGCATAGCCATATAGATAGCTGTAATTCCAACAGAAAGGGATACCCATATAAGAGATACACCATAGAATATGATCTGCAGGGTACATCCAAGAACGATAGGTCCCATCATAAGAAGCAGCGGGAAAAACCTGAGTTTATCATATCTTTCTTCATATTGTTTTACTACCACTATGCTATATACCATGTAGCCAAAAAGTACTACATAAAACATGTAACTAAGCGGCAGCCTGTGATACACATTCGTATCATCAATATAGAATATTAATGGAACAAACATATTTATAAGCGCTATGGCCACCAGCACTGCCCCTGGTAAAGCCAAGGGCTTAAATCTCTTTTTTACCCTGGCATCGGAATTATAAAGCTTAGCTTCAGTATAAAGACACCACCCAACAGCAAAGACCGGATTGGCAATAAAACAGAAGGTATTACCTACAAGATTGATAAGATAGTATATAGTTCCAACCTTCCCATCACAATAGAACATGAAAAAATCAACAACGCAGGCAGCTGCCGACATCGTTGCAATGATTGTAAAAATCTTAAATTGTACTCCATGAGCAGATCTTCTGATATGGCTGCTGATAAGCATTGCCACCAGCAATATGAAGCCTATATAATCTGCTACGGCCACGGCGATAATATTCATCCCTGACCTCCCTTTGGAATAAGCATTTTAAGCTCAAACCAGTTATCCTTCAGATCAAAATTCAGGGTTCCATGGTATTTTTCTACAGTATATCTTATACTCTTAAGACCAAAGCCATGATTGCTGGAATCTGCCTTAGTAGTGACAGGAAATCCATTCTTCATGGTAATGGTATTCTCACAATAGTTATTTATCTGGATCAGTATAAATCCCTTTTTCTGAGAAATAGATAAATGAATAAGTCTCTTCTCAGGGTCTTCAAGGAGTGTCACACTCTCAATCGCATTATCAAGTGCATTACCAAAAATCGTACAAATATCGGCAACGTGCATGAAATCCAGAATATCTCCATCAGCCACGCAGGTAATCTTGATATTATTGGCTCTGCAGTTCATCATTTTGCCGGCAATAAGCGTATCAAGAACACTGTTTCCGGTTTCCAGCTCAGGACTATAGGATTCCAGCTCCTGCTCAAGACTGTCAATCCACTCTTTTCTCTCCTCATCAGTCATTTCCGCACGAAGTCCTGCTATCTGATGTTTCAGATCATGATACTTCATATTGATCAGTTCAAAGGTAGATTGATAGTTTCGATATTTATCATACTGAGCCTTTAGCATGGCATGGATATTTCGCAGCTCTTTTTCCGCCAAAAGCTCACAGATTCGGCTCTGATACACGTACAGGATCATGATTCCCGCCAGATCCACCAGGGTTCTTATGTAAAAGACATCTGCCATAAGAGATCCCGAAAATGGCGTATTCCTAAATACAAAGCTAAGGTTACTAAATGCAAAAACCGCAGCTGCTATAAGTACTGCAGCCCACAACTCGTGTTTGTTGATCTCCAGCTGAAAAACGCCTCTTGTAATACTGACCTCCATGTAGTGAGCCCAGGTAAAAACAAGTCCATACACAGCCAAAAGAATCAGAATCTGGACCAGAATTGAAGGTGTGACATTTCTGAAAAAGCTAGCCAGCTGCCATTCAAGGGAAGCCGCCAGTTCCGCCAAAAGAAAAGCCCTGGCACAATAATATCCGATTACATTTTTGGTATCATCGCAGGTAAATGCCAGATATACAAACATAAAACCCACAGCCATCAACATACAGGGTATCCACCAGACTACAGGAAGTCCCTTAGTCAATACCAGGAACATACTCTGAACAATAAGTGCCAAAATAGTAGAAAGGACAAACTCTTCATTCTTGACACGTCTTTTTAACACCATGCAGTATGTAAGGCATGCCAGCCATTCTGCAAGAGCTGTATATATTCTCGGAATATCCTGATAAACTTTTTCCATAATAGTTCCTGTTTCACGGCAATGATGCCATATAATCCGTCAGCGCAGACATAAAATCATTCTTTCTCGCTCTGCTTATCTGAAGCTGTTTTCCGGCAATCAGACAACTTCCGTTCTCTACTCCGTCCACATATTTGAGATTAACAATATATCCCTTATTGCTTCTAAAGAAATTATAGTCAGCAAGCTGTTCCTCAAAGTCTCCCATTTTGGCTCTAATGGTAAAATCGCCTCCGGTAGTATAGAAATTGAGATTATGTCCTTCACTTTCTATATAAAAGATATTGTCTATATCCAGTTTTTTTACCCCGGAGGGCATATCTATGGAAATGATCTTCGCAGAGGACTTGCGCATCTTACTGATGGCTCTACCAAGCTTCTGAGAAAATGCGAAATAGCTGACAGGTTTAAGCACGTAATCAAGAGCATCTACCTGATAGCCCCTGATTGCGTAGTTAGTCATATTGGTGATAAACATTATGACTACTTCCTGATCCAGTTTTCTGATTTCTTCGGCAGCAGTCATGCCGTCCATCAGCTTCATCTCAATATCCATGAGAATTATGTCAAACTGCCCCTTATAGCCATTGGTAATCTCATCGCCATCTGTAAATCTGGTTATTTTAAAATAGTTGCCGCTCTCAGCCTGGTACTTATTAACAAAGTCCTCAAGCTGCCTAGCGTACGAATCTTCATCCTCTACTATAGCAAGTTGAATCATCTTTACCCCTGTCTTTATTTGTTCATAAAGGTTCGCACGTTAATACCGTTAACTTCTATATGATCATCAACAGCAATAACAAGACACTGCCTGCCATCTATAATCTTGGATTCCACCAGGTCTGTTCTGTCGGGCTTAACCTTGATCACCACATCCGGAGTTTCAATGTCAAACTTCTTGGTGTTGGCAATATTGCTGGCAAGGAGTGGATAATCCTCTTCTCCAGCACATTTTGCGTAGTTCTCCTCAAAATAGTCCATTCTTTCTTCCGGAACACCACTATCCTGTAAAAGCTGCTTGACATCATTCTTGGTAAGTTCCAGAGGCTCAGGATCTCCCTCATGGTCCTCGATCATATCATTCAAGTTATCATGAATATTCTTCATGATGTCGTAATCAGCCTGGTCACCAATAACATTCTGAACAACTGCATCAAAAAGATCCTTCTGCTCAGGAGCTGAGATTGGAGCTCTTCCTCCAAACATTGCTTCAACAAACTCAGGCTGAAGATCATCAGGCTTTTTGGTGAAATACAGCATGTTATGGATATCTGTATCTCTTTCTATAAATGCAGGGAAAAGAAATCCCTTTGTAGGACCTTCTACAATCCAGTCACGGAAGCGGTCCTCAATAACATTTTTGCTCTCATTGTAGCCAAGCCCGGCCTTAGAGAGCTTAACAGGGCAGATACTGCAGAGAATATAGTCATAAATCTTCTCGGAAGCATCCTCCATCTCTATTCCATCCCTTGTGATCCCTGGGATATCGTAAACTGCATGAACAACAATAATATAGTAGTTCTCACCATTTACGTAATTGGCAATTATCTTGTCATAGAACTCATCTACCAGCTCATCATCCTCAAGTCTGGAGTTTCTCAGTGTTAAAAGAAAATCTTGAGTCCCTCCTGGCTGTTCCTGGTCTAGAGGGAACTCAAGACTAATTAGGTTCTTGCCAAAAGTACCTGCAAGTGTATGTTGGAAAATATCCAGATATTTGAACATTTCCTCCTCTGGAATCTGTCCAAAGGCATTTCTAAAAGTAAGTCTCTTGTTCTTTTCGTGATCCACATAGCATCCACAAATGTGGTCAATTGTGCACCTGTCCGGTGTAAACTGCTTCTTGATTTCTAAAGTTTCTGCCTTATTCATTACCCGTATTACTTCCCTTTATCCATGAATTTTTGGCACATATCCACTGCGAACTGCACCGGATACAATTGTACCATGACGGAATCGATTAGGTCACCTATTGTCATCCTAAAAGCTATTTTAACAAATTTATCGTAAGTAGTATCAAACATTTTTTCAAAAACTTTGATACTGTCTACATCAATCTGATTAACGATAGGTGTACTGATATCCGTCGGAACTCCGAGCATGGAAGAAAGAGATGTTGCACTGGTGCCCATCATCTGGTTCATAGCCTCTGAAGCTGCTGATAAATGAAGTTCTGTAATCTCTCCGGCAGTATTGGTGCCGTCACCGCCCATCATAAGGTCGGTCATAACCTTCACGTCATGCTCCTTTAACACAAGAACATTATTGCCCTGAAGACCCTTAACATAATGTATCTGTACAAAAATACAGGTCTTTTCATAATCATCAAGCGCCTCACTTCTTTTTATCATCTTAACGTTAGGCGTTGTGATATCAACTTTTTTATTTACCATCATACTGAGCGTGGTTGCTGAATTACCCATGCTGATATTAGCAATCTCACCTATGATATCTATCTGTTCCTGAGTTAATTCGATTATTTCCAAAATCAGTACCTCCTAAGGCTTTAATCTTAGACAAACTCTAATCTTATTGTAATTTTTTACTACTGCTTTGTAAATGTTTTTTACGCAATATAGATAAAGCTTTATTGTTTTTTAATATTCTTTTAATCAAAAGAGATTGCGCGTTTTCATGCACGTTGTGAGCGTTTTTGATTATTTTGTGATGTTTTGTGATTATTTCACAATTAGTGCCATGATTGTTTGTGATTATTTTTGATTGATTATGATTGAAGGTGATGTTATTATGCTCTTATCAGTGAATGAAATAATCATTTCTTATGCATTCCTGGATAAAGATCCAAGAATAAATACATTCTTGAATTAGAAATTCAAGAATGTATAGGCTAGGGGGACACAATGCTAACTCAGGAACGACGAGATCTTATCGTTACATTAATAAATGAAAGAAATGTTGTGACTGTTGCAGAACTCATGGAGGAATTCGATGCTTCTGCCGCCACTATCCGAAGAGATTTATCTGCTCTCCACGAAGAGAAAAAGATAGTCAAGGTCTTCGGAGGAGCTACTTCAATTGCGGAGCAGGACGTTAACACCTTTGAACCAAGTGTTTCTGCCAAGGCAGTTCTTAACACCGAGGAGAAGGAAGCAATCAGTAAATACGCTGCTTCTCTTATAAATGATCAGGATTTTGTTTATATAGATTCCGGAACAACCACTTTAGAGATGATCAAGTACATCACCAATACCAAGGCCAAATATATCACCAACGGCATAGTACATGCCAAGAAGCTCGTGGAAAAAGGCTTAAACACCATGATCATCGGTGGCAGATGCAAGCCCACCACAGAGGCCATTATCGGTCCGGACTGTATTGAAGGAATCAGTAAATATCATTTCACCAAGGCATTTATGGGAACCAACGGTATTTCACTTCATGCAGGCTACACTACCCCGGATGTGGATGAAGCCCTTGTTAAACAGGAAGCCGTCAAACACGCTTATGTTTCCTATATACTGGCTGACCACACCAAATTCGGCAAAGTGAGCTCTGTCACCTTCGCTGATATTCCAAACTGCTGCATTATCACGGATCGTGAAGTTTCCAAGAACTATAGCAGCAAAACAATTATCAAAAATGTAAATGATACTTCTGATGAGCAAAATTCGAAGTAGGAGGAATATATGATCTACACAATCACCTTTAATCCAGCAATTGACTATGTCGTAAGAATGGGAAGCAAGCTTCTTCCGGGAATGACTAACCGTTCTGACTCAGAGGAATGCTATTTTGGAGGAAAGGGCATCAACGTTTCAACTATTTTAAAGAACCTTGGAATAGATAATACTGCTCTTGGCTTTGTAGCCGGCTTTACCGGAAAAGCAATTGCAGAAAGCGTTGATAAAAAAGGCATCAAGGCTGATTTCATCCAGCTGCCTGAAGGTATCTCCCGTATCAATGTAAAGATCAAGGGAGAAACAGAAACCGAAATAAATGCCCAGGGTCCTAAGATTCCGAAGGAGGCCCTTGATAAGCTCTTTACACAGCTTGATGAGCTTAAGGACGGCGATACCATTATCCTGGCCGGAAGTATTCCAAGCACTCTTCCAAGCGATATTTATGAAAAGATCCTTGAAAAGCTTCAGGACAGAAAAATAGATACCGTAGTAGATGCCACAAAGGATCTTTTAAAGAACGTTCTTAAATATCATCCATTCCTGATAAAGCCCAACAATCATGAGCTTGGCGAAATGTTTGGAACCGTTTTAAAAACTGATGATGAAATAGAAGCACATGCCAAGAAGCTTCAGGAAATGGGCGCAAGAAACGTACTTATCTCCATGGCAGGTGACGGCGCAATGCTCATAACCGAAACCGGAGAAAAATACAGAATCGGAGTCCCAAAGGGAACAGTTAGAAATTCTGTAGGTGCGGGAGATTCGATGGTGGCTGGCTTTATAGCCGGTTTTAATCAGACTCACAACTACGAAGAGGCTTTAAAGATGGGAACTGCTGCAGGAAGCGCCACTGCATTTTCTGACGATCTGGCAACAGGGGAAGCAATAAAAGCGATCTACGAAAAATTATAAAGATATAACTGAGTATTTTTACTCTTTATATAGCAAGAAACAAGGGGAAACACCCGTAAAGGAGGGACTATGAAAATCACAGATTTACTCATGAAAGATGGCATCAGCTTAAATGTCAGTGCAGCTGACCAGAACGGTGCTATTGATGCGCTCATCGAGCTGCATGAGAAGGTTGGTAACCTCAACAATGTATCAGCTTTCAAAAAAGCTATTCTCGCAAGAGAAGAAAAAGGTTCTACAGCAATTGGTATGGGGATTGCAGTTCCACATGGCAAATCATTTGCTGTTGCTAAGGCTGGTGTAACAGCCATTACAATTCCTGAAGGAATTGATTACAAGTCACTTGACGGAAATCCAAGTAAGTTGTTCTTCATGATTGCAGCTCCTGATACAGCTGCTGATACACATCTTGAAGTTCTTTCAAAGCTCATGACTCTTCTGATGGATCAGTCATTTTCTGCAAAGCTTATCGAGGCTAAGACTCCTGAAGAGTTCCTTGGAATCATCGATGCCAAGGAAGCCGAGAAGGATAAGGAAGAGGCTGCAAAGAAGGCAGCTGCTGCCGCTCCAAAGCCAGCTCCTGTATGCAAAAAGCTCCTTGGCGTAACTGCATGTCCTACAGGTATTGCACATACTTTCATGGCTGCTGAAGCTCTTGAACTCAAGGCAAAAGAGATGGGGCTTAGCATCAAGGTTGAAAAAGATGGCTCTGCAGGTGCCAAGGATGTTCTCACAGCCAGCGAAATTGCTGAAGCTGACGCAATCATTATTGCCTGCGACAAGAATATCGATATGGGAAGATTTGATGGCAAGCAGGTTATAATCACATCTACCAAGGAAGCCATTCACAATCCTGAAAGTCTTCTTAAGAAAGCTAACGAAGGTGAAACAACTCCTTATCATCACACAGGCACTGTTACAAAGGCTGCTGATACAGGAAATGAATCAATTGGAAGACAGCTTTACAAGCACCTTATGAACGGTGTTTCACATATGCTTCCATTCGTTATCGGTGGCGGTATCCTGATTGCTATCGCATTCCTTCTTGACGATTATTCAATTGATCCAAGTAACTTCGGTACTAACACACCTGTTGCTGCATGGTTCAAGACAATAGGCGGCGCTGCATTTGGCTTCATGCTTCCTATTCTTGCAGGCTTCATTGCTCAGAGTATTGCAGACCGTCCTGGTCTTGCTGTTGGTTTCGTTGGCGGTGCTCTTGCAAGCACAGGAGCTACATTTGCTGCTCCCGGCGGTAACGTTCCATCCGCTTTCCTCGGCGCTCTGGTAGCTGGTTTCGCAGCTGGTTACATAGTTCTTTTCCTGGAAAAGATCTGTGAAAAGCTTCCTCAGGCTCTTGAAGGAATCAAGCCGGTACTTATTTATCCTCTTTGCGGTATTCTCGTAATCGGTGTAGTAATGTGCGCTATCAACCCTATCGTTGGCGCTCTTAATGCATGGATCACAAATATTCTTAATGGAATGGGTACAGGTTCAATCGTTACTCTTGGTGTTCTTCTGGGTGCTATGATGGCAACAGATATGGGTGGCCCTCTCAACAAGGCTGCTTACGTATTTGGTACTGCTGCTCTTGCAAACCAGAACGAGACAGGCTACATGATCATGGCTGCAGTTATGGTTGGCGGTATGGTTCCTCCAATTGCGATTGCTCTTGCAACACTCATCTTTAAGAACAAGTTCACACCAGCTGAGAGAAAGTCAGGTCCTGTAAACTTCATCATGGGTCTTTGCTTCATTACAGAGGGTGCTATCCCATTTGCTGCTGCAGATCCACTTAGAGTTATTCCTTCACTTATGGTTGGTTCAGGTGTTGCAGGTGCTCTTTCAATGGTATTCAAATGCACACTTATGGCTCCTCACGGCGGAATCTTCGTATTCCCTGTAGTAGGTAACGTGGGAATGTACCTCGTAGCTCTCCTTGTGGGATCAGCTGTAGGTTGCCTGATGCTGGGACTTCTTAAAAAGAAGGTTGAAGACTAATTATTCACATAGAGGTTATTATCGCACAGCCGCTTATTGCGGCTGTGCATTAAGCAATTAATAACATAGATTTATTTTTTACAAACGGAAAGGAAATTATTATGGTATCACAGAAAATTACAGTAACTAACGAACAGGGAATGCACATGCGTCCGGCTAGTCTTTTCAGCCAGACTGTTACCCCTTTTACAAGCGATGTAAAGATCGTATTCAACGGAACTACATATGATGCAAAGAGCGTAATGATGCTGATGAGCGCTTGTATTAAATGCGGCAGCGAAATCGAGATCCAGTGCGATGGTCCTGATGAGGCTGAAGCTCTTAAGAAGGCTGTTGAGCTTGTAGAGAGTGGACTTGGTGACTAAAGCCCTATAAACCATGATGCCCTGCAGTACTGGAGCGAGCTGCATGCGAGTGAACAGTAACTCTTTTTCCCATGGAGGTATTAAATGTACAAAGGAATAGCTGCATCCCGCGGCATTGGAATTGGAAGTATCTGCGTAATTGCAGAACACGATTTAGCATTTGAAAAAAGAAAGATTGAAGATACCGCTGCTGAGAAGGAGCGTTTCTTAGCTGCTGTCGAAGAGTTCAAGACTGAAACCGCTGCTATGGCAGAGGATATCAGAAAAAGAATAGGTCCCAAGGAAGCTGAAATCCTTCAGGGCCATCTTGTTATGATCTCCGATCCTACTATGGCCGGAGAAATGGGCAAGATGATCGAGGCAGGCCAGTGCGCAGAATCCGCAGTTGAAGCAGTATGTGATATGTTTATCGGAATGTTTTCCAAGATGGATGATGATATGATGAAGCAGCGTGCTTCCGACATCAGCGACATTAAGGTAAGCCTTTTAAAGCTGCTTTTAGGCATTAAGGACATAGATATCAGTAAGGTTGCCCCGGGCACCATCCTTGTTGCCAAGGATCTGACTCCTTCAATGACTTCTCAGATTGTAAAAGAAAATGTGGCAGGTATTATTACCGAGGTCGGCGGAAAAACTTCCCACTCTGCTATTTTAGCAAGAGCCCTTGAGATTCCTGCTGTTCTGTCAGTGCCTGATGTTACTACTATTGTAAAAGATAAGGACACTGCTATTGTAGATGGAACCGAAGGATTAGTTTATATCAATCCTGAGGGTGATGTTCTTTCACAGTACATCATCAAGCGTGAGGACTTTATACGCAAGCAGTCTGAGCTTAAGGGCTTTCTTGGAAAAGAGACCCTTACAGCAGATGGCGAAAGCGTTGAACTGTTCTGTAACATCGGAACTCCAAAAGATGCCAAGAAAGCTCTAGAATGCGACGGTGAAGGCATAGGTCTTTTCCGTTCAGAGTTCCTGTTCATGGACAATAACCACATGCCAACTGAAGAAGAACAGTTTGCAGCATACAAGGAAGCTGCTGTTACCATGGGTGGCAAACCTGTAATTATCAGAACTCTTGATATTGGTGGTGACAAGGATATTCCATACCTCAACATGAAGAAGGAAGAGAATCCATTCCTTGGCTACAGAGCTGTCAGATACTGCCTCGGAAACAAGGATAGCTACATGCTGCAGCTGCGTGCCATTGTAAGAGCCAGTGCCTTTGGTAAGGTTAAGATAATGCTTCCTCTCGTAACCTGCGTAGACGAGCTTCGCGCGGTAAAAGGGATGGTTGAAGAGATTAAAAAGGATTTCGATGCCAATGAAATAGCCTACGACAAGAACATTGAAGTAGGCTGCATGATAGAAACACCTGCTGCTTCACTTATCGCAGATATCCTTGCAAAAGAGGCTGATTTCTTCTCAATCGGAACCAATGACCTGACTCAGTACACCATGAGTGTTGACCGCGGAAATGCTGATGTAGCTTATCTCTACTCCACCTTCCAGCCATCTGTGCTTCGCTCAATAAAACACATTATTGAATGCGGAAGAAATGCTGGAATTCCTGTAGGAATGTGCGGTGAGGCTGCAGCCGATCCTTTAATGATTCCGCTTCTTATCTCCTTTGGGCTTACAGAATTCAGTGTAAATCCTGTTCTGGTACTTACAGCCCGCTGCATCATCTCCAAATGGAGCAAGAAAGAGGCCGACGAACTTACAAACAAGGTTATGAGCCTTACTACAGAAGCAGAAATCGTAACTGCATTAAAAGAGGCTTCAAAAGAATAATTTTGAAATCACGCAAACCAATGGGGCAGCAAGCCAATGGCTTTCTGCCCCATCGGCTTGCCCCGTGACTTTATTCTCTACTCTTTAATGCCTCGACCATATCAATAGTCTTGACCTTTGACGATACGAAAATATTAACCAGTACCGAAACCAGGAAGGTTCCCAGAATGGCACCAAGATATGGAAAGGCCGAAGGTGATACCACCATATCATAGTAAATCCCCATGACCATGTCAGCCAGCCTGTCCAACATGACAATACCAAAGGGCACGCCCAAAATAGCTCCGGCAGCGGTGATCCCAAGCGATTGCTGCAAAAGTATACCCCTGATGCTTCCAGAGTGAAAACCAAGCACCTTTAAAGTTGCTATTTCTCTCGTCTTCTCAACATAGGAAAGAACACCCAGATTATAAAGAACCACAACACCCATGACTATTGCAATAACCGCAAGGATATAGGAGGTTGTGTAGGACACTTCATTTGAGTTCTGTAAAGACTCCACAAGCATATCTTTACTGCTTGCAGAAGCAACTTCCGGTCTTTTCGTCTTGATGTCCGATGGAACACTCATCCTGGTATAAACATGTGTCGGGGTAAAATAACCACCCATTTCTTCCCAGGCGCTTCGACTCATTATAATGCCCTGACCGCTGGCAACACGGCATATTTTCACTACAGGTGCACTATAAACCTTGCTGCTTCCGGGGAGTTTGAAGCTTATCTTTTCCCCTACCTTGATACCAAAATAGTCCACAAGTCTGGAGGTCAGCATGACTCCGCTTTCAGGTATCTCAATACATTCAAGTTCCTCTCCCTGTGGCATAAAGATTGTTCCTTCATCCAGAACAGTCATTTCTCTTACGCTCTGCTCTTTATCATTAAAGATAGTAGCATTTGTAACCTGCGCCATCTGGCCCTGATACTCATTAGCAAATTCATATATCGTTCCATAGGGCACATCGTCCTTAAAGACTATCTGGTAATTTCCTTTGAATATTTCTCCGTACATCCACTCAGACTGTCCTTCCAAGGCCTCATAAAATCCAAGTGACATAAATATCAGCATACTGCAGACAAGGATACCGGCAATACTTACCGCCGTTCTTAGCTTGTTCCTTCGAACATCTCTGATATTCCATCTTGATGCGAAACGAAGCCCCTTCCAGAATCTGCTTTTTTCCATAGCTCCGGTGGAATCAAATTTAGGTGCCTCAGGCAAAAGAATTCTCGCAGGATTCTCTTTTAATATTTTCCTGGTTGAAAGATAGGATACAGCTACGCAAAGCATAACAGTAAGACAGCCCATGACAACTGTTTTACCGGTAAGCTCAAGACGCTGCAAAGGATTCTGATAATAATAATCGTTAAGGTCATTCAGATATGCGCCAAGCACCAGCGGCCCTACTATTGCTCCCGAAATACAGCCAAGAGCTGCAATAATAACTGAGTAGGACATATAGTGCATAGTAATCTTCCTGTCAGAAAACCCCAGGGCTTTAAGGGTACCGATCTGCACTCTTTGTTTTTCGGTAAGTCTTGTCATGGTGGTAAGAATTCCCAAAAGTGCCACAGCCAGGAATACTATCGGAAAGACAGTTGATATGGCATCGCTTGAATCCAAAACTCCGGCGTAGTCATTGTAGTCCTCATCCTCAGTTTTAGTCTTAACTATAACCTTGGGATTATCCATTCGCTCACTTACCACGTCACGCATGGCATTCATGATCTGCTTCTCTTCCTTGGTAAGAAGCGGGCCATTGCCCTTAACTTCCGATAGATCAACAATTATCTTGTCCATTTCAAGATAAGTCGGTGCCTCAGAAATGTCCATTATAACAAAGCCATGAGTTCCATACTCAGGCTCTGTGTATGTATCATTGGGAAGATAATAAAGAAATTCCGGACAATACACGATTCCCTTAACTTCCTCTGTAAGGGTAATATTACCGGTTGTCATCGACAGAGAGTCTCCAACCCTTATGCCCATTGGCTGTGCAAAGCGCTCCTCAACCCAGCATCCTGTTTTTCCTGGTTTATACTGCTCACCATCCGTAACATACATCTTTGAAACGTCGTTGCCATCAATAAAGCTAAGGACCAGCAAGCGTTCCTTATCCAACATGATTTTTCCTGCCACTCTGGCCATTCCATCAACGGCACGAACCCCTGGAATGTTCTCCAGCATTTCCACATCTTTGTAGGAAAAAGTAGAGCCTTCAACCGACAGGTCTTTATAATTAGTCATGGCAAAATATTCAGCAGCACTATAAGCAGAGCCCACATTGCTGGACTCAAATCCTGTCTGAACAAAAAGAGAAAGCAAGGTCATTATATAGATTGAAAAAAACTGTACCGCATTCTGCCTAAGATCCCGCAGTACTTTTTTTAATAGGATCATCTACTCCTCACTTTTCGGGTTTAAATCTGCCGCCAATATCATCATCACTTAAAGCTTCTGTAATAACAGTATCTCCTTCAGAGAGTCCGGATAGTATCTGCGTATACCCTTCTCCGGATGCTCCGATTTCCACTTCCTGTTTCTGAGCTTTTCCATCCTTTAAAACATAAACATACTTGCCCTCATCTCCGGAATAGACAGCCTTGTCAGAGATACTTAACACATTCGCCTCTTCCTTTGTAAATATCTGGACACTGGCCTCCAGGCCGATAGTAGGACGCGCCTTACTATCGTCAAAAGAGATCTCGACTTTAACCTTGGGTTTACCGGATGAATCAGCTGTTGTGGCAACCGGTGAAATAAAAGAAACCGTGCCATCATAAACGGTCTGGCCCATGGTAACTCTTGCCTTCTGGCCAATTTCCACACTCTCAATATCATAGCGGGATACCATAAGTGTAGCCTTATATCCGGTGTCCGGCTGCACTACAAAAAGAGCTGTTCCCGCTTCAGGCATAGCACCGTCATCAACCAGCCTTTGAAGAATTGTTCCACTGACAGTGGAAACTACACCTTTTTGTGCGATGTCTAAATTTTTCTTGGCAGTCTCCTCCTGGAGTCTGGCAATCTCTATGCTATCCTCATATCCCTTTAATGAAGATTCGGTTACAACCTTTTCCTCTGCTGCCATCTTCTGGCTAAGAAGTGCGTTGTAACGCTTATCCATGAGCTCCATCTGCCTTTGATACTCAGCATTCTGCGCATACGAAGTTGTGGGCATTGGGTCTCCAACCGGAAGTCCCGCCAGTGTTGTAAAGCAGGTTGTGAGCTGATTCTTTATCTTATCAACTTTTTCAGGAGTGCTTTCACCTGACTCAAGCTTTTTGGATTCAATATCAAGCTCTGCCTGAAGTCTTGATATTTCTCCCTGTATTCCCTGCTTGGTCTGCTCTATCCTAAGGTCTCGTTCATTCTCCTTGATGTTGATGTCATCTCTTTTTTCTTCTGTGTGAACATATTCCATTAGCATTGATTCCGCCTCTTTTCCAGCAGAATAAGCTTTGGACTTGTTCTTTTTATTGGTCTCAACAGCCGCAGCGTAGTTATCCTCCTGATAGGTCAGGTTAAGCTGTGCCAGTTCATACTGATTCTGAGCAGCGTTCATGTCATACCTGGCAAGGACGTCGCCCTCATTTATCTTGTCGTTTATCTTAAAAGAGACCTCTGAAAGCTTTCCACTTACAGGCGCATAGACCGTAACGGCTGCATCTGCTTCGATCTGTCCGATTTCGGTTATACTCTCATTAACATTTGCTCTTTGGACAGTTTCAACCTCAACAGAATCCGGAAGAAGCATGTATGTTGTTCCGCCACCAACTGCAAAAAGAGCTGCGGTTCCAATGATAATATTTCTTGCGACAGTTTTCATATTATCCCCTTTTTATCAACACTCTATTTCATCAGCATCCTTCGGATGCTCGTTAGTTACGATTTTCTCAACAGTTCCGTTTTTGACGTAAATTACTTTGTCTGCTATGTCTGCAAAGGCTGCATTATGGGTTACCATTATGACAGTTCTTTTGCCATCCTTACTCTGAGCATTTAAAAGCTTTAATATCTCTTTTCCCGTTTTGGTATCAAGAGCTCCTGTAGGCTCGTCGCATAAAAGAAGCCTCGGCCTCTTGGCTATTGCTCTTGCTATAGCAACTCGCTGTTGCTGACCTCCGGACATCTGTGACGGGAACTTGTTTTCGTATCCTTTAAGGCCAACAAGTTCCAGTGCCTCCATTGGGTCCATGATCTCAACTCCCAGTTCGCTCATCAGAGCAACATTTTCCATGGCAGTAAGAGTGGGGATCAGGTTGTAGAACTGAAATACGATTCCAACATCCTCAGCTCTGAAATCACTGAGCTTAGAGTCGTCCAGCGCCGTGACGGTCTTTTCCCCGAAGGTAATAGTCCCACAGGTGGCGCTATCAAGTCCCCCAAGCATGTTCAGAAGAGTACTCTTTCCTGAACCGGAAGGTCCAAGGATAACCACCATTTCACCCTCGTCAATTGAGAGGTTCACATTTTTTAGAACCTCGTTGGCCACCGAACCTGTTATATACGTTTTTCCAACGTTTTGAAGATTTATTAAAGTGCCCATAAATATACCTGATTTTAAATACTACTATTCTTTATTTTCAATATAACAACAGCCTCATTTAAAGCCACGGGGGGACGGTTCCAATGTCATTTAGATAAGAAAAAATTGTGAAAGAGCAACAAGCATGATATTTATAGCGTCTACTGTTTACATAGTTAGTCTTTTTGTTCATTCTATAGCTCGTTTCTTTACGCTAGTACCTTATAATTATACATTATGAGCATTAGAGCAGCCTACTTGCATATTCTTAAAATTGTATTAACTTTTATCGTTAATAAGTATTATTCGCAATAAAAAAGGCGCTGCGTGAGCGCTTTTTTTACACAAACTAAAAATTTACATCTTCACCTACTGTAGCGTAGCATCTAGGGCACAAAGGAGAAACACCCCCTCCATTCGGAGTAACCTTCTTGGTGCCTGACCAACCACATCTGGTACAATGGTAGCTCCTGACTTCTCCATCATATTCCGAACCACCAGTGACATTCTCAAGCATATCATCACTCAGAGCTTCCATGCCTTTTTTCATAATCTTAATATTTTCATTTTCCATATGCATATCCTTTCCCAGGGAATCACCTGTTAGAATAGTTTAGGCAAATATTTTATTAGATTACTTTCCTCTCATCACTTTTTAACATAATACCATATACCGCAATACACTAATCTTAAATATGTATAAACAATGACTTTATATAACTCTCACGGCTGAAAACCCATCAAGCATAAGCTTATGGGATGAAAG
>NZ_CAMVPU010000016.1 GCF_947169445.1 uncultured Butyrivibrio sp. | reverse complement strand
CCACACTCCCACTAAAGCACTTATTACAACTGAAATATAATACAGAATCTTTATTTCTTTTTTCAAAATGAGTCACCTCTTTAAATGTAAATTTTCTCAGTATAAGTCGCTCTGTTTCTATTTTTCCTGTACCTAAGTTATTCATTATTCTCCCCAAAGCTCAGTAAAAACGTGGTGTCCATACAAGTTACCCAAACACTTATTACAACTATAGCTTGTTTTTATACATAAATAAAGGCATATAGCAGTTTTTGAATACTATATACCCTGTTAATAGCTCCTGTTGTCTACCCAAAAGTGTAGCGAAAATCATTAGTTTTTTGATACACCTGTTAGTTAAGAAAAAGAGCCATTTTCGCAGAATTTTACACCACGAAAATGGCTTTAAATACTTTAAAATTGCAGATTTAAGTTCAAATTCCTTTTATTACCCCTTCTTTATTGACCCTGTTACTCACCCGTCTCGACTTCTTTTATGTCTTCAGACTGATCTATAGTCAGATCAAAGCCCTCAAACATCTCATTATCAGGCAGTTTCATCTCAAAACCCTGGGTATAATCCAATGCAAGATCAGCCTTATCAATATTCAGACCGAGTACATGGCCTCCTTTTTCTCTGTCTTTTGAAATAAAGTGCAGATGCCATCCTGCCGCATTTAACTTATCCATATATGGCGGACAGTATAATCCCACCACAGTTCCTTCTATATCGGAATAATCAAAAAATGTCTGGTCTGTCTCAAGAACCTTTGCAAGTGGCTTATAAGGTTCGTTTTGCTTATATTCGCTGCGGACATTCATCTCCTTAAATTTACCATCGATTCGTATAACGCAGAACCCATTCGGGAGTTTCCCTTCAAGTTTTTCATTCAGCAGCTCCTTTAATGCGTCAATATCAGTGATTCCTTCGAGCGTTACATTTTCATCCTCGTCAAAGAAAGTTACATTTGAAAAAGGGATTGTCTCGTCATCGTTTACAACTTCAACAGAACCATCACTCTTTGCTTTATAAACAACTCCATCAAGTACAATCATCTCTCCATCAAGTCCGTCAAAAGTGCCCAGTCCTGTATCTCCGTTCTGTTTAAGTTCTCCGGCAGTAATGCTGCCATGATAATCACCGAAGGTTAATCCCTGTAGTAATGAAACCTGATACAATACCTCACGATCTGCTTCTTTTTTACTCTTTACAGCGCTCCCAGATGAAGCACATGCTGTAAATACCAAAACAATCGTCATCATAATCGTTGCCAAAGCCAGTTTCTTTCTCATTTTCCCTTCCTATTCACAAAAACTTTGAGACTATAGTAAACATCCAAATTTTTAGCCTTTTTGCTGTTCAGGCGTAAGCCCATAATTGTGCCTCATGGCTGTGTCATTAGATTTTTACTCAGTTCTGTGAAGCTGATTATTTCCCGGACAGTTGTATCCCCAACTTTCGGAACTCTTCCATGAGATAATCGGCAACTAGTTGTCTTCCCCTCGCCAAAGCATAAAACAAGTGCCACTGCAAGATTTGGTGCATAGGCGCTTGTTTTATGAATACCGTTATAGCCATAACTATTAAGTTCAGTTGCTCCACTTGGTCTGCCATATATTCTCTATTGTTTCCTGTTTAGTCTTTCTGATAAGATAGCATCCTGCTACAAGAAGCGTCACCGAAACCGCCAGTATAATCACATAATACGAAATACCAACATTCCCGCTATCAGAAACTACAACGCCCTTTTCATTGATGGTTGGATCTGTAACAAAATTGATAAAATCATACACAGCGTGAGCAATCATTCCCGGGATTACCGAGCCGGTCCTCAGATATATTCCGGCGAGAACAAAACCGCCACAGGTTGCCATGAATGCCTGTATCAGAGTCATGACAGGATCTGCTCCTACGAATATATTTGTCAAATGGAGCGGTCCGAAGATGACAGATGAGATAATTACTGTTGCCACTGCCCTATTCTTCACCTTCAGATATCTCATTCCTATAGGAATAAGCATCGCCCTGAAAATGGTCTCCTCACTAATGCCAGCCATTAGTGCCAGGCACACGAAAGAAACTGATGGTTTGAAAGCAAGTCCACTATATATAGCATTTATGATTATGCATCCGATAATAAGGATTGCCATCGCAGAGGATACCATAAGTATCTCTTTTACCGGAACATGAGCCTTAAACACTCCATCAAATTCAGGCGAGAACCACATATTATAGATGATCAAAAGAACTAAAGACAGTGCGGAAACAATAAGTGGCTTACTGCTCCCTTTGTCGGACCGCTCATTTGAGTTAAAAACCCCAGTGGAACTGTCAGTATCATTGCAAGTACAGCATTTTTCTCACATAATGAATGTTTTCTTCCTTTTTTGTTTTCCATGACCAATTCTCCTTACCACTCTCGTCTGATTTTCTCAAAATCGATAGTTTTCCCGACTTTCTTCCATACAATAAATGTAAGGACTGCATATGCCGCCCAAAGCAATCGGCAGAATTGCCTGAAGTTTTCCAATCGTCTCCGGTACTTCCCTTTTGATCATCCGCAGGTAGATAAACCCACAGATAACTAAGGCAATTAATGCTGCAGCAGTTGAAGTAATCAATGCACTCATGATAAATCCCCTTTTCTTAAATAGATGCTTTGTAATAGGTTCTTGCTTTGTTCAGTACAGATTATTTATATACTCAGTCAGAGTCTGCCTGTCATAGAAGTGCTCAGGCTGATGAATCACATAGTCTGGTTCAACGCCCTGATCTATATCATACACAGAACCGTTTTTCATGTAGCTTAGCCGATGATTACTCGACATTTGAAGGATGGTTCCATCTGCGGTAACAAATGGCATTACAAGACACTTGCCCAAAGTCTAAATACAAAAAATGCCACCACCGAATTGCAAAAGGGCTTTTTCACGAATTTTCTCCTTTCAGCAGGCACTTAACATATTTTCATTTCAAAAAGCAGGCAATCTCAAGCATAAATTACCTATCTTTTTTTACCTAGTGTTGATATTGTGCAAAGTTGCATAAATACTATATTTTTATTGTAATTGATACCGTTTGGCCAAGTCTACTTTGAAAGGTAATTTTCGACTTATTTAAGAAAATATTTATATTGTATTTCGTCTTTTTTACATTGTTTAATCCATACAAAAAGGTGTACATATACTTTTTTGCTCATGTACACCTTTAAGATTTACAACATCTATGTAAATAGCTATAACTTCACATCAGTCCATGGATCGTAAGGTTTAACGTTCCTTTTACCATAAAATGCAGCGATGAACAGTAATAACAGTTTGATAATATGAAAAGAATTATAGTATATCTGAAAAAGCTGGACAGATTCCTTCTTACATTATCAACCGTAGCCTTACTAACTCCGTTGTTTTCCTGATAAGAAGACAGATAGCTGCGTACATCATCAGTATTCATGACGCATACATATATCCTTGAGTTTCAGCATCTGAGCATTGTCCAGAAATACTACCATTCGCTGCAAAATAAAACTAATAGTTTCCTGATTCATCATAGGTAATGTACCTCCTTTCTGAGGTCATTATAATAAATCAGGAAATGAAAAAAGGAGCCTATATACTTATGAAGCCCCTTCTAAAGTCCTTAATTCAGCTGTAATACCTTTTTATCATATTCTTCTATCTGCTTGATCAGTTCCTCTGGTACATCCTTATCCTGATTTATCAGGATATCCCTGATTCCCCCAGGGGCCTTACGTAGGATTAAAAACAAGCGTACATTGTCCGGAAACTCTGCCATCATACTCTGCGATAAAAACAAATCTTTTGCCAGCCTCCTGTTCTTTATAATACTTTTCGTATGTATCTAAAGAAGGATGCCAACCATACGAAAAATATGTATCATAAAGGATTTTTGCATCTTCAGGAATCATGCTCCTAATTCTTATAGTTCCGTCATCATAGTATGTAACCATCTTCTTCCTCTAACAAATCTCGAATTGTATCTTCTTTCGGAACTGGCACCCAGTGTCCTTCAAGGCAAATAGCTGTCTCTGATTTCATTATGGTTTCGGATAATTTCTTGCTCAGTACAGGATCTTTTTTCCATTCAGGAAATGACCCACAGGTCGCGTCCCCAACAAACAAAACTCCTTCTTGGGGAACTTCAATCAGCGTCGAATCATCTGTATGAGGTGAATCAGCCTGTAAAATCTTAATTGGGCAATTGCCTGCGTCCAGAACCATGCTATCATGAAAAACAATGTCTGCTGGCGTTACTATCACCGGTTTGTTATTTGAATACTCATTACGTATGCTCTCATGCATGTCCAAGAAGAACTCGGTTCCTTCCTCAGATAGCCTACGCTTGAAATTAAGCAAATACTCATTCGTGCGTTCATTAGCAAGGCAAAATCCATTTACTGCATGCATTCCAAATGTATGATCCCAGTGCCAGTGCGTGATCACAGTGAGTTTTGGAAGCGGTAAGCCATTCTCTTCCAGTGCCTCATAAAACTCCCTGGTATGTGCCTCTGAATGGCCCGCATCAACAGCAAGACTCCATTTATCTCCACGTATATATCCCAGATTAGGCCTATCCCGCTCCTCTTCCATGGGATAGTACCAGATTCTATCCGACAATCTTTTCAACATCTTCACACCAATTCTCTTTCTTGATTTCGATTTCTGTAACATTCCACCAGTAGAAAATCTACTATCGCCTTCTTTTCTTCTTCCGAAAGAAAGTTCATATGACCACGTCCTTTCAGGAGATATGGCCCATTATCCTACTGATTTTATGTACCAAGAAACTTCTCTACGTATTATTTTGATTTTTTTAAGATAGGACGTAGTCCTGCTCTGGCATTACGTCAATTTAGTCATTTTTCAGCATTTGACATAACTCTCTATATTATTTCTTACGCCTATATTTCAAAAGATTCAAATATTACGTAAATAAGGACAATATTATAACCATCATAAGTAAAAAATTCTATCTAGGCGTAATTACTGCCCACAATTACCAATTACCACTACGTCTATTAACAGAAAACTGCACTGCAGGCGTAAGACAAAAAATGAGCTACGTCACATTAATAATATGTATAATTCAGACGTAAAATATTATCATTATATTATAAGCTAATATACTTTATATCATCACATGTCAATTTAACAGTCCAAGTCATGTGCACCAAGAGTCCTTATGGAATAGTAGATTATTCTACTGTAGATTAAAAGATAAAAGACATATGTAAACATATGCCTTATAATATCACATCTATATAGGCTATTCTACGATTTTCACTACATCCTAGCCTCATGTTCCTAGAATTGCCTCTACTTCATGTCTCTTTTCATACAGCACGCATCCACCATCATGATCATCCATAAGTACCCCTTCTTTTTGCAATGCTTTGAATAATCTTGAGTTCATGGCTTCCCTGAGGGATGTGTCCTTTACATTTATATCTGAATATGGTGAGAACGGACAGGGCTCGGCTCCGCCATGGGAATTGATATGAAAGAACCCTCTGCCTGCCGCAATACATCCACCTGAACTTTTCTCATCTCCAGGGAAAGAAATAAATACCATCTCCGGATGTTCCTCTCTAAGCCTCATTATCTCTTTTTTCAGATATTCCCTTTCCTCATCTCCGGGAGCCAGGTGCTTCGAGTCGTCTGTCACAGGTACAAACTCAACAAATATCACTGCTTTACATCCCTTGTCTGAGAGCTTTCCTATAAAATCCTCTGAAGATACATCTTTAAGGTTATCGGTAGTCACTGTAACTGATGCGCCATAAATGAGACCACGTCTGCTTAACTCATCCATATTTGAAATAAGCTTGTCATAAACACCCTCGCCTCGTCTTGCGTCTGTTGCTTCCTTATCCCCCTCAATACTCATGATAGGGATAAGGTTCCTGTTTTTATCAAACATGTCAAAGTACTTGTCTGCCATGTAAGTTCCATTGGTAAAAATAGGAAACAGAATGTTCTGTTTCTTTCCGGCAGCTTCAATGACGCCTTTTCTAAGAAGTGGCTCTCCTCCGGCAAGAAGAATGAAGCTTACTCCCAGGTCATCTGCCTCATCAAACACCTTCAACCATTCATCATCTGTCAGCTGGCTAACAGGCGCAGTATCTTCCGTAGCATTGTTACATCTTGAATAACAGCCTGCGCAGTGAAGATTACAGCTACTAGTTATGCTTGCAATCAGAAACGGCGGGATATGCTCGCCTTCTGCTTCCAACTTAGCTCTTTTCCTGGACGCATTTTTTGTTGCCAGCGCAAATTTTGCCATATATGCGCTCTCTTTTGGATTCTTAAAAGTAGCCTTGATAGCATCTGAGACCACTCTTTCAACTCCATGTGTCATATATTCCTGAATGTTAAAATCCTTACTCATAATTCCAATACCTTTTCTAAATATCCGCCTGCATACTATGATATTACCTTCAAAATATCATAATATATTTTGTTCTATTATATTGTTTCAAATCTTTTATGTATAATAACCTTTCTGTAAGAATTATTCAAGACATATTTTATAAGTCTTTATCAGTTTGATACATTTTGTTACTGTTCAGACAGAAATGCGCACTGTGCTGCACATTTCGTGAGAAAGTGATAGTAGAGTTCGCGCATTCCTTCGACGAAGTCGAATTGGAATGAATGCGCGAATCAGTTACTGGAGGGAGCTGCAAGCGAGTGAAAAGTAACTACATTTTCTTGTCCTTTACCAGATATGCTCATCTCTCATTCGCATCATTATTTCAGGCACTGGTCTCCCTATAGTACTTGGCCTGTGCCTCGAACATTTCCTGATAGATTCCGAAAGGTATCCTGATCAGTTCGTCGTGAGTTCCATACTCAGCGATATGGCCATCAGAGAACACTGCAATCTTATCGCAGAACTTACAGCTTGATAACCTGTGAGAAATGTAAAAAGCAGTCTTTCCACCAACAAGTGTATGGAACTGTCTGTAAACCTCATACTCTGCCAGAGGATCAAGTGCGGCTGTAGGTTCATCCAGGATCATAATTGGCGAATCCTTGTAAAGCGCTCTTGCAATAGCCATTTTTTGCTGCTCGCCGCCGGAAGGCTCAACACCTTTTTCATCAAAATACTTAAAGAGATTTGTATCAGTTCCATTCTCAAGCTTCTCTACCATTTCACCAAGCCCCACCATATCGATGTATTCATCCATCTTCTTTTTATCCATATGGTCAAAGGCGATGTTCTCACCCATGGTAAAAGCAAAGAGCTTAAAGTCCTGAAAAACAGGTGAAAGCTGCTGCATATACTCCTTGTAGTCATACTCCTTTATGTTAATTCCATCCACAAGTATTTCGCCGCTGGTGGGATCATAGAGCCTGCAAAGGAGCTTGATAAATGTAGTCTTTCCAGCACCATTAAGGCCCACAATTGAAAGGTGCTCACCGGGCTTTATCTTAATGCTGATATCATCAAGAATCTTTTTATCTGTCTTAGGATAAGCAAAAGAAACATGCCTGAATTCAATCTCGTGAGGTTTCCTTGCTATATGCTTATCCCCCTTCGGAAGAGCAGCCGGATACTCCATAAAAAGCACATACTCGTAGGCATAATTACATTTTTTAAGAAGCTCAGTCACATTGCTCACAAGACCGCCAAGAGCCGCGTCAAGGGCACTCTCAGCAGCTACCAGCTGGGTAAAGATTCCCACACTGAACAGCCCTCTAATAGCAAGGAGCGCCACATAAAAGTATGCAAAGATGCTTCTTGCAAGATTAGTGAAATTAAGCACCATTGCATAAGGAAGCGCCGTATCTGCCTGCCATTTCCAGTGCTCATTACTGATTCTGGTATTATTCCTCCAAGAGTCCAGCATGAGATTTTTGGCATCATAGAGCCTTATGTCTTTTCCAAATCTCGTATCAACAATCTCCCAGCCAAAGTATCCAAAAAGCCTGTTCACTTTGGACAACTTGGCGAAGGCTTCAAGAGCAATCTTATTTTGCTTGGTGACAAGAAGTAAATTCAAAATGGAATAAACCACCATTACCACTAAAAGCAGCGGCGCATGAAGTGCTATGATTGCCACGAATCCGAATACTCTAAAGAGATTACATATCAGTAAAAAGACCTCCTCCGTTACTCCGAAGGCACCGCCTGAATACCAGTTCATGCCGGTCTTAGCCTTTTCAAGCTGTTCAAGAGCTTCTTTATCCTCAGTCAGCTGATAGTCCAGCTCCATAGCGTGCTTTCCAAGAAGTACGCCAAAATAGCAGTTAAGTCTCTCCTGATACTTGTTAAGGAGCGTGTCACAGCGTCCACTAATAACACTACCTGCAAATTCTCCAATAATAAGCACTGCCGCATAGGTGATAAGTTTAGACAGATTACGCTCACCTACTATCTCATCCACGATAAGAGGTGAGATAAAGATAGCCAGGAAGGGCTGCAACAGAAAGATTAAATTCTTAAGACTTTCCCATACGAAGAACATTGGATATTTTTTTGCAGCAGTTCCCAAAAGAACTCTGATCACCGGCAGTACCTTGTTAAATGAAGTTTCTTTTTTATTATCTGCTTTAGCCAACTTTCTCCACCTGCCCTTCTTCTGCATTTTCTTCACGATAGTACTGAGCCTGAACATTGAACATATTTGCGTATTTTCCGTTCTTGTCCATAAGCTCATCATGACTTCCGATTTCAACAAGCTCGCCGTCTTCGAACATTGCCACCCTGTCGCAAAATCTTGTGGAAGCCAGCCTGTGTGAAATATAGACAGCAGATTTTTGTCCGACCATCTCATCAAATCTCTCATAGAGATTCTGCTCGGCCAGCGCATCAAGAGCTGATGTAGGTTCATCTAAAACCACGATATCTGCACCCTTATAAAGAGCTCTTGCAAGTGCCAGCTTTTGTTTCTCACCACCGGATAAGTCTATTCCATCCTCCTCAACTATATTGGTAAGAGGCGTATCTATTCCCTTGGTCAAAGACTGCAATTTTTCCTGAAGGCCTGCCTGAATTGCGCTATCAAGCACCTTTTTTCTGTCGAGTTTCTTATCGGATTCCATTGCAATATTTTCTGCCAAAAGAAAAGCAAATATCTCAACATTCTGAAATACCGGGGCAAAAAGCCTGTAATAGTCTTCTCTTTTATATTTCCTAATATCAACTCCATTAAGAGTAATTACGCCTTCTGTCGGATCATACAATCGAAGAAGAAGCTTTATCATAGTTGTTTTTCCTGCTCCGTTAAGTCCCACCACAGCAAGCTTTTCACCGGCATGAAGCTTTAAGCTCAGGTTCTTAAGCGCATATTTTTCTGCCTTCTGATATTTATAGGAAACATTTTTAAACTCTATTTCATATTGATCAGCTTTGGGTAAAGGAATGCAGTCTTTTTCATCATCCTCTATATCTAGCTCAATAAAAGAACGATAATCATCTGTTTCAAGAGACGCCTTTTTGTAATCTCCAAATCGCTGAAGAAGGTTTAAAAGTGCCTGAGAAAAAGCAAGTGCCAATGCCAAAAACATAGTGAAATTGCCGACTTCCATGCCTTTTCTAAAAACAGCCAGGAAAAGAGCTGCATAAATAAGAGCTTTGATAACTACATTTGAAACCTGAACTACCAAAGTATTCTTAAACCAAAGTTCATGATGAAGATCAAATTTGCTTATCCTGTCTTTGTAAGCCTCCTCCTGCTTGGAAGACAGATAATCAGATAGTACAAAGAGTCTTATATCCTTGGCCTGATCGAAGTCCTGTGTCACTCTCTCCATATAATCAAGCTTACGCCAGGAATTAGAAAGCTTGTCCCACACCTGTTCTTTATCATATTTTACAATTCGTCTGTAATACAAAAACTGAAGCACTGATAGAATTACAAGAGCTATTATGAGTCTGAAATCAAGAACTGTTACAGCAACAAAAGTCACAACAACTGTAAGAAGGCTTGTAAGGATCTGCTGCATGAGATGCATCATTCCTTCAACACCATTGACATTACCGCCTGTAGCCTGAGATGCACGCATAGCAACATCGAGAACATCAGGCCTTTCTATCAGCTCGTAGCGAAGGCTCAAAACCTTGGCAATCCTCTCAGTTATCATATTCATGCGAACATAAATAAGCTTATACCAGACAATATTATTAGACAGGGCATTTCCAATATTGAGAACAAAGGCAATGCTTCCTTCAATCAGAATTACCTGTAAAAGGCGTCTTACACCCTCCTCCTCTGAAGCCCCCATCTGTATTATATCAATAACATATTTTCCAAAAATTCCCCAGAAGTAGGACAGAACCGAACTGCATATAACTCCCACAACAATTAGTACAATTACATCAGGCTTGTACTTAGCCATCTTCTTTAGGATAAAGCACGTGTTACTCCAAATCCCAAACTCCCGATGTAAGGGATTGTCCTTACTTTCTTCATACTCACTCCACATTTTTCCACCACCCTTTCCTGTCAAACGGCCAAAATATGCAGGTTCCCCATAACCATCTCTGCACAAATGCCCACTACGCCAGTCTTTCTCATTATATGATAAAAAAACATGGCACACAATTCATTATTGCCTTCCCCTTCACATTTTTGTCCCACCCACAACATGTTAAGAGCGTCTGCTCACACTCGAGATTTTTTTCGCCACTCCTGTCGGGGGTTCATGGCCTTGCAAGTTAAGGCAGGAATTCTATGGCTCAAAACTCACATCCTAGGCCGCTTTCAAGCAGGTGCTTTTTCGCCGCGAGTCTTAGATGGCAAATGCCATTTCTAATGTTCGCAAAGCATCCTTTCCTGCGCCCTCGGAGGACTTGTTTGAAGCAGGGCGATAATTATGCTTTTCTTAAGAAAATGCCATACAGGTGCGGAGCACCTTAATAACGATAAGGAATCTACTTCTTCAAGCTAGCTTGGAAGATAGATTCCTTATCGTTATATACGCTCGCTATGCGAGCTATGGCATTTTCTGTTTTATATTTTTGATTCGCCCTGCAAGTTTTGGCCTACGAGCGGCGCATTGAAAGAAAGGGTGCGCGAACATCTAAGAAATGTTTCATTTGCCAGTGACGAGCGAGAAAAGCACTGCGCGAAAGACAGCCGTCGGATGTTCAGACATGTTGAGCCATATAATGAATTCCTGCCTTAACTTGCAAAGCTCATGAACTTCCCTCTCCACTCATAAGGCGAAAAAATATCTCGATGTGTTTCGCAGAAGATCTATGCAATTGTTGAACGGGTTGCTGTCCACAGCTTTATTTACTGACAGAAAGGACGAACTTATAAATGTGCAGTTCTCGAACCGAGCAGATAATTCATGAGAATATAAAAAAATAAGAAGCGCTCCCGTCTATGGTTCATCCAAATTTTGAACCATGGGAGTGCTTCTTATTGTTTATATTCCATGAATTACTGCAAGAGCGAAAACAATCATTTATAAGTTCGTCCGCCTCTGGCAGGCAAATAATAGACTTTATGATCTGATCTCGATTCCCATTGTGAAGGAAAGTTTTCTCAGCATTTTATCTACGAAGCCACTTACTACTTCATAGGTAAGCTCTTCATCCTTAGGAGTGAAGGTGATTGTAAATGCCATACTCTTCTTGGTAGGAGGAATTGGAAGTCCTTCATAAACATCAAAGAGCTTAACATCTGTTACGTACTTGCAGGAGCCATAGATAGCTTCCTCTACTTCACCGCAGGTAACTGTCTTGTCCATGATAAGAGCAAGGTCACGCTTAACAATCGGGAACTTTGAAAGTGGCTCAAATACAGGAGTCTTGCCGTACCACTTGGAAAGCACTGAAAGATCTATCTCACATACATATGCAGGAATTCTCATATCAGTCTCATCCTGAATCTCATATGTGATCTGACCAAGGTAACCAATCTCTTCACCTTCACAGGTAATCTTGGCTGCTCTGTAAGGATGAAGGAAAGTCTTGGTTGTAGGCTCATATTTAAAGCTCAAATGAAGAGCTGCTGCAACATTCTCAGTAAGTCCCTTTAATGTAAAGATATCTTCTCCCTCACCGAAAACACCGATGCAGAGAGTTGTCTTTTCCTCCGGATATTCAGTAAGAGGAAGTGACTTTGGAACGAATCTGTTAGCAAGCTCGAATAATCTTCCTTCAAGAGTTCCCTTCTTCTGGTTTCTTGCAATTGCATGGATCATCTGAGCTGCAAGTGTTGATCTCATGATGGAAAGATCTTCATTTATAGGATTAAGGATTCTAATTACGTTTCTCTCAGGCGCATCTGCTTCAAATCTAAGAAGATCAAGGTCACTAGGTGAGAAGAATGAATAGTGCATACATTCATATGCTCCCTGTGCGCAAAGAGCTCTCTTTATCTTAAGCTCTGTCTTCTGCTTAAGATCTCTGCCACCCATAGTTACATTTGCACTCTTAAGGAATGTAGGCTGTACATGGTCATAGCCATACATACGAATAAGTTCTTCTGCGATATCAGGATAATCTTCCATATCTTCACGATATGCAGGAATCTTGATTGTAAGCTCATCGCCATTAATTGAAGGCTCGAAATTAAGATTTGTAAGGATTCTCTTAATCTCATCTTCAGGTACTTCAATACCAAGAACACCGTTTACCTTTGCTATTGAAGCCTTCATTTCTTTTTTCTCAAGGCTGTTTCCAGTATTAACATCCACATGAGTCTTGGAAACCTTACCTGCACCAAGTTCCTCAATAAGGTGAAGCGCTCTCTTCATGGCAATAACTGTTGTATATTCGTAAACGCCCTTTGAGAAAGCAGCTGATGAGTCAGATGACTGGCCCAGAGCTCTTGAGCTCTTACGGATATTGTCACGCATGAACTTGGCAGCTTCGAAAGTTACTGTAGTTGTGGTATCACGGATCTCAGAATTAAGACCGCCCATGATACCTGCAAGAGCTACAGGCTTAACACCGTCACAGATAACAAGATTATCTGTAGTAAGCTCAAATTCATTCTCATCAAGGGTAACAATCTTCTCGCCAGCCTTGGCACGTCTTACAACGATTTTGTTACCTTCAAGGAACTTGCCGTCAAAAGCATGCATTGGCTGTCCAAGCTCTCTCATAATATAGTTGGTGATATCAACGATATTATTGATAGAGTTGTTGCCAACCATGGCAAGCCTTCTTCTCATCCAAAGAGGGCTCTGTCCAAGCTTTACATCATATACATAGTGTCCGATATATCTTGGGCAAAGATCAGGATCTTCTACAGTTACGCTAAAGCCTTCATTTTCTACGTCAGTCTCTGTAAAGCTAAGATCAATCTCTTTTAACGGCTTATCAAGAACAGCCGCAACTTCTCTTGCAAGGCCGTAAATACTCTGACAGTCTGGTCTGTTAGCTGTAATTGATACGTCAAAAATCCATTCATCAAGACCAAGGATAGGCTTAACATCTGCGCCAACCTCTGTGTCCTCAGGGAAAACAAGAAGTCCGTTGTATCCGGCACCCGGATACATATCTTCAGTCACACCAAGCTCAACACCTGAGCAGAGCATACCTTCTGAATCAATTCCGCGAAGCTTGCCCTTCTTGATCGTAGCAACACCGATTACTGTCACGTGGTCTTTTTCAGTCTCAATAACTGTAGCTCCTACAAGCGCAAGAGGATATTTACCTCCTGCCTGAACGTTGTCTGCTCCGCAGCAAACCTGGAATGTTCCATGGGCACCTGCATTTACAGTGCAAACATGAAGATGAGTATCTGGAATAGGTTCGCAGGTCTCAACCTGTCCTACTACTACATTAGAAATGTCTTTACCAACTTCCCAGCACTCTTCAACTTCGAATCCACAGTCAAAAAGCTTCTTTTCTAACTCTTTTGGTTCAATATCTATATCTACAAAATCTTTAAGCCAACTTAAAGGTACTAACATCTTTTCTTCCTCCTAGAATCATCTTCTCGTAAGATACGCGTTTATTATTCGTAATGATCAATCTGCTTAAGTACATCAAGATCTGACTCATACATAAGCTTGATGTTGTTGATACCGTATTTAAGCATTGTTGTACGCTCAATACCGATACCAAAAGCAAATCCGCTATACTCATTAGAATCTATTCCACAGTTCTCCAAAACCTTCTTGTTAACAATACCGGCACCAAGAACCTCGATCCAGCCAGTACCCTTACAAAGATTACAGCCCTTACCGCCGCAGGCGAAGCAGCTGCAGTCTACCTCTACAGAAGGCTCTGTGAATGGGAAGTATGAAGGACGAAGTCTTGTTGTAGTTCCTTCACCGTAAATTTTCTGCGCAAAGAGCTCAAGGGCGCCCTTAAGGTCACAAAGTGTAATGTTCTTGTCAACTACAAGACCTTCCATCTGCCAGAACATTGGTGAATGAGTTGCATCATCATCTGAACGGAAAACTCTTCCGGGAGATAATATCTTAATAGGTGGCTTCTTATTCTCCATAACATGGATCTGACCTGCTGAAGTCTGAGTTCTAAGAAGGAATTCAGGACTCAGATAAAAAGTATCCTGCATATCTCTTGCAGGGTGATCTGCAGGAGTATTAAGTGCTGTGAAATTGTAATAATCATTTTCAATTTCCGCACCTTCGTATATTTCAAAGCCCATTCCGGCAAAAATATCGATAAGCGTTTCCTTCATCTGTGTTACAGGATGAAGATTTCCGGTGTAACGCATCTTGGCAGGCATTGTAACATCCTGCTTCTCGTTCTCGTAACGAAGCTTAAGCTCTTTTTCCTTCATCTTCTTATCAAGTTCTTCGAACTGTTCAAGAGCCCACTGCTTAAGTTCATTGACATTCTTACCAAACTCGGCTCTTTCCTCAGCGGGGATGTTCTTCATCTCCTTCATAAGAGCGCTGATCTTGCCGCCCTTATTGTCCATAAAGGTCTTTCTCATCTCATAAACAAGCTTAGAACTGTCAAGCTTAGATGCATTAGCTTTGATTTCTTCACGAATTGCTTCGATCTTCTGTTGTAATGCGTTGTTTTCCAAAATTTTTTCCTCCTGATATTTTTATTAATCTAGAAACTTCCACTGCACAAGTGCTCTACGCAAAAAATCCCTTGTGTAGTAAACACTACACAAGGGACGAATAATCATTTCCGCGGTACCACCCATGTTCATATCCTGTAAAAGATATGCACTTAGCTTCCACAGCTATCAATATCACTCACATAAAAAAACAAATCAATAACTGCTCCACTTTATCCGTAACGGGGATAGCCGTTCCAAGCTACTATCTGTATAAGCTTCACTTAGACTGCTCCAGCGTGAAATTTCCGACATATCCTTCTTATGAAGCTCTCAGCCAGTGACTTCAATTCTCTTTAAAGGGTAGATATGACATCTTTGGGCTATGCCCAACGCCTTCAATGCATTTATTTTTGTTTAATTACTTTCCTATTCTATGTTTCTATTATGCAAAAGTCAAGAAAACTTTTATCTCAGCTCTTTTCACTTAATTTCTGAACAAACGTCTGTGCCATTTTGCTAAGAGCCGCGCCCTTTCTCGTGATATAGCCGAAGGTCAGGTTTTCTTCCTCATTAAGCTTAATAGCCTTTATTTCGGATGTATTCAGGCTGTCTCCGAGCATTGCTGCTCCAACGGCATATCCGTTAAGTCCCAGCATAAGCTCGATAGATGTGGCTCTTTCGTTGGTACTGATGACTTTCTTGTAATCATAGGTAGCAAGAGCTTCCTCTCTATAGTAAAAAGAAGTATTGTCTCCCTGATCAAAAACCATACAAGGATAATCTTTGACGTCATCAAGTGAAATAGTCTCTTTATCCGCAAGAGGATGATGCTTACTAAGATACAGATATGTATTTCTGGTAAAAAGCTCCGTAAACTCCAGGGATGCGTCAGCAAATATTTTCCTGAAAGTGCTCTTGTTAAAATCGCTTAATGCAATTACACCAACTTCACTTCGAAGTGTCTTAACATCCTCAATAACTTCACTGGTCTGAGTCTCTCTGATATGGAACTGATATTCCTCAAGATCATACTCTTTTACAGTTTCTATAAATGCATTGACCGCTATTGTATAATGCTGCATTGAAACAGAAAATGTAGGCTTTTCGTTCTTGGAATTAAGGTATTTCTCTTCAACCTTCTCAAACTGTTCAACTGCGCTTCTTGCATAGGCAATAAAAGATGCTCCCGCTGCAGTAGTAACAACCCCGTTATGAACTCGTTCAAAAATCTGAATACCCAGTTCATTTTCAAGATCTCTTACCGCACTGGAAAGGCCCGGCTGAGAAACATAAAGTCTGTCGGCTGCCCTTCGCATGGAGCATTCCTCATCAATCGCTATAATGTATTTTAGCTGCAATATGGTCATTATCGTTACCTCACTAAAGTGATAAACTCTAGTACATAATACCACATTGCAGCTATATTTTTTACAACAATTTTATAATATTTTTCAGCATGGAGTTCCAGGTCCCAGCAAAGAGTTAAGATCCTTATCTCCACCTATAGTTGGCTTCTCGTCTTTTCCACCAACTAAATCAATAACCTTGGTTGTCTGACCGGTATATACCGCACTCTTACTCTTAGGTCTGGTGCCGCGCATAACAAGATTCATTTCCTTGCCATTAATATTTTTGCCGCCACTTATCATTTCGAGTTCATCGTCAGATAAAGCCATTCTCTTTTCATCACTCATAGTTTTTTCCTCCGTAATCTGCCAAAAACATCTATGTGATATACGCCATGACACATTGATTTTTGCTAAATATCACTTTCATTATATCCTTTTATACGAAGAAATTTTTTATATGGCAAAAAAGTTTATAAATAATTTACTTATAAATGAATTAGACTATTGAATTATCCGATACAGTTCCTCCAAACTAACTGTCTGTTGCGGATTGAAATCACCGCTTTCCATATAGTTATAAATACTATTTAAAAGAGCTCTCGCCTCAGGATACTGCTGCAGATTCTGAAGTCCCAGGGAGGATAAAAGCATTCTGCCCTTTCCGCACTTTACTTCAAAGAGCTGAGCCATAGGCCGCAACGTAACATAGCAGTCCATCTCCGCCACAATTGTCTTCATATATCTTGGAAGGATAAAAGCCCTCTGGGATGCCATATGAAACCACTGCCAGTTGGAATGAAACTCCGTTGGGAAACTGCTAAATATCGGATGCTTATCATCAATCAGCTGCCCCATGGAGCCTTCCTGGAATGGAAATGTTCCAACAGACCAAAAGTCCGTAGAAAACTGTGCTTTTATCGAATTTGGAATTGCCTCCTTGGTGGAAGGCGGGCTGTAGTATACTTTACCGCCCTTTTCAAGGATATCTAAGGCTTTTTCATCAAGCGTTTCAGTCTCGTAGATGTCCTCGGGACAGATGGGGGTAACCTTCGGATACACCCATATAGGATATTCGGACTTTATTATCCTATTCAAACCACTATAACTATCCAATTTGTCAGTGCTATTAGAATCACATTTATTTTCTGAATTATCCGGTTTTCTCATTGAGACAACAATACTTAGTCTTGTTGGTTTTTGTATATTTGCAAAAGAACTCTCGATGTATCCAAGACTGGTCAGCTCACCTGCCTTGCACTCGATGTTGTCACCTATACTGCCCTTTGCAAGGAAGAAACCATCAATATTTGATTTTCCCTCGCATCCGTCTACTTCATATTCATTAGAATTTTTAAAGCTGTATTCCACCGGCCCAAATAAACTTTCTTTCCCATAGTTGGCCACCTTGACTTCCGCCCTAAAGGTATCGCCAACCTCATAAGTATATTTATCCATCAGCACCAGCAGAACTGTCGAATCAAAAAAGTTTTTGAATCTATTACTTTCTGCAAAGGGATATTCTTTAGGCTTTAGATGGGAGTTTAACATCCCTACCAGAGCTGTCCCCTGACCGGTAAAATCCTGAAGCCCCAAAAGGGATATGCCGGACATTTCAGGAGTTCTAAGAACTGTCTCGACTTCTTCCCTATAGGCTAAAAGAGATAGTTCCCCCGTGGCGGCTACTCTTTTGTCATATTCCTCATCAGTAAGCCCTGCTGCCCTTTGCCTATCCCGCACTATCTGAAGATTATCAGGCCTTGTAACGCCCTTAAAATATGCCAGTTCATGCATATCGGGAAGTATCTCATACTGTCCCACCTCAAAGCTAAAAAATGGTTTTTTATATTCCTCTCGTAGTCTCTTCATTGACTCAGAAAAGTCTCTTTTTGTATTTGGGTCCTCTTTGTTGATCCTTCCGTTATTTCCTGCCACAGCCAGCCTTAAAACATCTTCTCCGCAGTTGGAAGAAGTATAAAAATCACTCGCCTCATCGGTCCCCTTTGCGCCATAAAAATTATTGGAGCCCCAGGCGTAGAGCCTTGTAGGATCAATTTTCCTTGCGATATCCATAAGATGATGCATTTCTTCTATTCCGGCATCATCAGTGTGAAGCTCATTTCCCAAAGTGAGCATGACAAATGATGGGTGGTTGGCATAGGTCTTTACGATCTGAACTATCTCATTCTCGTAAAAAGACCTGCTTTCTCCACTTGAAAAAGCATCCCTTGGATTCCAGTTTGGAAGCTCTGCCTGCACCAGCATTCCAAGTTCATCCGCTGCCGAAAAAGCCGCCTCTGGCGGACACCAGGAATGGCATCTGACACAGTTTACACCATAGGAAGAATAGGTCTTCATTATTTCAAGCCAGCTTTCCTTATCCATTGGCGGATGCCCTGTCTCCGGGAAAAGAGCGCAGTTTGCCTCACTTCGAAGGAAAATCCTTCTTCCATTTAATGTAAGTCTTCCGCTGCTATCATAACTAAATTTTCTGATTCCAAAGGAAGCGCTCTGTGAATCAAGGATTTTCCCACTTGTATCTGAAAGTGTTGCTTTTATAGTGTGCAGCTTGCCTTCATACTCATCCCAGCGGTCAAAAAGCGCCTTATCAGATAATTCAATACCACTAAAATGGAAACCGTTTGAAGCGCCGGAAAAAAGAGTTATTTTCTTTTTCAGTTTTTCTTTAAGGCACTCCCCTTCCAGGCAGATTTCTACTTCTACAGAATTCTGTCCATTTTTCCCGAAATGCGCGTCATCAATTACTCCAATACATTGATTGCTTATCCAATCGCATATCGTGGTTTCACCGCTTATAGTATTCGCCCCATCAGCTTCCGGATAAATTCTGACACTATCAATAAATACAGCTTCTTTTTCCTCTATATAAAGTTCCCCTATAACTCCGTTCCAGTTGGTGGCTGTCTCATCAGTAGCCGCAGAAGAAAAAGTAATATCCCTATAAGGAAGCCCCGGATAAGTATTATCGCTGGTAATCTCAATAACACTTCCGTCCCGCAAAAGACCTGTCACCTCGAAAACAGAAGGTGCAGAAAGCCCTGTTCTTACACAGGGTGCACTCACACCATCGATCCTAAGAGAAATTTTCCTTGCCCTTTCCGCAAAAAGAAAATATCTCCTTCCTTCAAGGACTTTTCCATGAAATACTCTTGTAAAGGTTGCCGCGCCTTCATAGGTATAGTTTCTGGATAGCCTCGTGGCAATCCTTGGATCTAGTCTTGCATCCTTATCAAGGTTCTTATTTCTCTCCTCCACATCAGGATGCCAGGCCTTGGCCACTTTATCCGGGTTTCCCATTTTATTCTCGTCAAGAGTCCCCGGAAGAAAGCCATCTATCTTTTCCCTGCCATCTGCTAATTTAATTGTCCACTGTCCGCTTAAATCGTATCTCATTATTGCCCCTTAAATTTCCCCGTATATAATCATCGCAAGGAATATCGAAATCTCCGTCTGGAAAATAATTAACCGCCAAAGAAAATCTCTATTCCGATAGCAATAAGGATGATTCCGCCAATGATCTTGGCTCTGCTGGCAAGCTTGGTTCCAAAGACAATACCAAGTTTAAGTCCAACATAACATACAGCATAAGTCACAACGCCAATAATAGTAGCACTAAGCAGAACCTGAAATACTCCATACTGTTCAATCGTAAAGCCTACGGAAAGAGCATCTATGGAAGTAGCTATTCCCTGCATGAAAAGCACCTTATTGGAAATATGACCTGCCTCAGGATCGATACCATATTTTCTGCAGTTCTCTATAGTGCACTTGCTGCAGTTAAGGTCTCCTGTGCAGTGTTTTTCAGCTCTCCTGTCCAAAATGCCCTCAACAAGCATCTTGCCTCCGATAATAGCCAGAAGGATAAGCGCTATCCATGGAATAAAGGGCTGAAATCCCTTAAAAAATGTAACTGCATTGTGTACCAGGAACCATCCTATAACCGGCATAGCAAACTGAAAAACTGCATAGCAGCCTGCTATCTGTATTTTCCTGGATCTGTTCATATTGTGATCGGCAAATCCATTAGCCAGGGATACAGAAAATGCATCCATAGCAAGGCCAAAGCCCAGCATGATGCTGTTAAAAATTAGAATAAAACTCATTGCCTAATTCTCCTACCAAAGATAATAATCGGCTTTCATAAAAAAGAATATTGGATGCGCGCAAGGCGCATCCAACTTAAAAATCATCCAAGGGAATGAAGTGATAATAGGTCGCCAAAAGCCCTGTAGAACTTAAAATGCGTCTGATTCCACTGAGTTTTCTTGCCAACGCTGGCTATTATCAAAATACAATCTCTTCCATCCATGTCCTGAAATCTCACAAGGACATAGGAATAAACTCCAATCTCTTTTAAGAAATCCCGTACTCCCTTAGCATAAGGCGGCAGCGAATCCACGTTGTTGACCACTATAAAGCCCTGATTCGCCAGGTATTTATCCTTGGAATTGCTGTTAAGAAGTCCTAACATAAATTCTCTTGCCTCGGGACTTTTAATAGGAGAATATCCTGTAGTATACCTGTGCTTAAAAGGTTCTCCCACAAACAACGTCACATGCTGGAAATCAAAAACTTCCGCAAACTCATCCATGTAACGCTCAATACTACTGCCTTTCTTATGAAGAGCCATATCGAACATTTTAACTATGATATCTCCATAAGACAAGTCTCTTTCATTAATTTTCTTAAGACTCTGACTCTTTTCCCTTATGGATTCAAGTGTTCCATGCTTGGACAAAGTATAAATAATATATCTGTTTCGTCCCTTATCCTTGGCAATATAAAGACAATGGTCAGCTAACATAAATACGTCATCATAGTTGTCCGCATCATTAGGAAAAGTAGCAGTTCCAATGGAAACCGTAAGCGGAGAATTATCGTCAATTCCCTTATCAGGAAATGCCGCAGCAACCATATTGTGAATGCTTCTAAGCTTTGCTCTCAGCTCATCTTCACTTTGTATGTTGTAAAAGACAATAAGGAATTCATCACCGCCAAATCTGCCGGCAATTCCTTCGTTTCCGGCTTCTTTAGAAATAATGTCAGCAACTCTTTTTATAACCTCGTCTCCAAACTGATGACCATAGGTATCGTTAATTGCTTTGAAAAAATCTATATCAACAATTGCAAGTGTAGTTCCTTCAAGTCTTCTGTCATCTATTCGTTCTTTGGCAATTCTGATAATGTCAGTTTTATCAACAAGTCCCGTCAGGGAATCATGCTTAATGCTGTTGGCATTTGTTTTCACCTTAGCGCTTCCAAGGTGGATATGTCCAACAACTCCTGATGTTTCTTTATCATAAAAAGAAAAGGCTTCCTCTAAAACAGTATGAGTAACATTTGGATCATCATTCAAAAGATTGGCGTCTATCCTAAGAGTGGATCTTCCGGTCTTGGCTTTTATCTGGCTTATATAACTCTTTACAGCACTCTTTTGCCTGCCGGAAACTCTCTTGGTAAGCATCTCCTCAAAATCATTTATCGAATAAATCCCGGCGTCAAACTCAGCCATCTCAGTGTTAAATACATTGACTGTTTCCTTATCAGGATCATACTCAAAAAATACATCATCAAAAAGATCCAGATGCGCCTTATATGCGCCTATTTGCCTGTTCAGCATATAATGAGCATCCATAAGCTCATCAATGTTAACAAGCACCAGACGTATCATTTCCTCATCCTTCTTCCTGAAGGCTCTCACATAATATAAATCCGCTCCATGATCTGTATTAATTCTGGCTGGAAACCAGGTATCCTGGGCAAGATCGATATTCTTTATAAAATTCTCTCTATATTCTTCTGTGACGCAGTCTTCTACAGCTCTAACAGTTTCACCCTTGAAAATGCTATAGCTCTTAGCATCAGCAGAAATCATTTTATGCTCATTTTCTGAAATTATGGTCTCATGAAAATGTACGTTTTCCACTTCACATCTCCTAGTCAAGCAATGAATAATATAACGTAAACTTCCAAATATATTATAAAACAAAAAAGCCTACTATTGTATGGTATATAGCGGCTTTTAAAAGTATTTATAAAAATTTTAACATTAAAAACGGGCATCCATCTTATAAATGAACACCCGTCTTTAAAAATTATTTTCCAAGGGACTATTCCTCGTCTTTCCGTAGCTTTGTAAGCTACCCTTATTTATATAAATCACATTTCCTTTAGCAGCTCCTTGACATTCCCTGGCTCCGATGAAGCATCGCCACCCTTGCTGTAAATGTCAGCTGCTCCGAAAACCAATGCTCGTCTTCCGTGAAGCTTATGCCACTTAGACTGCTTAGGTTTTATCTACAATGTGATTGTATATTTAATATACCATTCTCCTATACATTTGTCAACCATCTTTTCTAAATTATCTTTATTTTCAGACTATTCAAACAATTCCAGTATTTACCTGTAAACAATTAAATGACATTTTTATGTCAATAATTATTTGATAGATAAGTGATATTAATGTATTATAAAGTGGCAAAAAGTTTTAGAAGAAAAGAGGAAAAAAATGAGCGATTATATTATTAGTTGTTGCTCTACTGCTGATCTTAACGAAGAGCATTTTAAAAGCCGTGATATAAAATATATTTGTTTTCACTTCCAGCTTGATGGTAAAGATTATCCGGATGATCTTGGTAAATCCATTTCTTTCAAGGAATTTTACGACAGCATGGCAAAGGGTGCTATGACCAAGACTTCTCAGGTAAGCGTTGGTGAATATATTGAGTACTTCGAGTCATTTCTTAAGGCAGGTAAGGACATCATCCACCTTACACTTAGTTCAGGAATTTCAGGCACTTTGAATTCAGCTACTATTGCAAGAGACCAGCTTAAGGACAAATATCCTGACAGAAAGCTCTATGTAATTGATTCTCTTGCAGCATCTGCCGGCTTTGGTCTTTTGATGGATAAGCTTGCTGAACTTAGAGATATGGGTATGAGCATTGATCAGTTGTATCAGTGGACAATCGACAACAGACTTCGTTGCCAGCACTGGTTCTTTGTATCTGATCTTAAGTACCTCGTAAGAGGCGGCCGTGTTTCCAAGGTAGCAGGAGCTATCGGTAATGCCCTTAACATCTGCCCTCTCATGAACGTTGATTATCTCGGAAGACTTATTGTTCGCTCCAAGATCCGTGGCAAGAAGAACGTTATAAAAGCCACAGTAGACAAGATGGAAGAACTTGCAGAGAACGGTCTTAAATACGATGGAGAGTGCTTCATCTCCAACTCTGACTGCTATGAAGATGCAAGAGCTGTAGCAGATATGATAGAAGAACGTTTCCCAAATCTTAAGGGGAGAGTCAAGATTTATAGTATCGGTACCACAATCGGAAGCCACACAGGCCCTGGTACTGTTGCCCTCTTCTTCTGGGGAAATCAGAGAATTGACTAATTTATTTACATAAAAGATTAGCATATAAAATTCGCGAAATATATTTGCAAAAATATTCTAAGAAATAATTTAAGAAATATTTTTAAGAAATAATCATAGAAAAAAGGGACCCGATTCGTTCGAGTCCCTTTTGTTTACGTATAAACTATGTCAGCCTATAAGTAATTGATGTGTTCCGTAGCTGTCAATAAGGTCTGTAATCTTCTTATCATCACCAATAACGGTAACATCAAGTGGTTTGAATAAATTCAGTGACAACAGTCCTACGATTGACTTTCCATCAATGTAGCTGTGTCCATCCTGCACATCGATCTCGCAAGATGATTTCGAGTTCATGTTAATGAACTGAATGATTTGAGATTTGCATCCCAACGATACTTTGACATTTTTTTTCATATATTTCCCTCTCTCATAAGCCGCAGACTATATCCGGCAACAGAACTAAGTCTATCACTTTGTGTCCTAAATGTGAACAGCTAAATTATTAAAAAAATATAAATTTAACAATCGAGAGAGTTTCCGCGAAACCGTTTACATTTCGCTATTCCGAATAGTTTTTCTTAATTAATCGTTTCTCAAAATCATGCTCCGGAATTGGGTTATCATACAAGAAGCCTTGTGCAAAGTGGCATCCAACTTTTTTGAGAAGTTCAATCTGTTCCACTTTTTCCACGCCTTCTGTCAAAACCTTTATATTCAATTCTTCGGCCATCCTAACAATATTTCTCAACACTATTTCGTCATTATTGTTAGCGCTTTCATTTTCTATAAAGGACTTATCTATCTTGATCATGGATACCGGGAAGTCTCGCAAATTAGAAAGTGATGAATATCCGGTACCGAAATCATCAATCGCAGTGTCAATTCCTTTATCCCGAAGCGACATCAAAAAGTTTGTCATAAGGATTCTCTCATCCTCATTGGCAGTTTCCGTTACTTCTATCTGGATAAGGTTTCTTTCAACACCACCTTCATCTATGATGCTTACAATCTCTCTGGCAAGATGCTTGTAATTAAGATCCCTTCTGGAGAAGTTAACCGAAACCTGAACCGGTTCGATTCCTTTTTCCTTCCACTTTTTTATGAACTCGCAACTCTTTTTCAAAACATATAAGTCAAGAGATGCAACCATACCCTCCTGTTCCAAAATAGGAATAAACTCAGTAGGATATATAACTACGCCATTGCAAAACCACCTGGCAAGAGACTCAGCACCTACTATCTCACCTGTAAAAATGTCAACCTTGGGCTGAAGATATATCCTGAACTCTTCATTAACAAGCGCTTCCTCGTACCTGTCCTCAATCTGCTTCTGTCTGTAGATACGGGTGCTCATAGCTTTATTAACAAAAACATATGGCTTATTGGCTACATTTTTTGCATAGTTAAGAGCCATTGCTGCTCTGGAGATAAGCTGTCCCGGCTCCTTCAGGGATTCGTCAACTGCATAGACTCCGGTAACCGCCGCAATCTTAACCTCTTCCTTCCTGTCCTTCTTCATTCCGTAGACCGGAACTCCAGCTAAGAATTTAAGGAATTTCTGGCTCTTTTCTTTCTTAATAAGGGCAGTAAAATTATCACCACCAAAATGCGCAACTATCTCATCATCATCACAAAATTCCCGCAGCTTTTTGGCATAGCGTTTGATGATCTCATCGCCTTCGGCAAGTCCATACCTTCGGCTGATGAGTCCAAAACTTTTCAGGTTAAAAAAGAACATATCGTACTTCAGGATTTCTTTACTCTCCACAAGCTTGGTCGCATGAGCAATAAAGCCTCCCGAATTAGGAAGTCCGGTAAGGTACTGAATCAGGGCACTGTCCTGCACCACTTTTCCAAGAAGAAACCTCTCCATATGCATTATCACCACATCCATGATAATGGCAAAGGCTTTGTATTCTTCCTCATTCCAGGATCTGTTATCCTTAAGATAGATATGGTAAGTAACCGTCTTCTTGCCAGCAAGAGTATGCTTAAACAAATATGACGGTGCCACATTTTCAGGAACCGGCCCAAAAAGCGGGATCACTACATCAGGTTCACTTGAAATATCGGAATTAGGTACGTTGCTCACAATAGCAACAACAGAGCGCACCGAAAACTCCTTGCCTATATCTGCAAGAGCACTGGGAGTAATCTCCGGAGTAACTTCTTCTTCGGATAAAATCTGGACAAAATTCTCAAAGCTTCTTTCAAAGGTCATAGATTCGCTCCTGACGTACGAATTTTAAAGTGAGTATATTATTATTTTACGAAAATTCCATATATATTTCTACCACTATTTTTAATTTAGTTAGCACAAAATATAGTTATAAGCAATAGAAAAAACATAAGGATAGTTATATACTTAAAGCAAATACATTTTAGGAGCCATGTTATGTTTGAATTTGAACGAGCCCTTCCCGAAGAAGTTGGTATTCCCTCCTTATCCATCAGGAAAACATTAGAGTTTCTGGACCAGAAAGAAGTCCCTATGCACAGTCTTTTGATAATGCGAAGGGATAAGCTTATTTTTGAAAAATACTATAAGCCCTATGAAAAAGACACTCTTCATAGAATGTTTTCCATAAGCAAGACCTTTACCGCTCTTGCCATTTCTCTTTTGATAGACGAAGGAAAAATACATTATGAAGACAAGATAGTTTCCTTTTTTCCGGAATATGTTTCTGAGGATACTCACCCCTGGATAAAAGAGATGACTATCAGAAATCTTCTGGAAATGAGGACCTGTCACGCTTCCACCACCTACAAAGTGGATATGAAATCCAACTGGGTAGAAAGCTTTTTTACGGTGAAACCAACTCACAAGCCGGGTACCGTTTTCCATTATGATACTTCAGCAGCTCATACTCTCTGCGCACTTGTAGAGAAGCTTTCAGGCACTGACCTGCTATCCTTCTTGAAGGAGAAGATTCTCAAATACGTGGATTTTAGTGATGATTCCTACATGGTCAAGGATCCCTTTGGTGTCTCAATAGGTGGCAGCGGTCTAATGGCAACGCCTATGGACATCCTGAAGGTTCTTTATATTCTTGATAAAAATGGTGAGATCATCTGCAATGATGGTATTAAAAGACTGCTACTTAATCCGGATTTCATAAAACTAGCCACTTCAAGCATCAGCGACAGCATCATGAGTGCACCTGTCCCAAGCGAGGCCCAGGGCTATGGAATGCAGATCTGGCAAAACGAAAAAGGTGGTTTTGTTCTATACGGCATGGGAGGTCAGCTCGCTATAAGCATTCCATCAGAAGAACTTCTGATAGTAACTTGCGCTGATACTCAAGGAATGGCCGGCGGTAACCAGGTAATCTACAACGCAATTTACGATATTCTTCTTCCAGCCTTAGACAGCGCCTTAGATTCCAAATATGATTACGATAAGCTGCTTAAGTACACCCAGCACTTCAAAATCGCTACACCAAGGCTTCCGGAAGGAAGGCGTATGGGCGGAGCAAATAAAGATATTGCTCCAAAGAAACCGATTCTGGCAAAATATAAACTCATTGATAATCCTCAGGGCTTTGATGAGCTTATTCTGAATCTGGAGGATCCTACAAATTGCACACTTAAATTCACAGGAAATAACGTGGATCTTTCCTTTGCCATAGGCGATATGAAGGAAGGAATCTTCCCTATCTACGATGTGCCCTATACTGCAGGCGCAATATGGCTCAGGGAAAATGTACTATACATAAGATTTCATCTTGTCGGAGAATGTGTAGGTAGTGTCCGGATGGAGCTGTATCTTGGTGAAAAAGATATTGTAGTCTATATGAGAAAAATAGAAGAAACCTACTTCAAAGAATTTGATGGTCACCTGTATGGAACCATAATAGAATGATATAGAATAATAAATAATACCGGAAACGAATTATAAATGATAAAAGCTGCGTCCACGGACGCAGCTTCTATCATCTTTATAGGAATTACTTCTTGTTTACAAGATCCTTAAGAGCCTTACCAGCCTTGAACTTAGGTGCTACAGATGCAGGAATCTTGATAGCAGCGCCAGTCTGAGGATTCTTACCTGTTCTAGCAGCTCTCTTTGTTGTCTCAAATGTACCGAAGCCAACAAGCTGAACCTTGCCCTTCTTCTTGAGCTCCTTAGTAACTGTGTCTGTGAAAGCGTTGAGTGCTGCAGCAGCGTCCTTCTTAGAAAGTCCTGCTTCCTTTGCGATTGCATCAATAAGTTCTGTCTTGTTCATTAGTTTTTCCCTCCAAAAAGAAATATTTTACTACATTGCCCATTTTACCACTATTTTGTACCGCAAACAACCCAAATACACCGAAAAATACGCAAAAATCAATTTTTTCTTAATTTATTCCGCTTTTTTACTGGTTTTAGACGATGTAACAAGTTAATTTTGCGCAATTTATCAAGGTTTCCGGTCACAGAAGATCCTGGAATCCAGGTCTGTAAAGGTGACGTGGAATACCATCAACCATGATAGGACCAACATCGCCCTGGATAAGAGGTCTTACATAAGTGATGAATTCACTGGTTACATATGTGCCATCCTTATTGATCCACTCTCTCGGAACTGTTCTCTCATCGTTAGCGATCTTGTGAACATCCTTAACCTCTGTTCCAGCCTGATAAGGATCATCAGAAAGTCTCTCGATAACAACCATCTTACCGCTGTCGCCCTCGTCGGCTGCCTTCATAGCTGCACCACCAACCTCATAAGCTTCAAGGATATCTACACGGGAAGCGCAGTGGCTGGCAGCTCTCTGAAGAGTTGAAAGCTCGATAGCACGTGTCTTACATCCGCATTCCTGTGAAACAACTTCGCACAGATATCTGGCTGTACCTGTAAGCTGCTTGTGTCCGAAAGCATCAACGTATTCAATGTTGTTTCCAAGTTCACTCACATACTTGCCGTCCTTGGTTCTGATACCCTCTGAAACTGCGATAACGATAGAAGCCTTGCTCTTAAGAAGGCCTTTGATTTTCTTGATAAATGCATCCATGTCGAAAGGAAGCTCTGGAAGATAGATAGCATCAGGTCCATCACAATCCTCGCCCTTTGCAAGAGCTGTAGCACCTGTGAGCCATCCGGCATTTCTTCCCATAACCTCAACGATGATTACCTGGCCATGGCTTGTTTCAAGTGACCAGCTGTCTCTAATGATCTCTTTTACAGAAGTACCAATATACTTGGCAGCTGAACCATAACCCGGAGTATGATCAGTAAGTGCAAGGTCATTATCTATTGTCTTAGGGCATCCAACGAATCTGATGTCTGATCCTGTGATGATAGCATAATCAGATAACTTCTTGATGGTGTCCATAGAATCATTTCCACCGATGTAGATAAAGCAGTCAATCTCAAGCTTAACAAGAATTTCAAAAATCTTCTCGTAGATTTCCTTGCTTTCAAAGATTTCAGGGAGTTTGTATCTGCAGGATCCAAGATAAGCAGATGGTGTTCTCTTCAAAAGTTCGATATCCAGTCCACTCTGAATGTGCTCAGAAAGATCAACATATCTTCCCTCCATAAGTCCCTGAACACCGTGGATCATACCGTAAACCTTCTGGTATCCACGATCGATAGCAGTTCTGTAAACTCCTGCCAGTGAAGAGTTGATAGCTGCTGTAGGGCCCCCTGACTGTCCAACAATAACGTTTCTTTTCTTTTTCTGTACCATTAACTCCGTCCCCTTTCAAGTAAAAAATACACTTATTAAATTATAAACAATAAAACGTTCAATCTCAATGAAAAACTAAAACGTTTTAGTTGTTTTTTAGTGAAAACTTCATCTGTACCGGATTATGGTCCGAATACTTAAACTCCCCGTCAATAGTTGCCACATCATGTACTTCAATATTGTCAGAGACAATGAATCCATCTACCATATAGTACTGGAAATGCTGCGGATCTTTTTCCGTTGCATTATCAAGAATTCTATCTAAAGATCTGCAGGTAGGATAAGAGTCATCATAAATAAATGATAGTCTCTTATCAAATTCATCAATATCAATTGTTCCCGGCTGCCACAGTCCATTAAGAGCAGGATATTTGGAAGTATCTATATTGGAAAAGACCTGATTAAAATCTCCAGCAGCAATGACATAATTTCCTTTATCCATTTCTTTTGCCAGAAGTTCTTTTAACATATTGGTCTGTGCAATCTTGCCCTCTCCTGAGTCATAGGCTTCAAGATGAAGATCAAAGATCACAAACTCTTTATCCGTTCCTTCAACTGGGAATCTTAATTCCAAAAGACATCTCTTCAGATTGAAGGTTCTAAGAGGCCAGGAAAAAGGGCAAGGAAGTGCAATTCTGTTCGCATCTGAAATTTCAAAGGTAGAAAAGACTCCCAGGCCTGCATATACTCTTCCGATAGGTGGAATGGGAACCGGCACATAAGACACTTTGTAATTCGGTGCAAAGGCCATCTGGTAATCCCAAACTTCGGCACTACCATTGTCTGCCATGTACACAAGTTCATCAATAAAATAAGATCTGGAAGAATTTCTGTCTGCTTCCTGAAGCAATAGGATGTCAGGATTTAGTACGTCTATTTTTTTGGCCATTCCAAGAAGATTCTGGCGTACTCTTTTCTTGCTGGCAGTATAGACCATCTTGCCGCCATCCATGAAGAAATCTGCATTATCTCCAAGAGCACCATAGCCAATGTTCCAGGTAAGAGCCGAATATTCCTGACCGGTTTCTATCACTTTTCCTGTATTACCGGTAAGGTCAGCCCTCTCAATAGCTGCAGGTTTATACTCATCTATTGTGAGATAACCCAAAAGAGTACAGGCCAAAAAAACCAGCACAAGAACTATTCCGCCTATAGTCTTCAGATTTTTCTTCATATGTTTCCCTTCTTTAGACGCAAAAAGGCATCCGCATAAAATGCAGATGCCGTTAAATCATCAAATTAAAAATCTTCATCCTCAAGAGCAACTCTCTTCCCGTGAGCTGTCCCCAGTCCATACGCAATCCCAGCTACAACAATAACCAATGCAACTGCGCATGCTATGCCTATGCATAATTTCTTCTTATCTTCATCAAAGCTGTCCCAGATATCTAATGCCTTGTTGATCTGAGTCTTACAAAAATCCATTGTTCCATCAATAACACTTACAAAATCCATAATCTCTTTACCCCCATAAAGTATTCGATCACGTATATTGTTTCTAATTCTTGTACCCCTTAATCAATATATATTACTTTATATATTGTACCTCTTTGAGTGTCTTTCCTCAAGTTTTTTAAGCACATAATCCTTCCAGACAAAATCTATAATAGCTGCAAAAGGAATGGCAAGTAAAATACCTGCTACACCAAATAGTCTTCCGCCCACAATGATGGAAATAAGGATCATAAGAGGCGATACTCCAAGGCTTCCGCCAAAGAGCCTTGGCTTAAGGATATAGCCATCTATTGTCTGGAGCACGATTGTAAAAATAATAAACGCCATGGCCTGCCACGGGATTACCAGAACAAGGATAAATGCACCAATCACGCATCCCACTATAGGTCCAAATGTAGGTGCCAGGTTAGTAAGTCCAACAATAACAGAAATAAGTGTTGAATATGGCATCCCCGCACACGTCATAAAAATGAAATTCACGATTCCAACTATTATTCCATCAATAATATCAAAGCTAATGTATCTGATAAGAATGCTGTTACATCTATCGATGAAAAGACCTGCATTTTTGTGTGTCTCAGGTTTCATCAAAAGAGCTGAAAATTTTGATAAAGCACTCTTTAACCTGTTCTTATCAAGAAGCAGATAAATAGCCAAAATAAAAGCAATAACGGCATCAAATACGCCCTTACCGATATTAGCAGAGGTTGTAACAACATTCCCCATATTCTTGGAGAAATAATCACTTATATATGCCAAAATCTTGTCAGTTATTCCAGCCAGTTTATTCAGTTCGCCGCTAAGAAGCCCCGTAGTATCATTTTGCTCGAAATCTCTTAGCATTTTCTGAAGTGTATCAACATAGCCTTCCACATTATTTCCAAAAATCATTGCACTTCCAATAATCTGAGGCAGAAGTGCTACGAACAAAAGAACTGCTGCAAGTATTATTACAATAAGCGTAAAGGCTACAGACATATTCCATCTTACTCTTTCACTTTTTATCTTCTTAAAGACCTTGTCATAAAAAACATTTGCCAGTGGATTAAAAATATACGCCACTATAATACCGCTGACTACCGGCTTGATATAACCATACACAGCGTTAAAGCCGCTCAAGATATTACTGAGATTAGACAATACCATGTACAGAATTACCGCTGAGCAGGTAGCGATTGTATATGCAACCCACTTTCTCTTGGTCCATTTTCCACCTAATTTCATCATAGCCTCCTGAATCTAAAAAGTAGATAAACTAAGTTTATATAATTAAAAGATTATATTTTAACCAAAGTCATTATAATCTCTGTGTTTCCTGATTACCTTGGTACTCTTTTTCTTGACATTTTTTCTGACAACCTTCTTGTGATGATCATCATATAACACCTTTACAGCCGGGTGAAAAAACCGATTTATAAAGGCTCCGATAAGAAAAATGTAAATACAAAAATACAGCCAGAACATCATAACAACCGGTGTTGCAAGACTTCCGTAAATTGAATAGGAATTTGGGAAACTCACATACACGGAAAAGCTTTCTGTATAAGGTGCTTGACATAGTCTCCGAATACCATCATCAAAAGCATCAGAAGAACTATTGCTATCATGGCAATTGTATAAAGCGCCGCAATGAACCTCAGATAAAAATAATTACGACGTTCATCTACATCATATATTATATTCAGCCCCCGAATCAATGCCATCATTCCAAGTGCTCCGGTCCAGATAGTGATCAGAGCCGATATGGAAAACACTGCCAAAGGCCATGTCGATCAGCGCAGCCTTAACATTCATAACCCCCCAAACTAATGGAAAAAAGCAGCCAAATTAATGACTGCTTTTCATTTCCAACTTTATCCCAAAATGCCGTTTCCTGTTATTTGACTCCTAGCTAACGCCAGGTGGGTTACCGCAATCACGATCTCTGCCTTCCTCTCCCATGGCTTTGTCTGCGCATGCGCAGGGCCGGAGGCGTGACATCAAAGGTGACAATGTAGGAGTCCCGTTTAAAGTAACTGTAGGTTCAAATTACACAGGAGGTGTCGGACATCCCAGGAGAACTATTTGCTAGTTCCTAATTCTTATTATATTCATGACAGCCCATTTTTCAAGGGCTTTAAGGGTTATTTTAGACTCTTTTAATAGGTATGGGTTACTGTTCACTCGCATGCAGCTCGCTCCAGTAACAAATTCGCGCATTTCTGCCTAAAGAGTCCATAAGTATAATCTTATATAGCCCTTGTTGCTTCCTTAAGCCAGTTTTTAATCTCTTCATCCTTAATAAGAGGGCTTACCTTGTCATATACAGCCTTGTGATACTTGTTCAGAAGTTCAACGTGCTCAGGCTTCATGTACCTGGTGTCGATGGCCTCAAGGTCGATTGGCACATAGGTCAGATGCTCGAAGCCAAGGAATTTGCCATACTCGTTTTCTGAGCGCTCAACTACTTCGATTATATTCTCGATACGGATACCGTGACTTCCCTCAATGTAAACCCCCGGCTCATCTGATACTATCATGCCTGGCTCAAGAACTGCTTCGGATACACCTTCAGCATATCTCCATCTGAGGCTGTGAGGTCCTTCATGTACGTTAAGAATATATCCGATTCCGTGTCCTGTACCATGGTTATAATCGATTCCGATATCCCAAAGTGGTCTTCTCGCATAAACATCAAGGTTTCTTCCTGTGCAGCCCTCAAGGAAAAGAGCGTCTGCCATCTGGAGCATACCTGCTACTGTTGCTGTGTAGTGCTTCTTGATCTCATCTGAAATCTCGCCCACTACAATAGTTCTGGTAACGTCTGTTGTTCCGCCCATGTATGTTCCGCCGGAATCCACAAGAAGCATTCCCTGTGCCTTAACCTGAGCAGCATTGTCCTTGGTTGCCTCATAGTGAGCCATAGCAGCATTGGCATTGTAAGCACTGATTGTAGGGAAAGAAAGCTCTATAAATCCGGGAAGCTGTGCTCTCATACTATCAAGCTTCATAGCTGCTGAGTACTCTGTCATCTCGGTCTTGCCAACATTCTTTTTTACCCAGTAAATGAACTCGGTAAGAGCAGCGCTGTCTCTTAAATATACCTCTCTGATGTTCTTAAGCTCGGTATCATTCTTGATAGCCTTCATAAGCTCAGTAGGATCTTTCTCATTCTTAAGTTCAACGCCAAGAGCCTTAGCCTTGTCAGAAAGGGTCCTGAATGTGAGGAAGTTGGTATTTCTCTTATCATAAAGAACATCGCCGTCAAAAGTAGCTCCTGCAATGAAATTCATCACTTCAGCATAGTCTCTGAGCTCGATGCCAACCTTATCACAATAAACCTTAACTTCATCAGTAATCTCTTTTTCCTGAACAAAGAGAATGAACTTATCCATTGTAATGTATGCATAAGAAAGTGCTACAGGATTGCACTCTACGTCATTACCACGAAGATTGGTGAGCCACATAATATCATCAAGCTTGGATAAAAGATGTGACTTGGCACCGGCCTTCTCCATCTTGCCTCTTACATCTGAAAGCTTCTCTGCAAAAGATTTGCCGCAAAGCTCATCTGATAAAACATAAATATCATGGCATGGAAGAGATGGTCTGTCTGTCCATACCTCCTGTGCAAGGTCTTTATCAATCTTGAGACTAATATTCTTACCGGATAACTTCTTCTCAAGTCTCTCACCGATACTGGTGGACACAACTCTTCCATCAAAGCCAAGTACCTGTCCCTCTTTCATATTGTCAGAAAGGTATTCTTCGATAGTAGGAACACCGGGATTTCCCATCTTATAGAGTTCTACTCCTGTGCCCTTCATCTGATTCTCAGCCTGAATAAAATATCTTCCATCAGTCCACATTCCTGCAAAATCTGCAGAAACAACAAGTGTTCCGTTTGATCCGTCGAACCCGCAGAAGTACTCTCTTACCTTAAAGAAATCAGCTGAGTACTCTGAATTGTGGAAATCAGAAGTCGGCATCATATAAAAGTCAATGCCATTCTCAGCCATCTTGCTGCGAAGAAGTGACAGTCTTTCCTTGATAACTGTATTTTCGTAAGCCATATATAAACTCCTTTACTAAAGCATTAGCATCATGTATTCATCCACTTTTTCCGTGAACATTATAAATTTTATCACAGCCCCCTTATGTTGCAACATAAAATTTGTGGAACAATGCTCTCATATTTCATAAAAAAGACGTCTATATACAAGCCGTTTTTTCCGACTCACTATAGACGTCTTTGATATCAGTAATTATTATAAGTTGGCTCTAGCCACATTTTTTAAAGTAGTGATCATCTAGTTTTACAGCTTATAAAAATATATTTGCCAACAAGTGGTACTAAAGACTTAGCGTGAACTGTAGTCTTACCACTTGTGCAAGCATATATATAATACAACGGTAGTATAGACTATCTTTTATACCATTTATTTGCATTATTTTATTGTTAACGGTACTATTCCTATTTTCTTTACCTCTTATATAGAAAATTGATTTCCAGACGGTAAATTATTGTATTTTTTTACCACTAATTTTCAAGAATTTGTAAATTAACAGTACGACCAGATTTTAAAATGAATTATACTGGCGTGAATTATACTGGATTGTTTTTTCATTTCATTCAAATCTACTGGCTAATATATTATGCTAATATATTCAAAATAAAAATCATTCAAACTTGAGCATCTACTCCTACTATAGAGGACAGCCAAATAAGCTTTCTAGTTTCTCTTTAATAATATTCATATCAAGCGGACTGTCTGAACTTTCATAAGATATCATTAAATTCTGTCCCAAAACCAATCCATTCTTTTCGTATAACATTATTTTTTTGATATTTTTTGATAAGTAATCAGTATCATCAACAAGCCCCATATGTTCCCAGTATACCGTGGAATTATCCCTGTAATTATATAGTGCAAAATCTGGATACAGTGTCCTACCATTAACTAACGTGAACTTTGGTTCATAAACATAGGGAATGTCCATGTTATAAAAATAGTCTGCTATAATTTTTTCTGATTTAGACCTTACGGTTTCTCCTTTTATTGTCAAGAATGGATTTTTGATTTCAAAAGTATTTTGCATACCTTTATTCTGTTCATACCATTCCTTGACCTTCATAGATTGTGTTGGCTTTATCGGAACAACAAAAGATTTTCTGCCCTTGCATAATTTATCGTAGATTTTGTCTAATCTACTTATGTCATAAGAACTAAGGAATCTACGTAGACGTTTTTCTAATGAAACTATTTCGTCATGTACTTTTTTGTCATACTCACATTGAACAAGACTTTTTATCTTACCCTTTTCAGCTGTAGAAATGTAACGTTCAGTCTTGCTCCCTTCTTCTTTAAAATAATATTGAGGATAACCATGCGATGTTGTAACTCGAAGACTTCCCTTCTCAGTATTTTTTAATGCTTTTAGCCTTTTATCTGCTATTTTTCTTAAAGAGGCTAATTCATTTAATTGTTCTTGTAATTCAAAACTATAATCTTTCATTTTTTCTTTGTTGTTCTCCTAACTATCCTGTTAAAATTGCTTCTTAATGTATCCACTTTACGGTTCTATTTTGGAGGGCTGTTTTAATTGTGCTATCTTAAATTCGGTTATCATCAAGTATTTTTATTTTAGGGTGCCATTTCAATTGCTATATCTTAATTCGGTTAATATCGAGTTTTTTTACTTCTACCGTTTAATTAACATATTCCAAAATCGAGCGGTATAAATCCAGTTAAAATTACCACCCCGTTCTAATAAATCATTCCTAAACAGTATTGGCTTTCATCTTTATTACCACTTAGTTTTCATAAACCGTGTTTTTCCTGTAATTTCATCCCCAAAATTACTGTTACGCAAAGCGTTTTATCTTACTAACAGTACAAACGGCCATTTTTAACCAGATTTAAGTTTAAAAAGTACCAAAATCTTCAGAATCATACTATTAGCCAGATTTCAATCCATTTCATTAATGGGAAATTCATAAAACCAGAACGGTCTTACGTATGTAAATAGAAGCGAGAAATAATTTATCATAATAATAGAATAATATCAAGACCAGGTAAGTGATGTTTCAGATATTTCAGATGTTTCATGTTTCATATGCTTTAATATTGTTTTAATAATGCTTTGATTATAAGCCTTGTGCTATAATAGTTATGCTTATGTATATTGTTCAGTTATTTGTAAGCATTAATACTGGCTACATAACACTCATATTGTTTGATTATTTCAAAAAAGGGAGATTTACAATGCAAGAAAAAGATATTCTAAAAATAATTGATCACACACAGCTTCAGCCAAATGCTACATGGGAAGACATCGTATCACTTTGCGATGAGGCAGTTAAATATGGAACCGCCACAGTCTGCATCCCACCTACATACCTTAAGAGAACACATGACAAGTATGGTGATAACCTTAAGCTCTGCACAGTAATAGGTTTTCCTCTTGGTTACAGCTGTGCTGAGTCCAAGGTAGTTGAAGCAAAGGAAGCGATAAAGGACGGCGCCAGCGAAATCGATACTGTTGTAAATGTAAGTGATGTCAAGAATCACAGATATGATGAAGTAAGAAAAGAACTTGAGATGATCAGAGAGGCCTGCGGTGACAAGCTTCTTAAGGTTATCATCGAGACCTGCTATCTTACAGAGGAAGAAAAGATTGAGCTTTGCAAGATCGTAACAGAAGTTAAAGCTGAATATATCAAGACATCAACAGGCTTTGGAACAGCCGGTGCTACTCTTGCTGATATCGAGCTCTTCAAGAAACACATCGGTCCTGATGTTAAGATTAAGGCAGCAGGCGGTATCCGAACCATCGAGGATGCAATGGCTTATGCTGAGGCAGGATGCAGCCGTATCGGTTCCTCCAAGGTTGCTCCACTTATCGCAGCCAAGTACAATCTTTAATAACAAGAAGATTGAAACAATTACTAAATAACAAAAGAAAAAGCCCTTGGAATCTTATCTAAAGATTCCAAGAGCTTTTTTATGAGCAAAAAGTCTAATGACCGAATAGTAAGCATAATCAAAACTTTTATAGCACAAGGCTTATTATCAAAACATCACTACTTAAAACGGCCCGTACCCCACTTTAACTGCGATGACGATAACCACCAGTGAAATGATAACCCACACAATATACAGAGGTAGCAGGTACTTCACCCACTTGCCAAAGGAGGCGTGGCAGATAGAAAGGGCTGCCACAACTTCGCCGCTGGTTGGGAACAAAATGTTAGTAAAAGCATCGCCCAAATGATAAGCCAGAACTGCGGTCTGTCTGGTGATTCCAGCCTTATCTGCGATTGCGATCATAAGTGGCATTGTTGATCTTGCCTGTGTGGAACCGGATGGAACTACTACATTGAAGATTTCATGGAAAAAGAACATTCCGCAAGCTGTCAGGTTATCCGGCATCTTTTTAAGTGTGCTGGCAAGCGAATTAAGAATCGTATCCAGAACGAAGGTCTCTCTTAAGATAAGAACTGCTGTGCTGGCAAGTCCGATCATAAGGCTCGGAAGAAGGATATCTCTGCAGCCTTTACTAAACTCTTTGCAGATCTTATTGGGTGACATACGCCCCACTGCTCCGCACAGGATTCCCGTAAAAAGAAATACTCCCGATAGTTCATTGACATAGAACTCCCATTTGATAACTCCAAATACAGAGAAGAAGATACCTGCAAAGAAACATACAAGCACCAGTCTCTGAGAAAACTTAAGAGATGGTATATCCTCTAGATTAAGCATCTTATCCTGATTATATTCCTGATCTGAATCATAGGAGCCGCTCATCTTGGGCTTGGATTTCACCATCAGAGCAATTCCGACAACATAAACAATCGATACAAATAAAAGTACAATGAAAAGAATTACTCTAAGACTCATCCCCGAATACTTAGGAAGTCCTGCAATAGCCTGAGCAGTTCCTAGGGTAAAAGGATTAGTAATAGCACCTGCATATCCCACTGTTGCCGAGATGAATATTATACCGACAGCTGTAAGGGAATCCAGCCTTGCTGTTATACATATAGCCAGAATCAAAGGCACAAAAACCAGAAACTCCTCGAAATTTCCGCAAAAGGCTGCGCCACAGGCAAAAAATATCATAAGTATAGGAATCAGAATAATCTCTTTACCCTTAAGCCTTTTCATCACATTGGCTATAGCCAGATTCAGGGCACCTGTACCATTTACGATTCCAAACATTCCGCCAACAATGATCAGATAAAAGATAATGTCGGCAGCATTTTCCATGCCATGTGAAATAAAGGTCATAAGCTCAAAAACACTGATTGGATCTCTTTTCAGATAATGGAAGCTGTCTGTTACTACAACTTCTATTCCACTCTCTTCATCCACCGCTGTCTCATAGACGCCTGCCGGAATGATGTAACTAAGAACGGCGCATAGAACAACAATCATAAACAATAAAAGAAGCGGATGGATATTTTCACTTTTTTTCACGTTTCCCATTTTCTACCTCCAGACTTAGTCGTCGTCCTTTCCAAGGCCGAGGCTCTTAATAAAATCACTGTTTTGCTTCTTTATTTTTTCCTTATGTTCGTGCTTTTCTTTTTCCTTTTCTTCATGTAAGCCGTAGATATTCTCCTTGATATGACGATCTACTTCATCCTTGTTGAGCTTATTTTCATTGGCAAGCTCGACCAAAGCCTCTACGACCTCTGCTTCAAGTTGGGTTCCTGCAACACGCTTAAGCTCATCCATAACATCCGTCAGAAGCATCTGCTTTCTGTAAGGTCTTGTGGAATACATGGCATCAAAGGTATCTGCCACAGCAATAAGTCTTGCCACCTCAGGAATCTCATCTCCGTGAAGTCCTCTTGGGTAGCCCTTTCCGTCAAGTCTTTCATGATGGTAACCGGCACCAAAGGCAAGATTAGGAACAATATCTACTCCCTTTAATAGTTCCTCACCCTTACTTGCATGAGACTTCATTATTTTATACTCTTCATCATCCAGACGCTCTGTCTTATTCAGGATTTTGTCTGGAATATTGATTTTTCCTATGTCATGCATCAGTGCTATATGGTAGAACTCATCAATCTGTTCCTTGGTATAGCCTCTCTTTTCCGCCAGTTTTTCCGCAAGCATTCTTGTATAATAGGCAACCCTGAAGGAGTGTCCCTGGTTCTGAGTATCTCTTAGATCAACACACTTAGCAAAGGTATGCATGATCTGTTCGATGAATTTTCTGTCTTCTTCCTGTTTTTCCAAAAGAAGCTTTGTACTCTTATCGAAGTGTCGCCACATGGCAACTGATATTATTGCTACTAAAACTGCCGAAAGAATAATCCAGAACAAAATGCTCTCGTAAACAGAAGACTCTTTTACAATCTTAATCTCTGTAGAGCGCTCCACCTCCCCTGTCTCATTATTGAGAAGATTTAAGTGGAATACATATTTGCCGCCATCCAGGTTTGTATATACTACCGGTTTCATATCCTGCTTGGTAGTGTAAATAGGCTTCTCATCAAAACCTTCAAGATAATAACTGATCCTTGGATTACTAAGACCAAAGGTGATGGCAAACATATTGATAGTAATCCTCTGGCTTCCTGCAGGAACAGAAATCTCTTCTAATCCTCTGGTGGAAATGGTAGTGTTGTCTACACCGATTGACGGAATTACAAGCTGTGCCTTTTCAGGGGATGTAACATCGGAAAAAATATTGACCTTACATACACCTGTTGTTCCGGAAATATAAAGGTAACCATCTTCATCCAGCTCACTTCTTGAATTACCGGTTGAAATATATGGAAGACCACTCTTAGTGTTGTAGAAGGTATACTCAATATCCCCATTTTCCAAAAGCTCATCTACCTTGGTTATATAAATACCACTTGAAGAAAGAACCCATGCTCCGCCATCATCATCAAAGTAAATGTCATAGTTGTTGGAATAAGGGAAGTTCGTAATAGCTGTCGCTACACCGTCCTTCATGTATTCAATTGAATTAGATGTGATAAGCCAGAATACTCCTCTGTCGGGATCCCATTTAATCCTCATGACAACGCCGCTGGTAAGGCCATCCTCGTAGCCTATTCTTGACACCTTGTTGTGATCCACAACATATATACCATCTCCGTCACTTCCCATGTACAGCTTGCCATCAGGTCCCTGCTCTACCGACAGTGTCTCAAGCGTATTGATACCACTATCAGTTCCATAGTGCTTAACAACCTTGAAATCTTTAATAATATAAAGCCCATCATTTGTAGCAGCTGCAATACTTCCATCCGCGCACTCACGTACAGCTCTTACTCTTAAAACATTGAGGCCGTCAGCAGCTGCTATGGAAGTGATCTTTTTGTCATTTGAATAACAGATAAGACCCTTTTCACCATGTGTACATATCCAGATGTTATTCTGAGAGTCTTTTTTGATACATCTTATTCTGATACCCTCAAGTTCCCTGGTAAGCTCATTTTCCAGCCTGTCACTATTGGAATCCAGGATAATAAGGCCATTATCGGTTCCCATATACAAAAGATCATTTCTTTTGCAGGTGGTATTAACAACCATCTTCTCAAGACCTGCCAGCTTACTGATATCAGTGAATCTGTCAGGAACCAGCTTCATAACGCCCTGTCTTGTGGAGGTAAACCAGATATTTCCTTCATTATCCTGCATGACATTACCTATTGTGTTGTTCATAGGAATATCGTCCAGCGCATAGTAACTTCCTGAAGCATCAAAATAGCCAACACCATAGGTCGTGGTTGTCCAGATCTTATCTCCGATTTTCTCAATACTGTTTACAGTCTTAAGGGGCTGTACCGAATATCTATTTGTAACCTTAACATCGTTATCAAAACTGATTACCAGAAAATCCGACTCAACAGTTCCTGCATACAAGGTTGAAGGCTTTGCAGGATCAGGATAGATGGCATTAATAATGTGATTTCCGAATTTATCTGCCTCGTAAAAGGCTGTTATCCTAAGGTTCTTCATAACAAAAATATTGCCATCATTAGTAAGACCATAGATGTTCCCCGCACCATCACTATGGATCTCGTTGATATAGGATTTATTAATCTGTGGATCGTCGATTGGATGAATGGCAAGATTTTCCCTGTCAACATAGGCAAGTCCCTGGGTTGTTGCCACAATGATGTTATGATTCTCATCCTCAGCAAGTGCTCTTATGGAATGAGATTTCAGACCTTCAACACGGCCATAAACATGAATATCTCCATGGTCAAAATAGGCTAGTCCATTTTCATTGGTACCAATCCATACTATATCCTCTGAATCGGCCAAAAGACTGTAGACACTGGAAATACCGGTCGTAGAATCAAACCTGTAAAATTCAGTTCCGTCATACCTTATGAAACCACTATAACCTCCAAGCCAGATAAAGCCGTCAGAGGTCTGACAAATGGCATTCGCTTCCGACGTAGGAAGTCCATTTGTAGAATCATAGAGAATAGACGTATAGTCCGTTCCAAGTCCTAAAATATCTCTGTTACTGTGGTCGTAGGCAAACGACTGAAGGCTCCTTGCCGGAATCAAAACCAGCAAAAGCAGCATGACAAAAACAATCCTTGGAACAATCAATCTTTTTTTCATAAGCACTCCCCTTTTATTAAAAAATTTGTCCCTATGTATGAATTTATGTAATGTGCACTGCGCACACACTCACTGATACAAATGTATTAACTCTTCCTTTTCATTCTGGTAGTGCAAACTGCAGATATGAAAGTCAGTAAAAAGATTGCAGCAAGAACTCTCATTGCAATTCTCATTCCGAAGTTATCTCCCACAAAGCCCGTAAGCGCAGTAAACAAAAAGCCTCCGATACCTGTTGCCGTAGTGATCATGCCGGTTGCTGTTGCAGTTTTTTTGCCGGCAAAAGGAAGCATCATGTTAAGAACGCTTGGATATATTGCGCCGCAGGCAAAGCCCAGAGGAATGCACAAAATAAAGAAAATAAGGCTATTTTCCATGAAGGACAGGATAAAGGTTATCACCGGAATCGCCAGGGTTGCGGTAATAAGGATTCCCTTAGCCTTTTTTGCAAAATATCCCACAAGAACTCTTGAAGGAATCATAACTGCCCAGAATACGGAAAGTGCATATTTTCCAAGTCCAGAACCCAAAACATCAGTAAAGATAGTATCTACAAAGAAAGTAAAACCATTTTCAAAGCCTACGTAGATGAGCATTATGACACACAAAAGAAGAATTGCCGGAAGGAAAAACTCGGAGGTCCTTCCTCCTGCTGAATCATTAGTAACTTCCAAAACACTTTGCTCTCTTGGCTTATCTCCGGAATTAATAATTCCCACAATGGCAACAAGGCTTCCTATTGCTAAAAGAGCAAAAAGAGTTCTCCAGGAGAGATTGTAATTTAGATAAAAACTTACAACCAGCGGTGATACCAGTGCTCCGAAGGCGTACATAGAAGTAATAAAGCCTATCTTCCTACTGCCACTTTTAGGATAAGCATCCGCCAGCGCTGCTATGGAAATAAATTGAAGGGCACTTGTGGTAAGTCCCAAAAAGAATACACAGACAACGAAAAAAATCTCTGAATGTGTAACAAATACAATGATCGCCGCAGCAAACTCCAAAGCAAGAAGGATTTTCATACAAAATGCCTTGCTGTTTCTATCAGCCCAGGCACCAAGTACTAAAGGTGCCAACATTGTTGCAAAAAGTTCTACAGACGCAAACAAGCCCATGGAAGTCACAGACAGATCATAGTTCTGTCCGATATTCCAAAGGCTTGCCTGATATCCGCCAGCTTCAAAACCATTAATAAAAACAATAAGAAATAATACTAACCATAAGTAATCAAATCTCTTTTCGTTTTCCGTAGAGTTTTGTACCATCTTCATTCTCCAATTAAATTGAACAAAAGGATTTACCTATTAATGATAGCACAAATATCGTTTTAATGATTTTTAAATAACGGTTTTACACTTTTTTAATAATATTGTGGCCACTCAATCTCTTTTTGCAATATCCACATACTCTTTGCGTGGCTCAATAGACATGTAGGCAGGACGGATGATCTTACCATTATTGGCAAGCTCCTCCATTCTGTGAGCACTCCAGCCAACGATTCTGGCAATAGCAAAGATTGTAGGATAAAGCTCTTCAGGAAGTTCAAGCATCCTGTAAACAAAGCCTGAATAGAAGTCCACATTGGCACTTACGCCCTTATACATGGTCCTCTCTCCGGCAATCAGCTGCGGCGCAATCCTCTCTACCATCTGATAAAGATGAAGTTCTTCTTCCCTGCCCTTTTCCACAGCCAGTTTTTCTACAAAGCTCTTTAAGATAACGGCACGTGGATCAGACTTGGAATAAATAGCATGTCCGATACCATAAATAAGTCCGGCCCCGTCAAAGGCCTCCTTATTCAATATCTTATCTAGATATTCACGCACTTCTCCCTCATCCTTCCAGTCCTTGACATTAGCCTCAATGTCGTCAAACATGTGGACAACCTTGATGTTGGCTCCGCCATGACGAGGTCCCTTTAAAGAACCGATTGCAGCTGCAATTACAGAATAAGTATCTGTAAGCGACGAACTAACAACATGCGTTGTAAAGGATGAGTTATTACCACCGCCATGCTCCATATGAAGCACAAGGCAGATGTCCAGGAGCTTAGCTTCAAGCTCTGTGTACTTGCTGTCAGGTCTTAAGAGATAAAGAATAGTCTCAGCAGTCGAAAGCTCTTCCTTAGGCGGATGGATAATAAGTGAATTGCCCTCATGATAGTGGTTATAGGCATGATAACCATAAATAGCCAGCATTGGGAACATGCTGATAAGCTGAAGTGACTGTCTAAGTACATTAGGCAGAGAAACATCATCAGCATTATCATCATAGGAATACAGCGTAAGAACACTCCTAGCCAGAGTATTCATCATGTCTCTGCTGGGTGCCTTCATGATCACATCTCGCACAAAACTGGGTGGAAGACTCTTATATATCCCCAGGAGCTTTTCGAACTCAAAGAGCTCTTTTCCCGTAGGAAGTTTGTCAAAAAGCAGCAGATACGTGCATTCCTCAAAAGCAAATCTGTTCTCACGGACAGCTGCATCAATCAGCTTATGAACATCATAGCCTCTAAAGTAAATCTCACCATCAGCAGGCACTTCCTTGCCATCCACCTGCTTCTTGGCAATAATTTCGGATATTCTGGTAAGGCCGGTCAAAACGCCCTTACCATTAAGGTCACGAAGACCTCTTTTTACGTCATACTTAATAAAAAGATCATTTTCTATAAGATCAGCTTTCTGTGACAATCTGGAAAGCTCAATAATTTCCGGTGTGTTTTCCGAGTAGTACCCTTTTCCTAAATCCATGCCTTCCTCCTATAGTATTAATCTTTTGAAAAAAAGATGATGCTTCGCCGCAAGATCAGGCCAAAAATTCCATAACTGCATCCAGCATCCGGGACTTGTCTACAACCTTCTTGTGCCTTATTTCTGCAGTTCTGATTGATGAAACCGCCTCAGGGATCTCAACTCCTGAAACCGCTGATAATTCGTCAGCAAGAGCGAAATCATCTTTGCCCTCGTCATTCTTGCCAAGAGCCTTCATAACGCTTCTGGTAAATTTGAAAGGACTTGCTGTAGAAGCAATTACAGAAACAGTCTTATCTCCTGTAGTCTCCACATACTTGCTGTAAACTGCGCTGGCTACAGCTGTATGAGTATCCATAAGATAACCTGTCTTGTCAAAGACCTTCTTTATAGTCTCAAAAGTTTCTTCCTCGGTAGCGAAGCCGCCAAAGAAATCTACGAGCTTTTCTCTCATCTCATCAGTAATCTCGTATTTACCATTCTGAGTAAGCTGCTTCATATATTCAGCATCTCTGTCCGCATTATCACCTGCAATGTGATAAATAAGTCTCTCTAAGTTAGATGAGATCAAGATATCCATTGATGGTGAAGAAGTCAGAATGAAGTCACGATTTCTGTCATACTCACCTGTCTGGAAGAAATCAAATAACACCTTGTTAGAATTGGATGCGCAGATAAGCTTTGCGATCGGCACTCCCATGTTCTTTGCATAGTAAGCTGCAAGGATGTTTCCAAAGTTACCTGTAGGAACCACAACGTTTATAGGGTCACCCTCAGCTATCTTCTCTTCCTTAAGAAGTTTGGCATATGAATAAACATAATAAACAATCTGTGGAACAAGTCTTCCAATGTTGATGGAGTTGGCTGAAGAGAACTGGAAGCCCTTTGCATCAAGCTCTTTTGCCAGCTCTTTATCTGTAAATATCTTCTTAACTCCGGTCTGAGCATCATCAAAATTACCTTCAATGCCGATAACGCAGGTATTGTCACCCTTCTGAGTAACCATCTGCTGTTCCTGGATCGGGCTTACGCCATGCTTAGGGTAAAAGACAATGATCCTGGTTCCGGGTACATCTGCAAAACCGGCAAGTGCGGCCTTTCCTGTATCTCCACTTGTAGCAGTCAGAATAACGATCTCATTTTTCACATTATTCTTCTTGGCAGCAGTTGTCATAAGATAAGGCAGAATAGAAAGTGCCATATCCTTGAAGGCAATAGTTGCACCATGGTAAAGCTCAAGATAATATGCTCCGTCTGCATAAGCCAAAGGAGCAATTTCATCAGTATCAAATTTGGAATCGTATGCATGAGAAATGCAATATTTAAGCTCGTCTTCAGTATAGTCGGTCAGAAGCAGCTTCATAACTTCATAAGCTGTCTGTCTGTAATCAAGTTCAGCAATCTCTCTAAGTGACTTTTCCAGATGCGGAATGTGATCCGGAACATAAAGACCTCCATCAGGAGCAAGGCCCCTCAAAATTGCTTCGGATGCCTTAATCTGGCCCAAAGCGCCTCTTGTGCTACTGTACAAAACTTCCTTTGCCATTGCGTTTACTCCTCACTTACTGATACAATATTCATATATTTGTGTGTGCGATGAAGCTATCAGAATAATCATTTTAGATCAGTTACTACTCACATTACAGATATGTTGCAGGCAGTAACAATAATAGCTCTTTGAGTACTCAGTATACCATAATAACGTCAGTAATATCTACCTAATATTTTAGCACTTTGAATTATTAAAGTTATTCAATTTTCATAATAAGGATTCAAAATCAACTTCACACCATCTTTATTTTGCTGATTTTTGGGGGATTATCTTGAAAAACACAAAAGCGATCGGGGTATATTCTACAAAGTTAAAGGATGGCACACCATCCTACAGAGCTTCCATCACCTATAATGGCAAGCATATTTCGCTGGGCTCTTTTTCCGATAAAAAAAATGCCGCTGCCGTTTACAAAGAAGCTGCAAAAATTCTTTCCGACAAATCCATTTCAATTTCTTCCTATAAGGATTCACTGCACATTCCCTACGGTAAATTCGTCTGTCTTCTTAATTTCCGGGACAAGGGTATGTACATCGCCAATCCCATTTATCTGGAAAAGAAATATTTCACATATCATATAGCGCCTGATTACGCCCTGAAATTCGATATTGAAGATCTTTTCTATTATTCTTCACACAAGATAATGAAAAGAGGAAACCATCTTTTTGTAGCTGATTACGGAAGCCAGCTCTCGCTCCTGTCCCGCTATGGAATTCAGAGCTACTCAGTTAAGGGCCGGGACTATCAGTTTGTAAACGACGATCCTACGGACTTTCGGTATGAAAATATCATTATCCTGAACAGATATCGTGGCGTGAGACAGTTTGCAGAAAACGGCTTTGTCAGATACAAGGCTGTGATCCATGTTCGCAGTAACTATGTAGTCGGAAACTACAACTCAGAAGCCGAGGCAGCTATCGCCTACAATAAGGCCGCTGACATTCTGAAAAGAAATGGAATAGTAAAAAATTATCCACAAAACTATGTGGAGGATCTCTCCCCCTCACAATATGCGGATATTTACCTAAAGCTCAAGATTTCCCCAAGGATTGAGCGGCTAAAACCAAAACACACATAAACCATCAGGACATCTTATCTGCATATTTTTTAAATTCAAAGCCCAGCATAGTAATATCATCAAACTGATCCGCTTTTCCTCTAAAGTCGGCAACGCTTTGTGACAGATGTGGAAGTATCTGGGTAAACTCTTTATCTTTTACCTCATTAATAGCATCAATAAGCCTGTCTGTTCCATATTGGACAACGTTTTCGTTGATAGCCTCAGGTATACCATCTGTATATACAAAAAGCTTATCTCCCGGTACTAAGGTCATCTCGTATTCCTTGGCCTTAAGTCCCTCCATCGCTGCCAGAGCAAGACTGTGCTTATCCTTTATAAGCTCAAAGTCGCCGCCTTCATGCTTTATAAGCGGATACTCGTGTCCTGCGTTGGCGCATCTCATAAGTCCTGTTTCCAGATCCAGGATTCCTATCCAGACTGTTACAAACATTTCCGCATCATTGCCCTCGCAAAGAGCATTGTTGGCTTTTTCTATGATCTCAGAGGGTGTCCCACCTGATTCCGCAAAGCTTCTTATGGCAGTTTTACTACGCATCATGAAAAGAGAGGCAGGAATACCTTTTCCTGAAACATCTGCGATAACCAGAGCCAGCTTATTTCTGTCAGTGAAAAAGAAATCGTAAAAATCTCCGCCCACTTCCTTGGCAGCCTTCATGGTAGCATATATTTCAAATTCATCGGCTCTTCCCGGGAACACAAAGTATCTTGGAAGTGACGATTCCTGAATTGTCCTTGCAAAAACCAGCTCCTGCTCTATTCTCTTTTCCGCAGCATCAATATAGCCTTTCAGGGCATCAACAGTCTGGTTGATGTCATCTGATAGAGAAGCAAACTCTGATGAGTTTCTGACTGTTACGACCTCATTTAGATCGCCGTTTGTGATCTTGTCCAGCGACACGTTGATAAGATCGATATTTTTTACCACGATCTGTCTGACAAGGAACGCAATCAGCATATAGATAACCGTAAACAAAAGAATATCTGCAAATGCCGTCTCATAGGCCTGAGCATTTCTGTCCCAGAACAACTCACTTTCCGGGATATATGTCAACAGCGTAAGGTTAGAATTAAGGGTGTCCACCTTACTTAGCATCTTTTCACCAAAATATTCTTCGTAGTAAAAATCGCCATCCCTATGCCTATTCAAGCTTTCCATCATTTCCGTAGATACTACCTTATTGGCATTCTTGCCGACAATAATAGTCCCATCGTCTTTGATAATCTCGTAATACTCTGAGTTCCCGGGAACAACGTACTTAAGTCCGCCATCTATCCTGTTTTTAACATCTGTAGCTGTACTGTTGATAGCTTCGCAGCCATTCTGATAGGATGACTGACTCTGAAGTCTGAAAGAAAAAATAAAGTTTATCAGAATGACCGAAAGTGTCACAATAAAGAGCCATTTCTGAAAGGTCTGAGAAACGGAAATTTCCTCACTTTTGATTTCCTTAAAGGGATTCTTCCACTCTTTTGCCAGAATCTCAAGACAAACAGACATTGTCGCAAGTGCGATACCAGAAAAAATGATCATCGGAATGGAGCAAGCTTTTACCACAACGAAGGCCATTCTCATGTCGCTTCTATGAGTGATAAAAACCACATACATGTGGAACACTTCCATGACTGCCCCCATAAAAAAGGCATACATGGGTGACGGCTTCTTGCCCTTAAAAACCTTCACATGCATCACAAGAGCCACAAATCCGGCAAGGCAGGTAGATACGCTGCAGGCAATCCTGGTATACGTACCTATACCAAAATATGTGCCTACGATATATCTTTCTATACCGCCCATGAGTCCTGCTATAACTCCTGCTACAGGATGGAAGAAAAGGCCTGCAGCCAAAGGTGCCACATCTCTCAGATTAAGCAGCATATGGCCATAATTAACGGCAAAATGTGTGGAAAGGATTGAGCATATACCATAGATTATTCCGATAGCTATAATAGATAAGATATTTAGTTTCTTATTTCTTGTTTTTAGCCACAAAAAGACTGTCAGAACAACATAAAGAACCGAAATAGACGTCATTTTTATTAGCATTGATAACATAAACTTACCCCTCAAAATATCCCAAAAATGTTATCGCCTTTTTGATATTATATCATAGAGAGACATTTTCAGGCTGCAGTCTTTTAGCAGGCTTTTTTGAGGGAAGCTGATTCTTTCAGTTTGATGAGGATTCGCTGATTCATTTTCTTTCTGGTGAAGTTGATCATGTAGTAGATCATGCAGCATGCGCCCAGAGCGATTACTGATACGATCATTGAAAAAAGATGTCTTCCGGTAATAAGATTCTTGATGATATCAAGAACAGATGCCACTATAGTCAGGATAGACATTCCCCAGAGTATATCAACCTTTCTCTTTGTGATTATTGGGAAAATACTAAAACTGCAAAGAACTATAAGAAGAAGTCCTGAAACAGTAAATATGCTTCCATGAATCATTGCATCGAGCATCACTCTTGTGGCTCCCACTCCGAAGTTCAGATTGTAGGAGGCACAGCTGATACTTGCAAATAACATGCAGCTTCCAAAAACAACTCCTGTTAGTCCTAAAAATATAAATGCAATTGTCATCTCATTAAAATCTCTGTAACGAATTACCTTTCCCATAACTTTCTCACTCCTATTATTTTTATCGTCTGAATATTTATACGAACATAAAAATAAAAAGTAAAACAACTATATATTGTAAAAGGCTGCGATTTTAATCGCAGCCTTTAGAAAAACTCATCATAAAAAACTTATACGAAATTTAGTGAACTCTTACCATGGTTCCTACTTCAACCATGTCATACAGGGCTTTGGCAACATCCGAAGGAAGGTTTACACAGCCGTGGGAGCCGTTTCGAGTATATACATCTCCGCCGAACTCTTTTCTCCAGCTGGCATCATGAAGTCCCACATTTCCTGTAAAGCGCATCCATCTGTCAACCCACACATCCCAGGTAGGCCCCACAAGGCGTTTTCCAGGAATTTTAGAATTTATGTAGAATACACCGGTTGGTGTTCCATTCCCCTTGTTAACATTACCAGTGACTATTGAGGAAGAAAGTACCGGAATACTGTTTACATAATAGATCATCTGCTGATTGGCGATATCCACATCCACATAGGTCATAGGCACTATAAAAGCATCAACTGTTGTCACCGTATCTACTATGCCATAGGCGGCTTCCTGAGCGTTTTTAAACCTGTGCTCATTTATACCAAAGGTAAGGTAATGGTTATAAAGCGCCGCAGGATCTGTTCCATAAGCCGCAACAACATCCGGATACTGAGCAGCATAAAATGCAGGATCAAAATCGCTGGCCTTTCCTGTTACAGCAAGTGCTGCATACATCCAAAGCACAATGATAACCGCCATAGCCATCCTATAGGACACCTTCATTTTCCTCATACAATCACTCCTTTCACATTAATTATATTTCAGATTGAGATACCATATTTATTAAATAAACATAAAATTATTATCATCTACTCGTAGTGCGGCACACATGCTACAAAGTAGCTAATTTTCAATATGCGGGCCTGCACATAAAAAGGATGCTCATGGCACAACCCACGAACATCCTCTATATCTATATCAGTCTACAACTTTATGAATCCATTTTCCGCTTTTAAATCTGATTGTAAAAATAATGCCTCTTATTCCCCAATCACAGAACATTCCAATCCAAACGCCCATGGCTCCTATTCCCATGAAACGAATAAGGTATGTTGCCAGAGTTACACGGCACAGCCACATGGTAAGCGTTGCCACGATCATGGAGAATTTCACATCTCCGGCAGCTCTCATGGCATAAGGTGTAACAAAAGATACCGGCCACAGAATCGGTTTTACTATGGTTATCCAGCCCAGCATGTAAATGCAAAGTCTTGCACTCTCCTCCTGCATTCCCGCCAGCATTGTAACAGGTCTTGCAATAGCATAGGTAAACAGGCAGCTGCTCAAAATAGCTATATAGCCCCATAGGATCATCTTCTTCGTATAGTAAACTGCTTCATCCTTGCGGCCTGCCCCAAGACACTGTCCGGTTATGGTCATAAGTCCTATTCCCACGCCGATTCCCGCAACACCATTGACATTTTCGAAGATATTTGCCATTGACTGGGCTGCAATCGCCATTGTTCCAAGGGTTGATACCGAAGACTGAATAGCCAGCTTACCAAACTGGAACATGGAATTTTCGATTCCATTGGGAATTCCCATTGCCAGTATATTCTTTATCTTGTCAGCCTCAGGCCTGATTCTGTGATATTCTCTTATGGAAATAAGCTGATTATCTCTTCTAAGTAGTACCAGCAGAACTATTGCAGAAAAAAGCCTTGATGAAAGAGTTGCTATAGCAGCTCCGTACACTCCAAGTCCAAAGCCCCAGATCAAAAGTGCATTTCCGGCCACGTTAAGGATATTGGAAACTATGGCAACATTCATTGGAAGTTTCGTATTGGACTGTGCCCTGAATATGGCGCTTCCTGCGGCAGCAAGAGATATTCCCGGGTAAGACAGTATTGTCAAAAGGAAATATATACTGGCAGCCTGCATTACATCCTGATCAATCTGGCCAAAGATCATTCTAAGAAGCTGATTTCTAAAGACAAGACAGATCACCATTAAAAGAAAAGAAATAAAAGCAGATACCAGCACAACCTGCCTGGCTGCCTGATTAGCTCTTTTTATATCCTTCTGTCCCACATAGGTGGAGCAGATAATGACACCGCCCGTCGCCATGGCATTAAAGGCCTGTACCACCAGGTTATTGATGGAGTCAACCAGGGACACTCCTGAAAGTGCTGCTGCGCCTACGTTGCTGACCATCATGGAATCAGCCATTCCCATAAGGGAATTTAAAAATTGTTCAGCTATAATTGGAATCAGCAACAGGAGAAGTTTCCTGTTGCTGAACATATGAGTATTTTCTGTTTTCATTAAATATACCTAATTGAACGCAATATAAAGATTACGAACTGTACGCTCTAAATCTTTTCCAGCTCCATATATCACTTACATTCTCTCAGGTGAGGCAAAGCCTAACAGATCAATGCCTGTTTCAAGAACTTTAAGTGTTGTATTCAAAAGTGCAATGTAACTGCTCTTTTTATCAGGGTCTGACTCAGAAAGAATCTTGGTTCCATGATAGAAGCTGTTAAATGCATTACTCAGATCATAAATATATGCGCAGATTCTGTTAGGAGCAAAATCCTTGGAAGCGCTCTCTATTGCATCAGCAAATCTTGTAAGCAAAAGCATAAGATCCTTCATAGCTGCGCTGTCAGGATTTCCAAGCTTAGCTTCCTTAACATTTCCGCCTTCTGCCTCGTACTTCTTAAGAATAGACTTGATTCGTACGATAGTGTAAAGAATGTATGGGCCTGTATCTCCCTCGAAGGAAGTAAACTTCTCAATATCGAAAACATAGTCCTTGGAAGGCTGGTTGGAAAGATCGCCGTACTTAAGAGCTGAAAGTGCGATCTTATGAGCTGTATCCCTTGCCTCATCCTCAGCCATTTCAGGATTACCCTCTTTGATCCTTCTGTACATCTTCTCATCGATCTCAGATATAAGATCTCCAAGAGGCATTACTCCGCCAGCTCTTGTCTTGAAAGGCTTACCATCACTGCCGTTCATGGTTCCAAAGTCTACAAAATGAAGCTCCGTCTCAGGCATAACCAGCTTGGTCTTGCGAGCACAGCGGAATACTTGTGTAAAGTAAAGCTCCTGTCTCTTGTCAACAACATAGATGATGCCCTGTGGGTGATTCTCATCCATACGCTGCTTGATAGTAGCAAGGTCAGTTGTGTTGTACAAAGAAGCTCCGTCTGACTTAAGGATCATGCATGGAGGAATCTCTTTTGTATCAGTCTCCTCTGCTACATCAACAACAAGTGCTCCCTGGCTCTCATGAGCATAGCCATGTGACTTCATGTACTCAACCATTTCCGGGATAACAGGGTCAGCATCTGACTCTCCCTTCCAGAGATCAAAGTCTACGTTAAGGTTCTTGTAGTTTTGCTTAAGATCAGCAAGAGAAACGTTCATAATGTGATGCCAAAGCGCTCTGTATGGCTTGTAACCATCCTGAAGCAGCTTTGTAGCTTCCATTGCTCTTGCCTTATAATCCTCATCTTCTTTGGACTTAGCGCTGGCTGTTGGATAAATCTCTCCCAGCTCTTTTACTGTAAAAGGAGCTTCCTTAGGATAAGTGCCTGTGAAATCAGGATCAAAATAGCAAAGGTCAGGCTGTCTCTCTTTAAGCTCTGTGATAACAAGGCCCATCTGAAGGCCCCAGTCACCAAGATGTGCATCACCGATAACCTTATTTCCTGTATATTTAAGGATTCTCTTTATACTCTCACCAATAACTGCAGAACGAAGATGTCCTACGTGAAGTGACTTAGCAACATTTGGTCCGCCGTAATCAATAATATATGTAGGCTCATGACCAGGCATCTCCACACCAAAGTGCTTCTCATGAAGCATTCTTACGATGTAGCTTCTTGCAAAATCACCGCTAACAGTGATATTCAAAAATCCAGGCTTAACAGACTCCACCTTTTCAAACATATCATTGCCTGCCAGCTTGTCTGCCACTTCATCAGCAATAATAAAAGGAGCCTTGCCGTATTTCTTGGCGCCGGCCATAGCACCATTACACTGGTATTCGCACAGATCAGGTCTGTTGGATATGGTCACTCTTCCAAGCTCCCTGTCATATCCAGCTGCCTCAAAGGCATCTCCTACTACTGTAGAAATAAGTTCAAGTACTTTTTCCAAAACTAAACCTTCTTTCTTATAAAAACATTATCAATAGGAAAATAAATAATTAATCTTCTAGTAAAAAGAACAAAAACGATTTTAGCAGAGAATCTCTTTTCAATCAACATTTCAGAATCATGAATATCCAATTGAATATTCAATCTGATTGTTCAAGTTGTTCCTTTTCCTGTTTTTCTTTTTCTCTCTGGGCTTTCGAAAAGCCACAACCACAATAATCCTGCCTGTAGAGCCCGAACTTATGGGAAAGTTCTATAGAACGCTTATAGCCATTCTTTTTCTTAAAATCCGAGGGAAGGAATATGACTTCTTTAAGGCCGTCCCTACTTTCAGAATTATCACCGCTCTTTTCAGCGAAAAATTCTTCATTTATCATGCGGGCTGCTTCTTGTCCTACCTCATTAAGGACGTCAGCATTTTTAAGAGGGCTTATTGTCAAAGTGGTGGTGAAATACTCAAAACCATTTTGCAAAGCAATCCTTGCAGTTTCATCAAGTCTTAGCTCAAAGCATTTCCTGCAGCGATCTCCTCCCTCAGGACAATCTTCAAAACCTTTGACCGCCTCGAAAAAGTCCTTTGGAATGTAATCCCCTTCCAATATCTCGATCAGCCTTGCGCCAGAATCGGAGTTCATTCCTTCAAAATTCTTCTCCGAAACCTGCCTGTTGTACTCAGCTATAAGCCGCTTTTCCTCTTCTACTCTTTTCCTATACTCCTTTTCCTCGGTGATATTCGGATTATAGAAAAAAACCGTAACATCAAAAAATTCTCTCAGATACTCAAGACAATATGATGAACAGGGTGCACAGCAGGCATGTAAAAGAAGTCTTGGATGAATATCTTCTTTTGTAAACTGTGCTATTTTATTTTCTAGTTCCTTGGAATAATTTCTTTTATTCAAAATGATAGTCCTAACAATTCTATAATCTTATCTGCAATTTCCATGGGAGTCACGTCATCTGTATCAATGATAACATCTGCCGCCGCTTCATATTTTTCACCACGTTCTAACTGCATGCTCTTTATTTTTCCAAGCGGATCATCGCCTCTAAGAAGGGGCCTAGCATTGTCACCCTTTACTCTCTCGTAAACTGTCTCCGGAGAAGTTCTAAGGTAGACTACTTTTCCAAGTTTTTTTAACAGCTCGCGATTAGCTGCTCGCAAGGGCATTCCTCCTCCAAGAGAGATTACCATTTCCCTGAAATGCTCATAAACGGCTGTTTCAAGGAGACCTGTCTCCATATCCCTGAAAGCCTCTTCGCCATCCTTATCAAAAATATCAGCTATGCTCCTGCCTTCTGCTTCAACAATGGCTGCGTCCGTATCAAGGAGCTCTAAACCCAGCTTGTCCGCAAGAATCTCAGAAACTGTGCTCTTCCCACTTCCCATAAAGCCTTCAAGGATAATATTGGAAGCACCTGAAACCTCAAATACAAGAGATCTGAATATTTCATCCGCCTGCTCTTTGGACACCTTCTCATCCATTTTCTCTTCAAACCACAGTTCGAAGGCATCAATTCCCTGATAAAGAAGCATCCTAAGCCCAGAAAATGCGGCAGCACCTGCTTCCTTGGCCAGCTTCATGAATTTCGTTTCAATTGGCCTGTAGACCATATCATAGGCCACACTTATATGACTGTAAAACTCACTATCCTCAATAACAGCACTGTTAACATCCGGGAAAAGACCTACAGAAGTACACTGAAGAACAATAAGTTTATCCTCTTCGCGGTACAAATCCCTGTAGTCCTCAAGTCTCATAGGGATGACTACATTTGCAGCATTATTATCTTCTCCCCTTGCACTAAGACCATCTGCGGTCATCTTATCTTCATTGTCAAGGTTATAAAGTGCTCTGTTAACTTCATCAGCAATATTCCGGGCTCTGTCAAAGGTTCTGTTTAGTACATAGACCTTTTTTGCTCCCTTACTGCCACACAAAAAAGCTGCCGGTCTGGCAACGCCACCAGCTCCCAAAATCACAACCGTTTTATCTTTAAGTTCTACACCATCATCAGTCATCGCCCTATAAAGGCCTGTCATATCTGTGTTATAGCCCTTAAAACCTCCGTTTGGTGTTCTCACAAGAGTATTTACCGCGCCAATTCCCTTAGCCAGCGGATCAATATCCTCAAGGCTTGGAATTACATCGCTTTTATATGGAATAGTCACATTAAGGCCCTTTACATCAAGAGCAAGCGCCCCTTTTATAGCATCAGTCAGGTCCCCATCCTCCACCTTAAAAGGAACGTAGACCATATCTATTCCAAACATCCTCGCAAGTGCATTATGTATAAGCGGAGAAAGTGTATGCTCAACAGGATTGCCTATAAGGCCGCAAACCCTTGTTTTTCCATCGGTGAAATTAGACATAAGATGCCTCCTATTCCGGGGATACTCCCTCGGAAATCAATTAGACTTTGAATAGCTTTGACGATTAAAGCTATTATACTAAATGTGTATCCAATAGGACAAGAAAAAAAGGGCCATGAACTAATGAAATGCACATTCCTGCAATTCATTTTCACAGCCACTTAGATTTTTATTAAATTCAAAAGAAAAAGAATTAAAGCCTTATTACCAGTCCGTCTTCCGTTCCGGTTATGATGTTGCCAGGCTTACCTGTCAGATCCTTGCCACCAACAAAGTACTGGTATTCATGAAGGATCTTATCCCTCTGCATTCCCTGAATAGCCTGTTTCATATCTTCGGAAGCAAGGCCTTTTTCTCCAAAAAGTTCAATTGATGAACTGTCGTATACGCCAAAAGAAATTGCGATATTCTCAATAGAAGCATTTTCTCTGGAAGGAATCTCGGATACTGTAAGATCCATTTCCTTCTTGGGCGCCTTATCTACGACTTCTTCTTTGACCGGTGTCCCCTGAGATTCCACATTAGGAAGGTCCCCACCGACTTTAATCTTATTATCTATAACTGGGGGAATTTCATAAGCATTGAAGTTACCCTGGTAACCACCAATTCTATCTAATGCCATTCTCCTCATCCTTTCCGACCAATACAACTATGTTCATTGACATAATATATATCGGAAGCCCCTCACAATACTTAAAGGAATTATACTAAAAAAAGCCTAAAATTCCGAGGGTGTTTATCAGAATTTTAGGCTTTTAATACTTTTTTTATAAATTTTTCATGTTATGCCGGCAGCCTTTAAAAGCTGCTTTGTATACTCTGCCTTAGGGTTCTTGTATACTTCCCTGGTGGCGCCATATTCAACTATCTTGCCATTCTTCATAACCATAACATGATCACTTATCTGATATACAACCCTCAGATCGTGGGAGATAAAGATAATTGAAATACCGTGCTTCTTATGAAGATTGCGCAAAAGTTCCATGATCTGTGCCTGGATAGTAACATCAAGAGCAGAAACGGGCTCGTCAGCAATAAGGAGCTTTGGCTCCCTCATAAGTGCAATACCGATGCACACTCTCTGCCTTTGCCCACCGGAGAGCTGCGATGGATATCTATCCAGCATGCTTAAAGGAAGTTCAACCTCCTTCATGATCTCTTCCACTCTTTTCCTTCGTTCCTCGCTGGTCCACTTGCGCTCTTTATCAACCTTAAGAGGCTCTTCTAATAGCCAGCCTATCTTTTTGGCAGGATTAAGTGAATTGTAGGGGTCCTGAAATACCATCTGAGGTCTTGCGTATTTCTGCCAGATTTCTCCCTGATAATCCTTGTTGATACCCACTATAGCCCTTGCCAGAGTGGACTTACCGCATCCGGACTCCCCGGCAATAGCCAGTACCTCTCCTTCCTCCATGTCAAAGGACACGTCAAAAAGAGCCTGTATTTTTCTATTCTTTTTTGACCAGAGCTTCCTCTTTCTGTTCTTGTAAAAAACATTAAGATTACTTACTCTGAGCACTTTATCTTTTTCCATGAAAATATCTCACCTGTCCAGATCAATTTTAGGAATTGCAGCTATAAGCTTCTTGGTATAGTTATGGGTTGGTCTTTGGAATATTCTCTTCGTTTCGCCACTTTCAATAATATTGCCGTTTTGCATTACGATCACTCTCTCGCAAAGCTGACTTACAAGGCTAAGGTCATGGGAAATGAAGATGATTGATGTTCCCTTTTCCTTATTCAGCTTTTTAAGCAGCTCTACTATCTGCGCCTGAACCGTTACATCCAGTGCGGTTGTAGGCTCATCAGCTATGAGAATCTGCGGATTTCCTATCATGGCTGCGGCAATCATGACTCTCTGCCTCATTCCTCCTGATAATTCATGAGGATACATGTAGTAAACATCACTGGCATTTTCAAGCCCCACATCTTTAAGCATTGCGATTGCACGCTCTTTGCGCTCCGCCTTACTAATTTCGGGGTGATGGATATAAAGAGATTCCTCCACCTGCCAACCTATACGTTTAACAGGATTAAGACTTGTCATCGGCTCCTGAAAGATTATTGAAATCTCATCTCCCTGGAAAGACCTTAATGTCTTACGGTCACAGGATAGCAGATCCTGACCTGCAAACATTATCCTTCCGGTCTTTTTGATGGCATGCCTGTTCAAAAGACCTGCTATAGCAAGGGCACTCATACTCTTGCCGGAGCCTGACTCTCCCACAATGCCTACAATCTCACCCTTTCCAAGCATGAGATCAAAGTCCTCAACCGCAACTGAAGGAGTCTCGGAATCATGAAATTCAATATGGAGATCAGTAACATCAAGAATTATTTCCATCTCTTAATCCCCTCTCCCAAAAATGCAAAGCCCAAAACCATGAGAACAATCACAATACCTGGGCAAAGAACGTAGCTGGGTCTGGTAAACATATACTGCTGCGCATCGGAAAGCATACGACCAAGACTTGCGTAAGGCGGCTGTGAACCAACTCCCAGATAGCTAAGTCCCGCCTCTGCCAAAACTGCATTATTAAATCCAATAAGAATTGAGGACGCAAGCACACCCCTGATATTCGGGATAATATGTAAAAAGATCATTCGAAAATCAGAAACTCCCTGAAGCCTTGCATTTTCGATATAATCCATATTCTTGCAACGAAGTACTTCACCCCTTACTATTCTGGAAAAGCTCGGAACAAAGGCAATTCCAAGAGAAATAACCAGCTGAACATGTCCAACGCCAAAAACACTCACAATAACCAGAGAAAGAAGGATACTTGGGAAAGCAAAAAGTGCATCAATAATTCTCATGGTCACTTCATCCACGATACCGCCAAAATAGCCTGTAACTGCTCCGATCAAAGTTCCTGCTCCGGCACCAATAATAATAGTTCCAATGGAAATCAAAAGTGTAACTCTGCTTCCATACATAACCCTGCTGAACACGTCACGGCCCATATTATCTGTTCCCATAATGTGCTTTAGAGAAATTCCCTGAAGCTTCTCAGAAGCGCTCATCTTGGTAGGTTCGTAGGGCATCCAGAAAAAGCCCACAATGATCATGAGCAGGATAATTCCCATGATCAGTCCGCCTATTACAAGATATGGATTTTTTTGGATTTTCTTAAATGTGACCTTGTTCATTACTCATCTATTCCTATTCTTGGATCAATTATCCTATAGATAACATCAACCAAAAAGTTAATTCCAATAACAATGACGGCAATTCCCATGATGATTGCCTCAACTACCGGATAATCCCTGTTGCTGATACTGCTAAGTAGAATCCTGCTTATGCCCGGTATATTAAATACCTGCTCCACAACAATACTTCCCGCAACCATATCAGCCAGTGCCATTCCCAGAAAAGTAATAACCGGGATAAGAGCATTTTTCAGAACATGCCTGTAAAGGACACCATTTGTATTATTCCCTCTGCTATAGGCTGTTCTTGCATAATCCTTGCCCGCTTCATCGATAAGATTGCCTCTGAGCATCTTAACTGTCATAGATACCTTAGGAAGCGCAATAGCAAGTGAAGGGAAAAAGAGATATCGTAAAAAACCTTTAAAATCCTCCGTATAGGACACAAAGCCTCCAGGAGTAAATAGTTTAAAGATCATTCCAAAAATAAAAGTAATCAGAATTCCTGAAAAGAAAGGTGGTATAGCCATTATCACCTGATTTATTACCATACTGATCCTGTCAAGAATGCCATTTTCATATTTAGCTGTGGCAATTCCAAGAGGTATGGATATTACAACTGTAAACAAAAAAGCAAGGAGTCCCAGCGTTAAAGTGATCGGAATCTTACTGATAACAAGACTTGAAACCGGAACGCTGTAACTATAGGAAGTACCGAAATCCCCCTGTAAAAAAGCAAAAAACCATCTGAAATATCTGACAAAGAGTGGGTCATTAAGTCCCATTCTTTCCCTGGTCTGTTCCACCAGTTCCGGAGATGCCTCAAGTCCAAGCATCCTGATGGCCGGATCTCCCGGCAATACATTAAAAGCGAGGAATACGCAAAGCGAAACCACAATCAAAGTCACAATAGTAGAAAAAAACTTTTTTAATGTGTATTTCATATGCATATTCCTCGCATCAATAATCAATTATTTATTATTTTTCCCATGTATTATCACATGGACTAACTTGCATCACTGTGCAGGCTTGATTTTGGCGATATCCTGTACATAGAGCGGATAGAAAACATATCCTGTAAACTTCTTGTTAAGAACTACAAACTCAGGAAGATCCTGAATATATACGCTTGCAGCCTCCTGTGAAAGAATTGTCTCACACTCTTTATAGAACTTGGTCTTAACAGAATCATCTGTCGCCGACTGAGCATTAGCATAAGCTGTATCATATGCTTCGCTCTTAAAGTTTACAAAGTTCTTACCGTTATCAGATACATACCTTGAAAGAAGTGCTGAAGCTGAAAGTGTAGAAGCATCAATTCCTACAACAGTTGCCTCGTACTGTCTTCCTGAATAAACATCTGATACCCATGAATTCCACTCGATTTCCTGAATATTGGCTGTTACACCGATTTCTTTAAGTTCTTCCGAAATAACCTGAGCAGTATCTACATGCTGGCCATAGTTAGATGGAACAGTAATTGTGAACTCAAATCCATTAGGATAACCAGCCTCTGTAAGAAGCTCTTTTGCCTTATCTGTATCATGGTTATAAGTATCATTAAGTTCAGGCATATAGTACTTGCTGAAAGCAGGGAACATAGCACTTCCAACCTCTGTTCCGGCACCATCAGATACAAAATCCATGATAGTCTGAGGGTCTACAGCATAGCAGAGAGCCTGACGAACTCTTACATCCTTAAATGGCTCAAAATCGTTATTGAGGTAAAGAGCCTGAACAAGGTTCATGGTTCCTTCATAAACCTGGAACTTGTCTGAAAGCTGTGCAACCTGAGTAGGTGTTACACGAGCCATCATATCAATTGAACCACCCTCAAGGTCAAGAACAATTGCATCCATATTGGCTTCGATCTTGAATACTACGTCCTTGATGTAAGCCTTGTCTCCCCAATAATCGTCAAATCTTGTAACAATAAAGTTCTCCTGAGGTGAATTGGAAACATACATATATGGGCCTGTTCCAATCGGAGTTGTCTCAGGGTGCTCATTAGCTGCAGGAATAATAGCAACTGTAAGCTGTGTAAGGAAATCTGAATCTGCATCCTTAAGAACTACATCAACATGCTTGTCATCAACGATATTTACACTTTCGATCTGACCATAAGCACGAATAAGCGGCTCACCGCCATCTACACCCATATTTCTCTCAAGGGAATATTTGATATCCTCTACCGTAACAAGGCTTCCGTCATGGAACTTGATACCATCTCTAAGTGTAAATGAATAAACCTTACTATCATCTGAGATTGTGTAATCACTCGCTACAGCAGGATTAAGATTACCATTTGAATCAGCCTTAACCAGGCCTTCAAAAATGTTATAGAACACCTCTCTGGTTCCAGCCCCCGTTGAGTTGTGTGGGTCAAGACCATCAATATCCTGAGGTATACCAACAATAATCTTAGAAAGATCATCCGTTACATCTGCAGAAGCAGTTTCTGTCTGGCTCTCCACTGTTTCAGTGGCTGCCCCTTCACCGCTACCCGGCTTTGCGGAATCTCCTGCCTTGTCACTTGAGCATCCACTCAATGCAACAGTCAGCGTTGTTAACACGACCATCAGAAGTGAACAACCTGCCTTTCCTAACGTTCTTCTCCTCATCATGTTAAAATCTTCCTCCTATTAAGTTGTACTAGCTGCTCCACATGAAAAGAGTCAGCGACTATGTTTCCACGCTTTATCTGCGTGTCATAACCTTCAATATAAGGCTTTGTCAAGGAAATGTCAATAACTCTGCTACCCTATGTATACTTTCTTTGGCAGGCGGTTTATAAATGCTTGTTTTCGCTCTCGCAGTAATATATGGCACACAAAAATAAAAGATTCTCTCCTATGGTTCAAAATTTGGTGAACCATTAACAGGAGAGAATCATTTATTTTCATGTACTCATATATTATCTGCTCGGTGCGAGAACTGCACATTTATAAATCCGCCTGCCGAGACATTGCATAATAAACTGTAAATCACATTTCAAAACACGGACTTGGTTCATTCCTTTTTTAGCAGTGGTGTATTCTTGTCGGTGGTGTCGGTGATGGTTCCTTCAGCTTCCTTGCGAAGAACTGATTTCAGCTCATCCATAAAGGTATTTACATCCTTGAATTCTCTGTAAACAGATGCAAAACGTACATAAGCTACAGGATCTAAGGTTTTCATCTTATCCATTACAATCTCACCAATTGCACGGCTTGGAATCTCTTTCAGTTCCATATTGAATACTTCTGTTTCAACAGCATCCACAATCTTGGTGATCTGCTCTGCACTTACAGGACGTTTATGGCAAGCTCTGAAAACACCTGCCTCAATCTTGGCACGATCATATGGTTCACGGACGTCGCCCTTCTTGATGACAATAAGTGGTATAGTCTCAACCTTCTCATAAGTAGTAAACCTCTTACCACAGGAATCACATACACGTCTTCTTCTGATAGATGTGTTGTCATCTGCCGGTCTTGAATCAATTACTCTTGTGTCATCCTTCCCGCAAAATGGGCATTTCATGGCGTTTCCTCCGTCCTTTCCTACGTCATTTCTGAAAAATCCAACCGCTACAGTATATTGTATAAATAACTCAAAATCCTACAATCTATTGTATCATCAATTTCCGTACTTTTCTACACATAATTTCAGTAAACCACGCATTTTATCACCCTTTTATCACCCTTTTGTTACTGTTCACTCGCTTGCAGCTCACTCCAGTAACAGATTCGCGCATTCATCTCCCCTCCTTCACTTCTCCTTACACCTCCCCCTCACGCAAAGCTGACTTCTTTGCGTGAGGGGGAGGTGTGAAAAATCCACGGTGAATGCAAAAAACCCCTTGCGAAATCGCAAGGGGCTGAAATATCTATTGAATTATTTTCTCTGAAGGAAATCAGGAATCTTGAGAGACTTAGGCTCTACTGTGCTCTTGATCTCACTTGGCTTATTAAGTGTGAGATTTGAAGTAGGTCTAGGAATGTTAACCTGATTAACTGCCTCAGCAACTACAGGAGCAGGTGTTACAACTGACTGAATAGGTGTAACAGTTGCTGCTACGTTAGGAATAACTGTCTGCTGAACAGGTGTTACCGGCTGTGTATGTACTACGCTTGCAGCAGGTGCTGGCTTAGGAGAAGGAAGTGGATTAGCCTTGTCCTCAATACCTGTAGCAATAACAGTGATAGTACATGTGTCTGTCTTGCTCTCATCGTACATTGCACCGAAGATAACGTTAACATCATCTCCTGCAAGATTACGAACATACTCAGAAGCATCAGATGCATCTGCAAGAGTGATATCACCGGAAATGTTGATGATAACATTAGAAGCACCGTTGATCTTGGTCTCAAGAAGTGGACTCTCAACAGCCATCTTAACAGCATCTGTTGCCTTGTCATCGCCCTTACCGCTACCAATACCGATATGAGCAATTCCTCTATCCTTCATGACTGTCTGGACATCAGCAAAGTCAAGGTTGATAACTGCAGGAACATTGATAAGATCAGTGATTCCCTGTACAGCCTGCTGAAGTACCTCATCTGCCTTCTTAAGTGCATCAGGCATTGTAGTACGTCTGTCAACAATCTGAAGAAGCTTATCGTTAGGAATAACAATAAGAGTATCTACATTAGCTTTTATATTCTGTATTCCCAGAAGTGCGTTCTGCATACGAACACGAGCTTCGAAACTGAAAGGCTTGGTTACAACGCCAACAGTCAGAATACCCATATCCTTGGCAAGCTTAGCAACTACAGGAGCAGCACCAGTTCCGGTTCCGCCACCCATTCCACAAGTGACAAATACCATGTCTGCACCCTTAAGTGCTGCAGAAATCTCTTCTGCACTCTCCTCAGCAGCCTTCTGTCCGATCTCAGGCTTCGCACCAGCGCCAAGACCCTTTGTAAGCTTCTCACCAATCTGTAAAAGCTTAGGTGCCTTGCAAAGCTGAAGCGCCTGCTTATCAGTATTAATACCGATGAATTCTACACCGGTAATGTTCTCATCTACCATTCTATTTACAGCATTATTACCTGCGCCGCCAACCCCGACAACGATGATTTTGCAGCCAGATTCAGCCTCGTTTGACTTAATCTCCAGCAAGACAACTCCTCCTTCATAAACCTCATAAACTCCTATTAGTTATGATACGATTTTTTTTTTTAATAATCAACCAATTTTTTTATACTTAATTTATGATTTTGTGAAAACAATTTATTATTTTTTCTCTTCAAATGTCACATTTCTAGTATCATCGTCATAATCTTTCATCTCAAGGATACCATTTTTGCCTTCGAGATTAGGCAATATGTACTGAAGTTGTATAATTTTCTCGTCTATAAAATTACTTGTACCAAGGCTCACCTCAACGCCGTCAAAATACAGATATACATTATATTCCGAGTCAAAAAATATCTTATTGGCGTGAAGGCTGTATTTATCCAAAAGCTGTGTGATATCCAGTATCTCAGAAAAGACCTTCTCATTGTCCACAGGAAGCTTTTCGTACAGGATCACATAATTAAACTCGAGCCCCATAACCTGTGGAACTGCATCCGATGGTTCAGTAGAACTCTCCACCACTACTCCGTCCCTGTCGAAATACATATAATGTCCAAGATATGCTATATATCCCGCTACAGCTTTTTCATAGACATTTACTCTGATCGTATCAGGAGAAATAATATCCACATCCATTTTTTCCACGAAAGGGATATTTCCAATGCTCTTGTCACGATATTTCAGTGACAGGTAGAGAGAATTATGACTAAGCGTGTCTGTCATGACCATATCTATGATTTCTTCGTTGGAATAATGGGTATTGCCATTAACATAAATATTGGTCACAGAATAAGTATCAATGACATATTTCAGTGCCGCCAAAACAACAATAGCAACCGTCAGCACTATTCCTGCCACTATATAAAGGCTCTTGCTATATTTAAGGGAATACGCAAGGCTTTGAAGTGGATGAAAATCCTCTATCCTTTCCGCGAAAGACGGCCTGTATTCCTGGTATCTTCTTTTAGCTGTTTTTCTTTTTTTCTTTTGTGCCATTATTTTCCAATACTTCTGGCTACATTCAGCGCAAGTCCAACTTCTGCCAGCTGAAAAATAACCGCAGTTCCTCCATAACTAATAAATGGAAGGGTAATACCGGTATTAGGGATAGTATTTGTCACCACCGAAATATTCAGAATAACCTGAATAGCTATATGTCCCATTACGCCTATTACCAAAAGAGCCCCATAAAGGTCCGGTGCATTATTGGCAATGATAAGAAGTCTCCAGATCAGGATCATAAACATCAGCATTACAGCTATAGCGCCAAAGAGTCCCAATTCTTCACAGATGATAGAGAAAATCATATCATTCTGAGCCTCAGGAAGCTTCATCTTCTGCATGCTCTCGCCAAGGCCTTTTCCAAATATTCCACCCGAGCCTATAGCATAAAGAGCCTGCAATGTCTGGAAGCTCTCGTCACTTGCATAGGCAGTAGGATCAAGCCAGGCAAGGACACGTCTGAATCTGTAGTTCATACCACTGCTGTCCTCTGCATTGACGATTATGGCAATAACAACAGCCGCAAAGGCTGCCACAGACAGCGCTGTAATTATATATCTCTTATATCCCGGTGTAGATACAAAAAGCATAATAATGGTGATGCCCATTATGATAATCGCAGAACTAAGGTTACTGGTGATCTTATAAACCATAAGTGCCAATATTGCAGGGAAAAGAAGTGCTACTCCATAACCCTTAGCAGTAGAAATATTCTGCTGCAACTTAACTATTATGGTCGCAGTAAAAATGATAGATGCAATCTTAGCAATCTCAGCAGGCTGAACCGATACTCCGGCAATAATAAGCCATCTCTTAGCACCATTAATGACCTTTCCGAAAGGAATGATCATTAAAAGCATGAAGGCTGAAACCAGGTAAATAGGCACAGTCATCCTCATCCAAAACCTGTATGGAATAAATGACATAGCAACCATACCAGCCAGTCCCAGGAGTGTTGGTCCGAGCTGATGTTTGAAATAATACGCAGAATCCCCTCTGCTAAGTCCTGCCTCATAGGAACTCGTTGAATATAACATAATAAGTCCAAACGCAAGCAGGAACAGTATTACAAATATTAGACTATAATCAACATATGTCTCTTCTTTTTGTTTTCTTATAGCTGATGACTTTCCCAATTTTCCCCCTCATTACAGATTGTTAGTCCGCAAGCTTGTTAACGTACTCTTTAAATCTCTTGCCCCTTGTCTCATAGTTAGGAAACATATCCCAGCTGGCACATGCAGGTGAAAGCAATACCGCATCACCACTGTTTGCGCTCTCAGTGCAGAAATTAAGAGCCTCCTCATAAGTATCTTTAAAAACAAAGTTCGTAAAGCCATGGGCCTTGCAACACTCTGCTATCTTTTCTCTGGTCTGTCCGATAAGAACCAGAAGCTTTACAGTATCTCCAAAGCTCTCGATCCACTCATCGTACTCATTACCTTTGTCATAACCGCCGCCGATCAGGATTGTAGGCTTGCTCATAGCCTTGATACCCTGAATTGCAGCATCGGGATTGGTTCCCTTGGAATCATTGTAGTAATCAACGCCTCTCTTTGTAGCCACAAATTCAATTCTGTGCTCAACAGCCTTAAAGCCTCTGATCACTTCCAGAATTGTAGCAAGCGGAACATCCATGGCGAGTGACATGGCAATAGCAGCCATCACGTTCTCCACGTTGCACATTCCGACAAGATTCATATCATGAACATTCATGATTTTCATGGAATTTCCGGCTGTAGCCATGTAAATATCTTCATTTTCCAGATAAAAACCATCTGTGAGCTTTTCTTTGGTTGAGAAAAAGACTACCTTCGCTGGGCATCTTCCACCAAAGTCTCTGGTGTACTCATTATCATAATTAAGAACGCAGGTATCATCCTTTGTCTGGTTATGAGTGATATTCTCCTTCATGGCAGCATAGCATTCCATTGTATGATGCCTGTTAAGATGATCCGGTGTGATGTTAAGTATAGCAGATACATTAGCATGGAAATTATCCACTGCCTCAAGCTGAAATGAGCTTATTTCTCCTACAGTAACAGAAGAATCTGTCATCTCCAGAGCACTCTCTGCATAGGATACCCCAATATTACCAACAACATAGGCTTTTCCAAAATGAGCCTTCATGATATCGCCCACAAGAGTTGTGGTCGTAGTCTTTCCATTGGTTCCTGTAATAGCGACCATTTTGCCCTTAGCAAAGTTAAAAGCAAGCTCAATCTCGCTCCAGATAGGGATATTTTTCTCTTTTATACGCATAACAGTAGGCGCATCCAGAGGAACAGCAGGGCTTGGTACTGTAAGAGCGATGTCAGATAACTCTTCATCCGAAATAGTTCCAATTATTATACGAGCCGCATTTCTATCCTCTTCGTGAAGTTTTTTCCTGATAACTTCCTCTGTAACCTTTGTATTCTCCTCGAGAACTACAGGAAGTGCTCCCACCTTATTCAATAGATTTACTGATCCAACGCCTGAAAGGCCTGAGCCTATTACTAGTACTTTTTTCCCCTTTAAATCTGCTGTCATAATTTTCACATCCTTTGTATTATCTATAGTCAAAATTATCTAAGTCCTGCATATGCAATAAGGCATGCCAAAATAGTGATCGTAGTAAATACATTAACCACCTTAGTCTCAGACCAGCCGCCCTTTTCAAAATGATGATGAATTGGAGTCATTCTGAAAATTCTTTTACCATGTGTAAGCTTAAAATATGAAACCTGCATGATAACTGAAACTGTCTCCATAGCATAAATAAAGCCGATGATAACTATGAAAACAGGCATATGCATGATAGTAGCCATTCCGGTGACAAAGCCGCCAATAGCAAGAGAACCCATATCTCCCATCATAACTTTTCCGGGATATACGTTATAAACAAGGTATCCCAAAAGAGCTCCCAACATGGCACTGGCCATTACTTCAACACCTGTCATGGAATAAAACATTCCGGCTGCGATAAAAAATCCGGCAACTACAGCGGTAACTGAAGCGCAAAGGCCGTCAACGCCGTCGGTAAGGTTAGTTCCATTACCTGTTCCAAGTGCAATAAAGAACAGTATCGGAATATTCCATACCCCAAAATCCAGGGTAATATCTGTAAACGGAATCTTAAAAGCAAAAGTAATGTCTGTAAATGTAAGGACATAAAAAACAAAAATTGCGACAATGATAAACTGTCCAAGCAGCTTCTGCCATGGAAGAAGTCCTAAATTATGCTTTCTGACAACCTTGATGTAATCATCAAGAAAACCTATGATTCCAAAACCATAAGTCAAAATAAGTACCGGTACCACTTCCTTGTGAGAAGCACCAAATATGATTCCCATAATGAGAAGCGGAATCAAAAAGATAAAACCTCCCATTGTAGGTGTTCCAGTCTTTTTCTGATGAGATTCAAGTCCCTCTACTCTCTCTGTCTGCCTGGCTTTCAAATTTCCTAAAAGTTCAATTACCTTTGGACCTATAAGGACAGCCACTAAAAAAGATACTAATGTCGGTATCAAAATTGTAAATATATAATCATTCACCGCTATTTCCCTCACTAGTGTTTAGTTCATCTATACTCTCTCCATCAAAATCAGGAAGTACGTCATCACCTGACGGACTGCCGTTATTGGGGTCAAGTAATTTACCTGTATCTGGGTCTATATAATACCCCGTGTCAGGATCAACGTCAAAAGACTGCCAAATAGATGATCTGCCAGAATTTTCTGAATTGTCTGCAAGAACCGCTTCTTCAGAAGTAGCTTCTTCACCCTCAGTAGCTCCTTCGCCCTCAGTAGTTTCTTCAGAATTCTCAGCATCTTCTGTATTTGCAACTATGGCAGGTGTTACCATCTTTTCTCTAAGTTCTTCAAGTTCCGCTATCTCTTTATCAGAAAGCTCTTCTGTCATAGGAATATTCAGATAAGGAAGAGCTTCTGTCAAAATGCTTCTGACAAGTGTAGTTGCAAGTCTTGTAGAGGTAGACTGATCTGCAACATTAGGTCTGTCCACAACCACGTAGATAGCAATCTTGGGGTCACTCGCTGGAGCTGCTCCCATGAAGGAAACAACGTACTGTCTGTTTCCACGAGGAAGTGTCTGAGCTGTTCCTGTCTTACCAATAATTCTGTATCCGGCAGGTCTTGCTGTCTTACCGGTACCTTCATCACCCATTACAACCGATTCGCAGTACTGAATGATTTTATCGGAGGTGCTCTGTGAAACTGTCTGTCTAAGCACTCTTGGTTCAATATTTTTAACAGTAGCTCCGCTAGAGTTTACAATTCTTTTCACAACGTGGGGTTCATAGAAGTAACCGCCGTTAATAAGCGAACAGTAGGCAGTTATCATCTCGATCATATCTACGTTAAAGCCCTGTCCGAAGGTATTTACCGCAAGATCTGTAGGTCCCATCTGTGAAGCTGAATAGGTAAGGCCTTCTGTTCTTGCTTCGCCTGCAAGGTCAATGTTGGTCTTAAGACCAAAGCCGAAATCCTTTTGGAATTTAGTAAATGTATTAACTCCTATTGCCTGCCCGATATACATCATAGCAACGTTACAAGAAATCTCTATTCCACGTTCAACCGATACTGCTCCGTCACCGTAAACATTATGGCATTTGATATCCCATCCGCCAACTTCCAGAAAGCCTCTGCAGTTATAAACCTCATTACCTGTGATTGCACCTGCTTCAAGGCCTGTTGCTACAGTAAAGGGCTTGGCAACAGATCCTGGTTCATAAGTATCTGCTATGCAGAAATTCTTCCAAAGGGCGTTGTAGTTCTGATAAAGCTGCTCGTCAGTAAATTCCGCAAGCATCTCTTCTGTAATATATACACCTGAGTCAAATACTGATTCGCCCTTAACTTTATTACCCTTCTCATCAACAGAAGGCATACCAATAAGATTAGAAGTATCTCTAGGATTATTCAGGTCAAAAAACGGATAGCTGCTCATGGCAAGTACTTCGCCCGTATCAACATTCATCATGATGCAGCCTACGTTATTGGCGCCGTTTCCCTGCCTTACATTATTGGCATACTGGTCATTAAATTCCTTAAGATATTTCTCAACAATATTCTGCAGATTACCATCGATAGTAGTTACAATGCTGTCACCATCAGTAGCAGGTATGGTGGTTCTCTCAAGATTGGAGTCGTCATCCAAATAACCATACTCTCTTCCCGGAGTTCCGCTGAGCACGTTATTGTAATACTCTTCAAGGCCGTACATACCGTTATTATCGCCGCTGGTAAATCCGATAATGTCGCATGCTAGTGAACCATTGGGATATTTACGGATATATCCGGATTCAAACCAGATTCCCTGAATGTCAGCGTTGTAGTTCTCATTTCCCGGAGTAATCATCTCCTGAACCGCTGCTATCTGGTCGTAGGAGAGCTTTTTGGCCAAAATATAGTACTGGCTGGAAGGATGATCGCTAAGATATGAACGGATACTAGATGCATCCAGTCCAAAATTAGAAACCAAAACCTTCAGTGTAGGCTCAAGATATTTCTCATCCCTAAGAAGAAGCTTGGCATCAAGGATCAGGTTATATACCTTCTCGCTGTATGCCAGGACTGTGCCATTTGCATCCAGTATCTCTCCTCTTCTGAAAGGGAGAGTCGTAGAGTCATACTGCTGCTGTGAAAGAACCTGTCTTTCATATTCCTCACCGTTGTTCTTGGTGATCAGAATAAGCCTCACTCCTAACCCAACGAAAGCCAGTAGCACCAATACAAACAGTACTACCAGCTTTTTCTTCATTCCTATAGTAAATTTACGACTATTTGACTTCTTTTGCTTCATTTATATATCACTTTCCATCGCTCTGTGGAACGGGAGCTACCTGACGAACGTAGTCATTACCGCCGCCATCAGAATATGATATTATCTGCCCCTCGCTTGCATAGGTCATTCCATATTCCTGAATTGCAATTCTCTTGACCTCATCCAAATCCACATTTCCATTCGCTCTATTATACGCCTCATCATTCTCCTGTTTCAATGTGTTAAGTTGACTTTCAAGAGTTGCAATGTTTTTTACACTGTTTGTTATCTGTGACTGAAGTGAAATATACCATGCCAATGTTACAACCATAAACATGACTGCCAGGGATAAAAAGAGCAGATATCCAAGGCTCATGTGATGTCTTCTGCGAACTGTCTGAGGTTCATGAACATGGTAAGGCCTGCGTACGACAGCCGGGTTATTTACTTTTCTGACAGTATTACCGTAAACATATCTGTTTGCCATGTCCAACCTCCTTTTAGATTTTTACTCCTCTAAGCTTTGTTTCAAGCTTCTATTTTCTCAAACACCCTAAGTTTTGCACTCTGGGAGCGTTTATTTTCTTCAAGCTCCTTATCACTAGGCAAAATAGGTTTTCTTGTAATTACTTTTCCCTTAGATGTCTTGCCGCACACGCATACCGGAAAATTAGGCGGGCAGGTGCAAGGATTTTCGTTTTTCCTAAAATTGTTCTTGGTAATTCTATCTTCCAAAGAATGGAAGGTAATCACACACAATCTTCCTCCCGGATTCAGAAAATCAATAAAGCCGTCCAATGAATTCTGTAAAACATCCAGCTCTCTGTTAAGCGCAATTCTGATGGCCTGATAAGTTCTCTTTGAAGGATGCCCGCCTTTTTCCCGCATCTTGGCCGGAATCGCAGCCTTGATTATTTCGTTTAGCTGGAACGTAGTCTCAATTGGCGCTTTAGCTCTTTCTATGCATATGTGTTTGGCTATATTCTTGGCAAATTTATCTTCGCCGTAATCTCTAATTATGTGGAATATTTCCGTTTCTGAATAATCATTAACTATGTCTCTTGCAGTAAGAGGCTGTCTCTGATCCATTCTCATATCAAGCGGAACATCTTCCTTATAAGTAAAGCCCCTCTCAGCATTATCAAGCTGATAGGAAGAAACCCCAAGATCAAGTAAAATACCGTCTACTCCCGTTACGCCAAGTGCCTTTAGCCTGTCCACAGCATTCTCGTAATTATCCCTGATGATAGTAACTCTGTCAGCAAAGGGTTCTAAACGCTTTGTGGCCGCAGCTATAGCCGCCTCGTCCTGATCAGTTCCATAAAGATGTCCGCCACAAGTCAATTTCTCTGCAATATGAAAAGAATGACCGGCGCCGCCCAAGGTTCCGTCAAGATAAATTCCATCAGGCTTAATATTCAGATTTTCCAGGCACTCATCTAAAAGCACCGAATAATGTTTAAACTCCATTTTTCATCCTTTTACTGAATATTCACAGGTTAAGTGCTACGTACTCTATATACTAAGGCCATATTCACTCATCTTGGCAGCAATACTATTGATGTCATCAAAAGTGCTAGCCTTCTCCCATTCATCCTTGCTCCAGATTTCAGCTCTGTTACCAACTCCGGCAATCACAGCCTCTTTATCAATCTTCGCATGGGATAAAAGATTGGTCGGTAAAAGAATCCTTCCCTGCTTGTCCACCTCAGCATCAATGGCCCCGGCAATAAAGAATCTTCCCAGCATTCTGGCTTCAGGCTTATCCATAGGAAGTGCCTGAAGTTTCTCTTCAAAGGCCTCCCACCCTTCTTGTGAGAACACAAAAAGGCATCCGTCAAATCCCTTAGTAACTACAAACTGTTCACCAAGGAGTTCGCGGAATTTAGCAGGCATTATGAGTCTTCCCTTGGCATCTATGGAATGACTATATTCACCTTTGAATGCTGTTCCCAAATTATTTTACCACTTTTCTACCACTTACTACCACTTTTTAACACTTTTTACCACTTAAGTGTATTATAAAGTATATTTTTTTATTTAACAACCCTGTTATGGGAATAAAAAAACGGG
>NZ_CAMVPU010000015.1 GCF_947169445.1 uncultured Butyrivibrio sp. | reverse complement strand
TTTACATCGACGTTCTTGACTCCGGAAAGAGAATCTGGCAGTACTTTGAGGCAGAGGATACTTTGACACCATCAGTTGTTAACCCTGACGAGCCTGCTAAGATGGTACTCTATGGCGCAGTTAACGGACATACTCTTGCAACTGCCGGCTACAACGGATTCTTTACTCTTTCTGCTACAACTCTTGATACAGAAGAGAAGATTGAAGCAGCTTTAACTGTTCTCGACAGACTTTGCTCACCTGAAATGCTTACACTTACACAGTATGGTCTTGAGGGAATCAACTACGAATTAGATGCAGACGGATACATTGTGGATCTTGATACAGATACTGAGAATGCAGATACTGTAGCACTTGCAAACAACTACAAGGGACTCAACCAGCTTCTTACATTCCTTCCAAGTTCAGAGTCAGCTACAGGTGCTATCCCTGTAAAGGCTGATAAGTTCAGTGATGCTCAGAACAATGCATATGCAGAGGCTCTTCAGTATGCTGAAGTTAATCCTGCTCTTTCATACCTTGTAGGTTCTGACACATATTCTCAGGTTGGAGCTGACCTTGATACTCAGGTAAGTTCTGCAAGAACACAGTATATCTGCGGTTCAATTTCAAAGGACGAGTTTAAAGCAACACTTGATTCAATCAGAAGCCAGGGATATGATGCAATCATTTCAGAAGTTAATGCTCAGAGATAATCCCAGTTAAACAAGTACATTTGGGCATCGGCATCCTAAGCGGATGTCGGTGCCTTAACTATGTAAGAGAAAGATTGATTTGTAAAAAGATATTTAGGAATCAATATAGGAATCAGAAAGGACAGGACATGAAGCTACACAGAATGGAGCAGAAGGCAACCGGAACAGCGGTTTTTGGTTGCATGTGGAAAAAAGGTGAATTGCCTAAGGAAAAGACATCTAAGATAGATTATTTTTGTACAAATGAAAATGGTAAGGACGTTTTGCTTCAGTCCCGTGTTACTGCATATTGGCCGGATGGAAGCATAAAATGGACTGCACACTGTGCGGATGCTTCTGATCTTGGAGAAGAAATTGAAGTACGTACCGGAGAAAAGAAATCTCCAAATCCTCCAGTACTTAACGAAACTGAGGATGCCTATGAAATACGAAGCGAAGGCATTTTAGCGATAATCAGAAAGAATGCAGACGAGCTGTTTGAAGTAATAAAGCGTGACAAAATGGACGTTCTGAAACATGGAAAGCCTGTGCTTAAGCTAGAGGAACCGCAAACTGGCGATAGCTGCACTACGCTTACTGTCAGAGATTTTGTTGGGAAAATAAATAAGATTGAAGTTGAAGAAACCGGGGAAATACAGACTGTGATCCGTTATGAAGGAATCCATGTTTGTAATTCATCTGACCAAAAAGGCGCAGAGAAAATCCCCTTTATTATAAGAGTGTTCTTTGGAACTGCTGCAAAAAGCATAAAGATACAGCATACATTTTTGTATGATGGAGATGAAAACAAAGACTTTTTAAAAGGAATAGGTATCTCTTTTGAGAGTCCGTTGTCAGGTCCTGTTTATAACAGGCACGTGAAAATAACAGGAGATCATGGAGTATTTCATGAAGTCAGCGCACAGCTGTGTGCCTGGCGTCCAAGAGTCCCTGAAAGCTTATACCAGGCACAGATAGAAGGAAAAGCTATTACGGAGGAAATACTCTCAAAGTGCGGTGATGCTGAAATCGAAAATCATATTTCGCAGATTATAGAAAACAGTCCACATTGGGATAGTTGGACTATAACACAGGATAGTGCGCTACATTTTCGCATTCGCAAAAAACTATCCTACGATGATGTATGTCAGATAGACGCCCTTAGCGGAAACCGCAGCAAAGGTGGAGTGGCCTTTGGCTCAGAATCTGGCAGCGTGATGATAGGATTTAGGGATTTCTGGGAAAAGAATCCTGCAGGAATAAGTGTTTTGGGACTATCCGGTGATACTGCAAGGACCTTTGTGTGGTTCTATTCTCCGGAAGCAGAGAGCTATGATTTCAGGCATTATGCTCATCGAGGCTACAATCAGGTATGCTACGAAGGATATGATTATAAAGGGGCTGATCCTGATGGAATTGCGGTAACTAGCGAATGTGAACTAGCTTTTTCAAAAGAGATGATCCCTGAGGATGAGACTCTTTTAAACTTTGCAGAAAACGTAAATCATCCGCCGGTATATATTGCATCTCCTGAGTTCTATCATGAGATGAGAGCTTTTGGATATTGGTCTTTACCAAAGAATAATACTGAGGTTGAGAAATGGCTGGAAGATCAGCTTGATCGTGCCTTTGAGTTCTATAAACGAGAGGTTGACCAGAGAAAATGGTATGGTCTATTCAATTATGGCGATTTTATGCATACCTATGACCGCATCAGACATCAGTGGAAATATGATGTGGGCGGGTATGCATGGGATAATACAGAGCTTGTTCCAACTCTCTGGCTGTGGAACTATTTCCTTCGTACAGGAAGAGCAGATGTTTATAGGCTGGCTGAAAAGCTTTCCCGCCATGCCAGTGAAGTAGATGTATATCATTTTGGAAAATATAAGGGACTTGGTTCAAGGCATAACGTGCGTCATTGGGGATGCCCTTGTAAGGAAGCGCGAATTGCCATGGCAGCACACCACAGAGTCTTTTACTATCTCACCGGTGACAGGCGCCTGGAGGATATCTTCGAAGAACTTAAAGATAATGAGAACAGCTTTTTGAATAAAGATCCTCTTGGAGATTTTTATGAAAAAGAGAAGATGAATCATCCAAGTCATGCCCGAAGCGGACCGGACTGGTCATCTCTTGTATCTAACTGGATGACACAGTGGGAGCGGAAAGGTGATCTGGCCTACCGTGAAAAGATAGTTACAGGTATCAGAGATATAGAAAAGGCGCCTCTTCGTCTGGCCTCAGGACCTGATTTTGAGTTTGACCCGGCAAGTGCTCATCTGTACTACATTGGGGAGAGAACAACCGGCGGTACACATCTGCAGGTATGCATGGGGGCACCAACGGTTTGGATGGAAACGGCAGATCTTTTGGAAATGCCTGAATTTAATCAAATGCTGGTGGAACTTGGGCGTTTTGCACTGCTTCCCAGGCAAATGCAGCTTAAGGAATGCAATAACCTAATACAGGACAGGGAATATACATTCCCATTTATGTTTTCGGGGCTGGGTGCATATGCGGCAGCAGGTATTATTAAAGGGAACTGCAGCGGAGTTGAACTGGGTAAAGAGGTTCTGGCAAAAGACTATGAGACCGAGGGACATGAATGTGCAAAGAGGACCTGGCAGGCGCTTCTTTCGTCTTTGATAGGCGAAAACAATGCGGATGGTTTTCTTACGTGCAGTATAACGGATGCAGGTAACCACCATGAATTGTCGGAAATTCCATGGATTTCCACGAATTTTACTGCGCAGTGGTGTCTGAATGTGATCATAGCTCTGGATTTTATTGAAAGTGATCTTCCTAAAACACTGAAGGATGCGGAAAATTTGGTTGGAAATATAGGAGATAAGGCATTTAGACGGGCCTGACATTATTTTAGAAAGGATGATTTGCAGATGAAATTAATATATGAAAATCCATTGGCTGGTCCAGAGGATGTTAAAGATTTTATTCTGGAAGGGAAAGCGGTTATTTCTTTTGAGAATGGGCGGCTTAGAATGGAAAATCAGTTGTCGGAGGTTGAAGGACAAAAGGCTAATTATGTGTTTTGGTGCAATAAAGAGTTTCCATCAGATATCCGTATTGAATGGGATTTCTTGCCGGTAAAAGAGCCTGGGCTTGCTATGATGTTCTTTGCAGCAAAGGGAAGAGGTGGTGAAGACCTTTTTGATAAGTCCCTATCTCCCAGAAACGGTGAGTACAAGCTGTATCATCATGGAGATATTGATGCCTTTCATGTTTCTTATTTCAGGAGAAAAGAACCGGATGAAAGGCAGCTTCATACCTGCAATCTTCGTAAGAGTTATGGCTTTTACCTGGTTGCGCAGGGAGCTGATCCGATTCCCAATGCAGATGATGCTACTGTGCCATATCACATAACAGTCACCAAGTGTAAAAACAAAGTGACCTTTGATATAGACAATCTGAGGATCTTTGAATTTGTGGATGACGGCACAACCTATGGGAAAATCTTAGGAGGTGGAAAGCTTGGATTCAGGCAATTGGCTCCTATGATTGCAGAGTACTCTGACCTTAAAGTATTTGAACTTGAGGATGGGGATTTACAATAGTTAATTAATTGAATGGCAGTTTCATGGGCATCAGCAGCGAAAGGAAACAAATATGGAACTTCGTATAGATGAAATCACAGATCAGGAGATAAAGGTGTCCTGGGATGCGGTAGAGGGAGCAACAAATTACAGATTACTATGGAAAGACAGGAATAGAGAGAGCATGCAGAAAAAGGCCCTTGCGTCTACAACAGAGCTTAGAATGACTTTCAAAAAGATGCCAAGAATTCCCTATTACCTTACAGTACAGGCTCTTTCCGATGATGGCGTTTTAGATGAGAGTAAAGAGCTAAAGACACCGATCACCACTGTTTTACATGAGCAGCTTGAAAAAATAAATCGAGGCCTGGTGGCAGTTGCCTCGTCAAAGGGAATATTTGTTTCCTGGAGACTTTTTAAGAATGAAGTAAAGAAAAGTACCAAAACAGGACTAACCGGTACAGACTTTGCTCTTTTCAAAAACGGAAAGCTCCTTACCTATGTGACTGACAGTACTAATTACCTTGATGCCAACGGCACAATGGATGACAGGTACAGTGTTATTCCCTATGAAAGCGGAAAGCTTCCGGAGATGGAAGAACTACAGAAAGCCTTGGCGTGTGCGCAAGAAGTACAGGCCTGGAAGAGCGGAAGAAACTATCTTGATATTCCACTTAAGATTCCGGAAGGGGGCACCACACCGGCAGGAGAGGCATACGTCTATCATGCCAATGATATAAGCATTGGCGATGTGGATGGCGATGGTGAATATGAATACATAGTCAAATGGGATCCTTCAAATTCCAAGGATGTTTCCCAAAAGGGCTATACCGGAAAGGTTTATCTGGACTGCTATAAGCTCGATGGCCGTCTTTTGTGGCGTCTTGATATGGGAGTAAACATCAGGGCCGGTGCTCATTATACTCAGTTCATGGTATACGACTTTAATGGGGACGGAATCGCCGAGATGGCTGTAAAGACAGCCCCCGGGACTTGCATGCATATTTTTGATGAAGAGGGAAAAGAGTATGCGCAGCACTATATAACAATTCCTGAAAGTGATGTGCAAAATGGTGTTACCAATGAAGATAATTATGTTTCATCTGCAGGGGACTATGCCAAGCATTTAAAAGATGTCTTTAGAAACTGGCACAATCACCCTGAAGTAGTAAATGGCCATTGGCCAGCTACTTTGGAGGAATGCTTTGAAATACCGCCTAAATATACATATCCTCTTTCAGAAACAGATGCAGAGCAGCTTACGGATTATTTTATAAAAGTATATGCTCCTGGAAGAAGCGCTCGCAATAAGCTGGATGAATTTGAAGGCTTTATATTTAATGGCCCTGAGTATCTGACCATGTTTGGAGGGGATGGCAGGGAACTTGAGACAATTCCCTTTAAATTCGGAAGAGATGATGATGGCCTGATGTGGGGCGATTATGCCATGGCAAGGATAGAACCCTGCAACAGAGTGGACAGATTCTTGTCGGGGGTTGCATATCTTGATGGGGAAAGACCTTATCTTATAGTTTGCCGTGGATACTATACCAGAACCACTCTTGTAGCCTATGACTTTTTTGAAAATCGCTTTAGAGAAAAATGGAGCGTTGATTCCGGATATGTACAAATGGAAAATCCTTTCTGTGATAATCCGCATGAGCTTAAAGGAAGTGACCCTGTTTATGGAGTTATTGCCGGGCAGGGAAACCATAGTTTGTCAACTGCTGATGTGGATGGGGACGGATACCAGGAAATTATTTATGGAGCGGCCTGCATAGATCATGACGGAAGCGTTTTATACAGTAGCTATGACTATTTGCCAAATGGAACCTATGCAAAGCTTGGTCATGGGGATGCAATGCATGTTGCAAATATAGATCCTGACCGTCCGGGCCTTGAGATATTTAATGTCTTTGAGGGAGCAAAGGCTGCACCCTACGGCTATGCTCTTCGGGATGCTGAAACAGGTAAGGTGTATTTTGGAGAATATGCAGAAAGTGATCTTGGGCGCTGCATGATAGGGGATATAGCGCCTGAAGTTCCGGGGTTGCAGGTATGGGTCAATGATGTTTATAGTGTTAAAGGAGATAAATTGGATATACCGGCTCCTTCTACCAACATGAATATACACTGGGCTGCAGACTTAACAACACAGGTCACCGATGGCAAGGAATATCTCATAGAAGAAAAGTGCGGAATAATTAATGATATAACTCACGGTGTTATGCTAAGGCCTGAGGGTACCGCTACTAACAACGGAACTAAGGGAAATCCATGTCTTGTGGCAGATCTTTTTGGGGATTTTCGTGATGAGATAGTGCTAAGACTTTCAGATGACAGTGCACTTAGAATCTATATAAATACAGATATAACAGAGCATAAGCTTTTTACACCACTTCAGGACATCCAGTACCGTATGGGGGTCTGCTGGCAGAATAACTGTTACAATCAGCCGGGATACGTCAGCTACTATTATGCCAGTGACATGAATTTTGATGAAGTGCTTCCGGAGTTAAAAAACTTGTTTTAGTTGGAGGAGACCTAAATGAAACTCTCAGACTTTGACGTCAGTTTAAAGATCTATCCTGATAAAGCAAAAGGATGGGGAGGAGGCGTCTATTACCCGAGAAATGCAAAACTGGAAGAAATAAATGACGACAGTAATTCTCATTATCTCAGACAATTGGAAGGGGAAAATACACTTATCACCTCTAAATGCTGGACTGAGACTGAGGTTACAGGATTTGGAATATATACCTATGTGAACAGTCCTGTGTTTTCATATAAAACAGGACTAAATGATGGAAGGTGGACCATTACTTTTTATAACCCTGACAAGGAGGCTATGTGCCTTAACTGCTATGCTGATGAAGTTCTTCAGATAAAAGATCTGGAGGTTGCGCCTAAAAGTACCATGGAAGCAAGCTTTATAAACTGTTCCATACATGAAGTGACGACATTGCAGTTTTTTGCATCGGATAGCGCCGAGTGTGAAGAGAAAAGCCTGGAGCATACCTTTTGCATCCGTGATATCAGCTACGAAGAAGTGAAGAAAACTGCAGATGAAGGCGACCAAAAAGGAAAGCCGACTATTTTCCTTGCTTCCGATTCCACAGTGCAGAGCTATGAACCGTTTTATTATCCACAAACCGGATGGGGCCAGGTTTTTATTGATTATGTCTGCCCATCAGAGCCTTTAGAGGACTACCTGCCTCCAGATCATTGCTACCCTCAGTGTCATGTATATGAAAGAAATTCTGTCAGGGTGGAGAATCGCTCTATCGGAGCCAGAAGTGCAAGATCCTTTATTGATGAAGGCAAGTGGGATGCTCTGCTAAAGAGAGCCCGCAGGGGTGATTATGTGCTTTTGCAGTGGGCCCACAATGATGCAACTGCAGTAAGACCTAATCGTTATGTAAGTCCCGGGGAGTTTGACAGCTTCCTGATGAAATATATTGATTCCTGCAAAAGCCGAGGTATCTATCCTGTCCTGGTGACTCCTGTTTCAAGGCGAAACTGTGATGAGCATGACGGAGAGTTTGTATTATCCTTTGGAGAATACCGCGATGTGATGCTGCAAGTAGCAGATAGGGAAAAGGTCCCTTGTGTGGATCTATGCAAAATGAGTAATGATTATCTGAAAGAAATCGGAAGCGAAGAGGCAAAAGCTCTTTATCTGTGGTGTCCGTCAGGGGCTTATCCAGAGGGAGCATATGCAGATGGAGTGTCAGACAACACCCATTTGCAGGAGTACGGCGCTAAGATCTATGCCAGAATGGTGGCTAAGGCGCTGCTTTCTATGGAAGGGTATTCTGAAATTGACAGATTAAAGGCTTATCTAAATATTGATGCGATTCCGGAAAAGAAGAAAATCACAGTGATACCTAAGGAGGTGGATCTGGAAACTCCGACTGGTTTTGCGCTTCAGGAGCTTATCATTGAAGATAAGGTTGCCAATTTTTTACTTGTCTGGAATGATGTCAAAGGCGCGGTATCTTACAATGTGTATAGGAAAGGTTCTGTAGATTTTCAGTTTTTCCCTCTTCGAAGTATCACCGCGCAGGAAAAGATGCAGAGTATCGTTCTTCCCTTCAGACTTCCGGCTGCAGATGTTTATCAGGTAAAGGTAACTGCAGTTTTTGAAGACGGAAAGGAAAGCAATCCCAGCAGGATCATTGAGTTTAGGGCGTAGGAGAAAAGTATGCAGGATTTACTTGGGTTTGATGATAATTGGAAATTTCATTTTGGGGATATATTGTCAGTCAGAAACAGATGGGCTTTTGCCAAGTCCGGCTCCTTTAATCAGGGACCGGAGAGCAGGGACTATGACGATCATGATTGGAAAGCAGTAACGCTCCCTCACGACTTTGTTTTTGAAACAAAGCCCTACGGATACTTGGAAAAAGAGTTTGATAAAGATAATGCTATTCCCGAGATGGAGGATGTAAATAACATTCATACTACGGCAGGTTCTTTTGAGAAAAATGTTGGGTGGTACAGGAAACATTTCTTTTTGCCTAAAGAATATGAAGGTAAAAAACTGTTTTTAATATTTGATGGAATTTACAGAGATTCAACCTTCTTTTTGAATGAATTCTATTTGAATCGTGAGCCGGATGGTTATTCAAGGATCACTATAGATATTACAGATACGGCTGTATATGGTGGTGACAATCTTCTTTCTATCAGGTGTGATGCCAGGGAGGCGGAAGGCTGGTTCTACGAAGGAGGCGGCATATACAGAAACGCTTACCTTAAGGTTGTGGAAAAAGAGCATATTGATGAGCTTTTTGTATATGCGCAGCCTTTAGATGATCTTTCAAAAGCTGTCGTAAATATATCCGGCAAAATCTATGGTACAGATGAAGCTAATCTTTTATTTGAAGTGAAAACGAGCTGCGGGGAAGTAATTAAAAGTGCCGGTGATGAAGGATGCAATATAACATATCTTCCTGAGGAAGGGTGTCAATTTTTTAAAACTGAAATTACTATTGATAATCCGAAGTTATGGTCTGTGGATGATCCAAAACTCTACCATCTTATCTGTAGTCTAAAAGTAGGAAATGAATTAAAAAATGTGGCTGATTGCAATTTCGGAGTGCGCTCGGCTGTATTTGATAATGAAAAAGGCTTTATACTTAACAACAATCAGCTTAAGATCAAGGGAGTGTGCTGCCATCAGAATCATGGAGGGCTTGGAAACGCAGTTCCTAAGGAAGTTATGCGCTTTCGAATAAGAAAACTTAAGGAGATGGGGGCCAATGGATATAGAGGAGCCCATTATCCGCTTACTGAGTCTTTCCTTGATATTTGCGATCAGGAAGGCATGCTGGTGATGCTTGAGACCAGACTTTTATCCAGTGCCAAACCGGATATGTATGAGCTCGAGAGGATGGTAAAACTTGGTAGAAATCACCCTTCGGTCATAATCTATTCCATTGGAAATGAAGAAGCTTCGTCTCAGGCCACCAGCCAGGGAGCCAGAATAGCAGGGACAATGATGGAATATATAAAAAGACTTGATCCCTACAGGCCGGTTACAATGGCTCTTTTAATGCTGGATATGAAGACGAATGAATTGATCCTTGACTATAAGGTGCTTGAGGGAATATCCAAACAGCTTGATGTTGCGGGATATAATTATCACAGTGACCTGTATGAGAAATTTCACTTAGAATATCCATGGCAGCCATTTATCTGCACTGAGCAGGGTACCTTTAAATCAACCCGTGGATGCTATGAGACAGATAAGGAAAAATGTCATTTGGCCATTAATGAAAAAAGACCTTATTATATGCTAGGGGCCCAGAGGTGGAGAGAATGTATGCCTGACTGGGTTAGCGGTCTTTTTATCTGGACGGGCTTTGATTATTATGGTGAACCTACGCCCTTTGCATGGCCGGCTATCAGCAGTCAGTTTGGAGCTATGGACTTATGCGGTAATCCAAAGGATTTTTACTATTTTTATAAAGCCTGGTGGACTAATGAGGATGTGATCCATGCTTATCCTGACATGAATCAGAAACCGGGGCAGGAGATGGACTATTATGTCTTTTCCAATGCAGATGAGGTTGAGCTTATACTTAACGGCGTAAGCCTTGGTAAAAAGAAAATGCCAAAGGATGACTATCTGGTGTGGGAAAAAGTGATTTCTCAAAAAGGGCGCATGGAGATAGTAGGCTTACGAGACGGCAAGGAAGTCATGCGAAGTGTAAATGAGACAGCAGATGGACCTTCTGCACAGATAAATGTCACAGAGGAATATAGAGAGAATGATATAGTCATCAGGAAAATATCTCTTCTGGATAAATATGGTAATATAGTACCTGACGCTGATGTGAGGTTTGACATACCATCAGAGTGGGGGCTTTTATTAGGGGCATCTAATGGAAATCCCACTGATCATACTGCCGGAGGGGCCGGATATGTATATACTTTCCATGGCCTTGCTCAGGTAATAACGAAAGAGAAGATACATGATAATTGAGCTATTTTTAACATTTCTTAGGATCGGGATTTTCACCTTTGGAGGCGGCTATGCAATGATTTCGCTGATCCAGGAGGAATGTGTTGAGAAAAAACACTGGATCACCCAGGACGAAATGCTGAGTATTACTGTCATTGCTGAAACCACGCCGGGGCCTATTGCGGTCAACTGTGCTACATATGTGGGATACAAAAAATACGGATTAATAGGCGCAATTGCAGCAACTATAGGAGTGGTCCTGCCCTCCTTTATAATTATCTACGCAATATCTCTTTTTCTTGACAGCTTCCTTGAGATAAAGTGGGTGGCGAACGCATTCAAGGGAATCAAGATAGCGGTGGCAATAATTATTATAGATGCGGCCTATAAGCTTATTAAAAAGATGTCCGTAAGAGCATTTGACATAGCTGTTTTGGTGGTAGCTTTCGGGACAATGATGGCGGTTAATATCTTTTCATTAAAAATATCATCAGTGGCGCTCATGGTGTTGGCGGGGTTATGCAGTCTATGCGTTTTTGCTATCGGTAAAAGAGATGGCAGAAAGGATGGGAATATATGATATATTTTGATCTTTTCCTGGGCTTTCTCGAGGTGGGACTATTTTCTTTTGGAGGTGCATACGCAGCAATTCCGCTGATCCGAGATGTGGTAATGCGCTACGGATGGATTGATGAAGAGAGCCTGACATACATGATTGCGGTAAGTGAAAGTACTCCGGGGCCACTCATGGTAAATATGGCAACCTATATAGGAAGCAGTGTGGGAGGACTTTTAGGGGCAGCTTTGGCAACTTTTACCGTAGTTCTTCCGGCTTTCATTATAATTATTCTGACGCTTATATTTCTGAACAGGGTACAGAATAATCCCTATATTAAGGCTGCGTTTAACGGAATCAAGCCCTGTGTTATGGGAATTATCCTGGCTATGGGCGTTAATATGTTTATCCGGAATATAGTGGATTCGAATTCTCCCTTTTCTGTAGATATAACATCCACTGCCTTGTCACTTTTTCTTATGATCTTATACTATGGATCAAGAAAGTTTAAGAAGCGTGGAATTTCCCCGATCCTGCTGATATGTATCGCCGCAGTTTGCGGAATTCTGGTGTATTAATCACATATATTATTAGAATATTTAATTGGGAATATATAAAAATCCTCACCCCACTTCTTCACAGCTTATATAAATATGAAGAAGGACGGGATGAGGATTTTTTGATTTGTCGCGGACTTTATAATATTTTAATAAATTTCAATAAATAAAAAATAGTACAATTAATTGTGACTATTTTACCAATAGTTCGTATATATACATGGAGAGTCGTTACTGAAAAAAAGTTGAAAAGATTATAGGAGAAAAAAAATGGCAAAGAATGAAGCAGCTAATCCAGCTAAGGAACTTGGAAATGTATTAAGAGATATGATGGAAGAACTCTTTGGAGAGTGCATCGAAAATGATGGAGTTCTTCGTTCCAGAGTAGACAATTTAGGCGTTGTCGGGGGACAGGCTATAGTTGAAGTTATTTTGGAGGGTGGCCTTAGAAAAGAAGCTCCTTATCCGGTTCTGCATTTTCATACAACCTTTGCAGATAAGGTTCCTGAGGAGGCTCTTGCAGATCTTTTGATCTCATTAAATGGACTTAATCATGTTATTAGCGCCGGTGCTTTTCCTGGTTTTGGTACCTTTGCATATTATGATCCGCTTGCTCAGGTTTATCTATCCTATAGAATGCCTATCAATATGAATGACCTGGACGGTCATATCGATGATATCCGTTATTATCTGGCTTGCCTGTATGAGCAGATGGATATCTTTATGGACTTTATCATGTTTGCCCTGGCAAACCCAGGTGGCATGAACATATCAGATTATATGGAATATCTTGATGAAGTATCTGATCTTAGTGACCTTCAGGAGAGAATGAGCGTATTCCAGGAGGAATTTGAAAATATAGTGAAAGAGTCGGGAATAGATACAGAAAACCCTGAAGCTGATTCTTAAGTTATGTCATTATTGTTTTTTTGACGAGGTGTAAGATATGTGTGATCCAAAAGATATGAAATTTGAGCATTCATACATGAAGCAGGATAAGCTTGATGCAAACAGGAATGCTTTTAATTCTAAATTTGATTCATTTATGTCAGATGGTTCGCAGGTATTTGCTAATGATACCATAGGCGGAATGACTCGTGACGGAGTCTTAAGGGGAGTTCGTGCTAACTTAAGATCTCAGATGATCGATGCCAACAGACTCTCTGAAGATGCTGCAAAGGAGATGCAAAGAAGTCATAAGGCCCTCAGAGTCAGAATGCAGGAGTCTCTTTTAAAGGCTAAGACAGCAATGCGTCAGAAGAGAAAAGAAGAGGCCAAACTCCTTGCGGCTAAAAGTAAGCAGTCAGGTGAGAAGGCGGAAGATGCACAAGAAAAGCTTGATGCTATGTTAACTGTCCATGATGGCAAGCTTCGTGCACTTATGACTGAAGAAGAATATCATAGAAACATCACATTAAAAAATGGTGTGGCTGCAACGGAAAACGAAGCGCTTCGTGAAGCTGATGAGGATGAAATTGATCAGTACAGGGACGAAGCTATAGATAATCAGAGGATTCATCATCATTGCAATCCTATGAGTCTTTTCCGTGCCATATCCAAGAAAATAGATAGAAACAAAATTGAGTCGGAAATTGAAAAGCAGGAAGAAATCATTGCTACTGAGACTACAAATCTGAAGGCTAAGGCAAAAGAGTGGAATGATAAGAGAAAGCGCTACTATGATTCCGGAAGCTTTCGTAAATTCTATGATGCTTATGACCGCGCTGCTTCGGAGTATAGAGCACTCAACAGAAATAACCAGGATATATCGACAGTTGCATCCAAAAATGTCCGTGAATATGTGGGCGAATTTGATATAAATAGTTTAAAAAATGTACTATCAAGCTTAAAGGATAATCCATATCTTAATGTGGATGTTGATATCAAGAATAAGAAAGATAATCTTGGCATCGGTGATGCCGACCTGATCAAGAGCCATACTAAAATGACGCTTTTCTCTGAGGCTGATGCCAATGGAGTAAGACAGCGCTATAAAGTAAGCAGTGATTTTACCGGCTATAAATCAAGGCGTCAGCTTGATGCAAATTCTCCAACCGGTTTGACGCTGTATAATGCGACCGCTCCTAAGGTAGTACAGAACGCTGATGCCATGAAACTTCAGGTGGATGAGAAAGCTGCTAATGGAGAGTTTATTAATTCACAGCACAATATAGAGCTCATTCAGGCTAAGCAAAAGAAATTCTTTGGTGCTGAGATAGTTAATGGAGTGTTCTTAAACGGCAGGTTTATTTCTGTAGACAGATCGCTGATAGACGGGAATGAAAATGCCAAATTTATAGGTACCTCTTTAGAAAAACTTCAGAAGAAGGAATTGATCAGAAGAGCAGTATTAAGGTCTCAGATATTCAGACAGATCAACTCCAGAACTATCGAGCATGCCTTTGGATATGAGGCTGGAAAATCTACAAATGCCGACAAGATTAATAATGATATCTTTACTGAGCTTAGTGAGTTCATTAAAGCCGGAGAAGAGGATATTGGCTGGGATGAAAGCCTGGGCGAGCAGCAGGATGCACTTGAGTCTGTGGCAGGATTGTTTGAGGCTGGAGAAGAGGTTTCCGGTAATGCAGAAGAAGACTTCATTAAAGGACATTTGAAACATACAATCTTTAGTAAAGAAAATGATGCAGCAATCCGTGGCGGTGGAAATGTTCTTCCGGATGCTTTGGAGGCCAGATGGGAGAGAATGCTTGTTTCAAATAACCCGGAAGAAGCAAGGAAAATTCCAAGAGCTGCCAGGATAAAGGTGGTATATGATGTCCTTAGACAGGAGAGGAAAAACGGCGCTGCAAATGTTTCGAACCTCAGAGATGAAAATACAAGAGCAGGTAAGCTCCTGAAAGTTATAGGTGATGACCAAAAGGCACTTAAAGATATTTCGCTATTACTTCTTTCCAATGATTCAAATCCTGAATACTGGATCATTGCCAAAGATATCTGTACAAAGCTTCTTTTGACAGGCTTTGAGAAAAAGGTGGAAGGTACCTTTGATTCAAGATATACCCGTGCGGTAGCTAAGGCTGGTTGTGAAACAGGCCAGATGATGAGAGTGGCTCTTATAGATGAGCTAAATGCTGACAGAAGTCACTGGGATTTTGGCAATCTTTTTGGCGCTTTAATGCCTACCAGATGGAAACAGTTTAACGAAGATATTGCCGGAAAGCGCGGCATTGGTGCAAGATTGCAGCAAAACTTCTTTGATGGAAGTATGTTTAAATTCTTCAATGATGTCTTTTCATCAGTAGTAACAGGTATAGACGGCCTTGAGATGGCGGGGGATGAGACAGTACGTGTTCTTAAGGCTGTAAGACAGTATTCGACAGCTATAACAAGTGCAGTAGATCTGGGTATTATTGCTGAGGCAGGCGCCTATGCTGTAGGCGACTTGGCATTTGAAGACAAGACCTACGAGAAGGAAGTAAACGGCAAGAAAAAGACCTTCCATACAAGCGATGATAAACGAAATACTATTGCTTTAGTCTTCACGATGGTATCTAATTTGTCCAAGCTTTATAAAGCAGCAAAAGCCTGGCACAAGCAAAAGGTCAAAGAGGGTGAGAGAAGACAGAAGAACGAAAAAGATTTTGATGCAAAAGCATATTTTAATTCCATCGACAGCAAATATTACAAGGTGCTTGCATCAGTATCATCCACTGCTTGCACTATGGCTGCTTCTATAGCAATGTACACAGGAGCAAAAGAGTTAAAGGCTGTCTTTGACATGGTGAGGACCACTCTGTCAGCTATTGATAATACAATCGGAGCAATCGCTGCACATAAGCATGTAGGTATCATTAAAGATGCACAAAACGATTTTAAGACAGCAATTACTGAAAGAACCCAGAATGCTGATAATGAAGCAATGGCTCAGGTTATTGAAAGTAATTCTCAGCTCATGTACGGTTTGTCCTGTGCAAAGAGAAAGAGCAGAAATGAGCGTCTTTCCAAGATATTTGGCGCTGTATCCAATGCCGGTAAGGCTGCGCTCAGTGTAGTTAAGGCATTCTTCCCGGAACATGTCAAGAAAACGGCGTTTGTTATACTTGATGCTGCGTGGGGAACTTTGTGCAGCGGAGTACAGGCGGTGACTGAGATGGTTCGTGAGAGGAGAGCTGTTAAGGCTAATGTCAGAAAGATGCTTGGTAAGGAGATAATGAATAATTATGATCAGGGTATCCTTGATCAGGTACTTAAGCGTGAAGCCGGAATAGTTTCTGCGGATTATCTGACGGATTTAGCTGCAATCTTCATGTCCATTGACACACATGTCTTTATGAAGGAAGCAGGTACAGATACAGAAAAGAAGATTGGAGCAAGAATTGCCAGAACTCTGTTTAATAACGATAACTTTAATGAAGGCAATCTCAAGAAAGTTGATATATCCAAGCTTATGGGAACTATGGGGGTAAAAGGCAATTTCCATAAGATACTTAAATATTCATTAGCATAAGGGATGTGTATGGATAAAGAGATAATCAAAGATTTAAGGTACGAAGAACTTGATGAGAATAATCTTCATCTCTATGAGGAATTCCTTTCAGAGGTGGCCTTTGACCCTGATGATAAAGATATTGTGCTTTTTGGAGTGGAGTATAAGGGTAAGGCTGCAGGCGTTGTGGTACTTCATAAGGATAGCGAAAAGGAATTAAGTATTCGTAGTCTTCAACTTATTGATGGAGAGAATACGCCCGATATAGTGGCGGTCATTCTTAAGGGCTTTGAAGCCTATGCAATAAAAGAAGGCTATGAAAAAATAATCTGTCGCTATACAGATGATGACGGGAGAATTACAAAAGATATCCTTAAAAAAGCGGGTTTTGACGAATTTTACGGCGAAGCAGACGTATATAGGATAGATGCCTATACATTAGGGAGCCTTTTAAGAGACGGCCCCGGTGCACAGCTTTTTAAGGATGGCTGTATGAAGCTTATGAAAAGCGGGCATGTATTTGACTTGGGGCAGTTATCACCCAAAGAAACAGAGCCTTTGCTTTCGCTTTATCCAATGCCTGATCTTTCGACAGTGACTGTAGATGATGAAGGATATATAAGGAGCTATGTTATTGTTTCAAAGCTCCCTGATGGAAGTATTTATCTGTCGGATATTCTTAATCAGGAGGAGGACAGAGAAAGCTTTGCCGGACTAATTTATATGGGGCTTGGCAAGATCTTTATGCGAATTCACCCCGATGGAGATTTTTATATTGCAGCCATCAATGAAAGTTATAGAAGGCTTATGGAAGTCTATATGTCACCTGTTATTAAGACTATAGGAAGGCAGCATGTCCTGTCAGCTGGCAGAAGGCTGAAAAAGATTTAATTACGTTTTAAGCAGAAATGCGCACTACGTTGCGTATTTCATGAGAATAAGATTCAGTAACGCAATATTTGGGCAGTGCAGTTTCTGTTATGGAGAGTGCACTGCCCATTCTTTTTGTATAATAAGTTTGATTTTTATTATGGAGGATATACATATGGGAAATTGGGGCGATGATGTAGATTTTGAAGCAAAAGCGATCAAGGATTACGAGGGAAGATTTACGGTTAACTTCAAGAAGATATATATGGATGTGGATGAGATATCAGAGAAGACTTTGGAAGTTACAGACAAGCATCCCAAGGATTCATTATTGAAGCTGTGGGCAGGTACTATGGTGGGAATGTTTGTTTTCATGATCTTTGCATATCAGGTGTTCGCGCTTGTTATGATTCCTTTCATAGCTTTTTATCTGATAGCTCTTTTCAGGATCTATAAGTGCTGGAAGAACTTTAAATATAATGGCGCTACATTCTGGCTTATGAGTGTGGGAGCCATCGGGGTATTGTTTGCTCTTTCAAGAGTGGTGCAGCTGGTGCTGGAGAATGCTTTATTATGAAACTTGATTTATTTAAAAAAGTACTAACGATATCTTTTATGATAATTATGTTCGGAAGTTTTGCCCTGTCGGCAATCTATACTTATAAACTTAGGAAAGAAGGAAAAGAACCGGTGGAAAACGAAAAGCTCTTTCATGAAAATCCAATTGTAAAAAATATTTATACTGCGGATCCTGCACCCTTTGTGTATGGTGATACTCTTTATCTTTATACAACTCATGACGAGGACGAACTGGTTAATGATTTCTATACCATGAATGACTGGAGATGTTTTTCTACTAAGGACATGGTGAACTGGGAGGATCACGGCGTTATCTTTTCGCTTGATGACATAGGCTGGGCAGACTCAAGAGCATGGGCTCCCCAGGCTATCGAGAGAAATGGCAAGTTCTATCTGTACTGTCCTGTTCATAAGAGAAATGGTGGAATGGCAATAGCTGTTGGAATTTCTGACAGCCCTACAGGCCCGTTTAAAGATTTTGGATATCCTCTTGTTGACGAGGGGGATTGGAATGATATTGATCCTACAGTTTTCATAGATGATGACGGACAGGCTTACCTTTACTTTGGTAATCCTGAACTTAGATATGTGAAACTTAATGAGAACATGATAACTTACGACAAGGAAGTTGGCGTAGTTAAGATTCCTATGACTGAGGAAGCCTTTGCAAAGGGAAGCCATGATACAGGAACGAGCTATGGCGAAGGACCCTGGTTCTACAAGAAAAATGGCCTCTATTACATGGTCTATGCAGCTTTTGGCGTTGGTAAGCAGAACGAGCATCTTGCTTATTCCACATCTACCTCACCTACAGGACCATGGAAATATGGCGGAGTCCTTATGACAGAAGAAGGCGGTGTATTTACTAACCATCCTGGAATATGTGATTTCAAGGGACATTCCTATCTCTTTTACCATACAGGAGATCTTCCGGGAGGAAGTCTTTTCCATAGAAGTGTATGCGTGGCAGAGTTTAATTACAATGAGGACGGCTCCATAAATCCGATTCCTAAGTGCGATGGAGTAGAGAAAATTAAGTAATGGCGACTTAGTATTACTTCTTTGAACTCGGAAATGACGGGATACTTGGTAATTCCGGTGACGATCTTTATAAATTAAATCGCAAAATTACAAATTTTTTGCCATGACCTTTTTTTACTTCGTATAAATAATCAGTGTGTGACAAAAAGGTTCACAAAATAAATAATACTGATTAAATCATGCCGGTAGCGCATGTACGAAGGGGGTTAACACCATGAAGAAATTATTTATAACACTTACAGCAATCATTTTAGAAATTGGATTCTTTTTCCAGGGCATGACATGCACAGCCTATGCAGCTGAGGTATCGGCTTCATCAGTAAAGGAGTCACAGTTCGTTACAGGAGTGTATGGAACTAACAATAACGGCGAAGAAATCGTTGTGGCTCTGTATAACACAGGTAAGAAGGACATAGCATTTATTATTGACGGCAAAGAGAAATTCTATGGCACATATACCATGAATCCCGGCCAAATGGAAGGTGGAACCAACGTTCAGTGCTATGATGTCAGCGGAATCACATTCGCATATTTCGAGATGGATGGCGGAATGTATATTATGACAGATGAGGGCAATATATATGCTCTTGAGAATATCACCGCTCATGAGGTTGAGCAGCTCAGGTAAATTAATCGTGGTCGTCAGTGACGAGCAGGGGGAACTGCACGTACACTGACGACCATACTTATTTTTTTTTTCTATATTTTTCCCGTTTTTTTTATATAATATAGTGATACGGGAGAGAATATTATGAAAAAACGAAATCTGATTTGTGCGGCAGTTCTTGTGGCAGGGGTTATGCTCTGCGGAGGCTGCAGCAGTGAACTAACTAAATATATAGATGAAGAAAAGGCAAGTGATATAGCAACTTTTGGAAAATCCTTTATTGAGGATAAGGGAGATGACATTGCGGCCCTGGGGAAGTCTTTTTTGGATGAAAAGGGAGATGATATAGCAGCACTTGGTAAATCCTATGTTTCTGATAAATCGGATGAGCTTATATCGGATGTAATACAGAATCCTTCAAAAGGCTTGCTGTCTTCCACAGCGGATTTGAACTTCAGGGATGTGGATGGAAAAGATAAGAACTATGCCTTTGACTATAATGGCGAAGAGTACAGCGTAGAATATTGTGAAGATCACTGGAAAATCATGGATTCCTACAAGATTAATGATTCCAACGATATGGTGATCATCTGCCAGGCGCTTATCGATGTTCATCCTGTTCATGGTGCAGATATGCAGAGCTTCCGCACTGCTGATGATATGGCCTATGAGTGGGTTCAGCACAATCTGGCCTATGAATTTCTGCCTGAAGACAATGAATGGAGGATTAAGTCCAAGGATGTGGACCTTAATCCGGAGGATCAGGGAAAATCCTTCGTGGAAATATATGAGGAAAGAACCGGAAAAGAGTTCAAATTATCGGATTTCTTTCATTGAAAGCTGAGACTTATAATAAAGTGATTAGCTAAAACAATATCTGGCTATGCCTAAAAAGTAAATAATTTGAGTCATATAATGGCTCTGAATTAAGGGAGAGCATATGAAAATACTGGTGATCAATGGACCAAACTTAAATTTCCTTGGAATCAGGGAAAAGGCAATTTATGGAAATCAGGACTATGAGTATCTGTGCAATATTATAAAAGAAAAAGCATTGGCTGATGGGGATGAGGTTGTTCTCTTTCAGTCCAATCATGAGGGAGCTATCATTGACAGGATACAGGAGGCCTACAGTGATGGAACTGCCGGAATAGTGATAAATCCCGGAGCCTATACTCATTACAGCTATGCAATCCATGATGCCCTCAAGAGTGTAGAACACATCAAAAAAGTGGAGGTTCACATCTCAGATATCACATCCAGAGAGGAATTTCGCAAAGTGTCTGTAACTGCTCCTGCATGTGACAAGCAGATTTACGGTCATGGGCTTAATGGATATCTTGAGGCTATGGATTACCTTAAGAAAGCAATTTGATATTGGAATAATTTTTTCATCGTATTATATTTCTGCTAGATTCTACGGATATATATTTCGTATTAAAGTATGTTATAATAACTATATATGGGCTATAAATGTTCTCAAAAGCGATCTGTGAGGGAGAAATGACAAAGAGGAAAAGTGTTACTTTAGGACTTATCACATTTGTAATAACTCTTATTATCACAACTGCTGTGGCAGCATTTTATATCAGCAGAACTACCGGATCCCGTAAGGAGAAGGCAGCTTTTATAGTTAAATCGATTGCGGATACAATAAGCGCAGAGATTGATACAAGAGAATTTGTAACAAGAGTATTTGAAATACAGCTGACAGGCAGCAATGGCGAGATTTCCGAGCAGGAGTTCGCCCAGATTTCAGATGCTCTTTTTGATGATTATCTTGATGTTACAGAGATTTCTCTTGCTCCGGGCGGTGTAGTGAGTTTTGTTTATCCTGCCAAGTCCAGTACGCTTTTGGAAACAAATCTTTTTGATGATCCTTTAGAGGGCGTTTATGCGGATTATAGTAAGATGTCAGGAGTTCCTATCATAATTGCGCCATCATTTCTTAAGGATGGGAGCTTGGCAATTATCATAAGGAAGCCGATATTCTTAAAAGATGGTTCTTTTTGGGGATTTGCTTCTGTAACAGTGGATATGGAGGCATTTTTAGCCGATGCAAATATTGACGGCCTTGCTGAAAGCGGATATGAGTACAAGCTGATCGGAAATAATGCCATAACCGGCGAGAATAAGGTTATCAGAGAATACTCGGAAAAAGAGCTGCTGGCACCCATGGAATCCATGATCAGTACAGTGGGTGGTGCTTATTGGAGTCTTGGAATCTCTCCAATTGGTATGTGGACCAGTACTTCCGAGATACTTATAGTTCTTTTGATAGCATTTGTAATAAGTGCTCTTGCGGCCCTGCTTATGTATGCATACATGAACATGAAGGCCAATGCCAAGGAACTTGAGGTTCTTTCCTATAGAGATGCTCTTACCAACCTGTACAATCCCAGAAGCTATCACGAGCATATGGAGGAACTTGCCAAGAAGAAGCTTCCTTTCGGAATCATTTATATGGATCTTAATGATTTCAAGATGGTCAATGATACATATGGCCATGAGACAGGAGATGCGCTCCTTAATATTACAGCCAAGAGGCTGCAGAACAGTATCAGAGAAAAAGACAGAGCCTTTAGAATAGGCGGCGATGAATTTGTAGTAGTAATTCATGGAACCCATGATAAAAAATTCTACGAGGGCGTTATTGCCAGAATGAGGCAGAATGTTGCCAGAGATGTTGTAGTTGGCGAGATAACCCTGAAGGTATCCATAAGTGCCGGATACGCAAGATGTCCGGAGGATGGCACTAAGCTTGAGGACGTAGTTAAAAAAGCTGATGAGGCCATGTATTACAACAAGAGGCTTCAGAAAGCCAGACGCGCCCAGGGACAAAACAGCAGAGATTCCAGGTAATTTCCTGCTGAAGGTCACCAGATGAAGGCTGAATAAAAAGACATAATGAATTTGGGTGGTGTAGATGGCCAGAGAGACCTATGACACAATTAACAGAATATTTGACACCTTTGCTGTAACGTCCAGAAGCCGTTACGTATATGTGTTTGATATGGCCAGGAATATCTCCAGGTGGTCTGCAAATGCAGTAGATTACTTTGGACTTACCGGAGAATATATCTATAATGCGTCTAATGTCTGGGAAAACAGGATTCATCCCGATGACAGAGACAAGTACAACGAATATATAAATCAGGTTTTTACCGGGGCCAAGGTTGACCCTAATAACGAATATAGAGCCAAGAATAAGAACGGAGAGTATGTAGTATGCTCCTGCCGTGGGGTTGTCATAAAGGATTATGCCGGAAGACCGGTTTACTATGCCTGCTCCATTATCAATAAGGGAATTGTTGACAATAACGATCCGATAACCAGTCTGCCTAATCAGTTTGAAATGCTGAATTACATGAGGCAGCTGAAGAACCATAAAAAGAAATATATAATTCTTTTGATCAATTTTATTGACTTTGGTGACATTAATCGAAGGTATGGTTATGCGATAGGTAACAATATCCTGAGAGCAACAGCCAAGAGGCTTTTGCAGGAGGCTGCCGGGAAGGGCAAGGTATACAGAGGCGATGGCACGACACTTTCTCTCATAACTGAGAGCATGTCGATTGATGATGTAAAGAGATTCTATGGTGTTATGCGCAGCTTTACAAGAGAAGCTCTTGCTATTGAAGGCAAAAAGGTCGGGGCGGAGATTGGCGGCGGTGTTATCATTGCGGATGCCTTTGATGTGGATGAGCATTCGATTTATACCTGTGCCAAGTATGCGCTTACGTTTTCCAAGACTCAGAGGCATGGGAACCTGATTATTTTCCATAATGATGAGCTTGAGAATAAAAAGAGTAATATTGATCTTGTAGATGCTGTAAGAAACTCTGTACTTAATGGTATGGAGGGCTTTTATCTGGAGTATCAGCCAATAGTGGCAGCAGTTGATGGAAGACTGGTTGGCATGGAGGTTTATGTCAGATGGCAGAAGGAGCCTTTTGGCAGTGTTTCGCCATCTGAGTTTATTCCGCTTCTTGAGCAGGATCAGATTTTTTACAATCTGGGAAACTGGATTTTGGAGAATGCGCTTAAGGATGCTCTTGAGATAAGACAGACCATGAGAGATTTTTATCTGAGCGTCAATCTGGCGTTTATGCAGCTTGAAAGATCTGAATTTAGAACTACTTTGATTGATATCCTGCGGAAAACAGGGTATCCTGCCACCGGACTTGTACTGGAGTTGACACAAAGCAGCAGACAGCTTAGTATAGAACACCTAAAGAGTCAGGTTGAATTCCTTAAATCCTGTGGCATTAAGATTGGACTGGATGTCACTGATTTTGCTACATTGGACTATGTACGACATCTTCCGGTTGATCTGGTGAATCTGGTTCCTGCACTTACTGATGGAATAGATAAGAACATGACCGACAAGTATGTTGTAGAGGCGATTACTTCTTTTACCCACAGGCTACGGATCAGAACCTGCTATACGGGAATCGAAGATGAGGAGACCGCTCAGATAGCCAAGCAGTATCCGGTTTCTGACCTGATGGGATATTATTACGGACGTCCCTGCAGAATAGAAGCTTTTAAGAAACTTGATCTCTATACCCAAAAAGATTCAAAAAGGACAGTAGCAGATGAGTAAAACCTTCAGATATATTCAAAATGATGATGTGCTCAAGTCTTTTATCGAGTTTAAGGATAAACTCGCTGAAAGGCCTATTGTCATTGCCAGGCATGGGGATTATTCTCTTTTGCTGGATGTCAGGGCAGAGAATATTCTGGGGCTTAAGATTTATAATGATGTGAAGAAAAAAGTGGTAAGTGACAGGACCTATGATGTCACCAAGACCACTAATGAGCTGGTTTCCAGAGGCGTAAGACATGCGTGTCAGAAAATGTCTGAGCTAAGTGATGGCGATATTAACAGGAAACGTCTGCAGATTTGGAAATGGTATCTCTTGGACTGGCAAAGAACCCATGAAGAAGAATCCAAAACGATATTTGACCAGAATGTCGTCTGGGATGAGGAGAGGATACAGCGTGAGGCTGAACTCATGGATATGGAGCGCTTTTTGCATGGAGAGTACTTAAATCTCGGCAATACAATTGCTCTAATTGACAAGTATCTTAAGGACGAGAATCATAAGGCTTTGTTCAAAAAATTCGCCATAGAAGATATTATGGAGATGACCAGTGAAGATACCAGGGACAGATCTATAGAAGAGGCAGAAAGGCGTTCCCAGGAAGAGGAGTTAAAGCTTCACACATATCAGTTTACGGTAAGTGTTGAGGCTACAGACAAGGAAATGGCCAGAAAGGCCCTTCTTCACTATCTTGCCGGTGATGATCGAATAAGTGTACAAAAATAAAGACCTGACAATTTGCAAAATGCAGTTGCCAGGTCTTTTTGCGTGCTTAGAAGCACAATATAATAACGTACCCCAATACGGTTATTATTTATTTGTTGAATCTGTCAAGAGCTGACTGCTTGAGTTCTACAACTCTCTCAAGGTTCATGCTCTTTACTGTTGCGAGGAAATCATCATACTCATCAAGGCTCTTGGAACCTGTAACGAAGGAAAGAAGATTTTCCTGAATGTAGGTGCTAAGATCTGAGAAGATGTCTGAATACTCAGCTGTTTCTTCAAGTGTAAGTGATGCATATGAAGGATAGTAAGTAGCATCGTGATCAAAATCATTCCATGTATAGCACATCTTGAAGTCATCTTCAGATACGAACTGAAGCTCTCTCTCCCAATCATAGTAGATGCCAGGCCATGATGGCTCATATGTGTAGAGACGCATAGCCTCATCATATGAAAGACCGTCTGCATTGTTGGAAATTACATCTGTGAAAACAGGTTTTCCATCAACCATGTTGAAGGTCTCACCCTCTTTACCATAATTACCGAAAAGAGCACCCTCTTCTGTGTAGAGGTAGTCAATCCACTTAAGTACAAGCTCAGGGTTCTTGCAGTCTGCTGAGATTACCCATGAAGCATTTGTATCAGGAACTACGTAACCAGCCTTAAGCTTGTCACCTGCATTCTCAACAGGGTTCTGAAGAGCAGTGAAAGAAGCATTATCATCGTTCATAGAAGGAAGGAACAATGCTGCAGGCATTGTGTACATTGTACATGTTACGCCGGTGTTATTATTTGAAATAAGTACTGAATCACCCCAGAAAGCTGTTGATGAAGCAAAGTCAGGATCAAGGAGTCCCTCTTTGTACCACTTATTAAGAAGTGTGAGGAACTTGCGTACGTTTTCAGGCTCATCGAGAAGTGCCTGCTTAACCTTGCCGTCTTCCTGATAGAAATCCATTATGTTGTAAACGCCCATACCATAGCCAAGGTTCCAAAGGAATGTTGAAACTGTGCTAAGTGGAGCAGTAGCGCCATATTTTTCCTTGAAAGTTCTAAGCATGTTCTCCCAATCATCGTATGTTACAGGTGTTGAAAGACCACATTCATCGAGCCAGTCCTGACGAACTACATATCCAAAGAATGAAGGCTGTGAAGTCTGAAGAATTGAATAGATCTGAACATATCTTCCGCCATCAGTTACAGCTGCCTTCTGAACATTTTCGCTGGACTTTGAAAGTGCTTCAAGATAGTGTGGTGCATATTTAGGAAGAAGATCTGTAAGATCAAGGAAGTATCCGTCTTCTACTGCTGCATCAAGACCATCCTTATATACAATATTTGAAGTTGTACTGTAATACATAAGATCTGGAAGATTTCCGGATGTAAATAAAAGATTAAACTGCTCTGACTCTGTCTGAGCTGCTGGAACCTGCCAGTCTACATGTACATTTGTACGAGCTTCCAATTCCTGATAAAAAGGATTGTTGTTATAATCACCACCATTTTTTGCCATTGCTGTGGTGTCATTTGCCATCCATACAGTAATTGTTTCTTTTTTATCTGAAAGCGGGAGTGTAAGTTCTCCACTTTCTACAGCGGCATCCCCCGCCGTTGTTGCAGTAGAAGCTGTCTGGTTACTACCTGAATTTCCAGCTTCGTTTGCTGCTGATCCACAACCTGCTATAACAGAAGATGTCATGATCAAGGACAGCAAAAGTGCTATACCCTTCTTTTTCATTTCTTTTTACCCTCCTAAAAAGATGTGTTTTTGTTTGTGAGCCTAGCATAATCTCAAAACCGATATCCAAACAAGAACTAGTTTTTTTAACGGGGATTTTTTTTGACAAAAGGCACACCCAAAAATTGATTTTTGGTTTCACTTATTGATTTTATGCGGCTTTTAGGGGCCTTGTCAAAAAAATCTTTTACCATAATAAAATTTGATGTGATAGAATATTAAAACCTTAAACTGATAATTAATTTTGGAGAAAAAAGGAACATGAATTCAAAGAACAAAATATTTGGTGGCAGTATTTTTAAATCCATAATGAGTTCTTATATCGTAATATGTCTGATAGTTCTTTTGGGAACTATGGCGGGGTATATCTATAATTATAAGGTAATCGATGCCAATATCGCATCCATGGCCAAGCAGAGGGCAGAGATCACGGCAGCCAATCTGGATAAAGAGTTTGCGCAGTATTTATCGAACCTTAATAATATTTCTTCTGATAAAAGACTTACCAAAACACTTGATATGTCTGAAGGTGAGATGGGAGCTGATATAGTAACTCTCATGGATCTTAGAGAGCTATTGCTGGAAAATATGGATATTAATACCATAAAAGAGGCATATGTCTACTATTTTGACACTAATTCCATGCTGGCTATTAATTCAAGATATTGGAATTCCAAACTTATAGGTTATTTCGTAGAAACCTTTGGCATGGATATGGAGCAGTTTATGGATGCCATAGATTTTGCCGGAAACAATAGTGGAGTGATCTTTTCAGAAGGCCAGATTTGGGTAATGCGAAATGTTTATGATAACCATTATAAAAAGAAGGCGGTTATCATTTTTGAAGGCCTTATGAGTGAGATTGATGTGGGTGAAGCTGCTGAGAGCGTTACAATCCTGACTGATGGCTCCAAAATGGCTTATATTTCTGATGCTTCGAGACAGAATCTTCTGGAAGAAGTGATTTCTTCTGATAATGCACAGTTTAGTAAGGATAGATATTATTATGTAAGAGCGAATCTTTCCTCGCTTCCCTGGTATTGCTATGTAGGGGCGCCAAGGACGAGCCTATACAGGGAAGTTACGGTTTTCTGGATTATTTTTGCAATTGAACTTGTTGGAGCGCTGGTACTTATTCTTTTCCTGTCCTTTAAGTCAACTTCAAGGCTCTGGAAACCAATGCAGGAGCTTTTGGATGTTATTCAGGAAAAAGAAAACGCCGGATTTATGGACACTTTCAAGGGCGTCAATGAAAAGGTATCAAAAATTGTTTCAGAGAACTCTCTGATGCAGAAAAATGTTACCAAGCTTGAGCCTTACATGCATGAAAACCGCATAAGAAGGGTTCTGGACGGTGATATTAACAGTGATGATTCAATTATAAAGACCTTTAGTGATTTTACCGGAGTATCTGAAGGCAATCCCTGGTCGGTAATTCTGATAAGGCCAAAGAGCGTCAAGCAGGGCGAGCTTATTAATAAGAAAGCTGCCATTGCTCTTGATAATGCGGATAAGGACATTATGTCTTTTACCATAAAGAATATAATGGATGAGCTGACCGGAAGCAGTGACAGCAGAGTTTACAAATATGGCGATGATTACCTGATCTTTAGAGGAATAGGAAGCCTTGAGAGCAAAGAAATCCTTAAAGAAAAGCTTGAGGAAATGCGAATTTTCTATGAGCAGACACTTAGGGAGCCTATTTACATACTGATTGGAGATACCTACTATAGCTTTGCGGATGTGAGAAACATCTATCTGGCACTTCAAAGTGAGCTGGAATACAGGATTTTCTGGAAGGATGCCAGCGATGCTGAGTCGGTTTGGGCTGTGATCAGCGAGCAGTCTGATGAGGCTATGGCTCCTTTTGATAAATATGCTGACACGGTCAAGATGATGCTTAACTGCCTTGAGACCGGTAATTTCAGAGAAGCTTATCAGATGATGGACGCTTATCTGAATGGGGCATTTCCGCACAACAAGAGATATCTTCGACAGAATATTTACCGTATGTATGGTCTTGCGTCAATCCTTACTATGTCGATTTCCTACCGAATGGAAAAAGCAGATCAGGAATTCATGGATTCTCTTAATTATGAAGAGAGACTTATGACTGTAGACAGCATGGAGGAACTTCGTGAGATCAGTAAGGATATCTTTTCCTCTATTATCGACTACATGGAGGATAAGGAAAAAGATGGTATTCCTGCCTGGATGGATGATGTTCAGGTTTACATAAAGGATCACTACACGGAGCAGGGCTTCTCGGTATCGGGAATTGCAGATGAGTATGGCTTTACGGTATCGCATCTGTCCAGGACCTTCAAGAATATTGTTGGAACGGGACTTCTTGAGTATATTCAGAAGCTTCGCGTAGAGAAGGCGAAAGAGCTTCTTGAAGGTGGAGCCTCAGTTAACGATGCAGCGGTTGGTTCTGGCTACCTTGATGCCAAGGCTCTTACACGTGCCTTCAAGAAGTACGAGGGAATCACACCCGGCTCCTACCGCGACAGCAAGAAACTGTGAATTTTCTCCGCCGGAATCTAACATAGGGATGAATTCAAAAATGTTTGTTTTCGGTCGTCGGGCGGTGATTTGACATATTTTACTCACTTCTCCGTGTCGTAATTCATGGCATAAAAAATAAGGGATGTTTTCCTATGGTTCAAAATTGGGTGAACCATGAGCAGGAAAACATCCCTTATTTTTTACACTCATGAATTATCTTCCGTGTGCGAATGATTCGTAAAATATGTCAAAATCACCTTCTCGGCTTCCCGAAAACAAAGCATTTTTGAATTCATCCCTTCATTACCGCTAACTTATAATTCAGCTGTAAAGCTTGAGAACGTATTCATGAAATGTGTCTGCATTACCAGCAACTACCTTGATTCGGCTAAGGGGGATTCAAAAAGTGGTTGTTGATATCAATTATTGTCCTTTTTGGAATGTGCAAAAAACGGAATATAAAATCAAAAGCTGGTTCTATAATTTGATGTTTATATGGATTAAAGTGGTAATCACATAACAGTTGCCAGACAGGAGCCAAAAGTGTACATTTTGGCGAATGGATGGCACCGTACGGGATATAATAGTGCTTCTTGGGGAGGAGCATGATGTATTTTTAAGGAGGGTTACAAATGTCTAGGGAAAAGAAATTTACGAAAGAGGCTGTCGCGAAAGATATGAGGAGAAACTGGAAAAGATATCTTCTGGTGCTTCCACTCATAATGTTCTACATAGTATTCGCCTACCTGCCAATGTCAGGTATTCTCATGGCCTTTTCGGACTACAAGCCAAAGCTCGGTATCTTTGGCAGCTTGGTAAAAAGATTCGTTGGTTTAAAGAACTTCACTGATTTCTTTGGATCTTTTTACTTCTGGAGACTTATTAAGAACACAATCCTGTTAAATGGATGGAGTCTTCTGATTGGTTTCCCACTCACCATTATATTGGCGCTTCTCATCAATGATATTGCCAACAAGCACTTCAGAAAAACAGTGCAGACAATAAGCTATCTGCCTTACTTCATTTCAATGGTTGTTGTATGTGGTATTGTTGTTGATTTCTGTAAGACATCAGGCGTTCTCGGAACACTTATGACAGCACTTACAGGTAAGACACAGAATCTTTTGGGAGTTGCATCCTATTGGAGACCTATTTACATTATCTCAGATCTGTGGCAGGGACTTGGATTTGGAACAATTCTTTATATAGCAGCTCTTTCAGGGGTAGACAGGCAGCTCTATGAAGCAGCCAAGATCGACGGCGCAGGCCACTTTAAACAGCTGATCCACGTTACACTTCCCGGAATCAGCCAGACAATCATTATCATGCTGATCCTCAGAGTTGGTATGCTTATGGCATCCAGCTATGAAAAGACAATTCTTATGTATAACTCACAGATTTATGATACAGCTGATATTATTGCTTCTTATGTGTATAGAAAAGGTCTTATGGACGGAGATTACAGTTATTCAACTGCAGTAGGTCTTTTCAATTCACTTATAAATCTGGTGCTGATTGTTACTACTAATAAGATCAGCCGCAAATATACTGAGACATCACTGTTCTAAAAGGGAGGTTCAAGATGGATTCATTGTCAATGACATTAAAGGGTGATAAGGCTAAGGAAAAGATAGTTTTTTCAACACCCAAGGAAAATAAGATAAAGAGTAGTATTCCAAGAAAAATCTTTGTTTGTTTTAACTATACACTGCTTACTGCTTTAGCAATTGCATTTTTATTGCCGGTTTTACATGTATTCTTTTCATCAATAAGTGATCCATACTGGCTCAATACAAAGAGTGGTCTGGTTCTTGCGCCTCATGGCATCAATTTCACAGGTTACCAGCTGGTGTTCAATAACAAGGATCTTGTAAGGGGCTTTGGAAATACAGTTATTTATGTTACAGTAGCAACAGTACTCGGCATGCTGATCACTATTATCGGAGCATATGTTCTTTCAAGAAGAGATCTTCTTTTTGCAGATGTTTTGATGATGCTCATTTCTTTTACAATGATATTCGGAGGCGGTATTGTTCCTTCATATATCATTATGCAGAAGCTTTCTCTTCTTAACACCAGATGGGCTGTAATTTTGCCGGCCTGTGTGTCAACTTATAACCTTATTATCATGAGGACAGCGTTCCAGACAGTTCCACCGGCTCTTGAGGAGTCCGCAAGACTTGATGGCGCAGGAGATCTTACTGTTATTTTCCAGGTTCTTCTTCCTCTTGTTAAGGCAAGTGTTGCAACAATTGCTCTTTACTATATTATTGCTCATTGGAATTCATGGTTCCAGGCTTCCATGTATCTGCAGAACCGTGAGCTGTTCCCACTTCAGTTGGTACTTAGAGAGATCCTGATTGTAAATGATGCGAATACGGCGGCAAGTATGTCAACTTTGGATGCAGTATCTGACGCCAATGCCTACAAGCAGCTGGTAAAATATGCAGTTATCATTGTATCCAGTGCGCCGATGATCGTGGTATATCCATTCGTTATGAAGTACTTCGAGTCCGGTGTCATGATCGGTGCAGTAAAGGGCTGAGAGGACTTGGTGAGGTTTTTTCGAACCTAGTCCGAACGTCTACCGGCTCGCATGTATGCGAGAGCGGTAGGTTCCTTGATTGCCTTGGTGAGGTATAAGTATGGAATCCTGCCGCATATGAGGAATAACACAAATGCGGCCGATGGGGGCCAAAAAAGTACATGCAATTGGAGGATAAAAATAATGGCAAAGTTTCTATGTGATGAATCAACGATAGTTAGTACCAAGGCTGGTAAGCTGCAGGGATATTTTTACAATGGAGTCTATGTATTTAAGGGTGTACATTACGCTGAGGCTGAGAGATTTATGCAGCCTACAGAGGTTGAGCCTTGGGAGGGGGTTAAGGATGCCACAAGCTATGGAATGGTGTGCAACCTGATGCATCAGGACAATCCTCAGGGAGAGCTGATGGTGCCTCATGCCTACTGGCCACAGAGCGAGCATTGCCAGAACCTGAATATCTGGACAACTGGCCTTGATTCTAATAGCAAAAAGCCTGTTATGGTATGGTTCCACGGCGGCGGCTTCTTTGCCGGATCAGCCATTGAGCAGCTTGCCTATGAAGGCGATGAAATGGCTAAAAATGGCGACGTAGTTGTTGTTAATGTAAATCATAGATTGAATATCTTAGGATACCTGGACCTTAAGCCTTTTGGAGAGAAGTACAAGAACTCAGCCAACTGCGGAAATGCTGATCTTGTAGCAGCTCTTAAGTGGGTAAAAGAGAATATCAGCGCTTTTGGTGGAGATCCTGACAACGTAACAATTTTTGGACAGTCAGGCGGCGGCATGAAGGTTACAAGCCTTATGCAGACTCCTGAAGCAGATGGTCTTTTCCATAAGGCAATAGTAATGAGCGGTGTTCTTGACCCTGATTTCATGGGAAATGGCAAGACCGGCGGAGAGCAGATCGTATCCGGAATGTTAGAAGAGCTGAGACTTACAAAAGAAGAGGTAGGAAAGCTTGAGACTATAGAATATCCTGAGCTTGTAAAGGCTTATGAAAAGGCATCGGAAAAAATCACTGATCCATCTGTCTATAAGGGATGTTCACCTATGGTCAACGACTATTACTTGGGCGAGCCTCATATCACCGGCTTTACAGAGCATGCCAAGACAATTCCTATGATGATCGGAACAGTAATAGGCGAATTTGCATTCATGCCTCTTTTCTTCAATAAATATGAGATGACAGAGGAGGAGCAGACTGCTCTGGTAAAAGAAAAATACAAGGAATATTCGGATGAACTGATAAGCCTGTTTAAGGAAGCTTATCCCGGAAAGAAGATAACAGACCTTATTTCTCTGGACTTTATCTTCAGAATTCCTACCATGAAGCTGATTGCAGAGGCTTCTAAGAGAAGTGAAGCAGATACCTACTCCTACATGTTTGCTTATGAATTCCCGATTCAGCACGGCAAGATTGCATGGCACTGCTCGGATATTCCTTTTGTGTTCCACAATATTGAAAGAGTTCCGTCTGCAAATGTCGACGGAGTATCTGATAAGCTTCAGGAACAGGTTTTTGCATCTGTAATTAATTTTGCAAGAAACGGCAACCCCAATAATGATCTGATTCCTAAGTGGGATGCATCAAAAGAAAATGATGAAGCAACATTAGTCTTTGACAAAGTGTGCGAGTGCAGACATAATTATGACCATAAGCTTGTTGAATTAGGTAGAGAAGCATTTTTCAAATATGCTCAGATGGGCTTTGGAAATGTGCAGCATTAACCACAGGAGATTATTATGGGAAAAACATGGGATTATGAGAAATTTAAAGAGGTAGCAAGAGCTGCAGCGGCAGAAGGAATTGTCCTTATGAAGAACGATGGCGATGTCCTCCCGCTTAAGAAAGGCTCCAAGCTGGCTGTATTCGGAAGAAGCCAGATGAATTACTACAAGAGTGGCACAGGTTCAGGCGGAATGGTAAATGTTGACTATGTGGTTGGCATTTATGAAGCTCTTGCAGATTCCAAGGATTATAAGGTAAATAAGTCTCTTAGAGAAGCATATGAGAAATTCGTAGAAGAAAATCCTTTCGATTCAGGTGCCGGCTGGGCTTCAGAGCCATGGTTCCAGAAGGAAATGCCTCTTAGCGACGCTATAGTTAAAAAGGCAGCAAAAGAGTCCGACACAGCAATTTTCATCGTTGGAAGAACAGCAGGTGAGGACCAGGACAATAAGGATGCTCAGGGAAGCTTTCTTTTAACAGATGAAGAAAAGAAGGCCATGAAGACCGTCTGCAAGTTCTTTGATAAGGTGGTTGTGCTCCTTAACGTTGGAAATATCATTGATATGAAGTGGGTTTCAGAGATTAACCCATCAGCAGTTCTGTATGTATGGCAGGGCGGTCAGGAAGGCGGAAACGCAGTTCTTGACGTACTTAGCGGCAAGGTTAATCCTTCAGGTAAGCTCTCTGACACTATTGCCTACAATATTTCTGATTATGCCTCCACTAAGAACTTTGGTTCTGAGAAAAAGAACTATCAGGCAGAGGATATTTACGTAGGTTACCGCTATTTTGAGACCTTTGATAAGGAAAAGGTTCTTTACCCATTTGGCTATGGATTATCATATACAACCTTCGATATTGCTGCAGGTGAATTCGTTTATGACAGCAAAGAAGGAGTTTCTTTAGAGGTTCTTGTAACCAACACAGGAGAGGTTGCAGGAAAAGAAGTTGTTCAGGTATATGTTGAAGCTCCTCAGGGTAAGCTTGGAAAGGCATCAAGAGTACTTTGCGGCTTTGCCAAGACTGACCTGCTAAAGAAGGGCCAGAGCCAGAAAGTAAGCTTTGCTATTCCAAAATACTGGATGGCTTCTTATGATGATGGCGGAGCTACAGGAAATAAGGCCTGCTACGTACTTGAAGAGGGTGAATATACTCTTTTTGCAGGAAGTGATGTAAGAAGCGCTGCTAAAGTTGGCTCATTTACATTAAAGAAGACAGAAGTTGTTAAAAAGTGTGAGGAAGCCTATGCTCCTGTTGAAGAGTTTGAGCGCCTTAAGCCGGTTCTTAAGAACGGCAAGCTCGTTGAGGGCACAGAGAAGGTTCCTACAAGAACAATTGACCCTAACAAAAAGAGAAAAGAGCGTCTTCCAAAGGCATCTCTTTACAAATACACAGGTGATAAGGGCTACAAGCTAAGGGACGTTGAAAGCGGAAAAGTTACTATGGAGCAGTTTATCTCCCAGCTTTCCGATGAAGATCTGTGCGCTATGGTAAGAGGTGAGGGAATGTGCTCACCAAAAGTAACTGCCGGTATTGCCGGAGCCTTCGGCGGAGTGACAGAGTCACTTAAAGTATTTGGCATCCCTGTTGCAGGCTGCGCAGACGGTCCTTCCGGAATTCGTATGGACTGCGGTACTCATGCTTTCGCACTTCCAAACGGAACCTGCCTTGCTTGCTCTTTTAACGAAGAACTTAATGAAGAGCTTTTTAGATGGGAAGGCCTTGATCTTAGAAGACACAGAATAGATGCTCTTCTTGGACCTGGTATGAATATCCACAGAAGCCCTCTTAACGGCAGAAACTTTGAGTATTTCTCAGAGGATCCTTTCCTTACAGGTAAGCTTGTTGCTGCTCAGCTTAAGGGAATGCACAAATATGATGTGACCGGAGTAGTTAAGCACTTTGCAGGCAATACTCAGGAGTTCCACAGACATAATGTTAACAACGTCGTTTCTGAGAGAGCACTTCGTGAGATTTACCTTAAGGGCTTTGAGCTGGCAGTAAGAGAAGGAAACGCAAGAGCTGTTATGACTACCTACGGACCTTTAAATGGACTTTGGACAGCCAGCAGCTATGACCTTCTGACAACACTTCTTAGAGGTGAATGGGGCTTTGATGGAATTGCCATGACTGACTGGTGGGCAATGGGTAATGATGAAGCCGGCGCTCCAGGAAGCTATCAGAATGTTTCATCACAGGTTCGCGCTCAGAATGACGTAAATATGGTTAATACCTGTGCTGCTGAAAACAGCAACGGCGATGATCTTCCAAGTGCTCTTGAGGATGGAAGACTTGAGAGAGCAGAGCTTGCACGAAACGCAGCTAATATTCTTAGATTTATTTTGAAGACACCTGTTTATCAGCATATGCTCGGCAACGAGTCAGCTCTTGATAAAGAGCTTGAGAAGGCTGTATCTGCAGAGGACAGTGCACTTCAGGATATGATAGATGTCACAATCGACAAGGACGAGACAGAGCTTGATGTTAAGGCAATCAAGGTGGAGAAGAAGGCAACAACAGTATTTGTCCTGACAACACCAAGAAGATGCATCATGGATCTTGAAATTGTAATGAGAGCAGACAATCAGCCTGACGTGGCTCAGCTTCCTCTTTCCATATTCCAGGACAAGATGCTGGTTAAGACAGTAACTCTTACCGGAATGGATAAAGAGTGGCAGACAGTCAGAATGACTTTGTATCCGCCATTTATCGGGAATTTCTATCTGAAATTCTATTTTGCTCAGGGCGGACTTGAGATTAAGTCAGCTAAGGTTATCAGAACCAAGGATATTGAGGCTGATCTTAAGAGAGGCATTACAGAGCTATAATGGACTACAGGGACGGAGGGTTACAATGCAAAACTATGAGAAGGAGCATTTGGAGCTTGTAAGGGGAACAGCTGCCGAATGTACACTGTTTTTAAAAAGAGAAGATGAAGCTTTTCCTTTGGATAAGCCTTGCAGGATTGCTGCTTTCGGTAATGGCATTCGCCATACAATAAAGGGCGGCACAGGATCAGGTGAAGTAAACAGCAGATTTTCGGTTAATGTAGAACAGGGACTTATCGAGGCTGGATTTGAGCTTACTAGCGGAAAATGGCTTGATGACTATGACGAGATTTTAAAAGACAATCATAAGAAATTTGTAGAAGGAATAAAGAGCGAAGCTAAGGCTCTTGGCGTAAATGCCATGATGTACAGCATGGGTAAGATTGAGCCTGAACCTGAGCATGAGCTTGAACTTAGTTTTGATGCTGATGCAGCTATCTACGTTCTTTCCAGAAATTCCGGAGAGGGTGCTGACAGACAGGTAAAAAAGGGAGATGTATATCTTACAGATTCTGAGGTGAGAGATATTCTTCTGCTTAGTCAGAAATATGAGAAATTCATGCTTGTATTAAACGTAGGAGGCCCGGTTGACCTTACCCCTGTAATGGAGGTAAAGAACATTCTCCTTCTTTCACAGCTTGGAGTAGTAACAGGTGATGTACTTGCAGGTATCCTTCTTGGAAAGATGAACCCTTCAGGTAAGCTTTCCACTACATGGACAAAGTGGGAGGATTACAGCACTGTCGGTGATTTTGGCGATAATGACGATGTTAATTACAAGGAAGGAATCTATGTTGGTTACAGATATTTTGACAGCGTAGGTGTTAAGCCTTATTTCCCATTTGGCTTTGGAAAATCATATACAGATTTTGCAATCGAGCCGGTATCTGTAACTAACGACAAGGAAAACATTACAGTTGAAGTTAAGGTGACCAATATTGGAAACCACTCTGGAAAAGAGGTTGTACAGGTTTATATGTCCTGTCCTGACGGCATTTTGGATAAGCCTGCCAAGGACCTGGTTTGCTATGCAAAGAGCAGCGAACTTAAGGCAGGAGAGAGTGAAGTAGTAAAGACAAGCTTTAAGATGTCTGACTTTGCTTCCTATGATGAAAAGAACGCTGCATATATCCTGGATGAGGGTGATTACCTTATCTGCGTTGGTAACAGCAGCGACAATGTTCTCTTACATGGCATAGTATCTCTTTCTGAGACAATTACAACACTTAAGACAAGAAATTGCCTTGGAAATCCTGGTTTTGAGGATTTTGTTCCTGAGGAGAAGGTGGTTGAAATAAACGCTGCTTCCGCAAATATTCCTTGCATCAGCCTTGGCGCAGAGGATTTTGTACCCGGACAGGTTGAATATGATGTCGAGTATCCTGTGGATGATGTGATTGATGGTTTATCAGACGAAGAACTGGCATTTATGAATATTGGTTCTTTTAACCCTGATAATACAGGCCTTAGCGTTATTGGAAATGCTGCATTTGCTGTGGCAGGAGCTGCCGGAGAGACAACCACAAAATTTTTGGACAAGGAAATCTACAGCATGGTAATGGCTGATGGCCCTGCAGGACTTCGCCTTTCACCTCAGTATTATGAGGATGAAAATGGAGTTCATGGAATCGGAAGTGCAGTTGGAAGCTGGATTGACTTCATGGATGAGGAAATGCTAAAGGCTATTGAGGAAGCTAAAAAGGCAGCAGGCCCAATTGATGAAGCTAAGGTTAAAGAGCAGTGGGCTACAGCTATTCCTATTGGCACTGCAATCGCGCAGAGCTTTAACTTTGATCTGGCATGCAGCTATGGTGATATGGTCGGAAGTGAGATGGAAATGTTCAAGGTGCAGTTGTGGCTTGCTCCAGCCCTTAACATCCATAGAAGTATTCTCTGCGGTCGTAACTTTGAATACTATTCAGAGGATCCGCTTGTATCCGGCCTTTGCGCAGCAGCCATAACAAAGGGCGTCCAGAAACACAGAGCCTGCGGAACTACTATCAAGCACTATGCTGCCAATAATGCAGAAACTAATAGATACAACAGTAACAGCCATGTATCCGAGAGAGCTATGAGAGAGATTTACCTTAGAGGCTTTGGCATTTGTGTCAGAAATTCTCAGCCTAAGGCAGTAATGACATCCTACAACCTGCTTAACGGTCAGCATACTTCTGAGCATAGGGGGCTCATTGAGGATGTTCTGCGCTGCGAGTACGGTTTTGAAGGCATAGTAATGACTGACTGGGTAGTAGACATGTTTTCATCAAATCCTGCCAACAAATACAGAGGAGCCCTTGCACCTGAGGTTGTAAAAGCAGGTGGCGATCTGTTCATGCCAGGCTGCAAGACTGACTTTGACAGAGTGATGGCAGCTCTTTCTGACGGCTCTATCAGCAAGAAACAGATCAAGCAGAACGCAACACGTGTTTACAGAATGGCAAACGAACTGAAAATATGATGATAAAAAAATTAACTATCTTTTAAGAAATCCTGCAATTGTTGCTTGACTGTAAAAGGTATAAAATTAATCCATGAAACGTATGCTAAGATCATTATTTCTAATTGCATACTGTATCATTTTTATGATTCTTACCCCTGCACTGCATGTGCGTGCAGGGGATTCTTTAGAACGGCAATTTCGTATTCTTTTTATTTCTTCCTATGGTTTTTCCAATGCCGGTGTTCCGGAAACACTGCAGGGCTTTGAAGAGGGACTTGGTAATCTTAATGTCGAGATAAACTATGAGTTCATGGACGCTCGGCGGTTTTATGGGGCTATAGATATTTCCAATTTCGATAAGTATCTGCGATACAAGTATTTTAGCGTAAGAAACTACGATCTGGTGGCTGTGGCGGATGATCCGGCCCTTAGATATGCGATAAATAACAGAAATGCTCTTTTTTCCGATATTCCTATGGTATTTATGGGAATCAACAACGTGACTGAGGCCGTTACGGCTTCTGCTATGAGGGGAGCTACCGGAATTGCGGAGAATCAGGACTTTGAGGGTAATTACCGGCTTATGAAGGATCTTTTCCCGAAAAGAAATAACCTCGTGGTAGTCACTGATTCTACAGTTACCGGCCAGGGTGACTACGTGGAATTCATGAAGTTCAAGGAAAAGCATGATGATATTACCTGTAAGATAGTAAATACATCCTATTACACCAAGGAAGGCCTTAAGCGTGTCTTAAATGCCCTTGGCAACGATGATATTATTCTATTTCTGGATTTTTCCATAGATGGTGACCAAAATTCCTATTCGCTTCAGAATGCCGCAGATTTTTTGTCGGATAATGCAGCAAATGTGCCTATTTTCAGGCTCTCTTCCTGTGACGTAGGCCATGGCGTTTTGGGAGGAATATCATATTCCTTCTACGATTCCGGTCTGATTGCAGGTGAGGCGGCAAAAGATATCCTTGAAGGGGGCGATCCCAATGATATGCCCCTTAATACTACTATGGTCACCACGCCTTATTTTGACCAGGAGAGCATGGATGTATATAACATCAGGTACTCCCAGCTTCCGGAAGGTTCCATCGTTATCAATGAGCACGAGAACTTTGCCAAGTTCTACAGGGAAAATACTGTTATCAGTAATCTGACGATTATTATTGCTCTTTTGATGATTTTCATCATAACGATGCTGAATCTGTCCAATAAGCGCAGATTTGCCATGATCAGGACTGACTTTTTAACGCAGATGCCTAACAGACTAAGTATCATGGAGGAAATCGGACGTGCAGTGGATAGTAAGACTTCTTATGGCTTTATCATGATGGATGTGGATAAGTTTAAAGATATAAATGATACCTATGGGCATAAGGTTGGAGATGAGATAATAAAGATGGTGGCAGAAAGGTTCCAGAGGCTTGCGCAGAAGGATATTACTTTTGCAAGACTTGGAGGTGATGAATTCTGTGCTATTTTTTACGGAACGGGAATATACAGAGAAACTGCAATTTGCGAAGATATAATGAACGCGGTAAAAGAATCCTTTAAGACTTCTGCAGGGGAGATCTTTGTTTCGGTCAGCATAGGATGTGCTGTATATCCGGAAGATATCGGCGATCCGAATAAAGTAATGGAATGCGCAGATAAAGCTTTATATGTGACCAAAGAAAAAGGGCGTAACGGATACACCCTATTTAGCAGCATAAATAAGTCCTGCTGAATTTCGCCTGTAATAACCGCTCTCAAACAGCTGTTTTTCAATATTGTCTTTGGTTACTGTTATAGGTTCAAGAAGGTAAGAGGATACTATCTTTTTACCATTGTCATAGTCTGTAGTGTTAAAAGAGCATTTGAAGTCAAAGTCGCTGGAACTTATCAGTTCCTCACCCGGATAAATGCCTTTAAGAAGATATTCGCCAAGTGCCACGGTGACTACAGATTCTTCTCTAAGGGCCTTAAATACGGTCATTCCCTGAGTTCCCTCTATGATATTGTAAATATTTGCTATGTCTGCATCCTGGCCGGTAACTGCGACATGATTGGCACTTGTGTAATCAGATTCAAGAGCACGTACTGCACCAAGAGCTGTGGAATCGTTGGCACACAAAACCGCATCAAGTCTTACGTTGTCGGGATAGTAGGAATTTAAGATGATCTGAAGACGCTGCTGGGCAAGGTCTGTAGACCACTGAGAGGTGGATGTTTCATAGAAACCAAGCTGCCCCGACAAAGATACCAGTTTTCCATCCTTGAAAAATGGATCCAGAGTATCTTTTGCGCCCTGATAGAAAAACTTGGCGTTATTATCAACCGGGTCACCTGAGACAAATTCTATTCTCTTGGTTTCTTCTGTATACATCAGATTGAGTACTCTGATTACGTATTCTGCCTGTAATACCCCTACCTTGTAATTGTCAAAAGATACGTAGTAGTCCACTACATCTGAATCCATGATAAGTCTGTCATAGGCTATTACCGGAACATTTGAAGCCTTGGCTACATTTAAAACATCAGAAAGAGCAGCGCCATCAACTGCAGCTATTACCAGAAGGTCTGCGCCTTCTTTTATCATCTCTAGAATTCCATCTACCTGTGTATCTATGAGGTTGTTGGAGTAGCGAAGAAGTACTTCATAACCTCTTTTTTCAAATTGCGCGCGAAGATAGGCGCCATCTTTGTTCCAACGCTCTAAAAGCCTGTCGGGCATAGATATGCCAATAACAGTCCGGCCATCATCAGAATGAGTATCGGTGATAACGGGCTGTTCTACAGGCGCTGCTTCTTCCACTGTGGCCTTTGGACGGACCAAAGAACCTGCGAAGAAGCATATGGCAACTAATGCAATTACAAGGATAGCGGATACTATTTTCTTCATAATTCTATTATCGTACTTTTTTAATGGTTTGTGCAGTATTACATACAAATATTATCGGTACGGTGCAAGGCGCACCACAGCTGGTTTTGCGAGTGAGCACACCCATCAAAGCGAGATTCTATCAATATAGAAATATTATTTCATAAAAATTTAATGATTTAATCGGCTAAATCGGTAGCATTTACTATTCCATTAGTATATAATGTCCTCATTGAATGAAATTTTGTTGTAAAGGTTATCGGTTGAGGGGCCATTAAAGGGCCTTTATGAGTATCTTCATTCAATAATTTCTTATGAGATGGAGGAATTAAACAATGAGAAGTTCCGCAAAGGCTAAAAGAGGCATGAGCCAGAGCTGCATCGAAATCATGTCAGACGTGGTTAAGGCAAAGGAGCAGAATCTTTCCTACGGCAAGTTTAAAGCACTGGATATGCTTGGAGCAGGAAGCATGCAGGATGAGTACTACGATTCAGAGTACCAGGTTCACAGTGGTAACATCGTTCGTAGAACTGTGAATACGGAGAAAAAGAAAGCGGTTGCTTTCGTTAAAGTGAGATAAATGATTTCTGACAACTGAATATGGTGAGAACTTTGGCCACTACTCCTATGGGTAGTGGCCTTTTTAGTGCTCCAAGGTATGGGCTATCATTGTATTTCAAATCTCTATAAATGCAGATGCAGTATTCATGAGTAGTTCAAAAATCATTAAAAACGTAGTTGTCAGGCTACATTTAATGACGTAAAGGCAAAAATTGGAAATGTATATCAATTTTTGTCCCATGAAAAATGCAGTATTATTTAGGCGTATGTCAAAATGTGGCTCTTTTTTGATGAAGCGTTTTTGTGTAGATTGGGTATATCACGAAAACGCAAATGGGAGGTAAAATGTAATGAAGAGGAAACTTTTATCAGTTATTCTCTGTACTGCATTGTCACTTGGGGGTGTGGCATGTGGTGCAGCCGGGGAGAGTGTGCAGGAGAGTTCTGCTGAGAGCAAGACAGTAGAGACGCCTGCGGAGAATCAAAATGAGGGGAAAGAAGAAGCAAAAGAAGAAGTAAAAGAGGAGACAAAAGTGGCTAAGGAATTAAATGGAAGTCAGAGAGCTGTAATTGTAGGCCAGGATTGGGGCCCTGCAGTCACCAAGACAATGGTAAAGCTTGATGAGAAGGTAAAGGCAGATTCAGTATCTGCAGATGATTTCAAAGTAGTAGAGACTAAGGAAATGTTCAACTGGGCAGCACTTGCAGAAGGCTCCACAGAAGATCCAACCAAGCACGTTGAGTATTCTTTTGACAGAACAGTTGTAGATGCCTATACCTGTGATGAGAATGGTGAGAAGGCAGCAGATTCAGAGTATGTAGCAGTTGAGCTTTCTTACAATCCTGATGAGGGTTCACCTTTCTGTTATGATCTCTTTAAGGGAAATAACACAATCTGTAACCCTTATAACCTTGCAGTTACTCTTGCAGATGGTGCAACACTTGCTGCAGAATCAGGGGATGATATTGTTGGAATTACAGTAGATGAAAAGATTGATTTTGACAGCGCTATTTATCCACAGCTGACAAAAACAGATATGACAGGTTCTTTTACCGGATCAAAGGGACACACAATAAAGTATGCTTCATATGAGCCTGAGGCTGATGGAGAAAAGCATGCACTTGTAATCTGGCTTCACGGCGCAGGCGAGGGCGGAGCTGATCCTAGACTTAATACCCTTGGCAACGAAGTAACAGCTCTTTACAGCGATGCTTTCCAGGAAGTAATGGGAGGAGCTTATGTTCTTGCACCACAGTGCCCAACCTTCTGGATGCAGTATGATGAAGAAGGAAACTGGTCCAACAACACAGGTGTTGATTCAATTTTCCTTACAGATTTGAAGGAACTCATCGATTCATATGTTGAGACACACGAGAATGTAGATGCAGACAGAATCATCATCGGAGGCTGCTCAAATGGTGGTTATATGACAATGGATATGATTCTGAACTATCCTGATTTCTTTGCTGCAGCATATCCAATCTGCGAAGCATACATGGATTCCGGAATCACTGATGATCAGATTAAGGCTATCAAGGATCTTCCTACATGGTTCGTATATGCTAAAAATGATACAACTGTAGATCCTACACAGTTTGAGGAGCCTACAATTAAGAGACTTCAGGCCATCGGCGCAGACGTACACACCAGCGTATTTGATGATGTTCACGATACATCCGATACCTACAAGGGTCAGGATGGCGCAGCTTACCAGTTCATGGGACATTGGTCATGGATTTACTTCTTCAACAATGAGTGCGAAGAAAACGGCGTAAATATGTGGCAGTGGATGAGCGAACAGCACAGATAATAGATAAAAAATACTTGTAATTGTCAGACAATTGGTGTATAAAGAATAAGAAAAATTAAACAGACGGGAGCTTGTAATACAGGCTGAGAGGAAGGTGTGACCTTCGACCGAGAACCTGATTTGGATAATGCCAACGTAGGGATGCCTGATACAAGGAGACTATTATGCGGAAGCAACCAAACTAGGATGCTTCCGCTTTTTTTGCGTGCAGCGTCTTTGAGTTTGTGTATCTGCTCGCACTCTTTAATGAAGCGAAACCGTCTGAGAACAGGAGAAAAGAAAATGAAGAAAAGTAACTATCTGATCAGAATGGTAATGCTTGCAATGTTTGTAGCGCTGGGAGTAGTAATATCCCCAATCCTTCGAGTTGAGGGGATGTGCCCGATGGCTCATCTTATCAACATCACCTGCGCGGTTTTTATGGGACCGGGGTATGCACTTTTATGTGCAGTACTTATCGGTATCATAAGGATGATGGTAATGGGTATACCGCCGCTTGCCCTTACGGGAGCAGTGTTTGGAGCTACATTATCAGGAGTTTTCTATAAACTATCCAAAGGAAAGATAATCGCAGCAGTTCTTGGTGAGATCATTGGAACAGGAATAATCGGAGCCATAGTGTCGTACCCTGTAATGACCTTTATTTGGGGCAAAGAAGGACTTACATGGTTTTTCTATGTACCATCGTTTATTTGTGGAACTTTGATAGGCGGAAGTATAGCGTTTCTATTATTGATCAGATTAGAGGCAGCAGGAGTTTTATCAAAAATACAAAACAGTTTAAAAGACATTGAGAAAAAAGAAAAGGCGGCATAAATGTCTGAACTAATTCATTGTATTACAAATCCAATTTCGATGATGCAGTGTGCCAATGCAGTGCTTGGAATGGGAGATAGACCAATAATGGCTGAACATCCATTGGAGGTAAAAGAGATAACAAATACTGCATCAGCACTGCTTATAAATCTCGGTAATATCTCTGACTCAAGAATGGAAGCCATGAGAATATCTTTTGAGACGGCTCTTTTAAAAGAACTGCCTATTGTGATTGATATGGTAGGCATTGCCTGTTCGCCGCTTAGAAGAGAGTTTGCATATGAACTCTTGGGGAAAATATCTAAAAAAACAGAATGCAATGCTAGAGACAACAGAACATTCATACTAATAAAAGGGAATAATGCAGAAATAAAAGCTCTGTCAGATGAATGTTATAAAGGACAAGGCGTGGATGCTGATATAGGTTTAGATTTTGATGATATTGTACAAGCTTCTGAAAGCCTTGCAAAAACTTTTGATGCCTTAATTCTATGTACAGGAGAAAAAGACATTGTGACTGACGGAAAAAACACAGCATTTGTGTCAAATGGCACACCTATGATGAGTCAGATCACAGGAACCGGGTGTATGCTCGGAGCTATCTGTGCTTGCTTTTTAGCTAAGGAAAAAAGCCTAAGTAGTGTGATAAGAGCGACTTCGTTCTTCGGTATAGCAGGAGAAGAAGCCAGTGATAGGTTGCAGAACAGACCTGGAGAATATAGATTTAAAAACCTGGCAGATGATTATAACAAGATAGGTAACGGCAGCTTTCTAATTTCGCTTCTTGATGCAATTTCACTAACTGATGCGACAGCGATAGATAAGAAGATGAAAGTTGAGTATAAGAATAAAAAAAACTAAAAGGAACTTATATGCAAAACGTTAGCAAAGAACAGATGAAATTGTACCTTGTTACAGATAGTACAGGATTAACAGAAGCTCTTTTCCTAAAAAAGGTTGAGTCTGCGCTGAAAGGCGGTGTGACATTGCTGCAGATAAGAGAAAAGGAAAAAAGCACAAGAGAGTACATTGATCTTGCAACAAAGGTACATGATATAGCACAAAAATATGATGTACCACTTATTGTTGATGACAGAATCGATGTTGCGATGGCGGTTGATGCCGAGGGGGTGCACCTTGGGCAGAGCGATATGCCTGTGGATATTGCCAGAAAAATTATTGGGGAAAAGAAAATAATCGGAGCCACTACAAAAACGGTAGAACAGGCAAGATGGGCTTACATGAAAGGTGCAGATTACCTTGGGGTAGGCGCGATTTATCCTACTACAACGAAGGTTAAGACAGTTCGTACCTCAGTAGATACCTTAAAAGAAATATGTAGTGCAGTTCCAATCCCTGTAAATGCCATCGGGGGCCTGAACAAAGACAATATATATGTGCTAAAAGGCATTCCTATTGCAGGAATATGCGTCGTATCCGCAATCATGAAGGCAGAAGATTCAAAAAAGGCGGTTAAAGAACTATTGACTGCATTTACTAAGTTGACTTAATCATGGCGGATATTTGCTTGAATAGAGGGATTAGAAATAATGAAGACTGTTTTGACTATTGCAGGAAGTGACTGCTCGGGCGGAGCTGGAATTCAGGCAGATCTAAAGACGATTGAAGCCCACAAATTGTATGGCATGAGTGTTATCACAGCTCTTACAGCACAGAATACTGTTGGCGTGAATGCTGTGATGCCGGTAGATGCTGATTTTATCAGCAAACAGCTTGAGGCGGTATTTGAAGATATATTTCCTGATGCAATAAAAATAGGTATGTTGCCTGATAAGGAGATAGTGCAGGCTGTAGCAGAGATGATTAGAAAATATCATCCGGAAAGAGTAGTAATTGATCCTGTCCTTTCATCAACTTCAGGTACAGAGTTATCAAAGGCAGAGGCAAGAGAATATATGAAAAAAAATCTCTTTTGCCTGTGCGATGTAGTCACGCCTAATATCCCGGAGGCTGAGATATTAATAGGGAAAAGAATAGTTTCTAAAAAGGATATGGAAGAAAGTGCAATAAAGATAGCAGAAGATTATGGATGCAGTGTGTTGCTTAAAGGAGGGCACAGCTTTTTTGAACAGGATGGGATTTGTGCGGATTGCCTGTATGTTCTAAAACCTGACCTGATGGATAAAGAAAAAAAAGTAAGTGAGAAAGGACAGATTTATTGGATTGAAGGCCCAAGGATAGATAATCCAAATACTCATGGCACAGGCTGTACACTCTCAAGTGCCATAGCGTGCAATCTTGCAATGGGAAAAAATCTTAAAGAAGCGGTAACGCAGGCAAAGAGATACCTGGAAATATGCATATCAGCAGGACTTGATCTGGGAAAAGGAAGAGGGCCTCTATTACACAACGTTTTATGAAATGAATAATCAAAGTATTGAGGAGAAAAATGGTATGTCAAATTACACAACGCAGATGGATGCAGCAAGAAAAGGAATTATAACACCACAGATGGAGGCAGTTGCAAAAGAAGAATACAGGTCACCTGAGGAAATCAGAGATCTTGTTGCTAAGGGGCAGGTGGCAATCTGTGCAAACAAAAATCACAAATGTCTGAAGGCAAAAGGTGTTGGTTCCATGCTTAAGACCAAGATAAATGTTAATCTTGGAGTGTCAAGGGATTGTAAGGATTACGACGTTGAAATCGAAAAAGTTAAGGCGGCAGTAAATATGGGGGCTGATGCCATCATGGATCTTTCATCCCATGGAAATACACAGCCATTCAGGAAAAGACTTGTGGAAGAATGTCCTGTAATGCTTGGAACAGTCCCTGTTTATGATAGCGTTATACACTATCAGAGAGATTTATCGCTCCTTACAGCAAAAGATTTTATAGATGTCATCAGACTTCATGCAAAAGATGGTGTTGATTTTGTTACTCTTCACTGCGGGATAACAAGAAAAACCATCGATCAGATAAAAAAACATAAGAGAAAAATGAACATAGTATCAAGAGGAGGTTCCCTTGTGTTTGCCTGGATGAGTATGACAGGAGAGGAAAATCCATTTTATGAATATTATGATGAAATCCTTGAAATATGCAGGGAATATGATGTGACGATCTCTCTTGGTGATGCCTGCAGACCTGGATGTCTTGCTGACGCCAGTGATGTTTGTCAGATTGAAGAATTGGTAAGACTTGGAGAGCTTACAAAGAGAGCATGGGAAAAAGATGTGCAGGTAATGGTTGAAGGACCGGGTCATGTTCCTATGGACCAGATTGAAGCAAACATGAAAATGCAGCAGACAATATGTATGGGGGCACCTTTTTATGTTCTTGGTCCCCTTGTTACAGATATTGCCCCCGGGTATGACCACATTACATCAGCTATTGGCGGAGCGATTGCCGGGGCAGCAGGCGCAGCGTTTTTGTGTTATGTTACTCCGGCAGAGCATCTTGCCCTTCCCAATGTTGAGGATGTCAAGCAGGGAATAATCGCTTCAAAGATAGCGGCTCATGCTGCAGATATAGCCAAAAAGATCCCACATGCCATGGATATAGATAATGAAATGGCTGATGCAAGAAAAAATTTCGATTGGGATAAACAGTGGGAGTGTGCTATAGATCCTGAAACGGCAAAAGCAATAAGAAAAGACAGAGCGCCTGAGTTCGATGATACATGTTCAATGTGCGGAAAATTCTGCGCAGTTCGAAGTATGAATAAAGCCCTCGCCGGGGAACATATTGACATATTATAATGGTTATGCGTATAAAGAGTTCTTAAACAGTGATGTTTGAGGGCTCTTTTTGTGTATAATAAGGAATGAAATATTTTTTCAGAACTATGCACCAGAAGGAGACACCATGAGCTATATAGAAGTTAACAACTTGAAGAAAGATTTTCTGGTAAAAAAGAAACGTGAAAAGGGAAAGCTTTTGAGGGAAAAAGAGATTGTACATGCCCTTAAAGGTGTTTCTTTTACGGTTGATAAAGGAGAACTTGTAGGCTATATAGGTCCTAATGGAGCCGGCAAGTCGACTACGGTCAAGATACTTTCAGGGATTCTTACGCCGGATGGAGGACAGGCACAGGTTGGCGGCATTGTTCCTTGGAATGAGAGAAAAAAGCATGTCAAGAACATCGGAGTAGTGTTCGGACAGCGAAGCCAGCTGTGGTGGGATGTTCCGATTGTTGACAGCTACCTGCTTCTTAAGGATATTTACAGGATTCCAACGAAAGACTATGAATCCAGGTTAAAAGAGCTGACACAGGCCCTTGAGTTAGAGCCACTTATGAGGACGCCCTTAAGGCTTCTTAGTTTGGGACAAAGAATGAGAGCAGAGCTTTGCGGATCACTTCTTCACAGACCGGAGCTGTTATTCTTGGACGAGCCGACAATAGGACTTGATGCAGTAAGTAAACTCTCACTTAGGGAATTTCTGAAATGGGAAAACAGGGAGTATGGCACTACAATAATGCTGACTACCCATGACATGGAGGATATAGCGGCGCTTTGTTCAAGGGTTATGGTGCTTGGGCACGGCAAGAAGCTCTTTGACGGAAAACTTGGAGACCTACTTGAAAGGTATGATAATGTCCGTAACGTGTGGGTTAAATATGACGGAGACGTTAGTGGCCTAAGGCTTCCTGAGGGCGTGGAATGTATGCGGGAAGAAGATGGACTTAAGCTAAGTTACGACCCTTCAAGATTTCCTACATCACAGCTTCTTGGAGCACTGCAGGATGCGGGAAATATCAGAGAGCTTACCTTGCAGCCTGAGAATACGGATCACCTTATTGCGGCAATGTATAAAGAACTTGATCTTTGATAGACTAGGAAACTAACGAGGTTGATTATGGCTTATTTTACTGTGTTTAAAATGCGTCTTCGCATGGAACTTCAATATCGGGGTGCCATGATTGGAGGAATCCTTTGTCAGATGTTTTTCGGACTTATCCTGGTTGCACTATACAGAGCTCTTTATGACAGCAAACCGCAGTCTTTACCGATTGAGAGCGTGGCTACATACGTATGGCTGCAGCAGGCTTTTTTCCGAATGATGCTGGCTTCTGATTCAGATCTGGTGGATAAGATCAGGTCCGGTGATATTTCCTACGATCTATGTAGGCCGGTGAATATGTATGGTTTTTATTATGCAAGGATCATGGCGCAAAAGCTGATGGGAAGCCTTATGCGCGCTGTTCCTATGCTGGTAATGGCATTTATTCTGCCAAGAGGTTGGGGGATATGTCTTCCAAAGTCCCCGGCAGGATTCATGGCAGCTATTCCGGCTCTTTTGCTGGGACTATTATGTGTGTGCGCCCTTGAGAACATCACTGTTGCATTTACGATGATAACCCTTGATCCAAGGGGTATGCAGGGACTTCTAAATCTATTGATGCTAACCCTTTCGGGAAATCTTTTCCCGCTTACTCTTTTCCCTGAGAGCTGGCAGAAGGTTATTACTTTTTTTCCTTATGCGCAGCTTCTGGATGCGCCGATTAGGCTTTATACCGGTGAATATCTGCCGGGAGAAGCCTTAAGAGTCTATGCGCTTCAGGTATTCTGGGTGATGGTTCTTGTGGCAATCGGCATATCTATGTGGAATGCCAACAGGAAAAGAATGATAGTTCAAGGCGGCTGATGTTAAAAGAGCCTTATAGTAAATGCTAATTTAAATGATTTTTGAAATAGAAGGGAAAAAACATGAATACCCTGCGACTTTATGTTAAATCTATAGGAATGCTCCTTAAGAGTCATCTGCAGTATCCCAGCTCATTTATCATGCAGACTATCGCCCAGCTTGTGATGGAGGGCGGAGAGATGATGGTGGTGATACTCATTGTTGACAGATTTGAGAGATTAAAAGGCTGGAGCGGCGGAAATCTATATTTCTTTTTCGGGGTGATGTCAGTTTCTTTTTATCTTACTGAGCTCTTTGGAAGAGGAATTACGGGAGACTTCCCCATGATGGTAAGAACTGGACGCCTGGATACTTTTCTTGTAAGACCAAGAGGGGTGCTTACGCAGGTTCTTTGTGCCGGAACTGATCCGAGGCGTATTACCTGCATTGCGGTGGGCGTTGTGGCGCTTATTATGGGAAGTAGTCTTTCCGGAATTTCCTGGAGTTTTATTAAGGTACTGGTGCTGGTGGAATCCATAGCCATGAGCTGTCTTCTAATACTTGGACTTTTCATGATTGAGGCAATCTTTAGTATATTCAGTGTGAAGTCGGTTGAACTGGTAAATGCCATTACCTATGGCGGACGAAGCGCCTGCCAGTACCCGATTGATATCTACCCTTTGCCGCTACGGGCTCTTTTTACCGTAATTGCGCCCTTCGCGCTTACCATGCATGTGCCGGCGGCCTGGATCATGGATAAACCACTTTACGGATGGCCCGCCTGGACAGCATTTGTAACGCCGCTTTCAGGGGCACTTGTATTCATCATAATGTCGGCACTTTTCCATCTGGCGATGAGACACTACAGATCAACAGGGAGCTGAGTGATACAGATATGACCATACATTGACTTACATGTGATATGTACCCCCTTTACTGGATTGTCCAGTAAAGGGGGTACATATCATTTTTCCACGATATCCGGCTTTTAAGTCTACTATCAAAGTACTGCATCAAGCTTTTTAGCAAGTGCATCAATTGGCATAGCGCCCATAGCGCTGTCTACAACTTCTCCATTCTTTATAATAAGAAAACTAGGGATTGACATGATACCATATTTTGCAGCCAGCTGACTGTTCTCGTCGGAATTAACTTTTCCAACCTTTACCTTGCCATCGTAGGTTTCAGCAAGCTTCTCAACAACAGGCATCATCATCTTGCAGGGACCGCACCAGTCTGCGTAGAAATCTACGAGCACAGGGATGTCACTCTTTAATACCTCAGCATCAAAATTTTCTTCTGTAAATTTATATTCCATAGTCTTTGTCCTCCATTTATTCGATAATTGTTTTTGATATATAAATGATTGCACACAATCTAATAATTGTCAACAATTATATTGCGCAAAACACAAAAATATTATTATAATCTTTTTATCACAGATAATTAAAGAGGGATTGCATATGATTAAGCTATATCACGCTGGATACGAAGAAATAAAAAAGCCGGATGTACATTATGGCAGAAAGAATGCCGATTTTGGGCAGGGCTTTTATACAACAGATAACCTGGATTTTGCCTGTGGGTGGGTAAGAGAAAAGCCGGGGGCAGATATTATCATTAATAGTTATGAACTGGATGAAAAAGATCTGAAAGTGAAAAAGCTGGAAAGAGACAGTTCTTGGTTTAACTATATTTTTTCCAATAGGAGAGTAAAGCCTGATGAGTACGCTGAGTATGATATTATCGTCGGCCCAATAGCTGGGGATACTATATATGATACCTTTGGTATTATTACAAGTGGATTTCTGACAGATGAGGAAGCAATGAGACTTCTGATGGTAGGGGATAGTTTTGATCAGATTGTTTTAAAGACGCAAAGAGCAGCTGATAGTCTTAAGTTTGTGTCATCAGCTATCCTGTCAAAAGAGAGGATAGCTGAATTACGTAAACAGTATGAAATAGATAACCATAAATACCAGGAAGCTTTTGCACTCGTCATGAGGGAACTGGATAAATGATCTTTACATATGAAAGACGTGCTTGTTCAGGAACTTTCCAACAGTTGAGATGATGGGGCCAAGGAAAAGAGCCATCAGCACGATGCCGATATTTGGAGTACCCTTAAACAGGATACCTATGAGGATTACAAGAAAATCATAGGCAATTCTGATAATGGCGAAGGGTACATTTTTCAGTACGCGCTCTGAAATAATCTGTGGCATTGCATCGTAGGGTGACACACCCATGTTTGCGTTGATATAAAAGGATACTGAGATAATAAAAAGAAAAAGAGCAATAGCAAACACAACACCTCTTTGTGGGAACTGGGTAAAATAGTACTCCGGAATAGTCTTTTCCCAAAGCCAGCAGAAGAAATCAGCGATGTATCCGATGAAAACCATGTTGGCGATTGTTCCAAAACCTATAAATTTCTTGCCAAAAAGAATGACAAATATGAATAAAACTGTGTTAAGAAGAAGCTGCCAGGTACCGAAGCTGATACCAATTGCTCTTGATAAAGTGAGGTTCATGAAGGTACATGGATCTGTGCCAAGGTCCACCTTGATGAGAAATGATAAGAAAAATCCCATAAGGAAAACGCCGATGTTCATGACGATTAGTCTTTTGGCAAAGTCTTTTTGTGAAAAATAGTCTGTGAAGTATTTCTTGATTGCGTTCATGTCTATAAATTCCTATCTTTGATTATATTGCTCTTGAATCTTATTCCTGCGAAAAATGCGATAAATACAAGTTTCCGTAAGGTCACTCTAAAATATGAAGTGCCCAGTACTGATTCTTATAGTTGATAAGGACCGGTGCGTTTACGAAGGCTTCGTCACCTACGTAGCATCTGTCTTTTTCTTTATCAAATGTGTATTTGCGGCCCTCGGAGTCATGCTCGTTAATGTATTCAAGGGCTTTTTCAAGAGTTTCGTCACCTTTACACAAGTGTATATTCATAGCTAGTCTCCATATACAATATTTGTTTTATATTTTTTTCAGAGTTTAGTCACATATCATCTAAGGGAATTGTCAGAAGATATGGTACAATGGTAGTAAGTCTGATTGTGCACAAATTAATAGCATGTATCAGCGATAGCCACTTTTTGACTCACAAAGAACATTATACACATTTATATAGAAATGGATAGACAGGAAAAATTATCTTTATTAAAAAAATATATCGCGGAAATGGAAAGTGTTGCAGTAGCCTTTTCAAGCGGCGTGGATTCTGCATTCCTCCTGAAAGTAGCTTCGGATGTTTTGGGGGACAAAGCATTTGCCATAACTGCTACAGCAGATTTTTTCCCTAAAAGAGAGTCCGATGAAAGTGATGAATTCTGTAAGAAATATGGAATAAGACATATTTTTATTAGTGTGGATGCGTTAAGCGTTCCGGGAGTTGCGGATAACCCACCGGATAGATGCTACTTGTGCAAGAAGAATCTTTTTACCACGATGTTGGATGTCGCACATCAAAACGGTGCGAAAGAACTTATCGAGGGCTCAAATGTGGATGATGAGGGCGATTACAGGCCGGGGCTTCGTGCAATTGCTGAGCTTTCAATTAAGAGTCCGCTTCGCATGGCGGGACTTACCAAGGATGACATAAGGCAGCTCTCCAAAGAAATGGACCTTCCTACCTGGGATAAACCTTCCTATGCATGCCTTGCTTCAAGGGTTCCCTATGGGGAGAGGCTAACTGGCGAGAAGCTTTCTATGATTGAGGAGGCGGAAACTCTTTTGATTGGTCTTGGGTTTAAAAAAGAGCGCTGCAGAGTTCACGGGAATGTAGCCAGAATAGAGATTCCGGAGGAAGATTTTGACAGGCTTATGGAGCCGTCTGTTCGCAATAAAGTGTATGACGAATTCATGAAGATTGGCTTTAAGTATGTGAGCCTTGATCTTAAGGGCTTTAGGTCCGGAAGTATGAACGAGGTGCTGCCAAAAACTTAAAATGTGGTTTGAGTGAATTACACATAAATCGCACATTTTTGGCGTGATTAATCACGGATGATATGAGGAGTTTATGGAAGAAAGAGATATTGAGAAGTTATTACAGGGTGTGAAATCAGGAGAGGTTGATATCGATAGCGCCATCCTGGCGCTTAAGGAAGCCCCCTTTGAAGAAATGGGCTTTGCAAGACCTGATACCCACAGGGGATTACGTCAGGGGGCGTCTGAGGTAATCTTTGGACAGGGTAAGACACCGCAGCAGAACTGTGAGATAGCGCATAAGCTGTTAGAACATGGGCAAAAAAGTGTTCTTATTACCAGAATGTCCAAGGAGGCAGCAGATTACTTCTTTCAGAATAAAAAAGCTGAAGTAGAATTTACTTATGATGAATACTGCAAGATAGGTATTGCAGGGCAACAGATAGATACATCAAGCGGAGTTGGAAAGATTGTTGTAGCAACCGGCGGAACCAGTGATATTCCTGTTGCAGAGGAAGCTGCCAAAACAGCAGAGGTAATGGGCAACAAGGTTGTGAGGCTCTACGACGTAGGTGTTGCAGGGATTCACAGGCTGATCAATAAAGAGACCATGGGCGAGATCATGAGTGCCAATGTGATAATAGCTATAGCAGGTATGGAGGGAGCTTTGGCCAGTGTGATTGGTGGGCTTGCAGACTGTCCGGTTATTGCGGTACCCACCAGCATAGGGTATGGGGCATCCTTTGGTGGATTGTCAGCGCTTTTATCTATGCTGAATTCCTGCGCCAGTGGTGTCAGCGTGGTCAACATCGACAATGGATTCGGTGCGGGCTACCTGGCTAGCATGATTAATAAGAGATAACGCAGTGAGCGGCAGGGGCGTCGCAGTTAATGCATCTTCCTGCTCACGGTGCTAAACACTCCAAAAAGCCCAAGCATTCATCGCTTCGTGCAAGGGCACTTGCGATGAATCGGTCTTTTTTCCGTAGCCCCGAAATCGCAGGAAGTATGCATTAACATGCTCCGCCCCTTACCGCGCCAAGGGTTACGAATTATATTATGAAAAGGATTTACGCTTATGAAAGAATTACTTGAACTTGCCAAGGTATACCGTATGCCTACAAGTAATGTAATAAAATACATTTATATACCGATGATTTTTGGGAAAATATTTAGGAAAAAATGAGATAGAAGATAATATGCTAAATACATACGCAAAACATTATCGTTTGCAATTAATTCCCGGGAAGCGGATCTCTACGGCTGAAAGTGAGGTGGCGACCGAGATGGATACATATTTCGCACTTAAAACTATGAGCGCGAAAATGTATCCGCTCGGGAGCCACCGGCCCAATGTCATTTAGATAAGAAAAAGATGTGACAGAGCAACAAGCATGATATTTATAGCGTTTACGTGAGATGCTGCTCTTTATTAGTAGTAGAACACGTAAAACTAAACAGATATTTGGAAAAAATACGTGAGGAGAGGCTTGTTAACGGGGGTGTATCACGTAGAATGCCAGAAAATCATTGCGAAAATACGTGATAACAGTCTAAAGATAAAGCTGTGTCACGTAGATATCCACGCTACTGTATAATCTGAAGAACGTAGCGTGCCTATTTCGCATTTACTGCATTTTCTTATCTAAATGACATTGCCACCGGCCTTCCGGGTAGAGATAAAAATTTGGGGAGAGAAAAAAGTGATAATAGAAGTGAAGAATGTTTCCAAGAGCTTTCAGGGGAAGAAAGTTCTGGATAATTTCAGTCTCAATATAGAGGATGAGCACGCCTACGTGATAACCGGGCCCCAGGGCTGTGGCAAGACAACCCTCATGCGCCTCATACTTAAACTCGATACGCCCGATGAGGGCAGAGTTGGCCTTCTTGGGGATTACAAATATCCATATATCAACGCCGGCGTAGTATTTCAGGAAGACAGACTGGTGGAGAGCCTTGATGCTCTTACCAATATAACCATGGTCAGCAAAAAGATATTCCGGCAGACTGTGGCAGAAGAGCTTTTCAAATTCCTTCCGGAAGAAGCGCTCAAAGTCCCGGTAAGGAAGTTAACTGACAGTCAGCGAAGGATAATTGCAATCATAAGAGCCTGCAGCATTCCAAGCGACGTGCTTATTATGGATGAGCCCTTTGCAGGCCTTGATAGGGATACTAAGCTAAAACTCATACCGTACATCAGGAATATTCAGGGAAAGGGGTCACTGACAATATTCACACGAGATACAGAAGATCTTGATTTTGCAAGAATAATCAGCTTGCCTCAGTTACTGGAGGGAGCTGCAAGCGAGTGAACAGTAACGATAAAACTGAATATTTACAGGCTAATTTGAATGTTGGATATAAGTTATTAAAATACAATATTTATATATGAGGGAGATTTCAAAATGTTAAAGAATGACGAAAATATCAACCGCTTCAAACATAAGATAATGGAGGATGTTTGTCGCCTTGAATGGGAAGGCAAAAATGATCCGGAGCATATCGAGCAGCTGATCCTTGATACAATTCCGGGTCCCAAGGCTAAGTACAGATGCTGTATTTACAAGGAAAGAGAGATAGTAAGACAGCGAATCAACCTTGCTATGGCTAAGAACCCTACCTATAATCCGGATTCCACCAATATCGTTCAGGTTATAGACCCTGCCTGCGATGAGTGTCCTATTTCAGCATATTCGGTTACAGATAACTGTAGATTCTGCATGGGAAGACCGTGTATCAGTTCCTGCGAATTTGGCGCTATTACACCGGGTGATACCCACATGCATATTGATCCGGCCAAGTGTAAAGAGTGCGGTAAATGTGCGGCAGCATGTCCTTATGATGCAATCGTTCATCTTCAGAGACCTTGTAAAAAAGCCTGTGCAGTAGGCGCCATCACTTACGATGAAAACGGCTACTGCAAGATTGATGAGGATAAGTGCGTTCAGTGTGGCCACTGCATCCACAGCTGTCCTTTTGCAGCTATCGGAAGCAAGACCTTCCTTGTGGATATCATAAAAGAGATCAAGGCGGGAAAAGAAGTTATCGCTATGTGCGCACCTGCAACAGAGGGACAGTTCGGTGAGAATATCTCCATGGCTTCCATCAGGGAAGGCCTTAAGAAAATTGGCTTTGCTGATATGGTGGAGGTAGGACTTGGCGGTGATATGACAGCTGCTTATGAGGCAGAGGAATGGGCAGAGGCCTACAAAGAAGGGAAAAAAATGACCACCTCCTGCTGTCCTGCGTTCATTCAGATGCTCAGGAAACACTTCCCGGAACAGTACGAGGAAAACATGTCCTCGATCATTTCGCCAATGTGTGCTATTTCAAGATATCTAAAGGTTACAAGACTTAACTGTGTAACTGTATTTATCGGACCTTGCATTGCCAAGAAGGCTGAGGCTCAGAATAAAGCCGTAAAGGGAAATGCAGATTATGTCATCACCTACGGCGAACTTAGGGCACTTATGCGTTCTAGGGATGTGGAGTTCGAACCAATCGTAGATGAGTATCAGGAGTCATCAATCTTTGGAAAGCGCTTTGCCAGCAGCGGCGGTGTAGCAAACGCTGTTCTTGAGTGCATGCAGGAAAGAGGCCTTGATACATCAGGTATTAAGCTTAATGCAGCCCATGGTGGTCTTGAGTGTAAAAAAGCTCTCACCCTCCTTAAGTTCGGCAAACTTCCCGAGGACTTCATCGAAGGGATGGTATGTCCTGGAGGATGTGTTGGCGGACCTTCAAGGCATAGGAATATTACAGAAATCAATAAATCAAGAGAGCATCTTTTAGCTCAGGCAGATGATAGAAAGATATTAGAAAATCTAAAGAACTATCCTATGGATAAATTCTCGATGCATAGAGATGGTCAGATTTAAACAACTCTTTTCATGTATTAAAAATAATTAGTTAATGATAAAGATAACTGATAACCTGCTCTAATGTACTAATGAGGCACACTCCTATGGGTAAGCGTAATATATTTAGATCCGCCGGATTGGCTGGAGCTTATGAGGAGCCTACGAGACTACTCATAAATATTATCATAGTTTTATTTACCGCTTTCTTCTCGATTATGTACGACAGGCATGTCTTTTTAGTGAATACTAATAACCTGATTGTCGCGGGGCTTGTTTATGCTTTTAAATACATTCCAATCATCCTGGCAGCTGCTTTTGGTGGAGCAGTTCCGGGAATGATGAGTGTGCTCATTATCTTTTTCTATAGATCTTTTATCTACAGCAGCTTCTCATACCTTACCTTTATATATCTGTTGGTGGCCTGCGCCGTAGAGTTTTTTACCAAAAAGCGCTTTTTTGCAAAGTGGTTGAAAACGGCGGTAGTTATAGTTGTGTTGCAGCTTATCAATGGAGTTTATTGGGGAATCCTCTTGTGGCTTTTGTCCGGGAAAGAGGTAGATACCATTGAAATCAAAAACCTTTTTTATTTCTTCATGAATGAACTGCCAGGGGCTTTTGTTTCCTGCGCTATCATATACCTGCTTTACAGGTTTATGCCCAATAGTACGAAACGACTTCTGAATAATGGAAAATACTATATTCCAATCGAGGATTTGAGTGATGATGAGAGGTATATAGTTGAGGGTAGGTCTAAGGTCGGACGAGTAGTGATGAGGGTAATTGTTTTTGAGGCAATTATCCTGGGTGTCTCGGCAGAGGTCGCATCCAACACACTTGTTCCAACCATGAAATATATTAATGCTTCCAAGGCACAGACCATAAAGGTGGAAGAGGACTACAGCTATATCACCAACGTAGAGCATCTTGAAAGTCGTGTCAGCTTTAAGCTTAATCGTGAGGCTGAGACTTCTCTTAGTGCAGAACGGGAACTATCAATGAATATAGGAATAAGAGACTCCCAGTTTAGTGTAAAGCTGGCCATGCTGATATCTATTATTGTCATTCCGCTTGCTATTTTTGTGAACAGGTATGCCCAAAGACGAATTGCGGAGCCTATCAGGAATCTGTCCAAGGCGGTTTCGGACATCTATAATTCCAAGGAGCTAGAAATCAATGAAAAAGTTTCAGAGGTACATAATCTTGGGATTAAGACTAAAGACGAGATAGAAGAGCTTTACCATGCGGTCGATCTGACCTTTTACAGGCTGATGGAATATATTGAACTGGTAAAGAGCAGGCAGAGTATTGAAGATCAGCTGCAGATAGAAAAGTCTGCCAACGAGGCAAAATCCAGATTCCTCACTAATATTTCTCATGAAATCAGAACTCCGATCAATGCTGTACTTGGTTTTGACGAGATGATCCTAAGGGAAAGCAACGACGATTCAATCCTTAAGTATGCGAGGGATATTCAGGGCTCAGGTAAGACTCTTTTGGCACTTATTAATGACCTCCTTGATTTCTCCAAGATTGAAGCGGGGAAATTGGAGATTATTCCGGTGGAATATGAGCTTAGCTCTGTCATAAATGACCTGGTCAACATGGCCTCCATGAGGGCTAAAGATAAAAAGCTCGAGTTTAAGGTTGAAGTAAATGAGAACATACCTCACATACTGTATGGTGATGAGATCAGGATCAAACAGTGTATCCTCAACATCCTGACCAATGCCATCAAGTACACAGAGGAAGGCTCTGTTACGCTTAATGTGGACTACGAGGATGTGGCCTATAACGATGAAGATGATACTGAGGAGAAATTCACGGATGACTATATTCTTTTGAAGATCAGAGTAACTGATACAGGAATAGGTATTCGCGAAGAGGACATGGACAAGTTGTCCAAAGCATTTGAGAGAATTGATGAAAAGAGAAACAGGACCATCGAAGGAACCGGCCTTGGAATCAATATCGTAGGAAGGCTCCTTAGCATGATGGATTCCAAGCTAAATGCTAAGAGTGAGTATGGTAAGGGATCCGAGTTCTCTTTTGACATAAAACAGAGAGTTGTTGACGCAGAACCAATCGGAAACTTCGCCAAGACTTATAAGGAAACAATAACCGAGTCTGAGAAGTATAAGGAAACCTTCCATGCACCTGATGCAAAGATCCTGGTTGTGGATGATACCAGGACTAACCTGACCGTAATAGAAGGACTTCTTAAGCAGACTCAGATCCAGATCGATACAGCTACCAGCGGCTTTGATGCTCTGGGAATGGTAAAGAATACGGTATACCACATTATCTTTTTGGATCACAGAATGCCGGAAATGGACGGAATCCAGACCTTCCATGCCATGAAGGAAATGGATGACAATCTAAACCTTAATACACCGGTGATTGCCCTTACAGCTAATGCTATTTCAGGTTCCAGGGAAATGTACTACAAAGAAGGCTTTGATAACTATATGTCCAAGCCTGTGGATCCTGTTAAGCTGGAGGAAATGATATTAAATTATCTGCCAAAAGAGCTGGTGCTTCACGAGGGAGATGAAGGCTTCATATCTAATAAGGAAGAGGCTGATGAAGCGGAAAAAGAGGCAATGCAGGAGCTTCTTTCCATTTCCGGAATAGACATTGAGACTGCAATTGAGAGATGCGGAAATGCTGATGCAGCCAGAAATGTTATGAAGGATTTCAGACTGGCAATTACTGAGCGAGCTGAGCTTATTGATAGATATGAACGTGAGGGAGACATCAAGAACTATACCATTTACGTTCATGGACTTAAGAGCTCTGCAAAAGCCATAGGCGCTATAGAACTTAGTGAAAAGGCAGAATATCTGGAAAAATGTGGAAACGATGGAATGGTTGAAACAATCCATGATCTTACACCTGAGCTTTTGGATCTTTACAGAAGCTATTTGACCAAACTTGAGGTTCTGGTGGCCCATGAAGATGATGGAAAGCCGGAAATTGAACCTGACGAACTGGAAAACGCCTATGCATCAATAAAAGAATTTGTTTCGGGATCATATTTTGATAGTGCCGATGATATCATGAAAATGCTTGAGGATTACAGAATTCCTGACGAATACAAGAAAAAGCATGAAGAAGTAAAAAGACTAATTGCAGCAGTTGACAGAGATGGTCTTTTGAATATACTCTAATAATAGCGCCCGAAGGTGACTGCGGTTTTTTATCTTTTTTCGTATATTTATCGCAGAAGTCTTGGGCTACAATGGAAGGACATAGCATGGAGAAAAAAGTACTGCTCGTAGGTAATCATAAGAGCTTTATGGTAAATGCAATTGAAAAAGGACTTGAGAAGGAAGGCTATAATGTTGTAAGTGTTCAGCCGAATGTGAATGATATCAAGAACCTTTCTGATAAGCCTGAGATATATCTTTTGTATCTTGGGGACCTTACAATGGATGATTCCGAAGTCTTCAAGTATATCAATGAAGCCATTGATGCCGAGAGATTTATACTTTACTTAATAGGTAGTAAAGAGGAACTTGCTCTTGCGCTTGCTTTCATTGCCAAAGAGAAGGTTCAGGAGAGCTATCTGCGTCCACTGGATGTTAAACTCCTGGCTGAGCAGCTGGACATGGTTGTTGATTACAGTGCAGTTGACGAGAATCTCAAGAAAAAGATTTTGATCATAGATGATGATGGCGCAATGCTGAGGATGATGAGAACCTGGCTTTCGGTTAAGTACAGAGTTTATATGGCGAGTTCCGGCAAGATAGCTCTTACTTTCCTGGCACAGAATCCGGTTGATCTGGTTCTTTTGGACTACGAAATGCCTGTGATGAGTGGCCCTGATGTTCTTAAGGAGATCAGAAATACTCAGGCAATTAAGGACACTTCAGTTATTTTCCTTACTGCCAAGGATGATAAGGAAAGTGTTATGAAGGTTGTAGGCCTTAAGCCGGAAAAATATCTTCTCAAATCCATGTCTAAAGAAAAGCTTACCGGTGCTATCGATGATTTCTTTATCGCAAAGGCAGCTAGAAGACGCTAATAGCGTATTCGCATAAAATATAATAGAAAAGAGAAGGTAAATACCAGATGATTTCCAGACTTGTAGACAAAATCGTAAACACAGGTGCTCCAATTGTTGTTGGACTTGATCCCAAGCTTTCTTTTATCCCTGACTCTATTTTGAAAAAGAGTTTTGAGGAAAAGGGAGAAACGCTCGAAGGCGCAGCAGAAGCCTTTTGGCAGTTCAATAAGGAGATAATTGACAGCATCTATGACGTTGTTCCTGCAGTTAAGCCCCAGATAGCAATGTATGAGGAACTGGGAATCCCGGGACTTATAACTTTTAAGAAGACTGTAGAGTACTGCAAGGAAAAGGGCCTTCTCGTAATCGGAGATATCAAAAGGGGAGACATTGGCTCCACATCTGAGTCCTACGCGGTAGGACATCTTGGCAGTGTAGAAATCGGCGGCAAGACCTATAAAGGCTTTGACGAGGATTTCGCCACTGTCAATCCATATCTTGGTTCTGATGGCGTTAAGCCATTTATTTCAGTATGTAACAAAGAAGATAAGGGAATATTTGTACTTGTTAAGACCTCTAACCCATCCAGTGGTGAATTCCAGGATCGTTTGATCGATGGAAGACCGCTCTATGAGCATGTTGGAGAGCAGGTTGAGAAATGGGGACTTGAATCCATGGATGGTTCCTACAGTAACGTAGGTGCAGTAGTAGGTGCTACCTACCCTGAAATGGGCAAGATTCTTAGAGACATCATGCCTCATGCCTACATTCTTGTTCCCGGCTATGGTGCTCAGGGCGGCAAGGGCAAAGACCTCGTAAATTTCTTCAACAAGGATGGCCTTGGCGCAATCGTCAATTCTTCCCGCGGTATAATCGCTGCCTGGAAGAGCGAAGCCTACAAGGAATTCTCAGACGGTAAAGTCGGCGACGCCGCACGAGCAGCAGTCCTCGACATGAAGAAGGACATTGCCGACGCACTGAAAGCGTAACGCTCCAGATTCTACCTGCTTCTGCGGCGGTTGTGAGTCTGGTAATACTTGGCTTTTTCTGCGTACATCATTTCGTCGGCCTTGGACAGCATAGTGTCAAGGGACATGTTGGAGTCCTCGCGGATGCTGTAGCCGATGGAACAGCTGATGTCGGAGTCCTCCACCAGCTCACTGATTTTTTCTACAATTTCACGTGTTTCTTCAGGTGATGTGTGCCTGCATATTATTGCAAATTCATCGCCGCCGATTCTGTAAGGGAGTTGGCGGCTTTTTATATTTATGGAAATACATTCCGCAAGAGTTTTTATGGCCTTGTCACCGGCGGCGTGGCCGTAGGTGTCATTGATGACCTTAAGTCCGTTCATATCAAGGTTTATTACGGAAGAAATCTCCTGTGGATTATTCGTAATGTCATTGTAGTATGCCTGACGGTTTAATAGATGTGTCATGGCATCTTTTTTCGTCAGAGCAAGGATTGAAAAGACATAATATACAAACATGGATATGCCGATGGTTGGGCAGAAAATCTGGGCATATGCTTTTCCAAAGATAAATGGAAAGATAAGACCTCCCAAAAAAGCAAAGGCAAGGAACACAATAGGTATTATTTCGGTTATCTGCTTGGTACTGCGCTTTATAAGAAGATAGATAAGCTGCACACAGTATATTCCTGCGACGATAAAGGGAAGATATCCAAGTTGGCCTCTTTTAAAGGTTCCGTCTTCTGCGACTGAGAAAATAATTCCTGTTTTTATGGACAAAAAATCTATGAAAACAAGGAGCATAGAGGGAATAAAGATTGACCAATGCTGTTTGATTACCAAAGTATAGATGATCTGGGCAATTATAACGGGAGTAGCACTGTACCTGAATGCCATCAGTACAATTCGGATATTTGGATAAATGGCCTTGCTTTCAAGATGAAATTCCACAAATACACTAATTGATAGCGCAAAAATCAAAGCTATAAGAATGTACATCCTTCTTATAACCTTTTGATCCAGAAATACGGTTATTTTCAGCATGATCACAAATGCTAAAAGAACCAGAAAAAGCGACCAGTTCTGCAAAGTAAATGCTTTTAATAAATCCATTATTCTCCAAAACAAATCTTATAACCAAATCCACAATTTCTCTTCTATAACAATAACATTTTATACGTCAAAGCGGTTAAAGTTTATAAAAAATTAACTTAATAACGATATAATTTTATCCTTTAAAAATATGCTTTATGCTATGATTAATGCGGATTTATGTGCATTTTGGTATATGAAACTAATAGAGGAAATTTTGTTTGTACTTGGCAATGCTTTTTGGAGGCGAGGCTTATGGGTATATATACGATAACAGAAAGTGATAAAGCGGATTTTGAAATCTTTTTTACTGCAGATATATACGAAAATATCGGAAAGAATGGATATTATACTATGGCTTCATGCGACGATGAGGGCTTTGTGGCTGGGGTACTGCAGTTTTATGTATATGAGACCGAGGATAATAGAATTACCTCATCCATAACATATTTATATGTGGATGAAGAATTTAGAGATGCTGGGGTAGGGACGCTTCTTTTGCAGGAATTAAAAGATATCCTGGCAGAAAGCGAAATATGCGAGGTTACCTGCGAAGTATTTAGTGAAGGCTCTGAGGAACTTATATCACTTTTGGAAGATGAAGGCTTTGCTTTTGATTCCGAGGTTACCTATGTGATAGAGCCTCCGGCTGGTTTTGAAGTTAAAAAGACAAAGAAAAATACAGATAAATATCTGTTATACAGGTTGGAAGTGGCAAATCTGACGGAAGAAATCGAATTCTGATGGCTATCTGGTGAAAACGCGTTTTTAATCGATTGGAGCATGATCTTTTTTGCAAAAAAGGAGAAAACATATGGATACAAAGCTCTATAAGTGGAAAGAAGAAAATCAGCAGATAAATATACATGAAGAAGATAACAATATCATCATGCAGGATCAGCTTTCGCAGGATAATCAGATTGTTGCTTCTGATAGTGCCATTGAAAAGAAAAGGGCCAGAGTAAGAAAGAATATGCCTGAAGGAATTAGTGTATTTAGTGAAAAGCAGAATCTTATTAGAACCGGAAAGTATCGCTTTCTTGACAGTAGTGGAAAGATTCATAATGCCTCAAGGACAACTCCTTCATCCAAATACATGAAGCCAATTCTCGATGCGCTTAAGGAAATCGATATTAATCTTTCAAGACGCTTTGATCCAATGATGGAAAATGAAGTTCATGACAGTTTTCTTACGGCTATACGCGCATGTGAGGAATACCTTGATAACAGAAATCCCTGGACATCAGAAGGTAAAGCTAGAAAACAGATGGTACAGGATTTTTATGCTCAGCTTAGAGAAGAGTCAATGAAACTGGAGAACAGGATAAGTGAGCTAAAAGAAAGAGGTGAATTACCGGAAATAAGCAATAATATAGATGAAGCGATGGAAGATAAAGAGGGGCTTACCTGGTATGACCTTCTTAAAGATGTCAGAACTGCTAAATATATTAATGGTGAAAAAGGGGTAAAGATATCCAAGGGTGGCGCTGGTACATCCGATGTATATATCATAGAGTCAAACGGGAAGAAAAAATTTTTTAAGGAAAACGAAAAGACCTCTCATGGCAATTTTTTCATAATGCTTGATGAAAGTGCAGATCATCTTGAAAGCGATGCAGAAGAAATAGAAAATAAAGAATCAGTTGCTAAGGCAAAGAAAAGAGCGAAGCTTCTTAGATCCATCAAAGAGGGAATGGGGACTGTATTTGCTAATAATCTTGAATATGTAGTTCGTTTTATGAAGGATATTGAGAATGGCGAAGAATTCATTGAATCACTTAAGGGTGAAGTGGTACTACCTGAAACTGTCAGACAGGATCTTCAGGGATTGGTCGATGAGTATGAAGCATTAAATGAAGAGTTAGATTCTCTTAGGGATCAGGTTGTTAAATATTCGGGAAATAGGGATAGCGAAGAATACAAAAGCATTATGGCCAGGGCTGAACAAAAGCTCAAAGAAGTAGAAGAAAGCGATTATTCATTTATTGTAAGAGAGATAAACAGACTAAGAAAAGCATTTTTTTCTGATCGCATATCTTCAAATAGTGCAAAAATTGAAGAGGGGGAAGAGCTTTCAAAAAGAAATGTTGCCACCAGCAGACTGGCCAGAATTCTTGGGATAAGTAATCTCCTTGCAAAGTCTGAGCTTGCAACTGTAACAGTAGATGGTAAGACTATGACAGGCACTATTATGGAGCAGGCAAAGGGGGTAGAGGCTTTTAAAGTTATAAGGAGCAATAGATTTAAGAACAAAAAAGTAAGATATTCAGGCAATGCTTTTAAAGATCTTACAAGTCTTCAGGTGTTTGACTTAATTTGCGGTCAGGTAGACAGGCATTTTGCTAATTATATGGTAACAACAGAAGAAAAAGATGGCGTTGTCTATTTTAAAAACATTCAGGGCATAGATAATGATATGTCCTTTGGACTTTTGAAATATAAGGATGTACATGAAAAGGAGATGTATGGCTACAATCGTATCAGGAATATAGAATGCAATGGAAAAATGAGTCTTCCATTTATGGACAAGGATTTAGCTACGAAGATCATGGCTATTAATGTTGATGTCTTAGATTATCAGATGTCAGATATTCTTTCCAAAAGCGAGAGAAAGGCACTGACTGCCAGAATAAAGAGTGTAAAGAAGGTTATTGAGAAGCAATTTGCATATGAGGCAAAGCTTCGTAGAAAACGTGTAAAGTTTAATAGCAGATTTGTTGATTCAAAAGCTGATAGCAAGGCCTGGGATAAAGCTATGGAAATATATAAGCAGAAAATGGTAATGCTCAATGAAAAAGATCCTAAATATGCAGGAGATTATATAGATGGGACTACATATCTTAATAAAGATTTAGTTGTTGGATAGCCGGTGCTAAAAGCTGGGATTATTACAAATGTATGTAAAGGAGAAGACATGGATATCAAGAAACTTAATGAGATGAGACATGAGATTTTATCGGATGTAGAAAAAGAGTTTGCGCAGGATCTGATACCGGCAAGGCTCACGGAAGAAAACGATATTCCTGTCCTTAATGTGCTTATGACAGGTTATGAGGAAGAACTTGAAGAAACAACCGGAGAGTTTTTCTTTATGCCAAGTTCTCCTGACGATGAAATCCAGTATTTTGTAAACTTCATAACTATCTTCGACTCCGTTCCGCAGGAAAACATTGATGAATTATGTGTTGCAGTAGCTATGATAAATACCTATGTTCCGGTAGGTGCCTTTGCAATAGACTTCGGCGCGGGAAGCCTTGTTTATAAGCTGTCTTATCCGATGCCGGTGGATATACCTGCAGAAACTGTCAAGGAAAACGTGGATATTACTATGGAATGTACATTTATGGCGGTCTCAGATATGGGCTATCTTCTTACTGAGGTTGCAGAGGGAGTAAGATCTGCCTCAAATGTTCTTGAGATGATAGCAGGAGATAATGCAAATAGTTGATATAAATCAAGTCGAGAAAAGAGGAACAAAATGGCTAATAACAATCAAAATGGAGAATATTCAAAAGAATATGAAGAGAGAATGACCAGTGATCTTGGCCTGAAGCTTCTGACCGAGGAAAAGATGGTATGTGCAAAGTGCAAACATTGTCAGGGTGATGTGCTTAGCTGCGCTATCTATGCTCAAAAACCTGATTCTGTACTTGATGGAGAAAGTTGTAATCATTTTGAAGATAGATAAGGAGTCATCAAATGAGCGAGATTTATAACCATAGGCAAATAGAAGATATTAATAATGTTAATCAGGAACAGCAAAATGCGGATAATCTCCAGCAACTTCACGGCTTCCAAAATGTTAATGCTCTTATGCAGAATAGGGAAAATCAGGCTGCCAGAGGACCGCTTGTTTCGCAGAATAAATGGAATGAAAGACGTAAAATCCTCTTAACAAACAGTATTAATAATCAGGTTGTAAAGCATTATCCGGAAAAAAGTGCATTTTCGGAAAATTACAATTCTACCTTTAAATCAAGACTAACTGATGCCAAGAGAGCAGAAAAGAGTAGGGACAAAAGCTCACGCCTTAATCAAAAGAGAAAAAACAGGGAAGGCCTGATGATCACTTCTAATTCAATGACTAAAGTGTCTCTGGAGCGTTTATACGACAGTATAAGGCGTGACCAGCAGATTCCTGACAGAGACGAGTTATTCGACCTTGCAGCATTTGTAAGTGACAATAAACAGGAAAATGCACAGCTGATAAATAACTTTTTGGGTGAAGACGAAGAACAGAAAGAAATGGATAAGAATGCAGCATTGGATCAGATGCTTACGATGATTCTTTCGTATAATCTTGGAGATATAAGGCTTGATAATGATAAAGAAATTGTAAGCCATGTCAATATCCTTGAGGGAATGAGTAGGAAAATCTGTGCCTTTGACAGGCTCGCTGCCAAGTATAGATACTTTGAACAGATGGATGCAGATACGAAGCAGCAGATAAATGATAAGCTTGTTAAAGTAAGAGCTGTGGCTAATTACTACTTGATCCGTAAGGATATCATTACGGATCCTTTGTATAGGACACATTACAATGATGAGCTGTCTCTTGATGCTTCCAAGGCTAAATCCCCTGAAGAAATGGCACTTTCAATGAAACTCATTAATGCCTATGCGGCAGGTAAATACTTGCTTCAAGTAAATGGTGCTTCGGCAAAGACTGTTAAAAATCTGGGTACTCCTAAGTTTTTTGGCACAACAACCGGGAAACAATATCTAAAGCTCTTTACAGACCAGTTACAAAGTGGCTCAAAAAAGATCATAGCTGAGAAATATGGCGAGTCTATACCGGTAAGTAAAATAGCTGAGCTGGAAAAGAAGCTTATTTTAAAGAAGGATAGCGAAAATGCAGTCAAAGAGCTGTATCAGCAGCAGGAGGAAAAATCTGTTAATATAGCAAGCAATCCTGACGCAATGGATGAAGCTCTGATAAAGCAGACCAATGATCAGGAATATGCCAAGCTGGAGGATGAGACCAATGCTGAAATTGATTACAAGGTGCTAAAGGCACTGGATTTAGACAAAGAGGTCGGTGAATACACAACTTCAAAATATAAGTATTTCAATTCTTTTCTTAGAAATCCACAGGAAGAAATAGGCGAAAATATGAAGAAGCAGGCTCTTAAGCTTAAAAGAGAGCTGAATAGATGTAAGATGGCTCGAAATGTGGTAGTAAGCCGTGGCGTGGAGGATCTGGGATGCATTCTTACCATGCTCGGAATAAAGAATAAACCTGATAAACCAGAGGACATAATTAAAGAGGTTAAGAAGTTTGTAAACAACCCGGCTAATCAGGAAAAAGATATCATATTAACTGACCCCGGTTTTGTCAGTACCTGCTATAGCGCCAAGAACAATTTTGCTACAAAAGATGTGGGAATAGAGTTTGTGATCAAAGTAAACAAAGGGACCTGCGGTGCTAATATCAAAAAGAATAGTAAATACCCGGATGAAAAAGAAATTCTTTTAAACGCAGGAACAAAGTTCAGACTGATCAAAATTTATAATTCAAGTGATGAAGAGATTGATGGTCTGGAATACAGAAAGCCTTCGTATGAGAAAGCAACAGGACAGAAAAAAACCAGAAAACATTTTTTGAAAGTTTATTTGGAGACAATACCTCAGAAGGATGAGGGAATTATAAGAGCAGGCTAAGGTTAGGATGAAAATGACAGGAGGTTTTTTATGTCTTTTGGAGCAACATTAGTTGATGATAAGAACAGGGATGCTTTTGTGGGGCCTCTTAGTGAAGAATCAAGACGGACCTGTGATGTAATAATAGGACTTTATGAAGAGGAATCAGATACTGCATGTGGTGTTCTTGCCGCGATTTCGGTTCCGGATGGCGGTGAAGAAACAGTTGCTCTTTTGGTAATGGATATGATTATTGAGGACTCTTTCATGTGCCCGGAAGCGGAGAGTACTCTTCTTACCTATCTTCAGGAAATAGCAGGACTTTGTGAGTGTGGTGCGATATTCATGTCACAGTATATTCCTGAAGAAGATAAGGAAAGAGAAGATTTTTATGAAGATCTTGGCTTTTTTGAAGAAGACAATAATCTGACTCTTTATGAGATTGATATTGGTGACATAACGCCCAGGAAAAATAATAGCGATATGGCGTGTCTAAGCCTTCCGGATCTGTCGGATAAACAGTGGAAAGACTTTGTTTTGGAAGCAAGTGCTTATTCTTTTGAGATGTTGGATAAGGATTATTACGATCCAAAGACAAGTATTTTCCTTATGGATGACGATGGTAATATTCAGGCCGGAATGCTGACGTCTATAAGGGACGGAGAACTGTTTATCGAGGGGATGGCCCCATTTGGAGGCGATGAAGAGGCTCTTATAGATGAGCTTGTTTTCTGGGGAAATGAAACCATAAAAAAATATTATAAGGGCGACAAATCGGTCTTTATCTTTATGGTTTCGAATAAGACCTATAACAGAATCCTTAAGGAGGTTACTAATGAAAATGCCAGAAAGAAGGGGAGTCTTGTAAGTTTTACCTATGAACTTCCGGTAGTCTAGGATTTTGGCGGTTAGGCTTATTTCTTTGGACATTTGTGCTGACATTCATTTGGAAAGGAGCAGTTTCATGGAAATCAATAAGGAAATTGTAGGAAATATATTAACTGTCAAAATAAAAGGATCCCTGGATATTAATACTGCCCCGGAACTATCAAAGGCACTTAAGGGTGCGCTTGATAATGTAAAGGAGGTTGTATTTGACCTTGGAGACAGTGATTATACTTCCTCAGCGGGACTTCGAGTACTTCTTGAAACCTATCAGATTCTGGATAAGAAGAAGGGGAAAATGCTTATAAAAAATGTTTGTGATGCTCTTTATGATACTCTAAAGCTCAGTGGATTTACGGATTTCATTAATATTCATAAAAAAGAAGATTAAAAGAAATATATCTGATTTTTTTTCGATACTAAGGTAACTGTTTGGAATGGTAGAAGGTGACAGAATGAACGTTGTTATGTTGGATGAAGACAATATTGAAATGTATACGGAGTATTTGACACCGGACATTGCGGAGAATATTGGCAGAACATTTTACAGAGGCATTGTGATCACTGATGGAGATGCGCCTGCTGCAGGTATGGTGTGGGAAATCAGAAATATGATGAAAGATGATGATACTGTAAGTAATATCCTTTATCTCAAGATTGAGCAGGATCTGGCCGAGGGTATTTTGTTTGATAAGTATAAAAATAGTATTGCCCGGGATGGCGTTGTCAGGTCTTTTTTCTCTCTTCCTGCCAAAACTTCAGGTAGGGAAAAAGAGGCCCTTACCAGTGCCGGCTTTGATGTTAAATTCATGGAAGGAGATATCATTAAGGCCACTCTTTCTGAAGTGGTGGAATTATCACTGGTTAAAAAGATCACTCCTTCAGATAATATCAGATCACTTAAAACCATAACCCAGAGGGGCTTTAGTGTCGGAATCAGACAGTTTGCAGCCAAGGGACTTTGTGGCCACTGTGAGGATATAATGTATCTTTCCAGATCCTTTTTTGAGAACGATATTTCCTGCTACAGTGAAGTTGACGGACAGATGAACGGAATTCTTCTGATACATAAAAAGCCTTCGGGAGCATTGGTGGTTGCGGTTATGGCTGCTATTGGAAATGACTATGGGAAAATCCTTCCACAGCTGATTAGTTACGCTGTATCAAGAGCTGGAGATCTTTACAGTCATGATACGGAGGTTGTAATCGACAGACATAATTATGCATCACTGGCACTTTCTGAAAAGCTTTTCCCAAGGGGGTTTGGAATACCGGTTTATGTAGGCAGCAGGGAAGAGAAAAGTTGATTACCTGATTGTTTATTAATTTGAACATATTAAATGGGTGAATGAATTTGAAAAAAATATCTGAAATCTTGCCTTCCGGTCTGGAGGGAAAACTGATTAGGCTTGTGATCATACTGGTCATTAGCGTAGGGATTGCTTTTTTTATAATCTCTAATATTCAGGTTGTCCATTTGAATGATGTGGTGATAGAGGAAAGTGAGAAGGAGATAGATCTGGTACAGGATGAGCTCCTGGTTGCCGTGTCAGATATTACAGAGAATTCACTTTTGCAGCTTAGCATCTGGGCTGCTGACAAGATAGATGATGAATTCTGGATATTAGTTCATGACATGCGGGTACTTAGAAGTCAGGTTGAGGATGTATTTATAAATCCCGAAGACTATGAATGTCGAAAGATAATGGAACCCTCTCCTGAAAATGCCGGAAAATATGTGATTCAGATTCTTTTTCCGGATGATAATGCAAGGTCAGATGAGAAGTGCCTTGATATGGCAGGAAGACTCTCTAACCTGGCACCTATTATGGAAGAAATTGTCAGAGGAAATGAGGACTTTACCCTGGACTGCTATATAGCCACAGTGGATGGTATTTCGATAGTCATGGATCCTTACTCCGATGCAAAAATTGATGAAGATGGAACGATAAGAGAGTATGACCCGAGAGAAAGACTATGGTTTAAGGGAGCAGTTGCTACTGAGGATGTATTTTTTACACCGGCTGTCAAAAGTGCATTTTATGATTTTGATGAGATTGCAGTAGGAATGCCTGTATATGTGGATGATAAGCTGGTAGCAGTGATTGAAACCTCCGCTAGTCTTGGTGACATTGAACAAAAGATGACTGAGAGAAAAGTAGGTAGTGACGGTTTTTCAATATTTGTAGGCAAGGATGGGCAGCTTATTTGTTCCACAAGAGATAAAGGTGAGTTAAAAACTCCGGACAGATTTGATTCAGATATAAGAAAGTCTGTGAACAGGTCTTTAGTAAAGCTTATAAACAGGGCTCTTTTGGGAGAGAGTGGCATTGAGAAGGTTTTGGTGGATGATGAGTACTACTATGCTGCGTTTGCGCCTGTTGATACAGTGGAAGGGACACAGATAGTTTTTATAAATGAGGGAGAAATACTAAGTCCGGCAAAGGAACTTATGTCTGACATGGATGATGCCAACAATGCGATGCTTATAGAGCTAAGAGACCATTTCAGCCGTTCTTTGGTAATAGTAATTAGTATTCTTCTTGTAATAATGGTTTTGGCTATTATTTCAGCAGGCAGGATTGCCAGAAAAAGAGTCCGTCCAATTAAGAAGATGACGGGCGTAGTCCGAGGCTTTGTGGGTGATGAGATGGCCTTTGACATGGAGGATGTTTACAGAACCGGCGATGAAGTTGAGGAGCTGGCCAGGGCTTTTTCTACAATGTCTGTTAAGATGAAGCAGTATGTTAAGGAAATTGTTGATAACGCTGCGGAAAAAGAAAGGTTACAAACTGAGATGGAGGCAGCCAGGAATATTCAGATGAAAATGCTGCCTGCTATTAAACCTGACTTTTTTGAAAAGCCAGGATACGAGTTATTTGCAAGGGCTTTGCCTGCCAAGACGGTGGGCGGAGATTTATATGATTTCTTCTACATAGATGAAAATAATCTTGCTTTTATGGTGGGCGATGTATCCGGTAAAGGCATTACCGCAGCTCTTTTTATGGTCCTTTGTAAGAATATGATTAAATCCCAGATGCTTATGCATGGAGGTGATGTGGTTTCAGCCATTACAGAGGCTAACCTTCGTCTGGTTGAAGAAGCAGCCGACGGAATGTTTGTAACAGTGTGGCTTGGCATAGTGACCTTATCTACGGGAAAACTTAGATTTGTTGACGGCGGACATATGTATGCTGCTATCAAAAGAACTGATGGTGATTTTGTGATTGAAGAGGATCAGCACAGTATCTTTGTGGGAGCGCTGAGTGGTGCGAAATTTAAGGGAAACGAACTTGAGCTTAGAAAGGGCGATACGATATATCTCTACACAGATGGTGTGACTGAAGCTCATGATGAAAACGAAGAAATGTTCGGAGAAGAGAGGCTGCTTAAAGTTCTCAATGAAAATCCTGACCTTTCAGCCGAAGAACTGGATGAGCATGTCAGAAGTAAAGTCGCAGAGTTTGTGGGTGATACAGAGCAGTATGATGATATAACAACGCTTTGCTTTAGATATTTGGGGTTGTGAAAAAGTGAAACACGATGACATAAATTCTGAAAGGATTTTCGTCACCGTGTTTTTTCTTGATTTTGGTAAGAAAACTATATATATTAGAAGTAATTTGGTATATAGTTCAAAAATGATTCTTATGAATATAAACAAAGGAGTTATGGGGATGGAAAGGTATAAAGAGGAGTTTATCGAGTTTATGCTGGACAGCAATGTCCTTAAGTTTGGTGAGTTTACTTTGAAGAGCGGACGTAAATCACCTTTCTTTATGAATGCAGGAGCATATGTTACAGGTTCACAGCTTCGTAAGCTTGGCGAGTACTATGCAAGAGCTATTCATGACACCTTCGGACTTGAGTTCGATGTTCTTTTCGGACCTGCTTACAAGGGAATTCCACTTTCAGTAATTACATGTGCGGCTATCAGCGAGCTGTATGGAAGAGAAATCAGATATTGCTCTAACAGGAAAGAAATCAAGGATCACGGTGACAAGGGAATCCTTCTTGGAACCAAGCTTCGTGACGGCGACAGAGTACTTATCATCGAGGATGTTACAACATCAGGTAAGTCAATAGAAGAGACAGTTCCGATCATTCAGGAGCAGGCAGATTGTGATATCGTGGGGCTTATGGTTTCACTTAACAGACAGGAAAAGGGGCAGGATTCTGATATGAGTGCCCTTGATGAGATTAAGGAAAGATACGGTTTTAGTGCTCATGCAATCGTTACTATGGAGGATGTTGTAAGCTACCTCTACAACAGACCAATTGATGGAGAGGTTATTCTGACCAAAGAAATCAAAAAGTCAATTGATGAGTACTATAAAGAATATGGTGCTAAGTAATCAGTTACTGGAGGGAGCTGCAAGCGAGTGAACAGTAACGATACTTTGATTGATTCATCAAGATGCTGCAGGTTAATTGACATTACATATAATAGTGAAGGCTTAGGAGGGGATACTAATGGACGAGCATACATATAAAGTACTTGGTGGTACAGGCGGCCTTAATATTGCGTTTGGAGTAATCTCAATAGTGGCTGGAATCGCAGCCGGGGTTCTTCTTATAATCAGTGGCGCGAAGCTTCTTGGAAGTAGAAAGCGCGTGATTATTTAATAGAAGCCATTCGCAAAACGCAAAGTAGTAGGAAACAAAGATTCATGTCAAAAGATAAAAAGTCTAGATTTCATATTAACATAAGGAAGATGGAGCCTGTCCGTGATCGCTATATGTTCACGGACAACAGGCATCCTGAAAAGGGAATCATAAGTGCAATCCTTGGTTGCATTTCAGCGATTACCTATATAGTTGCCGTCTATTTTACATACCAAAATGGCGGCCAGGCCTTGTTACAATACGCCGCAGCGGCTTTTGTTGCGGCGATATTTTCTGTTGTGGGATTGGTTCTTGGAATCATGTCCAGCTTTGAGAAGGATATTTTCAGATTTTTTCCAAATGTGGGAATCGTTTTGAATTCACTGACTGTGATTTTTGTGGCATTGGTGCTGGTACTGGGGTTCTTATGATCTGAACAAAGCAGCGTAAGGATAACGCCTGCGCAGTAGAATATTTTTTTTAGATAGGAAAAAGATATGAGTAATAACGAAGAATTAGTTTATGAATTTGAAAGTGGCAACGAGGTGCTTGCAGAGAGATATGCTCTTTGTGTAGAAAGATTACAGGGCATTGAGAAAGAGCATCTTGCTGATGAAAAATATGATAAGTATTTTCATTTTGTAAAAGACTTCCTTCTTATGGTGGATGAGAACTACCGCTTTATTAGGGAAGGTCTTTTTGAGAAGGCTTCTTTGGAAGAACTTAAAGAGAGAAATAGAAAGCTTTATGAGGATATCCTTCCCGAGAACTATGACAAGAGCTATGGCAATCCAAGTGTGGCAGTTGCTGAATTTGGAGGCGAATATGGAAGGCTGTTGTCTTCTCTTTACTATGAGCTTAGAGGACTTATAACAGCGGCATATAAGGAGTCAGTCTTCGAACTGACAGTTGGATTTGAACTCTTTTTGGAGGTATACGGAGTATTTTTATCTGCTGATGCAGGTAAGAACCTTCCTTCCTATGAGGATGTGAGAAAAATCCTCTACTGGTTCGGCAGTGATTATGCGCAGGAGTTCAGACAGCACGGTTTTGGCGAGATGGTGGATTCTGACAGAAACTTTGTTAGAGACATTGTTCTTTCTGCAGATTTATCTGACCTTAGATATCTTTACAGATTCGGTGAGTACATAACCGACAATGAGATTAAGACAGCTGAGCATTTGAACGGTCTTTCAGACGAGGATATCGATAAGCTTGCAACCACATTTACTGAAGGCTACCGCATCGGTTTTGAGATGACGGGAAAAGATATTACTATCAAGAAGACTGCAGGTATTTACTACAATATCGGTTTTGAACGTATGGTCAAAAAAGCTATCGCGAATTTCGAAGCTATTGATCTTAAGTCAACAATAATGCTTGATTCCAATACAATCTTCAGTATGACAAGTTCTACCGGAAGAGGAGGCCTTGTGGGCGCTATTCCGAATAAGCAGTTTGACTATGATCACAAGGAAGATGTAGCTCTTTTCCTTGACAGTAATTTTGTTACAAGGAAACTTGAGGCAGGCAAGGCCGCAGGTGAGATGTACAAGGCTAAGGCGAGACTCTATGGCGGTCCTGCAGTAATTGAAGTGTTCGGTGAGATTCCATTTTCTCCTAAAACTAACGAGGATGCAGTAAAGTTATCCGCTGCTCAGCAGAAGATGCTTAGTGACTACAGAGTTCAGAACAGCCTTCTCATGAACAAATACATCATTAATAAGGAAAGAAGCTTTACTATCATTGCTTTTCCTGTTCCGGATATTGGAGAGAAATTCAGGGAAATCTTTGATGAGACAGTTAGAATCAATACTCTTGATTACAAGCTTTATCAGAGAATTCAGCAGACTATCATCGATGCTCTTGACGAGGCGCAGTATGTTGAAGTTAAGGGAATGGGAGATAACCACACAGATATGAAGGTTATGCTCCATGAGCTTAAGGATAAAGCAAAAGAGACTAACTTCGAAAACTGCGTGGCTGACGTAAATATCCCTGTAGGAGAAGTATTTACATCACCTGTTCTTACAGGAACTGAGGGCGTTCTTCATGTAACAGGCGTGTACCTTGACGGTTTGTTTTACAAGAACCTTGAGCTTAAGTTTAAGGATGGCCGCATAACTGAGTATAGCTGCAGTAACTTTGATACTGCTGAGGAAGGCAGGAAATATATTGGCGACAATATCCTCTTTAACCACAAGACTTTGCCTATTGGAGAGTTTGCTATCGGAACCAACACAACAGCTTATGTGGTTGCAAGGAAGTATGATATCGCAGACAAGCTTCCAATCCTCATTGCGGAAAAGACAGGACCTCACTTTGCAGTAGGTGATACCTGCTATTCATACGAAGAAGATACTATGACATATAATCCTGACGGCAAGGCTATAATTGCCAGGGATAATGAGTGCTCAATAAAAAGAAAGACAGAACCTGACAAGGCATACTTCGGATGCCACACCGACATCACTATTCCTTATGATGAGCTTGGTGGAATCAAGGCTGTCAGACCTGACGGCAGCAGTATCACTATCATCGAAAACGGTCGTTTCGTTCTTCCGGGAACTGAAGAACTCAACAAACCGATGGATGAAGCTTGATAGTTACTGTTCAAACAGAAATGCGCACTAAGCTGCGCATTTCGTGAGAACTTGATGCAGGAATAAATGAGTAAAAAACTTGTAGCACTAAATATTGTGGTATGTTATGATACTAAGGATTAAGGGCTACAATATATCATAGTAGTAATTTTTTACTTGGATAATCAGGAGGAGAATCATGGCAAAGGTAGGAATTGTTATGGGAAGCGATTCTGACATGCCTGTAATGGCTAAGGCCGCAGACATTTTGGAACAGCTTGGTATTTCGTATGAAATGCGCATTATTTCAGCTCACAGAGAACCCGATGAGTTTTTCGAATATGCGAAGACTGCAGAAGAAAAAGGCTATAAGGTAATCATAGCAGGAGCCGGAATGGCAGCACATCTGCCCGGCATGTGCGCAGCGATATTCCCTATGCCGGTCATCGGAATTCCTATGCATACCACTTCCCTTGGCGGAAGAGATTCTCTCTATAGTATAGTTCAAATGCCCACAGGCATCCCTGTAGCAACGGTAGCCATTAACGGCGGCGCCAATGCAGGAATCCTGGCAGCCAAGATCCTGGCTACCAGCGATCCGGATCTTTTACAAAAACTAAAAGAATATAAAGACTCGCTTAAAGACAGCGTTATAGCAAAAGATAATAAACTTCAGGAAGTAGGATACAAGTCCTATCAATAAATGCTAATAATAATAGTAAAAAGAAAGAAATGAGGAGTAATTATGGCACTGGATTACAAGAAGGCGGGAGTTGACATCGAAGCAGGCTACAAGTCTGTGGAGCTCATGAAGGAGTATGTTAAGGGAACTATGAGACCTGAGGTTTTAGGTGGTCTTGGTGGATTCTCCGGAGCATTCTCACTTAGTAAGATAAAAGAAATGGAAGATCCTATTCTTTTATCCGGAACGGATGGCGTTGGAACTAAGATAAAGCTTGCGTTCCTTCTTGATAAGCACGATACCATCGGTATTGACGCTGTTGCAATGTGTGTTAATGACGTTGCCTGCGCCGGTGGTGAACCATTATTTTTCCTTGATTATATTGCTTGCGGCAAGAACATTCCTGAGAAGATTGCCGCTATTGTAAAGGGCGTTGCTGAGGGCTGCAAGCAGTCAGATGCAGCACTTATCGGCGGTGAGACAGCGGAGCACCCTGATCTTATGCCGGAGGATGAATACGATGTAGCCGGTTTTGCGGTAGGCGTTGTTGACCGCAAGGACATGATAGATGGCAGCACTATCAAGGACGGAGATGTTCTTATCGGTGTGGCTTCTACAGGCGTTCACAGTAACGGCTTTTCACTGGTTCGTAAGGTTTTCGACATGACTAAAGAGAGCCTTGAGACCTACTATGATGAACTTGGTACTACTCTTGGAGAAGCTCTTTTAACTCCTACAAGAATATATGTAAAGATGATGAAATCCATCAAGAATGCAGGTGTTAAGGTAAAGGGCTGCAGTCATATTACAGGTGGTGGCTTCTATGAGAATATTCCGAGAATGCTTCCTGATGGAATTAAGGCAGTTGTTGAGAAAAACAGCTATGATATTCCTCCAATCTTTTCTCTTATGCAGAAAAAGGGCGAGATTGAAGAGCACATGATGTACAACACCTACAATATGGGACTTGGTATGGTACTTGCTATTGATCCTTCTGATGTAGATAAGACCCTTGAAGCAATAAAGGCTTCCGGCGACAAGGCATGGGTAGTCGGAAAGTGCGTTTCTGGTGAAAAGGGAGTTGAACTGGTATGAAAATAGCTGTACTCGTATCCGGAGGGGGAACTAATCTTCAGGCCATAATTGATGCCATAGATAATGGGACTATCACAAATACTGAGATTGTTCTTGTTTATAGTAATAATCCAAATGCTTACGCGATTGAAAGAGCTAAAAAGGCCGGAATTCCTACAGCGGTCAAGTCGCCTAAGGAATTTGAGAAGAGAGACGATTTCAACAAGGCTCTTTTGCAGATTCTTTTGGATGCTGCTCCTGACCTCATTGTTTTGGCAGGGTGCCTTGTGGTTATTCCAAAGAGTGTGGTTGAAGCATTTCCTAACAGGATTATCAATATTCATCCTTCTCTTATACCTTCTTTTTGCGGAACAGGATTTTATGGACTTAAGGTTCATGAAAAGGCTCTCGAAAGAGGTGTCAGAGTGTCCGGAGCTACGGTGCATTTCGTGGATGCGGGAACAGATACAGGACCAATTATATTGCAGAAACCGGTAATGATCGAGCAGAATGATACACCGGAAATTCTTCAGAAGAGAATTATGGAACAGGCTGAGTGGAAGATTCTTCCTAAGGCCATTGACCTTATTGCTAATAACAAGGTTACAGTAGAAGGCGGCAAAGTAATTATTGACGGTTACGATTCACAGTCGCTGTGATAGTGGAGTTTGGTACCCAGTAGGAGGAAGTAGTCATGAAGGTTTTGATTGTTGGCGGAGGCGGCCGTGAGCATGCTATTGCTGAGGCTGTATCTAGAAGTAGTCAGGTTGATAAGATTTATTGCGCACCGGGTAATGGCGGAATTGCTGAGATTGCAGAGTGCGTTCCTATAACTCCAATGGAGTTTGATAAACTGGTAGCTTTTGCCAAAGAAAAAGAGATAGATCTGACAATCATTGGTATGGACGATCCCTTGGTTGGCGGAATCGTGGATGTTTTCGAGGCACAGGGACTTAGAGTGTTCGGACCAAGGAAAAATGCAGCTATCCTGGAGGGAAGTAAGGCTTTTTCCAAGGACCTTATGAAAAAATATGGTATTCCTACAGCTGCATATGAGACTTTTGATGATCCAAATGCAGCACTTGAATATCTTGAGAATGCCAAATTTCCAATCGTTCTTAAGGCTGATGGACTTGCTCTTGGAAAGGGTGTTCTTATCTGCCAGAGTCTTGATGAGGCTAAAGCTGGCGTTAAAGAGATCATGGAAGATAAGAAATTCGGTGATGCCGGCAACCACATGGTAATCGAAGAGTTCATGACAGGCCGGGAAGTTTCAGTATTGTCTTTTGTTGATGGTAAATCGTATAAATTAATGTCTTCAGCTCAGGATCACAAGAGAGCCGGAGATGGAGATACAGGTCTTAACACAGGTGGTATGGGCAATTTTTCACCAAGCCCATTTTATACAGAGGAAGTCGACAAGTTCTGCAGAGAGCATATTTATGGCAAGACTGTGGAGGCTATGGCAGCAGAAGGAAGAGAGTTTAAGGGAGTTATTTTCTTTGGACTTATGCTTACTCCTGATGGTCCCAAGGTTCTTGAGTACAATGCGAGATTTGGTGATCCTGAAGCTCAGGTAGTGCTTCCAAGACTAAAAACTGATATAATTGATGTGATGAATGCCTGCATCGATGGCAGACTTGATAGTTTAGAGATGGAATTCGAAGACAAGGCTGCTGTCTGCGTTGTTCTTGCAAGTGAAGGATACCCTGTAAGCTATGAAAAGGGTAAGCTTATCACTGGTCTTGATAATTTCAAGGGCAAGGACGGTTACTATTGTTTCCATGCAGGAACCAAGCTTACAGATGAGGGAATAGTAACAAATGGTGGAAGAGTTCTTGGCATAACTGCTAAGGGCGATACACTTGCCGAGGCTCGTGCCAAGGCATACGAAGCTACCGAATGGGTTAACTTCGACAATAAATATATGCGCCATGACATTGGTAAGGCTATCGATGAGGCGTGATAGAGAGTCAAATGGCAGATTTGATTATTACATTGCTTTTTGATAATCAGATTTGCTCGTTACTGGGCATCAACAGACAGTGACGAAAAAAGGAGGTATGAAATATGAATATGTTGGGAAAGAGATTTGCCGGCCTTGCGCTGGCTGCAGGTGTTGCGCTTTCAGTATTCGCCGGCACAAGCGTCCAGACACTGGCTTATACCCAGACAACCGGAAAGGTAACTTCTGACAATGTTAAGGTAAGAGAGTCAGCAAGTACAACTTCTTCACAGGTTTCAAGCTTGAAGAACGGCGATACCGTAGATATCGTAGATGAGGCTACAGACGCTTCAGGATACGTATGGTACAAGATTTACGTTAATAAGAGTGAATTCGGATATGTCAGAAGTGATCTTGTGAGCAAGTCCGGTGGTTCAAGCACAAGCACAACTACAGTAGTTAAGCCTGCAGCACAGTCAGCTGCGTCACTTCCTGATACACAGGCTACTGAAGTTGAGCATAGAAATGCAACAGTTATTGCAGACAGTGTTAATATCCGTCAGGGTGCCGGTACAGCTTACGAAGCAGTAGGCAAGGTGACAAAGGGTGACACCGTAACTGTAACAGGTGAGGCAAGCGGCACTGATAACAAGACCTGGTATCAGGTTACATTCGGACCAAGCAGCAAGACAGGCTTCATCAGAAGCGATCTTGTTGAGCTTTCTGACGCAGCACCGGTTGAGAATACAGAAGCTGTAGAGGGTGAGAATGCAGAAGGCACTCAGGAAGAGTATTCCGAGGAAGGTGAGTCTTCTGAGTCTTCAGAGTCCACAGGCGTAGCTTCAGATGTTGGCGACGGAGCATATTCACTTATTTATACTCCTGATGATACAGGCAACAACGTATGGTATCTGTATGACAATGAAGGCGGATACCGCGTTAAGGTTAAAGAGCTTATCGAAGCAGCTCAGAGTGCAGATGCTGTTAATAAGCTTAGAAGCACAAATTCAAATCTCAAGAAGATTGCCATAGTACTTGGAATTTTGGCAGCAGTTCTTGTAGCAGCAATTATAATCCTTGCTATCAAGCTTCGTGATTCAATCTATTACGAGGATGAGGAAGAAGAGGAATATGATCATTATGCAGCAAGAAGACGTCCTGAGGAAAATACAGGCCGCAGACTTATGAGAGATGCTGATGATGAGAAGAAGCCTTCTGACAGACGTCTTTTAGATAATGAGAGACCTTCAAGAAGACCTGTTTCTGAAGAGAGACCATCCAGAAGAAATGAGGAAGAGGCTGAGCGTCCATCAAGAAGACCGGTAGATGATAGAACAGTTAGACCATCCAGACGTAACGATCAGGATGAGTACGAGAACCGTCCTTCAAGAAGACCTGAGAGAAATACAGAAGATCAGGAAGTTGTCCGCCCATCCAGAAGAAATGAAGAGGAGGATGAGCGTCCTTCAAGAAGAGCTTTCAGAGATAGAAATGCTGAGGAAAAGCCTTCAAGAAGACCAGCTGACAACAGAAGAAATGCTGACCCTGAAAGAGAGGCAGCTCCTAAGCGTCGCACTCGCAATTTTGTAGGTGATGAGGACGATTTCGAATTTGAGTTCCTGGATCTTGATGATGATAAATAATTTGTATATTACAGAAGGAATTATACTTCCGGATATGGAGGTATGGTTCCTTCTTTTTTGCCTGAATTCAGGGCTTTCACAATGGCAGAAATGATGTTTATTCAATATTTATAAAGAGTTTTTTTTTTTTCAATATTCCGAACATATATTCCTGTCTTTGACAGCTTTTTAAAGAAAAAAGTCCTGTATCCCGCTCTGGT
>NZ_CAMVPU010000014.1 GCF_947169445.1 uncultured Butyrivibrio sp. | reverse complement strand
TTCTACAAGGTGGAAGTTAGTCTTACAAAGTGGAATTAACTTTTACAATTGACCTGAGCAGTACAAATATTCACTACTCGTCACCATGTAAGTGTGAGTAAAACTGATGATTTCTTTAGCTATTATTGTTATACTAATACTATAAAAATATGAGCTATCGGGTTCGGGACACAAAATATTTTGATTTATTTTTGTAATGGAAAGGAATAATAACGGAATGAAACCAGGAAATAAATATTATATTAGAAAGCGCGTATTTGTATTATGTCTTTTCATTTCTTCGCTACTAACAATAGGAGCGGCCCCATTAAAAAAGCCCAATGTTTCTAACAATACCAGTGCTCACTCACAGGCTTCTGTCATCGATTATGGTGCAATTGGAGATGGTATCCATGATGACACAAATTCATTTGTAAGTGCTCTACAAGCTAACAAAGGTGGATCATTATATATTCCTTCAGGTACATATATCATTTCTAGTCCTTTACATATTCCAGAAGGAATTACTATATTCGGTGATGGTGACAGCTCCGTTATCATGGCCGCTCCAGATTATGGAATAGGCAAAAACCTATTGTATTTATTTGACTCTAATAACGTATCTGTGAAAAATATTGCAGTAAGCGGAAATATCCAGTATAACACCCGTGAAGCGGGTTATTCTGCTCATGACGGCATACACTTATTTGACATTTGGCGTTCTAATAACATAACTATTACTTCGTGTAGTTTTATTGATAATGTATACGCTGCAATCAGATTAGCTCTTGATTGTTCTAATATTTCGGTCGATAATTGTAATTTTTTAAATGTTGATTGTGGTGTAATCGCATTAGGTAAAGGAAATGTTGACTCCCTGACAATTAGTAATTCACTCTTCGATGGACATTTGAGCTCAGAACCAGTATCTTTATTTGGTTCTGGCAATTACACTAATATTTTGATAAGTAATAATATTATTCAAAACAAAACTTATGGCTGCGCAATAATATGTTGCAATGGTCCAGTTCAGAACATCACGATAGTTGATAACCAAATATATAATAACTGTGTAGGAATTACTTTAAAAAACGCCACCGATGTTAAAATATGTCGCAATGTAATTGACTTTTATTATTCAAAAGATATTAGCAGAGGAAGAGGATTAGAAATAAAATACTGTAGTAATGTTACCATTTGTGACAATACTATATCCAATACAAACATGCAGGGGTTCTACGTAAAAAGTTGCTCCAATGTAAAAGCATATAACAATACAATAAAAAATTGCGGCTATTCAGGCAAAGAATACCATGCAGTTGATTTTCGTGAAACATGTGAAAATGTTGTATTTTACAACAACACTATTATCCGTTCAGATGACAGTCTTTCAACATACTCTTTGGTAACACACTGTATCGGCTCAACTAGAATCACTAATAACACATTCGTAAACAGCAATATACTATTAGAAAGTGATAGTGAAAACGTTTATTTAGAAGGCAATAACGCTTCAATTAAAAACTATAGTGATTTGAATATAATAAACTAAAGGCCTTTGCACTCAAGTATTACTCTAAGAAATATTTAATCACAAATATTTCTTAGAGTAATACTCCTTAAAATATATAAATTCTAACAACGCCCAATAAAATGAAGAAACTATATTTCTTCCAAAATCAAGATAATTTAATGAAATTTGGTTTACAACAAGAAAAATTGTAACGGATATACATAAAGTAGAATATTTACACTTTGAAAGAAGCATACGAGTAGAAATAAATGCCATTCTTATAATAGGAGCTACAAATACTGGAACACCTATTATGCCAAATCTATATAATCCACCCAAAAAACCCAAATCAGTAAAAGCAAATACGCCTATTGGTCCATAAATCAAACTCACTAGATCATCTCTAATAGGAGACACAAGACCTATACCTATAAAGGGTTTTTCCAAGAAAAGCCCTTTATAATATTCCAGGGCCATTAGTCGCGCCAACGTAGATGCTCCCTTATCAGAATCTAATGAAAAAGAATTAATCATTGTTTGAAATACATTGCCAGCAAACACCAAAAATACGCCCAACACTATAATAACTATTTTCTTTCTATTCCCAATATCCGATAACAGCAGAGCTCCAACCAATGCACAAGCCACAGATATTATCATAATACGTGTACTCACATAAATAACCATTCCGCCAAGCATTAATAAAACATAAAAAAGATACCTTATTTTCATCTTTTTATCGGTTTGCAAATTAAGTATTTTATCCCCAAAATAGAATATGGCAAAATAAGATATTGAACTGTATGCTATACGTGCATGTCCGTTTCTATAGCCAAATGAAATCCCTTTAAATAACACAGGCAAACCAATATCTATACAGACACCAGAAAAAATAACAATGCAAGCACAAATCACACCCACATATGCCACTACCATCAACACTTTATCAAAACTATTGTTCCATTCATAAAAAACCAATAAAAAAACAGGAACAATTATAAGTGAAAAATATGAATGTCCAGCCATAAAAACATTAAACCATGGGATTGAATATGTCACCATAGCATATATCCAATGAATTATCATAGCCACAATATTGTACACAAGAAACATAATCAAGAATCTGTTATGTAACAATGCCTTTTCATGAAAAGACGGTTTCATGAAAATATAAACAAGAAAGCCAAAGGCTATAACAACACTTAACCCTCCTATCATACGCTGATTTTGGGCCGATAAATTTATCAAGAGTAAAAATCCTGTATCAGCAAGCATTATAAAAATAAAAAAATACTTTGCAAGATATTCAAAATTGGTTCTAATTTTTAAATACATACCATCAACCTTTTCCTGATACAAATTTATGCTTTTCCGGTAATTTATATTTTTAACTTATTGATCAATGTAAGAGCATTTTTGCCCTCAACCAAGAAAAGCTGAATAGCGTATCCGATAATTCCACTTATTCCAACCGCAATAATAAATGTTCCCCATGAATGGATATTAAAATTCATTTTAATTAGATACATAAACACCAATTGTAAAGGAATAGTCAACCAAACTTTAAAACACGTAACCAAAAAAGCCTTTACACTATGTTCAAGAATATGTGCGCAATAAAATGAATTAAATAAAATATAGCGTGTTATCATTATGGTGGAACTAGAAATAACTATTGACAACACCCCTAAATTTGTAAACTTAAGCAATGTAAAGACTACAAGAAGATTTAGTATTCCACATATAAAACTAATAATTACGGGAAGCTTAAGTTTATTAACAACAACACTAGTTTGAGCCATAGTAGCCGTAGTTGAATTAAAATAGCACTGAATAACAGTTATTGTTGATAGCATACAAATAATTGATATTTCCTCAGTCGTATAACTCTTTTGCCATAATGAATAAAAATCTCGAGAATAAATAATAAATCCAGATACTGGCACTATCATTATAAGTCCCATGGTTTTTATAGAATCACATACCGAATTAATTAAATCATCATGTTGATTCTTGGCATAATAACGAATAAATACAGGTGTGAAAATTGGTGCCAGAGTTGCTACTGCGCTCGTAAAAGAATTGGGGAAAGTTCTTGCAACCGATAGAAGTCCCATATCATAAGCACCCAAAAATTTATTTGCCACTACTAAATCTAAGCCTCTCATAAGAATAGCACTAAGGTTAGTAATTGCAAGCCAAACTCCCGCACTGGCTAATACCCTCACATCTGAGAATGAACCTTTCTTAAGAGAAATCTTAACTTCCGGCATAAATCGTCTTTTGATATCGATATTCATTACAGCAACAACGACCGCAGCTATTAGAGAAGCAATTCCAATATAATAAATATGTAATTCTCTAAATGACAGTAGAATTACTATACATATCAATCTAATAATATGATGAATGATACTACGCATTCCCTGTATATCCAGTCTATTCTTAACAAATGCAGCAGTACTAAAAATTGAAGTTACGACACCTACAATAAATGTAGCAAATGTAATCGCAAACGTAACTCTAACATCAGTCAAAAGATTTTCTGGAACTGTAAAGATTGTATCTACACCTATTACAGTTATGGCTCCGAACAACGCAAAAGCTATTCCTAAAACTGCATTTGTTGCTAAGAGACTGTTAAAATATTTCTCTGCTCTCTTCACATCACCTTTTGAAATTTCAAGCGCTATAAATCGTGATGCAACCGAATTAAATACAGTCGTGATAATTGTAAGATAATTAACAAAATCGTTAGCTAATCCTATAAAACCATATGACTCAGTTCCTAATGCCTTTATAAGAATAGGGGCAGTGTATAGTCCTATCAACACCTGTATTACAAAAGCAAAAATATTTACTATTATATTTTTATTTGTCTGTTTATTCCCCATTTTATTCCTACTTACTTAACACTCTAATTACAGCATCGGTAGTTTTATGAGCCTCACGAGCCCATAAAGCCTTCTTCTCACTTAACTGCTGCCTATAGTTGTCATAATTATTTTCTAGTCTGCTAAAAGTCTCAATAAGCTTTTCACTACTAAGTTCATTGATGTTAATACAGTAATCCTTTAATCCACTGATATCCATAAATCCAGACATTTTCTGTTCATATGAAACTGAAATAAAAGGTGTTCCCATTTTGGCGGAAAAAATATTGGAATGATACCTCATTCCAACTACAGCATATAATTTGCCAATCAAATACTGCTGAAAATAACAATCATGCTCATCATCAACTATAAAGCAATTATCCTGCATATATTTAGCCATCAAGCTCTTATCATGATGTTCTCCAAATAATTGAGGGATAAACACAACACCAATTCCCTTTTGCCTTAATTCTGTTATAAAAGTAGTGAATGTACTTTCTATGTCTGAAGATAAATGCTCGTTATTCTTATGAACAGGATGCCACATCAAGCCAGTAATGGTTATCCCTATAACCTTTTCATACGAATCAATAAATGATTTCAACTCTCTATATTCTTCTAATTGTTTGCTATATTTGTTTTCATCTCCATAGTGCTGAAATGCAGAATCAAGAGAAACTTTTATCTTATCTTTACTTATTCCAAACTGCTCAAGAAATGATGCCGAAGTTGCTTCTCTCAAAAAAATAAACTCAGCATTATTAAGGACTCTCTTTCGAAGCCTATTTCTCTTAGCATCCTGACAATTAAATGGCCCCATAGAAGGAGCGAAAAAAGCATATTTGATTCCCATTGCACGAACCAAATCTAATCTCTTAAGATATCCTTCTTCAAGATGATAATAAATATCACCAATGCTTGGACCCCCAGGGCCATGAAGCACTATATCACTATCTTTTACCAAATTAACAAACTCTTTAGTATTATCAAAAATAGCAATCTTACCTTTAGTAATTGATGCCAACCAGTAATCTAAACAATTCTTTCTTTTTGGGAAACGTACATTACTCAAATGAACGTCTTCCTCTTTATATGGAAATTGAAACACATCCTTGGATAGTATCTGAACATAAATCTCAGCAGCTTCATAATGATCTCGTAGTTCATCAACCAATGCTCGTAAAGCAGCTTCATCTCCCCTGTTATTCCAATGCGCATGTATTATCGTTATCTTCATTATGAATTTCCTTTCAAAAATTTTTCTACCAACTTTCAAATTGAAGTTTTCAAATATTTTTTCCCTTCCTTGTATTGGTCTAATAATTTTCTACAATCAGCTTCTTTCCTTGCATTGAATGCAACCTCAAGGACTCTGATTTTCCATATTACCCAGCACATAAATTTATTCCAATGCCAATATTTTCTCAAAAAATAAATTTCACTGCGCCAATTGGCACTGCGAGTGAAAATATTTAAAGCTCCTCCCATTGAAAATCCATGGTAATGAAGGACTTCAGCATCTGGACAATACCTAATTCGAAGATCGCACTTCTTAGCTTTCTCACTAAGAATATACTCCTCAAAATATAAAAAAGTATAATCGTCAAAATAATCTATCGTTTTAAACAACTTCAGATCGACTAAAAATGTGCATCCTGCAATCCAATATACATCCGTTGCAGAATCCGGAATTACATTATATGCCTTATAGCTATTCTTAAATAGATTCCTAATATAAGTTTCATATATAAAATATTCTATAAAACTTGGCGCCTTAGTCTTTATTGTCTTTTGTACGTTGCCATTTGGTAGCATAACTTTAGGTCCAACTAAAAATGCCTCTTCATTCTTAATTTCATATAGCATTTTATCGATTGCATGAGGCTTATAAACTATATCATTGTTCGAAATCAATGCATAGTCACATCCTTCATCTACAGCTTTTCTAATGCAAAGATTATTTCCCCTTGCATATCCAAGATTATCATTAGAACAGATTACTTCAATTGAGCTATCATCATTATATTTTTCTCTAAGAATCTCCCCTGATTTATTAGGTGAAGCATTATCTAACAGATAAATCCTATAATCTCCGTCATAAGTATTTTTTATGCTATTTATACAATCAACTGTTTTTTCGTATGTATTGTAATTTATTATAATTATTCCCAACATGACCATTCTCTCTATTACGCAGTAATAGCATTATCCAAAAGTTCCACATAATCTTCCAATTGAAACTTTGACGCCTTTTCTTTCGCAGCTTCTGCAAATCTTTGTAATTCCCCTTGCCTAAAACCAACTACTGCTTTTTCTAAAGCGACTGCCAGTTCATCAGCGTTACATCCTTGTACGATAAAACCATCAACTCCATCAGAAATTATCTCAGGTATTGCCCCCTTTAGAAAGGCTATTGGAACCACGCCTGCTGCCATAGCTTCCACAATCGATATTCCAAATCCTTCTTCCCATCTGGCAGGATGAATAAATAAATCAGCTTTCTTTAACAATTCCGGGACATCAGATCTAGTGCCTCTAAATGATATATGATTTCTCATGTTCAAATCATTTAACTGCTTTTCTAAATTCTTCCTTTCAGGACCATCCCCAACAATATCACACTCAAATTCACATTTATTATCTATCTGTTTAAGAGCATCCAATAACATATCGACACCCTTTTGTTTAATCAGGCGTCCAACATAGATAATCTTTACAGTATCACCGGTATTATCATTTGAATTGTAAAATTTTTTACAATCTACTCCATTATAGATAACCTGTATTTTATCAGTGTTAAAGCCGTAATTGCCTATACTATTCTTTACTGAATTGGAAATGGCTATAAGCTTTGTACATCTTTTATATGCAAATGCGAATATCTGTTTTCTGAAAAACACGCCCTTACGCTCTGCTCTTAACATGTCGGTTAAATTCCCATGCGCATAAATAAGTGTTCTTAAATCCTTTGACCTATTTTTTAAGAGCATCATATATACATAAAACATAGGCGCAGCGTGGTGAGTAACTATGGCTTCAATGCCATATTCATCTACTAATTTTTTTAATTTTGTATATGTCTTAAAAAATTCTTTGCGTCCAACACCTAATTCTATTACATTATGTCCTGACGCTTTAATCTTCTCTGCATTAACGCCGCCGCCCCAAAAGAAAACAAAATAGTTATTGTTAGTCGAAAGATTAGCATAATCCCTTGCCAAAGACTCTATTCCACCGGTTCCACCTGTTGCCAAAAAATGCATAACATTCATTGACTCATCCTCCACAAAACCTTATTCAGATTACTTTACCAAATGCATGCGTATTAAGATATGTTTTATATCCTGTTTAATACACTGATTTCTATATCTGTCAAAAATAAGCTTATTAAATTTCTTCTGCCCCACAGCACCAAAAAACTGTTCTCGAGATACAGGTTCTGGCATTGGCGCTACTAACTGATCATTATTTCTTTTAGCATTCTCTACATCAACAGGAAAAAGTTCTACATTTGCTTTTTTTAATAGTGCTTCTCCCTTTCCTGTCTGAACCAGCATTAAAGAAACACCCTTCTTTAATTCTTTAACCTCTAATTCTGATCCCCAAGAATCACCGATAGTAATGTCTGTTATTCTGCTTCCAGACGCATACTTGCAATTATAACAATTATCAGTATATGTAAGTCCATTCAAAAAGCCTATTGTATATCTATCCGATACGCCCTTACATACAATCCCTTCATCATCTACCACTACCTGCATTTTGGCTTTCAATCTAAATTTGATATCGTTTATTTCCAATAATTTTTTTGAATACTGATTCAAAAAAACAGACAAAAGCCTAGGTGAAGGTGTTCCATGACAAATTAAATCTACCAGATATAAATTATCAGCATATCTATCATCGACATATTTCTTTACTGCAGCGCACTGACAAGGAAGACCTATGAATAATACTTTGTTCCCTTCCTTTAGTATTGCAGATATTTTCCCGTAAATCCTGGTAGGATTACTCTTTACATATTTTGAACCTGAAAATTTTAATACTTCATCTTCATCGTTGGTAATCGCAAACTGGAATTCACCATCTCGAAAAACGCAGCTTGCAACATATCCACCCTCTCTAACAAATTGGGTCGCTAATGCCATTCCTATCCCGCCTGATGGAGACTTCGAACGTATATCTTCATCTTGAATCCATCCCTGATACCAATTAATTGGCTCCTTTTTGGGAACATCATTATTCTGCGGGCATTTTGAATGGCATAAATTACAATTAACACATTTCTCACTATCTATAACTGCGTTATATGCTTTCAAATTATCATTAATACTGATAGCTTTCTTTGGACATATATCAACACATAGCATACAGCCAGCACATTGGTTCTTATCACATACAGTAATCATTTTTTATTCCACAATCATTTTCTGAAGTATATTTTTTGATTTTTCTCGTTCCACTTCAAGAATATTATTTACTTTCTCAAAATCTATTTTCTTATCCTCTATGCCAATATTGTCACTACACAAAATTCTATCTGACAAACCTGTAAGAGATAAAATGCTCACATTTCTGGTACCAGTGTTGTTATTAGGAAGCACTTCAACAAATGGAGTATTAAAATTGATAGCAAAAGCTGTCCCATGGAAAGAATCTGTTATCAACAATTCAGCATTTTTGATATATCCCAAAAAGTCAGCAATACTAGGACACCATATAAATTTTCCAGATCTGGTGATCTGATGAAAAGAAGCTGAAATTCGAATTAATGGTAACCCTTTCTTCTTGGCAACTTTTTCAGCATAATCAGATAATTGGGGATCATTATGAATCTGGTATACCAAAATGTACTTACCTTTTTTAATATCTGAAGCTCTTTTACTCCAAAAATGCCTATCAAAAAGAAGTGTTGGATCCAAAACCTGACTTGCTTGATATCCCATATCGTTGATAATATCTACGGCACTTTTCTCACGTACAGCAATACATGCATAGGACGCTAATAGTTTTTTGAAATACTGATATAATTCTTCGTTCATATCAGTATGGCCAAAGCTTGCTGCATATGCTATTTTTTTGGACTCACCAGCAAAAGACAGGAAATAATTGGAATCGTAAGTTCCATCTTCTGTTGGCCCCCATACCTGATCGCTTCCAGTCATATATACATCTGCTTTGGGGCAATTCGCTGAAATACTCTCTCTTGTTTCAAATTTCTGAGAAAGTTTCAAGTATTTCATACGTTCTTTTTCAAATCTTCGTCCTGCAAATATACTTTCCGGTTGCCTAAGAGCCAAATATGCGAATCTCTTCAATGGGTTATTATTCCACTGAATTTTACGTCTGAGAAGTGTCTTCTCATGCTCTTTGTAAGACTCATCTCTTCTTATATAATCAACTATCTCGCACTCGTGCCCTAATTCTTCTATAGCTGTCTGTGTAGCATAAGCCTGCAATAAAGAACCATAATTAGTGATTGCGTGCCTTGTTATAATACTTACTTTCATAACCTCTTCCCTTTATACGCTTCATAATTATTTTATACTCATTATTCTATACAAAAATGAGCACAGGCTATCCCCCATATTCCCTAATCATCCAAAATATTTTTCGTAAGAATAGTCTTGCAAATCAGAATAACTATCTTTGAGTCTACGCTCGAATAATTCCTTGGTATTACCAATAACCCTTGCAGGTGCTCCTGCAACAATAGCATAATCAGGAACATCTTTAGTAACAACACTTCCACTTGCGACAAGTGCATTTTTGCCAATTGTCACCCCACAGAGGACAATGCTTCTAGCCCCTAATAAAGCATTATCCCCAATTTTGACATTTTCTTTTTTCATCCATATTCTTTTTCCAAGGTATTTATCATCACAATTCCACATACGATGTACTATATCATGTTCATATATTCTTACATCAGCTGCAACTGTAACGTTTTTTCCAATTTCTATGCACTCCGGAAAAGAAGGAATCCAGTCTGGATGCCAGTACCCCCCTCACCAAAAGACTTAAATAAGCCTGATTTCCTTATAATTTCAGCTTTTGAATGATTTTTCCTCATTAGAGATAAAAACTTCAATTTAACCATCAATTTAGTTCTTTTACTCAACATATTCGTTTCTCCAAAATCCTACGCGCTATATCAATGAATAACTCCATTATTTTTTTCACACCCATCGCCAAACAACATGTAGAAATAAAAATTATAATAAACGCAATAAAGAAACTAATATATGCATTATTTGAAAGTGATAATAAGTGCATTTTTTGTGCCAATCTGAATACTACCATATGGCTCAAATATACTTCAAAACTAATTTTTCCTACAAGATGAGTAAATTTATTATCTAAAATGCCTGTTCTATCAGAACATATAGCATATGCTAGTATAGCTGAATTAAAAAACACCATTAAAAAATCAGGCCCCTCTGTTTCCCAAAATGTTATAACAGAAATAATAGCAGCAACAATAAAAATCCATCTATATCTCGCCACTTTGGTAAGCCATTCTCTGTAAAGATATATCAGTCCTCCTGCCATAAAATAAACAAAACAGTAGACAATTGATTTTCTTCCAACCTCAAAATGATTTCTGCACAAATAATTCATGAAATATGACGCAAAGAATGCTATCCAAGCTCTCTTTTTATCTGCAAGTAGAAAGCAAAAAAATGGAAAAAATATATAAAAGGCAAAGACTACCCCCAAAAACCATCCAACTCCTATTATCGATATATTTGCATTAGGAATAAAGCCAAAAAGCAGTGTTAGATTTGCAAACACTTCATAAGCAGAATTTAACGATGGTCTCATAAAAAAAGCCAAAACACAAAGGAACATAAAAAACGGAAGAATCTTGACATACCTTTTTCTATAAAAAGATACTACATCCAGCTCTCTGTCTATAATTTGTTTATAATATCCACAACACATACCAAATGCGCTGATAGTCATAAATAAAAATACCAGATTTGATAATGAAGGTATAAATGTCTTGAACCAAAATCCATTTAATTCATAACTAGCATTTGCAAAAACATGCATAGCCACAATTCCCATGCAGGCAAATGCTCTTAATCCATCTATTGCTTCATATCGTCTTTTTATTTCAATCCCCATTACCTTTCCTCATAAAAAAACCACTTCCTTAGATGTTAAATCCAATGAAGTAGTATGATTTTTTTCAAAACATCTATCCGCAAGAGTATACTATATTTTGGCTTCGATAGCAATTGGCAGGTATTTTAAAAATATTAAGCTTTTTCCTTATGTGTTATGTGTTTTTTACAAAATACGCCACAAGCATACTTCAAATCAATGCTTCAGCCTTCTTATTCTCTCTCTTATAATCCATGTAATCTCCATAGCTTTATATGCATATAAAAACAAGCTTTTCTTTAGCAAATATCTTTTGCTGTTTCCCTCTACCTTACGTAATACATCAGATAACATTTTTTTTATTTCAAGTTTGCGCTTTATATCACTATTATTAGGATTTGACACCACCATAAAATATCGATTAATTGCATCTTCCAAACACTGTAGAGAAAAAGAAAGCTCATTTGTATTATACAAATACTCAGCCCTTTTTATGTATGCCTCAACTTTATCGTACCCATTAACAACTCCTTTAGTCTTACCCATAATTCCATCATTTCTTTTAGTATAAAAATAATACTCGTCATTAATAATACAAATTCTATCGCATAAATCTATTATTTTATGGATAATAAGCTCATCTTCAAAAATCTTACCCTCATCAAATCTCAGGTCATCAAAAATACGTTTCTTGTAGAGCTTACCATTTACCACCACACCCAAGCCATTTTTTTGTTCAAAGAATCTTACCCAGTACTCATGTTTAGAAACTACAGCATCCTCGCCCCAGTCCAAACTATCCAAATATTTTCCCTGTTCGTCTACCCTTTTAATGCCACCTATTACCATATCACTTTCGGTATCAATAATTCGAGCATAAAAATCCTCTATTATACGAGGACTGATAGAATCATCGCTATCAACAAATAATATATAATCTCCCGAAGCAACATCTATCCCTGTATTTCTTGCGCTTGATAAACCACCATTTTCTTTATGAATAACAGATATCCGGTTATCTTTTCCAGCATAATCATCACATATCTTGCCAGAATTATCCGTAGAACCATCATCAACCAAAATAATCTCTATATTTGCATATGTCTGACAAATCAGACTTGAAATACATCTCACAAGGTATTTTTCAACATTATAAACTGGGCAAATTATTGATATCATTGGCTCATTCATTACTTTTCTCCTTTATTTAAAACCAAGAACTAACATCTTACTTTTTCTCTCTTCATTACAATTGGGTATTTTTTTGTTTTATCTTGAAGCATTTTACTAACAACAAATTAAAAACATATGAGCCCCAAACAACTATACTCAAAGTAAGTAACGGATGTATCCATGGATAAATACCAGTTGTTTCATCTACCCCCAATATGCTATGAACTACACTCAATATAACAGCACTAGCCGGCACATGAAATATATAAACCCACAACGATAATTTATCCCCTAATATCTCCAATGGCTTACATATACTTGCATTTCCATGATTTAAAGCTATAAGGAACATCGCTGTCGCGTACGGAATATAACCAACGCAAGAAAAGTTCATTCTCAACTTTAACACAAATGGAACAAGAATTATTATAGCTCCCACCACTCCGATAAGAGTCAGTTTCTTATCACTAATCTTATCTATTTTTTCTTCAGGTAAACTATGAATATAATAGCCTAACAAGAACCATGACAATGATTCGGTAACAAAGTTCTTTTTCCAAAGCCAATCAAATCCCATTGTTTCGCAAATTGTTACCAAAATAACTTGAAGCACAAAAAGTACTGGGATAAGCTTAGTAATCTGCCCTTCTTTTTTGAGTTTTAGAATTATAATCCAGAATACATAAGTCTCTATCTGAGCTATGAGATACCAAAGAGGAATCGCAAATTCGATTGTACAAAAAATCAAATACTTTACAAGAGTAGTACTGTTATAGTTATCTGCCAACCACTGTGTTAGCATATGATTCTTAAATTCCATAGCAGCACTATAAAGAAAGAAAACAATATATGCAAAAATGAAAATCTTAATGATTTTAAATAACCTACGCTTAATTGTATCCACATTTTTACCATAAGCATAGTAACCAGCAGTCAAATAAAATATCGGCACGGCAAAAGCAGCTAATTTTTTTACTACTATTCCCACTATTCCCGGGAATGTAACATGTATAAATACAACCCCAATACACGCTAATCCCTTTAGTAAATTCAACATTATATTTCTTTTAACTGTTTCCATGTTCATATATCTCCCGAAAAAGCCAATGAGAATTTTACAATAATCATGATTATTTAGCAAGTTAGCAGTCGCTTAAAAAGCCAAATAGGAGTCCATTACAGAACTCCCATTTGGTATCTTGATCTATATTCGTGATTTCATTTCTCTCAGTATTTTTTAGTAAGGCTTTTTGTCTTAGTCTTACTATGAATTTATTCTTCTTTATCAATAAGTCCCACAGAACTAAATAAATCAAGTCTAGAATTAATCAATTCCATTTTCTGCGTAGCAGAATATAATCCAGCTTTTCTATTTTTCACCTGTAAATAGCTTCTTCTTACAAGCCTGTGTATCCAGGCTATCGGAAGAAGTATAGGCATCTTCTTGGCATAACCATAGTATTCATCCAAATCCTGCGGCATTGGGAAAATAAACTTTATTTTTTCCTTCGTTTTTCCTTCAAATTCAGATTTCTCTCCAACAAGATATGGGGCGAAAGCATAAATAAGCTGCCAGGAATTCTGTCTCACATGCTCTATATCACCCTTATAGATAAAATCCAATATTATTGACTCAAGGACTTCTTCTTTAGTTTTAAACTTGCGACCTTTTAGAATCGACGCATCCATACCAAAATACCTAACACAGATAGTAAAAAAGTTCTGGCAGAATGTGCTATAACCACATCTATCCATCCACTTCCAAAAGAAATTAAAATGAAGTTTATCAAGATTATTATTGATAAAAAGTGTAAAATCAGTAAAGAACCTGACAGAAGCCCCTTCAAGCATAAAATGCTTTAAAAGGTGATACATCTGATAAACGAGATGCTCATCAACACCCATAGTTCTAATGGTCTTACCATTTACATTCATATCTATTCTATGTTCAGGGCCATTAAGATTAGCTTTTGAAAGAATGTCGATTTTAATACCTTCATAGTTTTCAAACACAGTGGTATGGAGTTCTATAACATGCCCATTCTGAGCATTATCAAAGGTTAATTCCTTATCTTCCTTGCCGCCGACATAATCATAACCATGTGCTTTGATGATTTCTGTAGCACGTTCTCTATCATCAGGGCTGACCAAAATATCCGAATCACAGGATGATCTGTATGAAGGCTTAGGATAACATTCAGAAATAGCCTGTCCTTTAAATACCGCATAGTCTATCCCGGCATCCTTAAGACCATTTACCACTTCTACAAGCGACTGAAAATGTGCTGTCTGACGCATAAATGTCTGGAATTTATATACATCCCATTTTTTTCTTATCTCCTCAGGAAGAGATTTACAGCTCTTTGCTGCATCAAAAAGAACAGCTGCGAGGCTGTTCCTGCAAGCCAACTCAAATACCTCTTCCCAATTTGTTTCATCAAAAAAGCCATCATCAGCGTATTCGCAGTTGATGGCCCTTCTGGTAAGCTCAATAAAATCTTTTTCTACTGCATTCATAATCTATTATCTCAAAATAAAATTAAAACAAAAAGTCGGTTTCCATTTTATGAATAATAGTTCAGAATGTCAAGACTCTATACTCCCAATTCAACCTTTATAATTCGGATCAACAAGTTCTCGAATAAGTTGAGCCTGATAGGAAGGCTCCTGAGCCGCTCTTGCCAGGTCATCATATCTTTTCTCCTCCGTTAATACAAGAATCAGCTTGTTAATCTTCTCTACCCCCTGCGCCTCAGCCTTTTTAAGGTCTTCCGCCATTATCTCTTTCAATGCTTCACACATTTTTTCGTCACCTCTCAATCTCTCGTACAATTCCTTATTAACGTTTGCACTCACCTGTAATACCGCGTCTGCTGACCGTTTGTCTTCTAAATCCTCATAGTCTTTGGCTTCTTGTAAAAATTTCTCAATATCTAAAGGCTTAGCATTCCTTTTCATTATTTTCATTGCACTTAGCTTGTCGTCTTCCAATTCCCTGATTACTACAATTCTCAGCGGAATACTTACAATCCCATGAATCTGATAAACTCCTGGTTCTTCATTTTCAACAATATATCCATTATGATCCAATAATTTGAACAACGCTACCGGTTTTCGTACTCTAAATATTGTAATTGTCAGTTCTTCAGCCTTAATCTCATTAACTGTGTTGCCAAGGCTCTTATATATTCCGGCATAACCTATCGTTTTCCATATAACATCAATATTAAGTTCATCATCAGGACTTTTATATTCTATGATATTATGCTTCAAAAAGCCTCTGCCTACAGCATTATCAATATATACACCTGTATCATTTTTCAGCACTAGAAAATCCATTTTAAGCGGCTCCATTGAAAGTGGATATTCTCGGGTAATATCAATGAAACCTTTATATTCTCTGAGAATTAGCCTCAGGCTACCCTCAAAACCAGAATGCCAATCAATGATGCCCTTGTCCTCATTTTCTTTTTGTGTACTCATCTAGAGTATATCACCTCTCTTTCCTATAGTCATTATGTGTTCGTTTTGCAAAACAATATGGAATTATGGATTATCGTGATTGCTGCAGCAGGCGCATATACGCACCATCCAGATAACCATTTGCCCCGAACGGAGCAGATCAACAGAATTTATGTTAACACAAAATTATTAAGAAAAACCGTCGAAAATCTTTAAGACTTTCTTAAGAAAGAAAAAGATGATGACAACGCAACGTCATCACCATCTTTCGTTTTATACACATCTAAATAAATATTTCTATATTACTATGATTTCTCAATGCTAAAATCATCCATAAATCTTAAGCAGCTTCTCCAGATACTCATCAATAGTATCAAAGCTCAGCTCCTTACATGCCTCATGCATCTTGCCAGCCTTAGCATCATCCTGCCAGATCTCATGGATTGCATCACACAGAGCATCCACGTCTCCGCTCTTATATAAAAGACCTGTCTCACCCACTCTGATAAGTTCAGGAATACCACCGATATTGGCTCCGATTACCGGTGTACCATACAGCTGTGACTCCATTACTGAAAACGGACAGTTCTCATACCATTCTGAAGGATATACGGAAACTCTTGCTTTGCGAATCAGATTCTCAAGCTCTTCTCCGCTCTTAAAGCCCACGTTCTTGATATTTTCGACATTATCTACCAGGTCTTCAAGAGGTCCTTTTCCGGCAAAAATAAAGGTTACATCCGGCAGTCTCTTAGCAGCCTCTATAAGAGTTCTAATTCCCTTTTCTTCAGAATATCTGCCAAAGTAAAGAACATAATCCTCTTTTCCCACCTCTTTCCACGGTATCTCATCAAGGAAATTATGAATTGCTACTGTCTTAGAAGCAAAAAGAGGATTTGAATCTAATTTGCTCTTCATAAACTTACTGCAGCAGATAAAGGTATCAATATATTTATAAGCGCCATTAAGTTTCCAAAAAGAAGCTTCAAGTGTTCCAATGAAACTCTTAGCAGTACTTCCGTGAATACATTTACCCTTTGTGCAGTTCATGAAATGTCCGCCAAGACATTTCTCACAGTTCTCATGTGTATTGGGGTTGTTGCACATATGGTTAGGGCAAACAAGCTGATAATCATGAGCTGTAAATACAATCTTACAGGCATGTCCGGTATCTTTTCTCCACTTAACCACCTCCAGGATGATTGATGGTGTAAGCTGGTAGTTAAAGTTATTAAGATGTACAACGTCAGGCTTAAAATTATCTAAAACCAATCTGATCTTCTGACGAGCCTCTTTGGAATAAATTGTTTTAAGAGGATATGTCATCTTCTCCAGTTTGCTTGCATTATGGAAATCCATGTCAGAAGTGTAGGCATTTACTGCGTTTCCTACGCATCTGCCCTCATGTTCCATACCAAAAAACTGAACCTCATGTCCCTTAGCAGTAAGTGCTTCGCCAAGCTTAAATATATATGTCTCTGATCCCCCGTTTGGATACAGAAATTTGTTAACCATCAAAACTCTCATCATTCATTCTCCCATATAGAAACTATTCCGCAAAACTGCCTTATTCTTGACTCTTTATCCAAGAACATAGACAACTTTTGCGGAATAAAGGCAAATATCTTATGATTCTATTCTTAATTATTCATCTGTGCTGCGATATCAGCATCAACAATCTCTTCACCGGTCTTGTCCTTAAGCTGTTCCATTGAAGCAGCTGAAAGACCATTATTAACAGTTGCACACATATCGCATGTGCTGCACTTATCAAGTTCCTCCTTAGAAACTTTACCGTCACGGAAATCGCGTACAATCTTGTTCTCGTACATGCTGTACTTCTTCTTGGTCCAGAACTTAGCCTTATGACGGATTACCCACCACATAGGAACCCAGATATACTTGTGCATTGCAGGAGAAACAGAACCGATCATCCAGCAATCTCTGTCACAGCAGCGAACCTTCTTACGAACTGCCTCAGCCTCAGGTGAACTCCAAAGCTCATCCCAGCTCTGTTCATTAAGGTTACCCATAACCTCTTTATCCTTAGTTCCGTTACATGGCATAACGTCTCCATAAGGATCGATGAAGAATGTGTCAAAAGACATATCACAAGGAAGAAGTCTCTTCTGTCCATAAATATAGTTGATAAGTCCATGGTTGAAATATGCTCTGAACCACTTCTTAGGGCTCTTGCTGGCAAGAAGCTCATTAACAAGGTTCTCGAAGTTCTGAGCAACCATAGGACGATCCTTGATGATGTTCTTAGCTTCTACGAAATAGAAACTGTTGTGAAGAGAAGCTGTAGCAAACTCCATTCCCATCTCGTCTGAAAGCTTGTAAAGAGGTACAAGGTCAGGTGCATTCTTATCCTGAACTGTCATACCAAATCCAACGTCCTTCATGCCCATCTCACGAAGAGTCTTAAGAGTCTGATATCCTCTCTGATAACCATTCTCGAGACCTCTGATCTCGTTGTTAGTATTCTCAAGACCTTCGATAGAAATACGAATACCAATCTGTGGGAATTCCTTACAAAGGTCAACAATTCTATCTGTAAAGAAACCGTTTGTAGAAATAACGATACGATCTGATTTCTTGTAAAGTTCTCTTACGATATCCTTAATATCTGTTCTGATGAAAGGCTCACCACCTGTGATGTTGGTAAAATACATCTTAGGAAGCTTCTTGATAGTCTCAATTGAAATCTCTTCCTCAGGCTTACTAGGTGCCTTATATCTATTACACATAGAGCAGCGTGCGTTGCATCTGTATGTTACAATTACTGTTCCATTTAACTTTTTCTCAGCCATTTCACAATCTCCTCATCTCAAAAAACTTTTCCGCAAAAGTATACAACTTCTTTGAGATAAGTGCAATTACTATATTATAGAAATTACTAATATAATTTCAAAAAAATCACACATTTTTCACAAACTGTCATTTTCAGAGGACAAATAAGACACAATAAAAAGAGCCATCACCCACGAATTAGCAGATGATGGCCCTTCTACTCTATTCATTATAATCTTTTTTATAGCATCAAAATCAATTATCTAAAACAACTAACTTCACCGCGGCCAAATTAATAATTCTCCGCCTTAAGCTGGAAATAATCCCTAGGGTGATTGCAAACCGGGCAAACCTCCGGTGCTTCCTTGCCAATCACTATATGACCGCAGTTGCTGCACTGCCATACGCAATCTCCATCACGTGAAAAAACAAGCTTATCCTCAACATTCTTAAGAAGCTTTCTGTACCTTTCCTCATGCTCCTTCTCAATTGCAGCCACGCCCTCAAACAGTTCTGCAATCTCGTCAAAGCCCTCTTCTCTCGCCTTTTTGGCAAAAGATGGATACATCTCTTTCCACTCATAGCCTTCGCCGTCAGCTGCCTCCTTAAGGCAGTCTACAGTACTTCCAATGCCGGTCAGAATCTTGTACCAGATTTCAGCGTGCTCTTTTTCATTAGCAGCCGTCTCAGCGAATATGTTTGAAATCTGAACATATCCCTCTTTCTTAGCCTTAGACGCAAAGAATGTATACTTGTTTCTAGCCTCCGACTCACCTGCAAACGCTGCCTGTAAGTTCTTTTCCGTCTCTGTTCCCTTTAAGTCCTCTGCTCTGCATCTCCACTTGTTCTCTGCCATAAAACCTCCTTTTGATAAACACTAGCACACCAATGAAACAATTGCTACCTGATCATCGAATCTTATCAACACCCTCTATATTGCTCTTCCCGACTATATAATGCGGTCTTTTCTTAACTTCCATGTACATTTTCGCAATGTACTGTCCCATGATTCCCAGTGAAAAGAGCTGAATCCCGCCAATCAGGATAATTACACATATCGTTGATGCCCAACCACTTACAGGATCGCCAAATATCAGCTTTCTGACTACGATAAAGATGATAAACAAAAACGCAACGACCGTCATAAACAGTCCAAACCAGGAAGCCAGACTAAGAGGCACCTGTGAAAAGTTGATTATTCCATCAACCGCATATTTAAACAGTTTCCAGAAATTCCACTTTGTTTCGCCTGCAGCTCTTTCTTTATTCTCATACGGCATCCAATAGGTTCTGAATCCAATCCATCCAAATATACCCTTGGAAAATCTGTTAGCTTCTCCCATGGCAACAATGGCATCAACCATTTCACGCTTCATGAGCCTAAAATCTCTAGCGCCATCAACTATATCCGCATCGGATATCTTATTTATCAATTTATAAAACTGTCTTGCAAAAAAGCTACGGATTGGCGGCTCTCCCACTCTTGAGACACGCCTTGTGGCTACGCTGTCATACTCCCCTGATTCAATGATTTTCAGCATATCAGGAAGTAAAGACGGCGGATCCTGTAAATCCGCATCCATTACAGCCACATAGTCTCCGGACACATTGCAAAAGCCAGCGTACATAGCTGCCTCTTTTCCAAAGTTTCTGGAAAAAGAAATATATTTGAAATTAGAGTTCTTGTCGCACATTTCCTGCAAAATATCCAGCGTGGCATCTTTAGAACCGTCATTCACAAAGATAACTTCATATTCATAATCAAGTTCTTTTACCACTCTGGTTACTTCTTCACAAAAAATCGGCAGCACTTCCTGCTCATTATAGCAAGGTACTATCAGCGATAGTTTCATCTTCAACTAACCCCTTTATAAATACTCATTTTGTACTAATCTAAAGTATACCACGCTGTAATTCTTTCTTATAGCTATAATAGTCAAGAAACGCACACAATAATCAGATCTTCATCACTCATTTCCGAAAAGATCTCTCGTATATACCTTATCAACCACATCCTCAAGTTCCGGAGTAAGACGGTTTGCAATGATGTAGTCGCACTCCTTCTTGAACTTCTCAAGATCGCGCTCAACCTTGGAATTAAAGAAATCATCAGCTTTCAGCGTTGGTTCATATACAACACACTCAATACCACGGGACTTAATACGCTTCATGATTCCCTGGATTGCTGACTGACGGAAATTATCGGATCCTGCCTTCATAGTCAGCCTGTACACGCCCACTTTCTTGGGCTTCAGAGCCCAGATTCTGTCAGCAATAAAGTCTTTTCTCGTCCTGTTAGCATCTACAATTGCCGTAATAAGGTTATTCGGAACATCTTCATAATTGGCCAGAAGCTGCTTCGTATCCTTAGGCAGGCAATATCCGCCATATCCAAAGGATGGATTATTGTAGAAATCGCCAATTCTAGGATCAAGGCATACACCCTGGATAATATTCTTGGTATTAAGGCCTCTCACCTCCGCGTAGGTATCCAGCTCATTAAAATATGAAACTCTAAGTGCAAGGAATGTATTGGCAAAAAGCTTAACACACTCCGCCTCTGTTGTATTCATGAAAAGAGTCTGCACATTTTCTTTTAACGCACCCTGCTTAAGAAGCCCCGCAAACAACTGCGCCTTCTCCTGTGCCTCCTCACTGTCTGTGTCGTATCCAACAATTATTCTTGATGGATAAAGATTATCATAAAGAGCATGTCCTTCTCTCAAAAACTCCGGTGAAAAAAGAATGTGATCCGTGTGGTACTCCTCGGAAAGCTCCTCTGTGTATCCTACCGGAATCGTAGACTTAATAACAATAAAAGCATCCGGATTTTCTTTTCTCACCTGATCTACCACGCTCAGAACCGAAGAAGTGTCAAAATAATTCATCTTCTCATCATAATTGGTAGGTGTAGAAACAATTACAAAATCCGCATCAGCATAGGCACTTGAAGCATCTGTTGTCGCATGAAGTCGTAGCGAATCCTTCTTAAGGTACTCCTCAATCTCCTTGTCCACGATTGGAGATTTCCTGTTATTGATCATATCAACCTTCTCAGGTACGATATCCACTGCCGTAACGTCATTATACTGTGATAAAAGAATTGAATTGGATAATCCAACATATCCTGTTCCAACTACTGCTATTTTCATAATCTCTGTCCCTCATTTCAATGTAATAAGCAACTACTCATTCTCGGATCAATGCCGAAAATGCAATAACTAAGCCGCTTTATTAACTATAATTTCTTAATTGACGTAAGTCAAATTTTGTAAATGCTTTCATTGAAATAATCGTTATTCAGTCAACTCCTTAAGACATTATTAAGACTTCTTTAAGACTTTTTAAAAATTGCAGTATCACTATTTACAAGTAGGAGTTTTATGTCAGCAATTATTGAAGCAAACTTTAACGAACAAATCACTTTTGACGAAGCCAAGAAAAGAATCAAGGAAATGAACATGATTGATGGTTTCCTCTTCGACAGTATTATGGAAGATGAAGATGCAGCCAAAATCGTTTCGAAAAATATCATTGGCACTACTCTTAACATAGATCTAGTCGATGTTGTTGTTACTGCACAGAAGGTGATTACCGGAGTAGATAGCGTCAATCACGGCATCCGGCTTGATGCACAAATAATACATAATGATAAAACTAACGAAGACAGCGCAACTGTCTATGATATCGAAATGGAAAACAGGGCAAGTGACCGTCTGGAACTCCCAAAGAGGCAAAGATACTACGTAGGACTCATAGACACAAAAACTCTGCCCACAAATACAATTTATCGAAATCTCCCGGAATATGTATCCATCACCATTTTGTCATATGATCCTTTTCTAGCCGGAGATATGTATTACGAAGCATCAACAAATCTAATAACACATCCTGATATAGAATATAAGGATGGTGTAAAACACATATATCTCTATGCGTATGGAAACAATAATCTTAGTGATAAATCGTATGGCGAAAGACTTAGTGAAATGCTAAAATACATAGTAGACGGAGAAAAAAAGGACATGCCAAGTGCTCCAATAGCAGAAATGGATTACTTGGTATCTCAGGTAAAAGATAGAGCGGAGGTAACCAAGAATTATATGAAAAAATGGGATTATGAACTTCATTTGCGCCGCGATATTACAGAAGAAGTTACTCAGCAAGTAACACAACAAGTGACGCAACAGGTTACTCAACAGGTTACTCAACAGGTTACTCAACAGGTTACTCAACAAATAACTGATAGAATCAACATGCTTCATAAAAAGCTTATTGATGATGGAAGATTAGATGATTTAACTAAAGCCGTTACAGATAAAGCATATCAGCAAAAGCTTTTTGAGGAATACAATATTTAACGCAAAGGCCATTATGTCAATGATATTAAACAAAGCATTCATGACATAACTACTGCAAAAGGCACAGCCGATATATGCTAATAATTATCTCCGCATATACCGGCTGTTTGAAATAATACTACCCTATTCTTTATTCAATAGTCTTTATATAAATGCTCTGCTGGAATCCTTTATGTTTGATCTGAGAATCTGGTCCAAACACAAATCCCATGAAGCCATTTCTACCGTAAGCCAAATATTTATCCATAATATCATAATGAACAAAGTGAGGAACAGTGAAAAAGCAAAAAAAATACGGCAGAATAATCTGCCGTGAAAAACAAATTGATTATGACAGTGCAGGGCCATCTCCACCATATGGGTTACCAAGTGCAGTATATGCCCCATCAAGATCTGGATTTTTATACTGTCCATGCTCTGTATTTGAAAAACTAATCTCTTCAATAACAGCTTCAAGCCAAGTTTTCATACCACGTATACCTCCTATTTTTTATTATCAGCTCTTTGATAACTGATACCAGTTGCCTTCAGCATCCTGATTCCACTCGCCATCCCACTCTTTGAATGGGCCACCACTCTGCTCAGTAGCAGAAAGTTTGATTTCTTCGATTGCTGGATTATTCCAAATTTTCATAGTTGATCCTCCTTCTTAAAATATATCATCACATATAAAACTAACACCAAAATACATTTACTACAAGTTTTCTAACAAAAATGTAAGATTCATTTACAATATTTTTTTATTTTATCTAAATAAATCGCAAATGAGTATATTTCCGACAAAACAAGTACATTATCATAGTTAGCCTTTTCAATGCCTAAATCATAATCTTTCAGTAGACTTTCTAGCTTTTTCTTATCAAGATAAAGTAATATTTCATTGTTAAACACTCTATCAACCCATTTGTCTCTTATTTTATCCCATACCACCCCAACTCTGTATACGTTATCACCACTTTGCTTTCCTCTTTGAGTGATATTATTCAATATTTCATCTGGCACTATTCCTCTCATTCCAGCTCTAAGCAGTCGTCTGTCATAATCTTTATTAGCATAACACAAAATAGGTATTTTAAAACACATGTCTACAAGTGCAACAGTTCTAGTTGGATCCCTATCAATAACTCCATAATGCAAACTATCTTTTGTTTCTACTTCACCAATCTGAGCATATGAATTGATCAGGTAAAAAGCTTCTCTCATTGTCTTCGTAGTTTGAAAAGGAAAATAATGAAGAATTTTAACAAATCTCTTAGAAAGACTATATTTCTCTCCAATATCCTTTCTAGTTGCATTATCAGAATAACAATCTTTTAGCTTATAATCAAAGTTCCATCTAAAATATTGGTAAAGCCTTTTAAGCATAAGCTTTACTTCTTTCTTTCGAGATATTCCTATGCTCTTAAAAGCCCCTAAAACATCATAAGCATCTTTTACTCTTAGTTTTGTTAAGTAATAGTATATCGTATCCAAATAGCTTCCTGCTGAAAATGTACAGTTTCCAGTTGAACCACTAAGCAGAATTTTCTGTCCACTGTCAGATACCTTTTTATATATTTCGTCTATCCAAACTGCATTTTGCTGAGATTTGCATGGAAGTTCCCATGCATCAACAAATTCTTCTGTTTCCGTCAAAAAGCTTCTACCCTTACTGTCAACAAACTCAGGAATAATATTGGGATATTGCTTGCAAATAGCCTTAACCCCTTCCGTTTCATCATATATTGTGTATTTTGTATTTTTTAGGCCTGCATCTTTATCCGGAACTGATGTATAACTATATATCTTACCACCACGTTTTCCAAGGATAATTGCCGCATTACATGAAACAGTCGATGAATCCAGTCCCGAACTCATCATTGTCGCCACATCAATCTGTTCCTGTAAGATATCTTCCATCACTCCTGCAACTGTTTCTTTAATCATTTTTTCACTCTGTTCCAGAGTAATACTCCAGTCAGTAGGCACGGTATCATTAGGATTGTAATATCTTGTTTCTCCCAGCTTTATCTCAGATGAATTTTCAGGAACGTTAGCTGTAATATATGTTCCACAAACAATTTTATATACATCAATAAGAGCCGTTTCCTTAGGTTCTGTTATCATAACCGGTCCCCTAAGAGTTATTTCATCAACAAGCCACCTTTCATTTTCTTTAAACTTTAGCTTTGTTGCCTCAGGGATAGGGAAAAACAGTGTAGAAAAATAAAATACCCCATCTCTTAAATGGTAAAAAAGGCATCGCTGTGAAAACTGGTCTGTAGCAGCATATACTTCATTTTTAGCAGCATCATAAATAACAAAAGCAAAAAGTCCACGCAAATGTTCAGAGCAATCCTTGCCCCATTTCTTATATGCAGCAAGAATAATATCTCCATCCGCCGCTCTATCATCAAGTAAAAGCTCCGGAATTAGTGTTTTCCTATTATCAATAACGCAGTCAGCAGTAATATATACATTACTTTCCTCATCATAGATAGGAAGTCTCTCCGCCTTGGCACGAGGATAAAAATATTGTACGCCGCAGTGCATATATACATTATCTCTAAGCAGGCTATTGTTTTTATCTATTTTGCATTTTGTATATCCTGCATCAAATCTTGCAGGAAGATCTTTATCAATTGCATTTCTATTTAAATCAATTGCTCCATATATAGCTGACATCTTTTCATACTCCTAAATCCCAATATATAAACCAAGCCATGCCCTAGCTTATTCAAATATCACTCTTCAACAGTTTTCTCTATGAACTGTACAATCTCATCTAATGTATCAGCATCCTTTGGTCTTGCAATCTGATACACCTGTATGCTGGATGCGACCTTGAGGCACATCTTCATATACTCAGGTGGAACTCCCCAATATGCGAAGCCGCCTTCACCCCTAAATATATTACGCATTATGAGCATCAACTTTTCATGACCCGAAACCTGTCTGAAAGAAACCTCTTTCTCATCTGTAAGCACCAGTTCAAAGAGATAGTCAAAATCGATTCCATCCTTTAAATAGCCGTCTTTTAACCTGATAGCGTACTTATCTCTTTCTTCATCGATATAGATAAGCTGAGATAGATCATAGCCCTTTTTAAGAGCAGCATCCTTGCAAAGCTTCTGCTGAGGATATGCCATATTGATATGAGTCTTATTTCCAAGGTCTGAAAGCGCGCAGACATCATCAGCCACAAACAGATATCCGTCCGATAAAAGAGCATCTGAAACTGTTGACTTTCCGGCACCTGATTCACCTGTTACAATGACGCCTTTTCCATTTTTAGATACCGCTCCGCCATGTAACACAACCATTCTTCTTAAGATCATGCAGTAGCCAAAAGAGCTTCCAAGTATAAAGCACTTAATATCAGAATTGACTGCATTCTCAAATGGATGAATGGTAATCACATCTTTTTCCACGCAATATTCACAGGTATTAGGTATGCGGAAAAAGAGGCTGTTTGCTGCAATTGCAGAGCAGTACTCATCCTGTCCCTTATCAGCATACATTTCCATTACCTGTGCCGGCATATCACCGTACACAACCCTGACATCTGGTTCTCCATCAAAATCAAGTTTATACGCCTCTTCAATTTCAATTTCAGACTCAACATTAAGTCCGTAAATATAATACTTATAACTCATAAAAACTCCAATACGCAGAAATAAAGGTCAGAAAGAAAGTCTTCTGACCTTACATACAGAATTTCGCCACAGTAGCATAGTTGCTACCATCGCCGCCGGTTACAAACAATTCACCGCAGCGCAACCAGCTATGGGCTATCATCTTACCATTTTCATCCTTGCCAACACCAAGATAAAGAGTGGTCTTGATGCCTTTTCTGTGCAAAAGATATCTGGCTGTTAAAGCACGTACCAGGCACTTACTCTCCCAGGGAGTATGATCTGCAATTCTGCTCACATCCCTTGCTACAACATAAGCGTATCTGTAATTTACAGTCAGATCTGTTTCAGGCGATTCCTTGCCGCTTTCTCCCCAGTTCTTCTGCAGCTTCTTAGATGGAATCATCAGCATCTGTGCTCTGTAAAAAGCTGTAAGATACCAGATTGCCAGTGTTCTTCGCTTTCTATCATTATTCTTTAAAAATCTTATCAGTGAAATATTACTCATAAAGCGCTATAAACTTATAGTTCTCCATCTGCTTAATAAATGCAACAACTGACTTTTCACAAGTCTCTCTATCTACATCATACTCTTTTAAAAGAGCATCGATAATTTCAGAAATCTTGATACCATCTCTCATCATATCCCAAATGTCGTTGCCACTTCCCTTGATCATGAAGTACTTGCCGCTCTCGAAATCAATCATTACTTTCTCGCCATCAAGCTCCGTAACATCAAGGTTTTTTTCAATTTTAATTTTCTTCTCTGTCTCGTTCATTTTCGTCTCCCAATTCCTCTTACGTCATTTACTGTGCCCCCACACATACTGACGCGTCAATACAATGAATAGTTACGCTTGCCCAACAACAATACTTTTTCTTCTCTTTAAACTAAATTCTTATTCTCAATCTTTATCTGTCTGTCACAATATGGCAGTACTGATAATCTGTGAGTTATTATCACACAGGTAGGACGAGGAGTGATATTCTGCATTCCCTTAAGGACTGCAAGCTCCGTCTCAGGATCAAGAGAGGACGTTGCCTCATCCAATATTACAAATGGTGATTTGCGGACCAGACATCTTGCGATGGCAATTCTCTGGGCCTGACCTTCGGAAATTCCGTGGCCTCTTTCACCAATAACTGTGTCAATTCCATTTGGAAGCTCTTTCACAAAATCATAGGCCGCTGCCATTTTAAGAGCCTCTTCCATTTCTTCATCAGTGGCATCAAGCTTACCCATACGGATATTCTCTCTGATTGTTCCGCTAAAAAGTGTGTTACCCTGCGGAACATATGACATCCACTGTCTCATTCCCGCTGTAGCAGAAACGCTGTCCCCACCTTCTGAATTAAAGGTAATACTTCCTTCATAATGACTCATAAATGACATCATAAGTCTGATAAGAGTCGTCTTACCGATACCTGATTCACCTATAATAGCCACAAACTCTCCGGGCTTAATATCCAGATCAAGGTTTTCAAGGACGTTTTCTTCGTCATATCCAAAGGTAAGTCCCTTGACATCCACTCCAACAGCCCCCTTAGGCTCCGGAATCTTAACAGGTTCTTCAATCGGAATATTCTCAAGTTCTATAACTCTTTCAGCAGATGTAAATATCTGTACAATCCTCGGAATCTGCTGCGCAAGTCCCACGATAGGTGCCTGAATTCTATTGATCAGCACCAGGAAAAGAGACATTGTACCATAAGTAATAGTTCCTCCAGAAAGTGCCAGCGCACCCACAGTAAAAGCAATAATGTATGCTGCCTGGAAAGTCAGTGCCATGAACATGGAACTGAAAATACCCATTCTGCTCTTTTTATAAACCCAGTAGAATCTGTTATCTCGAAGCTCTACAAGCCTGTTCGTGGCATACTCCTCATTCATAAAGGACTTAACCACAAGAAGGTTCGCAATACTCTCCTGCATAAAAGATCTATACATTGATTCAGATTCCTGAACCTTCTGAGTAAGGTAACGAAGCTTTCTTCCAAGCACTATACTAATAAGCGCTGCAAAAGGACCCATCAAAAGAGCTACCAGTGCAAGTATAGGACTGTAATAAAACATTGTCGCAAAAGCAACTACAAACTGAAATCCAAGCTTTATAATAGTAGGAATAGTGTAAATGATACCATCAGAGATATTACCGGCATCACTGGTAAGTCTGGTCATCAGATCCCCGGAATGATACCTTTTAACATCCATCCAATAAGAATGGATTATCTGCTCATATACCTGCTTCCTAATTCCAAAAGAGAACTTCTCGTTCATGACCAGTGAAATAAGCTGGCTCACCATATCAAGCCCTAGCATTCCAAATGTCATAACCGCATATAGAACCAGGTATCCAACGATATTGCTTCCGCCGGTCGCTTTATCAATAATATTCTTGGATACAACCGCCATATAAGTAGAAACAAGCGTTACCGACGAATCGATTAGCAATAGCAGTATAATTCTTGGTAAATACGGCTTAGTATATTCTTTTAACCAGTAATAATAGTTCTTTTGGTTCTTCCAATCCTTGGCCCATCTAACAAAATTACTCAATTTAACACCTTTAATTCACAAACATTTCACAAACGCGTCGCACATAATTTTATGGATTTTTAATAATCTTGTCAATAGAAAATGTTACAAAAATGATAGAATTTTTTCTCATTATTGTTTAAACAATCGCGTAAGAGGTGGTAAAGTTTCCTGCGCAAAAAAAGGACAGGAATCGCAGCAATCCCTGCGTCCTGTCCTTTATTATCAGCTTATTATTCAAGCCAGATGGATTACTTAAGAGTAACCTTTGCACCCTCAGCCTCAAGCTTAGCCTTGATATCATCAGCCTCTGCCTTAGAAGCGTTCTCCTTAACCATCTTAGGAGCTCCATCAACGAGATCCTTTGCTTCCTTAAGTCCAAGACCTGTAAGCTCACGAACAACCTTGATAACCTTAACCTTGTTAGGACCAACTTCTGTAAGCTCTACGTTGAACTCAGTCTTCTCTTCACCAGCTGCTGCTGCGCCAGCACCTGCTGCTGCAACTACAACGCCTGCTGCTGCAGATACGCCGAACTCTTCCTCACAAGCCTTTACAAGATCATTTAACTCGAGCACTGTAAGCTCTTTGATAGCATCGATAAATTCTGCTGTTGTTAACTTTGCCATTATTATATACCTCCATATAGTATAATTTCTAAATTTGAATTGTTATTATAACTTACAATATTCCACAGATTACTCTGCTGCAGGAGCTTCTGCAGGTGCTTCCTCTGTAGCTGTAGCCTCTGCCTCAGCAGGAGCTGCCTCGCCATCCTTCTCTGCGATCTGCTTGATAACGCGAGCGAAGTTTGTGATAGGTGACTGCATAGAACCAAGAAGTCTTGAAAGAAGTACATCCTTTGAAGGGATAGTAGCAATGTCTGTCATTGCTGCAGCGTCATAGAACTTACCTTCAATAACACCACCCTTAATCTCAAGAGCCTTAGCCTTCTTTGCAAACTCGTAAAGAACACGAGCTGGAGCTGCTGGATCTGTAGCAGATACAGCCATAGCGCTAGGACCATTAAGGAGATCCTTGAGCTGCTCGAAGTCTGTTCCCTCGAATGCGAAGTTCATCATCGTATTCTTGTAAACCTTATAAGATACGCCTTCTTCACGAAGTTTCTTACGAAGCTCAGTATCCTGTGCAACAGTAAGTCCGCGGTGATCTACAAGTACGACAGCCTGAGCGTCTTTAATCTTCTCTGAAATTTCTTCAACTACAGGCTTTTTAAGTTCAACCTTTGCCATTTTCTTACCTCCTTATAGAATTTACCGCCGAAAAAAATCTCTCAATATCACGAAGACACTGAGAGATAAAAAGTCTGTTTAAAACTTTTCCTCGGCAGGCGCTTTCACATTATGTTCCTCAAGGGAACACCTGCTGTCTTCGGCACATTGTCCTGTATTTTCTCGGACAACCTTAAACACTTTAGCATATTCATTTTTTATTGTCAAGCACAAATTTATGTTTTTACATTTCATTGTGCATGAATAAATATAGTAACCAGCTTTCTAAGCAAAAATGTTCTTATACCGTATCAATTCTCTCTACATTAAGAATTGCATCAATATACAATCTAGCGCTGGCACCTGTAACCTTATTCCAGTCAAATCTGTGATAGCAGTAATCCATAATTTCTTCACTTGACTGATATACTTCAGGATTAGTAACGCTTTCCTGGAGTTTCTTCCTAAGATCTTCAACATCGGATTTTTTGAAATAATTAGCAAATTCCTGACACGCTTCTACATTTTCAGGAATATCACTTGTAAGACATCTCCTGCCATAACTCATTGCTTCCAGCAAACTGATAGGCATTCCCTCGATATCACTTGGAAGCACGTACAGATAACAGTTACTAAAAAGCTCTGCAAGTAAGTGTCCCTGCACAAAACCTGTCATAACAACTCTTGGATCCTTGGCAGCTTTCTCGTAAATACTCTTTACATAATCATCAGAGTGGCTTCCGCCTCCGGCAATTACAAGCTTGATATCTGTATCAACCTTGGAATAGGCATCAAGCAAATACGTGATTCCCTTCTCAGGAACAAGTCTTCCAAGATAAAGGATATATTTTTCTTTCTCCAGGCCGAACTGCTTGGCAATTATATCCGGCTCGCGAAACTCTGTCTTGTTAACACCGTTAGGAATATAAATTGTCTCTCTATTATATGTATCCTTGAAATACTGCTGAACGTTAGTAGAAAGAACTATCACTTCATCTGCATATCTGGCAGCAATGCTCTCTCCAAACTTAAGAAATCTTGTAGCAAAACCGCCCCACTTTGCTCTCTGCCAGTCAAGGCCGTGGATTGTCGCTATCGTACGGATTCCAAAAAAGTGCGGAATAATAAGCATCGCACATGGTCCCTCTGCATGATAATGGATAACATCATAGTTACCAAAAAGAGCAAAAATCGTTGCAATGAAAGAATAAACAACAGCATTTAATGCCTTTTTATCCGGTGTTGGAACATTAACAATACGGATTCCCTTATATGACTTTAACTTATGAGCCTCTTTATCTGCATTCTTGTCAGCTACATTCTTTCCCTTACGGTTATAGCAGGTAACCGAATGTCCCATCTGAACCAAACGTGTTGACAGCTCTTCAACAACTATTTCAACCCCACCTTCCCTGGATGGGATTCTCTTGTGCCCAATCATTGCAATCTTCATTGTATCTTTTCCCTAAAATACTTATGTCTATTTTCCAAAGGACTCTTAATGCCCCACATCCTCTGGAACTACCTAATTCAAATTATTTAATATGAATTCTTATGGACAAAAAGCTCTGAAATTGTCATAAAGATAACCTTTATATCCATCCAGATGCTCCAGTTATCAATATATTCCGTATCAAGTTCCACAACCTCACGAAAATCAGTGATTGAACTTCTGCCGCTCACCTGCCACATTCCTGTGATACCGGGCTTGATACTAATCCTTCTCCACTGGCGCACAGAGTATTTCTTAACCTCATCAATTGTCGGAGGTCTTGTACCTACAACGCTCATGGAACCAAATAATACATTAAAGAACTGTGGAAGTTCATCAATACTTGTCTTTCTGATAAACTTGCCAACTCTGGTAATACGAGGATCGTCTTTAATCTTGAACATCATGCCATCTTTAACCTGATTCATATCCATTAGCTGACTCTTCATCTCCTCAGCATTGACATACATACTGCGGAATTTCCATATCTTGAAGTGTCTGCCATTCTTACCAACACGAACCTGCTTGAAAATAGCCGGTCCCGGAGAATCAAGCCTGATTGCTATAGCAGTGATGATCAAGATAGGTGAAGTAATAATAATCGCAAACAGCGAGAAAATGATGTCGAACAATCTCTTAAACATCTTAGCCCAGCCATTCATGGATACAGTATGGAAGGTATATACAGGATATGTTCCAATGCTGCTCACATATGAAAATGCCTTACGTCTCCTGAAGGTATCGATTATAATCCTGCAGGTAACACCCATCTCGATACAAATATCAACATATCTCTGGATGTATCTCGTATTCATCTCACGCTTCTGTAAGATATAAACCTGATCTATATTGTATTTCCTGATAATATTCTGAATATCTGAAAGCTTGCCGATGTACTCAATTGAATCATCATCATCGTCATAGCTGATATATCCGATTTCATTCACCTGTGTAGGTGTCTTCTGTAAAAAATATCTGAATTTGTTGTAGGAATCCTTGCTGCCAACATATACAACTCTTGGTACATGCTTTCTCATGATAAAGCGATCTATGATTCTTCTGAAAAAGACATTTTCAAGGATCACCAGTGCATATGATACAAGTCCCAGCCTTATAAGATAGTAAGTATAAACAGTAACTGCTTCTGTGTTGTACAAAATCAGTACGCCACAAAAAGTTGCCATCAGAAATGAAAAAGACTCACGCCTTACAATTCTGTCAAGGTAAAAGAAAATAGTATTATTATAAATATTTGCAGTTCTATTGGTAAGCAAAAAGATAATCACGCAAACCGTGTATAAAGAAACTACGAATCGCCATTCTGCAGACGTATAGCTATAATCATCACCCCATATTATATGAGTCAGGGCAAAAGAAAACATAAGGACCATAAAGTCCAGAGCAATATGAATAATATCGAATGAAGCCCCTGAATTAGAACGATTCATCTTACACCAATCTCCCACACTTTTTTGGCTACTGTCCTCCAGCCAAAATTTCTCACAGCTTTTGGGATTATAGCATATCGACGGCAATAATTAAATAGCCATTTTATACATTCTTTGTATAAAATGGCTATTTTCTTTCGTTATCTTATATGAATAGTTTTCTCGCTCATATCAAAAAGCTCCTGACAGTCATCATCTTCAGCTCTCTGATACGTGATAGTAAAGGTCTTATACTTTGAAAGGATAATGTATGTGGTCTGATAAACCCGCTCTTCTCCTGACGACTGAAAGGTAGCTCTAATCCTATAGCCCTTAAAGCCATCAATCTTGATGTTCTCAAAAGAGCTCACCTTGTAGCTCACATCCGCTCCGTATTTCGCATTGTAAGCATTTGACAGGCTCTCTTCGAAAATCTCTTTGGTCAGATTCTGGGATTCATCCAGTATCACCTTCCCATCAGCCTCTTCGGCCAGTTTCTTCTCACGATTGGTAAGAACCTTATCCTTGCCGTTTGAATAAACATTGTATCTTATGGAAGAAGATTCCATCGGCATATTGAGGTGTTCAAAAAATCCCAGTTCTCTTCCCGGCTCAAATTCCGGCGGTACAACAAAAAGACATTCTGTTGCCACTTCCAGATCCTCTGCTGCACGGGCAGTCACAGAACCCAGTAAACTTCCAAAAAAACACATGAAAAGAATCGCCGTAATCAATTTGCGTATCACTTTTTTACAATCCACAAACATCCCATCCTTATAAAATAGGCACAACGCGTAACGCACTGTGCCTATAACTTAGTAAAAACAATCAGCTAACTTCAAGCCTCGTAGCTATCAATAAGCTCAAGTGAATGCTCCTCGTTCATCTTCTTGCACATTGCAACAAGCGCATCAAGAGGAACGTTCTGGATCTGCTTGTTAGAACCACGAACATTGATAGATACTGTTCTCTCAGCAGCCTCTTTATCACCGATTACAAGAATGTATGGATCCTTGTAATTCTTGAACTTCTTGATCTTCTCCTTCATGTTGTTGTCTGAGTAATCAGCTTCAACACGAACACCTGCTGCCATAAGAGCCTTCTCAACCTCCTTGGCATACTCGTTGTGCTCAAGGCGGATAGGTACAATACCTACCTGATATGGGCTAAGCCAAAATGGGAATACACCCTTGAAGTTCTCGATAATGATACCGATAAATCTCTCAAGAGATCCGTAAATAGCTCTGTGGATAACAACAGGCATCTGCATTGTGCCATCCTGAGCCTGGTATGTAAGTCCAAAGTTGTGAGGAAGCTGGAAGTCAAGCTGTACAGTACCGCACTGCCATTCTCTTCCAAGAGCATCCTTGATCTGAAGGTCAATCTTAGGGCCGTAGAATGCACCATCACCTTCATTGATCTCGTATCCACCCTCACCGTACTTCTCGTCGAGAATCTCTTTAAGGGCAGCCTCAGCTCTGTTCCAAACCTCGATATCACCCATGAAATCTTCAGGTCTTGTAGAGAGCTCAGCTCTGTAAGTTACACCAAATGTTGAATAGATCTCATCTGCAATAGAGATTACGTCAGCAATCTCCTCCTTGATCTGAGACTCCATTACGAATGTATGGTCATCATCCTGACGGAACTCCTGTACCCGGAAAAGACCATTCATCTGTCCGGACTTCTCCTTACGGTGAAGAACATCATACTCACTGTAACGGATAGGAAGCTCTTTATAAGAATGATTTGTTCTCTTATATGTCATCATGGCATTAGGACAGTTCATAGGCTTAGCTGCCATTGTGTCATCCTGCTCACGATTGTAGATAACGCTGCCAGCCTGAATCTTGATATTCTTAGGCTCTTCTGTTGGCTCATTCTGATTCTCAAGAACACCCGGAATCTCAGCATCAGCCTTAAGCCATCCTGAAACACCCGGAACCATGAACATGTTGTTCACATAGTGAGCCCAGTGTCCGCTGATAAGCCAAAGCTTCTTGTTATTAACAAGAGGAGCTGCGATTTCTGTATAACCGTGTCTCTCCTGTATCTCTCTTGAATATTTAAGAAGTGCCTGGTACATCTTCCAGCCTCTTGGAAGCCAGTAAGGCATCCCGGGAGCAGTCTCATCGAACATGAAAAGATCCAGAGCAGGGCCAATCTTCTTGTGATCTCTCTCCATAGCTTCCTGGATCATCTTGATATGCTGCTTAAGCTCATCCTTGCTTGGGAAAGCATACAGATAAATTCTTGAAAGCTGGTCTCTCTTCTCATCGCCTCTCCAGTAAGCTCCTGAAACAGACTTAACCTGATAAGAAACGTTCATCAGTTCCTGAGAATTCTCAACGTGAGGTCCGCGGCAAAGATCCACATAGTCCTCACCTGTATAATAAACTGTGATGATCTCATCTTCCGGAAGATCATTAATAAGCTCTGTTTTAAACTTCTGATCCTTGAACATCTCAAGTGCTTCCGACTTTGAAACCTCTTTGCGTGTCCAATTCTCTCTTCTCTTGATGATCTCGCGCATCTTATCTTCGATTGTCTTGAAATCATCCTGCGTTACAGCCTTAGGAAGTACGAAATCATAGTAGCAGCCATCATCGATCTGAGGTCCGATAGCATACTGAACTTCCTTACCATAGAGCTCAATAACAGCCTTTGCCAGTACATGTGCCATAGAATGGCGATACACTTCTAAAAATTCTTCTTTATTCATTTTTTCCTTTCTTCGCAATACCTACCGGGTAATGCATATACATATAATTATTTATTCATGAACATACAGTCAGAAAACCGCACTAGCTGCGGTTTTCTTAAAAATATGTTTCAAGACACCTATTAAGCGTTTCTGCCGTGACACTTCTTGTACTTCTTGCCACTTCCGCATGGACATGGATCATTAGGGTAAACCTTATTCTCTTTTCTTACTGTGTGAGAAGCCTTCTCCTCCTTGTAAAGAGCCTTAAGCTTCTCCTCGTCAAAGATTGACTTCCACTCTTCAAGACCATAGAGCCAGTCTGCACCTGCAGCTACCATGTTCTTGTAAAGAAGTTCCTTGTCAAAACCAAGGTTAACCTCAGTATCCTCTGTCATATCGTCGATTGGATTCTGCTCCTTAAGTGAATCATTGATTCCATCAAGAAATCCAACCATGTACATAAGGTCGATACCATACTTATCAGCAAGGCCCTTAACTGTTCCTGTTACAACTTCATCAGGGTTCTTAAGAAGCTGAGCATAGATATCGCGCTCCTTCTGAAAATAGTCTGTCCATAATCTCTGAAGATCGCCCTTGTTGGCTGTCTCAGAATAGGCTTTGTCACGCCACTCTTGTAATAATGCCATAATACTTACTCCATTTCTTTTAGAAAATACAGATAAAAAAATTACATGTTATCTTTATACACGTAGTCAATATTTTAATACTTTTGCACAAATATGTAAACTCATATTAAGGCAAGAGTTTCGCACTCATTACTGTACACTCGCAATCAGCTCCAGTAACAGTTTCGCTCTCATTCCACTATCGGAAGTTCCACATAAAAGCAGCTTCCCTTACCCAATTCACTCTCGCACCAGATCCTGCCACCGTGTTGCTCCACCACACTTTTTACTATGGAAAGCCCCAGTCCGCTGCTGGTCTCCCTGGTAGGCGTCCGCGCACCAGTAATCCTATAAGTTCTGTCAAAAATATGCGGAATAGCATCCTCCGGCATTCCAAAGCCGGTATCTCTCACATAAATAATCGCAGTACTTTCTTCTTTTAACCCCAGAGCGATCTGTGCTCCGTCATCGGAATATTTCCTGGCATTGGTAAAAAGATTATCCAAAACCCTACTCATTTTATCAGGATCAATTTCTACCATAACATCCGAATCTTCTGAAACTTCCAGTGCAAGATCCTTTTTGCTGTACTTATCGTCCATCTGAATAGCAAAAAAATATTCCTCAAGGAACTGCCCAAGCGGCACCTTCACCGGCTTGATCCCATCTCTTCCGCTTTCGATACAGGTCAGATAATAAAGATCATTTACCATAACCTCAAGCGTTCTGGTCCTTGAATCCAACAGGTTAAAAAGATCCGTCGTCTCAGCGCTGGAAATATCAAGAGTCCCGCTTTTGCTCTTATCATTCAGATAATCCACAGTGCTTCTGATTGCAGTAAGCGGTGCCCTAAGATCATGGGAAATATTCTCCAGCATCTGCTTTCTCTCGTTCTCCGCCTCCTGCAGTTTTTTATTTACTTCCAGTAGTTTTTTGGACAACTCAGCCACAGTATTACTGTCAACATTCGGCTGCTCGAATTCCTTTTTTCCTGTCATGTTTCTTCCACTTAAAAAATCTATTAGTTATTCTTCGGTTTAACCAGCATATACCCCTTTGACCACACAGTTCTCACAAGATCCTCAACCCCGGTCTGATCCAGGATCTTTTTGCGAAGCCTTGAAACATTAACCATTACATTTCTTCTGTCAGTTTCCATGTAGCTTCCCCAAAGCTGCACTCCGATTTCTTCAAATGTAATCTCTTTTCCCTCATTATTAGCAAGAAACAGTAAAAGATCATACTCCTTATTTGAAATCGGTATCTCCGTTTCTTCGTAAAAGAACTTGTGCTTTTCCTTATCAATAAAAAACGGATTCAAGTTTATTACCATGGAATTCTTCTTAGGAGCAGCCTTGCTGGTATTGCGCCTAATATTAGCCACAATCCTGACATAGACCTCCCTTAAACTATACGGTTTTTCAATGTAATCGTCGCCGCCGGCTTCAAACCCCTCTATCTTGTCATCTTCAGAAACCTTTCCCGACAAAAAGAGAACCGGTACACTTGTCACCTGTCTTATCTGCCTGCATAACGTATAGCCGTCAATCTCAGGCATCATGACATCCAGCAAAATACAGTCAGGTTTAAATTCTTCCACAATCCCCATTGCCCTTGTGGCATCTGAACACACCTTGACCTTACACTCTTTTTCCTCAAAAAACTTTTTATTTACCTGTAAGACCTCCAGATCATCATCAACCATCAGGATTTTATACATATCTTCTCTCCATCAGAATTCTTGAAAATTTGAATCACTTACTTACAAAAGCTTCTTATATTATTATACACGTTATTCCGTATACAATCACTCCCAAAACGGTTCCAAGAATACCTCCTACCGTATTGTTGAACAAATCTGTCACCTCAAAAATTCCGGTTCCGGTCCGAAGCTGAATACACTCGATTGAAAGGCTGAAAAGAAAGCTTACAACAATAGGAACAATGAACCGAAACGCCTTAAGCTTCTTGATATTCATGCAAAAAAGACTTACCAAAAAGCCAAAGGGAACAAATAAAAGTATGTTTAGGATTGCATAAAATGCTATTCTCACTTCCCAGTAATTTCCAAACAAATTCCCCAAATTCAGCTTCGTCGAAACAGAATAGGGCTTTCCACCAAGAGGCCTTCTGAATATCGTGATAAGCAGAACTATTCCTATATAGACAATCGTAAGATATGTCAAAAGAACCTGTCTTTTCCGGATCTTTTCACTTTTATGCACAAGAAATAATCCCGGCAAAAGTATACATAGCGCACCAACTGCAAGCAGGATTTCCACCTGCACAATATATACTCCGCTAAGCTCATCCAGGAACATGCTCTTAAAAAGTTTTAAGTAATCTATTTCCAAATCCATTACACTTCAATCTCGCCCTCAAAGACAGTAGTAGCCGGGCCCTGCATGATAACAGATGAGCCTAAATCTCCATCCCATGAGCAAGTTACCACGCCGCCGAGAACATGAACCGCAACAGTATTATCAGTATGTCCGTTCAAAATGCAGGCCACAGTAGTCGCACAGCATCCTGTGCCGCAGGCAAGAGTCTCTCCGGTACCTCTCTCCCACACGCGCATATGGACATTTCCTCTGTCATCCACCTTAACAAACTCTGTATTGGTGCGTCTTGGGAACGCTTTATGATTTTCAAACTTTGGTCCAATCTTTTCTATATCAAAGGTCGTAAGATCCATATCATCAGGTAAAAAAACTACTGCATGTGGATTTCCCATGGATACACAGGTGATATTCCACACTCTGCCATCAACTTCTATAGGCGTATCAATGCAGGCATCAACTTTAACGCTTCCATCTAAACCACCTGCAATCCCTGCATTCTGATTTTTTTCTGTCTTTTCCAAAAGACAGCTTTTATCCACAGGAACCAGCTCTGCCTCCAGAATAGGTGCCCCCATATCTACCTTCACCGATGAAACCTTATTACTATCATCTACTGTCAGATCGATATATTTCTTTTTCCCAGCACTTACGATAACAAGATTTTTCTTGGAAGTAAGTCCCTTATCATATACATACTTGGCAACGCATCTTATACCATTGCCGCACATCTCGGACCTGGAGCCATCTGCGTTATACATCTCCATCTCAAAATCGACATCCTCATCCTCAACAGGATTTATGAAAATAATGCCATCTGAGCCAATTCCAAAATGTCTGTCAGAAACAAACCTTGCAATCTCCGGCTTCTTCTCCGCAGGAATTATCTCTTTTGCTCCATCAACATATACATAATCATTACCACAGCCATGCATCTTTGTAAATTTCATACCATACCTCCTGCAAATCACTTATTTCCAACCTATTTATCACATCCAAGTACACAATCAAAGATATATTTCCGTCATCAAGCAAACATGTGACTTTCAACATGGTTTATTCTGTCTTACTTCCCACATTCTCTCGCAACAATGTATATTCGCTCTGACTCATCAGTAGGCTCTTCGTGGCTGTCCGCATCTATCGCTGTCACAAAAGTCAGGCCTGCTGCCTCCACAAATTCCTTCATTTCCTCAAGGGTATACCCTCTTTGATAATGCGTTTCAGAAAATCTCTTGAACAGATTTTCATCATCTTCGCTGCATCTTACAAAAATAGTAAGATCGTACTCATTTATATGTTCTTCTTCATGATAGTAATTATCCCATATAAAGCTGCAATCATCACGATTTTCCGCTATTGTCGCATCACCGATAACTTCACTGTACTTATAGAGCGTGTTGAAATCAAATATAAAAATTCCTCCTGGGAAAAGAAAATTATTAACAAGCCTGAAAGTCTCTACCACATCACTATCTTCAAGCAGATAATTAACACTGTCACATACACTTACGATTGTACCCGCTGTGCAGTACAGGTCAAGCTCTCTCATATCCTGCTCCAGATACATAATATCAAGTCCAGCCTCTGCTGCTTTGTTTCTGGCAATGTTCAGCATATCAGGAGATAAGTCAATTCCCATTATGTCGTAGCCTTTTTTCTTAAGTTCCTGGGTAAAAGAACCTGTTCCGCACCCAAGTTCCACAACAAGATTTCTCTCTTCCAAAAGAACTGCATTTTCAGCTTCTTCCGAAGAATTACCTGTCACGTTAGCTTTAGAGGAAGCATCCGCCCCTTTCAGCTTACCATCTTCTAAAGCACCCACCGGCTTCGAAACACCATATTTTTCTATAAGTCCAGCTACAAAATTACCCCATACATCGTATGGGGTCTCATCCATAAAGGTATCATATACGCTGGCAAAATCACTATAAGCTTCCATATACACCTTCTTATTTTCAAATATAAAACCATGTCTGCTATAACAACACAATCATTATAGCAAATACTTCATTATTTTATCACGCTGCAATTCCAAAAAGAGCGCCAAATCCAAGAGTACAAACCAGTCCTACAATAATACTTGCAAGAGCAATACCGCCGATTACTGCAAGAACAGTCTTCTTAAATCCCATATCAAGGATGCTGGCTGCAAGAGTTCCAGTCCAAGCGCCTGTTCCCGGAACAGGAATACCAACAAACAGTAAAAGTGCTACAAACAAGCCCTGGCCTGCCTTCGCCTGAAGCTTTTGTCCACCCTTTTCTCCCTTTTCAAGACAGAAAGTAAAGAAACCACCAATTACAGGCTTATCCTTACCCCATTCCAAAACCTTTCTTGCAAGAAAGTAAATAAGCGGAACCGGAATCATATTTCCAATCGCAATCAGAATATATCCCAGCAGCAGATTAAAACCTGTACCTGTATGCACAAAACCATAAGCAAATGGAATAGCACCTCTAAGCTCAACAAGCGGTACCATAGATACAATAAAAACAGTAATATACTGGCCAATAAGTGACTCTGTGAAAATCTTTAACATAATAACACTCCTAGAACTCGAAATCTTATGTAATCAATCACAATTGCCTTCTCAGAATACCAAGACTTCTTTCAATTATTAATACACGACAAACACAAGCCACATTGTACCATCAATTTATATTATTAACAAATCCTATTTTTTACCTTTCCAATATTTCCTTCAGCGCCGCTATGAGCTTATCCATTTCTTCATCCGTACCGATGGAAATTCTCAAATATTCGCTGATCCTTGGCGCGTCCCATCTCCTTACTATTATTCCACGCTCCCTAAGAGCAGTAAAAATCTCTTTTCCCGACTTTTCACTGTGCTTGGCGAAAATGAAATTCGTCTTGGAATCCGCAAATTCAAAGCCCAGCTCTTTTAACAAAGGCTTAACCCGCTCCCTTGTAGCAATTATCTTATCCCTTGTCTCATTGAAATACTCCTCGTCCTCAATAGCAAGCGCGCCAAGCTCCAAAGAAGGCTTGTTCATGGTATATGAGTTAAAAGAAAACTTCACATCCGACAGATACTTTATCAGCTTCTCACAGCCAAAGGCATATCCAATCCTCATTCCCGCCATGGATCTGGACTTGGAAAAAGTCTGAACCACCAGGAGATTATCGTATTTATCAATAAGAGGAAGCACTGACTTACCGCCAAAATCCACATATGCCTCATCTACAATTACCACCACGTCTGAATTCCGCTTAATAATCTCCTCCAGCGCATTAGCATCCATCTCTATCCCTGTAGGAGCATTCGGATTGGCAATAACAATTCCACCATTTTCCCTGTAATAATCTGAGGGCTCAATTGTGAAATCATCTTTAAGAGGAAGCTGCTCAAAAGGAATACCAAAGAGCTTTGCCCATACATCATAAAATGAATAAGTGATATCAGGGAAAAGAACCGGCTTATCAGAATTAAAGAACGTCAAAAACGCCATTGCCAGCACGTCATCAGAGCCCACTCCCACGAAAACCTTGGACTTATCAACCTTATAAAAATCTGCGATCGCATCCACAAGCCTTGAACACGTCGGATCAGGATACTTCCTGAAATCATCCACATCCATCTCCTTTAAAGCGGCTGCCACCGCAGGCGCCGGCGGATACGGATTCTCATTCGTATTAAGTTTTATAATATTTTTTATCTTAGGCTGCTCCCCCGGTGTATAGGGCACAACCTTCCTCACATTCTCTTCCCAGCTCATATAACAATTCTCCATAACTAAGTTTCGCTACTTTATTGCCGTTCATTCACTTTACCACTTTAGCATAGTGAATTCTTTTCCTTATACTACATTATTTTCATAACAATATCAATACTAGATTTATAGAATGAAAAAACAGATAAATGGCGATTTCTCTGAATAACATGAAATGAGCCATTTATCTGTTTTTTTGTTCTAATAAATCTCGATGAAGACAAACACAAGCATTTTCAACTGCACATAGAAAACGGTTTAATAGTAATCATCCAGTAACTGTCGCAAGCACCGGCACTCTTACGAAGGCCAAAGTCCCTGACTTTGTAAGATTTACAACCACATGATCCTGACGAATCTCAGCTGTAGGAACCTGTACCCACTTATTATTCTGAATCTGGTATACCGCTATATTGTCATTTGCCACAACACCAGGCATGTAGAAATTAACCTTAGCTGTATTAAAGGCAACCGGAGAACTCATCGTAACACAGTTAAGAAGTGTTCCCTTAAGATTTGTAGCAAGTGAATTTGCCTGGCTGACAGTTCCGCTATCAGGAGCGCCAATGCTGATAGTAACATTACTCTTACCACCATTGATCTCCACATGTCCGCCCTGAGAAATCACATTATTTCCGTAGGAAACTGCATTATTTCTAATGAGCTGCTGGGTTCTCACATCATTTGTAGGAGATCCTGCCCCAACCGGCTGAGCAGGTGCTGAAACAGCTGCTGCTGCTGCCGCTGCCCTTGCTGCTCTGTCAGCAGTTGCCTGAACTTCTTTTACCAGCTTAGTAATCTGAGCTGTCTGCTCATTCATAATCTTAGCCTGAGCCTCAATTTCACTCTTCAGCTCCTCAATCTCTTTTTTCAGTTCCTCAGCTGAAGGACTTGTTGAACCATCCTGTACTGCAGAAGAAGCTGTATTAGCAGCCCCACTTGTTGCACATACTGAAATACTTGAAGAAAAAAGTACCACACCTGCTACCATGAGAGCCAGAATTCTTTTCATTTTTCCTTGCCTCCGTTTTTCTTTGAATCAAAAGAACAATCGCATCTATTCGAAGTCAGAACCCACAAACTCTAAGTTCCAAATTATAAAGTCCAAAAAAATTTAGTATTCTTCCGGGTCACCATAGTCCATGACCCTGTCTATTTTCCCGGCCACATCACCAACCATACAACCAACAACGATCAGCTGTTTTCCGGTATTTCTGTCAGTTGTCGATAGCGTTATCAGAAAATTCTCAGGCTGTACCTGATTTTCCCATCCACTTCTTACTATCTTGTTCATGCTCTTACTGCCGTATATCTCATCCAAAAACTGCTGGCAGCCCGAAGCATAAGAAAAATCATACTGTGCAATAAGCCTTGTGTTTTCCCTTGTATAAGCTGCAAAGATGTAATAAACAAGAGCATTTCCGTCCAAATATACATAAATAAACTGATGCTCATCAAAATACTGTCTGTCCAAAAACTGCTCAAGTGGAGCAAACATCGTCCCATCATCCGGTGAGGATCCGTGGAGAACCTCATTAAAATCACACATATCCGTCAGATTAGCCGCCTCAGTATAAATAGCGCCATTTGGATTTTCTTTTCTCAGATAGTCATGACTTTTATAAAACTCATCATCACCATCCAAACTGTGGAGCACAGGATAATCGATGGTCGTATCCGGCACCCTTACCCATGCAAAAATATCACTATTTTCTTCCTGCAGTTCACTTATATCCACGAAGGACTTATTGGTTGCACTTTCATCCCCACTCTCGTCAGCTGCGGATTCTTTGGACCCGCACCCTGCCAGCATTCCTACCAGCAAAAGAGCCAAAAGGACAGATAAAAGCTTACCAACTCCTACGCTTATATATCGGCATTTTCCAGTCATTTATTTAGTCCACGTTATTAACTTTTTCGTAAAAAACATCAATTATAGTCTTGTACAGATCATCCTCATCAACAGTAAATTCTTCGTATTCGCCGTTTTTCTGATTTGTTCCCTTTATCATTTTAAAATCGGTGGCATCGAAAGAAAAACTATTCATGTAAGGAGCAAGATAAGTTACCTCATCAGCTGTGATGTTCGTCACCATCTTATCTCTTATTTCATTAAAAATAGTAATAGCCGCGTTATTGTTTTCTACGCTTGCAGCTCTTGCTGCCTTTATAAAGCTGTTCAGGTACTGGCGCTGCCTCTCAAGCCTCTTATCGCTTGAGCCATATAACTTGATATCTCTGCTCTTAACATAATGGAAAGCTTCATCGCCCTCCAAATGTACTTCTTCGCCCTCCACAAGCTTTTTATCCCACTTGGTAAGATCCTCTAAAACAGTGACATCAACGCCGCCTACCAGATCATTGATGATCGGTATTGCGCTCATATTAATAGCTGCATATCCGTGGATCGGAAGCTGGTAAAAGAGCTGCGACACTGCCTTTACCTGATACTCACAGGACTCCTCTACACCATTGCCAAATCCATGCTGCGTTGCAATCTGAGCCTTCACAGTGGTCATGTATCTACCATATTCGTCATACACGTCCACGTCCGTCATCGTATTTCTGTTTATACCGATAACCTTTATTGACTCATCTCTTGGGTTAAGAACCAGCAGAAAAAGAGCGTCCGCCTGACCTCCGTCAGTTCCCTCTTTTACCTTGGTTACTACTTCGTCGTCCTTATCAATTCCCATTATCAAAAAAGTGATAATATCTTCGTTATAATCATAGACGCTGCCGCCATACCTTACCCAGTCGCTTTCCCATTCCTTTGACTTCTCACCTTCCGTCTGCTCCGTGGCCTGGTCCATTACAGGTGCCGTTGTAGCAGACTTAGAGTCCAGATTAGACTTGCCAAGAAGCCTAAGAGCCTCAAAGCCGGCAAGTCCCCCGGCCACAAAGGTCATAAGCATAGCCCACACTATAAGAAAAACTTTCCCCTTACCACTCATAGACTCACTCCAAAAGTGTCACAATACTGTTTTTTTTGCAGATTACTCCTCGCTACTTGCTTCAGTGCCAGCCTCATAGATACTCACACTGCTCTCATAGCCTGACATTTCATCATAGTCACTTAGAAGCGGAAAAGTCTGAGCTTCTATAACTTCATCTATATTGCCGTCAGCCTCGATATCCTCGATGTCAGCGGGAAAAACCCTTGACTGCTTCGCAACATTTCCGCTGTAATCAGCAACTGCATAGTAAACAACTGCAGTCTCTGCTTCTTTATTAAGAACCACCTTCTCCACAACTATCCTGGATGTAAGATCACCATCTTTGGTATCATAGGCATTTATACCTGCTATAAGGTCAGGTTCTTTGGTTGTGTGGTCATAAACAAGATCCAGTGAAGAGAACCTAAATTCCGGCTCGGCCCTGTCACTTCTTCCATATGCCACAACTATTAGTGCTATCAGCACTGCACTAAGCACTGTAAAAAATATCCCCAGAATATTTCCTTTCAACTTTCATGCCCCCATCTACAGCCGTTCCACTTTCAGAAGATAAAAAGCAACGCACCTTCCCTATCATAGAATTACTGTATGTTCTGTTATTATATAACGATATTACATTTAAAATGATAAAGCCGGCATAAATCTTTTATTAAAACATAATAGCTTTTATCCCTAATCCTTCCTCATAACCCCAGCCAGATAGCTTAGTTCTTCAAGGTCATCCTCGTCAGGCTCAGATTTTATCTTAACTTTCGGCTTTGAATCCGTCATAGTATTGTCTTCGCCGTATTTGCCATAGTACTTACCGTAGTACTTGCCATAATATTTGCCATAATAGCTGCCATAGTGGCCATAGTAGCCCTTACCGTTTATATCCACCTTATTAAGGACCACGCCAAGCATTCTGGCTCCCGCCTTATCCAGCTGGTCTTTTACCCTCTGAGCAAATCTGTAACTGATGGCATTTGACTCAATTACAAGCACTGTTCCATCACACTGCTTGGCAACAACAGCTGCATCGATAACACTTCCTAGAGGTGGCGTGTCGATTATCACATAGTCAAAGACCTGTTTCATATTCTCAAGAGCCTTGCCGAAAATCCTGCCCCCAAGAAGTTCGCTGGGGTTCGGAGGAACCGGTCCGCTGAAAATCACATAAAGATTAGGAGTATCCGTCTCGCAGATAACGCTTGATAGTCTCTCACGACCTACAAGGCAGTGGGTAAGTCCAAGCCTTACTGATCCGGTCTTGTAACGTCCTACCAGCACTGACTTACGCATATCTGCATCAACCAGTACAGTCTTTTTCCCGGCTTCAGCAAAGGCTCTTGCCAGCGCCATTGCGACCGTGGTCTTTCCTTCACCCGGAGTGCAGCTTGTAACAGACACAACCTTCACATTCTGTCCGCTGAATTCTATATTGCTTCGAAGCGTCTTGTAGGCTTCTTTTATCTGATAATTATTCTCTGATTGGCTAAAATGAAGCTTGGCAGTTTGCATTTATTTTACCTTCTTTGCACTTGACTTTTTCTTTTTCTTCTTGTCCATCTCATCTGTGGTCAGCGGAATCAGCGCCAGTGTGCTGAGCCCAAGGTATCTTTCTATATCGTCGGTGCTCTTTATTGAATCATCCAAAAGATATCCAAGTATTGCAAAGAAAGCTACAACCACCGCTCCAAGAAATCCTGAGATAACCGTCCATTTTGCCACGCTGGGACTCGCCTTCGATGTGGGAACATTGGCCGTCTCAGCGATATTGATCGCATCAATATCCATAACGTTTGTGATATGTTCGCTGGCCACTTCTCTGATGCAGTTAGCTATCTGCATTGCCAAAAGAGGGTCCTTATCTTTTACCGTAATGGCTACAATTCGCGTATCCGCAGGTGTATCCACCTTAAGTACATCATATAGATCATCGTACTCCATATCTATCAGGTGAAGTCTTTGGATAACCTCCTCCAAAACACGCCTGGACTTTATGAGTTCCGCATAGTCCTGAGTAAGCTGCGTGGAAATCTGCACATCGGAATACGTAACTGTCTGGTTTTCCTCTCTGTTCAGAATATAAATTTTGGTGGTGGATTCATATTCCGGAGGTATCACAAACTTGCTTAGAAAAAGACCTGCAAGTGCAAAGAAAACTCCGGCACTAATGATCAAAAAACTCCTTCCCAGAATTACTCCAAACAGTTCCCCCAGATTAATTTCAAGAACATCATTCTTATTGCTCATGCCTTAGCACTCCCCATTTTTTACTGTTCATTTTCTGCGGTACATATTCGCGCTCTTTTCTCTGAACAGTAACTTATTTTTTTCAGATAACTTCTCCCCTTATGATGCTCACGGGATTATCGTAAAAGAGCTTATCAGCGTAGGCTCTTCCATATTTCTTTTCCACTAATTTTCTGCATTCAAGTAGCTTTGGAGCTCTTTTATTATCATCATGAGCATCCGTTGCAACAAAATTAACCAACCCATTTTTTAAGAGTTTCCTGGTAAAATGGGATATACCAAAGCCAAATTTCCCAAGAATGCTATCTGCATTTACCTGAATAAGACACCCCATTTCTGTAAGGTCATCTACATCTGATATATGGCTTACAATGTCACTGTATCTTTCTACATGGGCTATTATTGGCAGGTACCCTGCAGCCTGCACCTGATATATTCCGTTGTGAATTGCTTTATATGGTGTAGTTGGATGAAACTCCACTAGAACATAATCCGAGCCAGCAAGAGTACTGATTCTTCTATTCTCTAGATCCCTTGGTGTCTCATCGCTATAATATACTTCATTTCCCGAGTACAAATTTACATTTAGTCCCGCCTTATCAGCAATTTCCTGCAGCTTATGGCAAAAGAGCCTGTTCTTCTCGGGACTAACGTTGTGATGCATGGGCTTGTGGTGTGGCGTCAGAATAATATCAGTGATCTCATTATCCTGGGCAATCTTAAGCATCTTAAGACTGGTCTCGATATCCGGAGATCCATCATCAACTCCCGGCATTATATGACAGTGAATATCTATAGATTCTGACATAACTCTCCTTATGCAGATAGATACGCTAAAAGCTCTATTCCGGCATCTTGCTAAGCATCAGCAAAGCGCCATGTCTACTATAACATTCAAATATATATGGTATTACAAATTTATTATACACCCGTAAAGTAGGCGTTTTCAACATAATGTATAATCTCAAACGCCAATTTCTACATATTGCGTAGTGATTAAAATGCCTCCAACTGTTACAATATATTGTGAATTATTGTTACTTTTCAGAAATTGATCAGTAACGCATTGTTTGATTGTTTTCGGAGGGTATGAAAAATGGAAAAGCTAAAAACTGTAGTAGTAACTGTACTGGCAACCTTGGGGGTTCTTTTTATCATTATTATGCTGATGCCAGATGACGAAGACGAGGCTACAGAAGTTGCAAATTCAGAAATCTCTGCTGTCTCCGAAATAGCTGACATTCAGTTCATTCCTTCTTCATTTTTTGTAGATAGTAAGGGACACATAGTTGGAAAGCTTTTAGAAGGTGAAAGTTTTGAAGCTACGCAGAATCGTTTGAACTCTTACCTTGGCAAATAATCAGATTGGAAAAAGTAATGGAAAAAGAACCTAAGAAAAAAGGAATACTTTCAAAGATAATAATCGGCTTTTTTGCCACATTAGGAGTACTGTTTGTCATCATCATGCTTCTTCCTGATGATGAAAGTGGCAGCAGTGTTACCAATAACAGTATCGAAGCAGAAGCTGGAATTACAGATAACGAAGGCAGTACTACAGCATCAGAAAAAGAGAATGAAAGCACCGATCATCAAAAGACGAATCAGCTCTTTTCCTCTTCAAATGTTGAGGCAGTTTCTGTAGGCACCAATGCCAAATCAGCCACGATCATGGTATTTATGAATGGTTCAGACCTTGAATCCGATGCAGGTGAAGCTAGTAAAGACCTGTCAGAGATGATTGCATCCGGCATCGGTAACAAAGTCAACGTCATCGTTCAGACCATGGGAACCAAGGACTGGAAAAGATACGGAATTTCTTCCAAAACTGCCCAGACCTACAAAATCGAAGACGACAAGCTGGTCCTTGTCCGTGATAACTTAGGGCAACTGGACTGCACTTCCAAGGATACTCTTTCTGAATTCATAAGCTATTGTAAAAAAGGCTACCCTGCAGAAAGATATATTTTCCTGTTCTGGGATCACGGCGGCGGTCCTGTATATGGTTTTGGATATGACGAATGGCAGGACGAATCTTCAAGTCTGACCATTGCAGAAATGGCAAGGGCCTTTTCAGAAAATAAGGACATTCATTTTGATATCATCGGAATGGACTGCTGTATCATGGCCAGCATGGAAACTCTCTATGCCCTCTCTCCTTATTGCAAATATGCTCTTTTATCAGAGGATTTTGAGTCAGGGCTAGGCTGGAGCTACACCAACTGGATGAAGTTTTTTGAAACCAATCCTGGAATGTCCACACCTCTTCTTGGCAAATACATCGTAGATGACATTATTTCTGATAACGAGAATGAATATGGCGGCGATTCAGCCTGCATGGGTCTTTTCAATGTTTCCACCGCCAAGAATCTGTTTTCAGCCTGGAAAGCATTTGCCTATAAAAATGAAGCAGCTCTTTTGAATAAGAATTACAGCCGTATGCATAAAGCCAAGAAAAGAAGCAGAGGTGGCTTCTGGAGTTACTGGGGCTTCGATGACAGCGACGTAACTTTGTCTGACTACTACATCAGCGACATCATGGCTCTTGTAGAGAATATAGATAACACCAGTGACGAAGCCAAGAACCTCACTTCTGCTCTGAAGGCTGCTGTAGCATATTACGGCCACACCTCTGATAAAAATGAGCTCACCGGCCTTGCAGTATCTCTCCCCTATGGCGACAAATCTTTTTACAAGCAGCTAAAAAGCGTCTATAGCGACATAGGCCTTGATGATGAGTACATTGAATGGCTGGGAGAATTTGTATCCAGTCAGGGTTCCAACGACTATTACGACTATGACAGCTTCGATAACAGCTGGGGCGGCTGGGGTTCCTATGAATCTGACTATGGCTGCAACTACAGCAACGGTGGTTCCTGCCAGTTCAGCTATGATTACGATGATTCCGATTACTGTGAATACTATGACTATGGTAGCTGCGGTTATGATAATAATAGTTACTCTGGTGGCCATAATGACTACTATAGCGGTAATGATGGCTACTATGGTGGTGATTACTACGACGACTGGCTCTACGATTACGAAGAAGAAATCTGGTACCTGTACGAAGGAGATACCCTCTACCTGTACGACGATGAAACTGATACAATGTTCTATTATGATGAAGATCATGACACCATCTACTACTACGACGAAGATGACGACGACTGGTATGAGGTGGAGGACTAGAAAAATGAGAGCAAAGCACTACCTTTGCTCTCATGAATTATAAGGAGTTCGATATGTTACCAAAAGATCCAGTAATACTGCTAAGTTACGTTAATACCCAGCTTCGAGACAACTACTCTTCTCTGGATGCCCTTTCAGAAGGCCTTGATTTATCCAAGGAAGATTTAAATGAAGTGATTGAAACACTCAAAAAAGCGGGATACGAATATCTGGCTTCACAGAATAAATTTGTATGAGTTCTTAGATGAAATTACAGAAATCCGCATTTACTTCGGATTTCGTGAGAACATGATTCAAGTGGCAAACAAGCCCTTCGACGTAAGTCGACTGGAATCGGCTTGTTTGCTGATATTATTAGTGTTTACTTAACATCTATTTATTTTATACATTCAAGTGCATTCCTTAATTTCTCATTTCCCTCAGAAAAGAACTTAACCGCTTCCATCGCAAGTTCATAAGCCTCAACATTTCCTGCTTCCTTCAGGTGCTCTGCAAGATGCTCGAGCTCGTGTGTGTGATCTGCGTTATGTGAAGCCATGTAATTAAGAAGTGCCTTAAGCTTCTCTATATCTGTCTCGCCCTGATGATCATGTGGATGCGAATGTGTGTAAGTATGAGTGTGTGAGTGTTCATGTTCAGTTGAAGTGTTGAAATCCTTGTTTTCTTCCATGCAAAACCTCCTCTAGAAATTACAATTTTTATATGCACCCCATAAATATACATCAAAATATATGATATATTTTATCATTCATACAGTTGCTTATCAATTGTACAGAAATCCGCACTAGCTGCGGGTTTCGTGAGAACATGATTCAAGATATCATACAATCTTTTTGAAATTACGGTTATTATATGATAATATACTCTTTATAGAAATTTATATATTTTTATATCAAATTATATGTTTTTATAGTCAATAATATAAAATTATATTTTTATGAATAGGAGAAATATGACAGAGAGAAATCCATACGCAATTAGTTTTGGCAGAGTTCCCACCCAATACATCAGCAGAAATCTTCTTATTGATGACATAGTAGATACTCTCAATTCAGATATTGTTGAAGAACAGGCATTCAAATTGACCGGAATAAGAGGAACCGGCAAAACCGTCACTCTTACTGCAATAGAGAAACAGATTAAGGAATATAATAATTGGATAGTTGTCGACTTAAAATCCAACTCATCAATAACAAATGATCTGGTAGCAAGCCTATATACAAACACTCCATTTTTAACTAAATTTATCGATTCAAATTTGAACCTTTCAGCATTCGGCATAGGTTTGAATATAAGTCAGAAAAGTCCCGCTGCCAGCATAGATATTGTTCTTGAGCAAATTCTTGTCGAAATACAAAAAAGAAAAAAGAAGGTCCTTATTGTCATTGATGAAGTACGTAAAACAGATTCACTAATAGATTTCATTCAAGAATTCCAGATACTTATAAGAAAAGATTTACCAATTTATTTAGTTGTAGCGGGCCTTTATGAAGACATTGAAAGCATAGAGAATACTGACGGCCTCACATTCTTTTTAAGAGCCACAAAATGCGATATGACACCACTAAATATAGGAATAATAAGGGAAGACTACAAAAAAACTCTTGGGCTTTCTGATGAAGTAGCTTACGAAATGGCAGTCATGACAAAAGGATACGCTTTTGCCTATCAGGCTTTTGGAAAATACATGTGGGAATCAAAAGAAAAAGAAATAACCGGAATGGTACTTGCTCAGGTTGATGAAGCACTAGCCCAAAAAGTATATAACAAAATATGGAGTGAGCTAACCCCAAAAGACAGATGGTTTTTAAATTTTATTGTCCAAAAAGACTCCATGAATGTTTCAGAACTGTTAAATTTAACAAAGAAAAAGCATAACGAATGGAGTGAACCAAGGAAACGTCTTATTGATAAAGGAATAATAGATGGTTCAAATCGTGGTATGATAGTTCTCAAGCTTCCTAGATTTAAAGAATATGTTGAGAACGCTATATGAATCAAAAAGAAAATTTCATAAAATATTTTTCGCTCATTATCGCTTTACTTATTGATCATTAGCTATTAATTCTAAAGCACCCTTAGCAAAAGCCAAGGGTGCTTTAGTATCATATAGGTTCAAGAATATATCAATTCTTCACCGCTCTAGCCGTAAGCTCACCACCAGATACATCAAATTCTATGGCATCATGGGGCTGGACACGATCTTCCAGAATAAGCTTAGCTGAAAGTGTCTCTACATACTTCTGGATATATCTCTTGAGAGGACGCGCGCCATAAATCGGATCATAAGCATTATCAATTACATAATCCTTAGCTGCATCTGTCAGCCTTACTGTAATCTCCCTGTCAGATAGTCTCTTATTAAGATCAGCTATAACAAGATCAACAATTCCGCCAATATTACTCTTTGTAAGAGGCTTGAACATAATGATCTCATCCAGTCTGTTCAGAAACTCCGGTCTGAAGTGTGCACGCAGATCTTCCATAGTATCTTTTTCTGCTTCATCACTTATAGTTCCGTCATCTCTGATACCGTCCAACAGATACTGAGCTCCAATATTTGATGTCATGATAAGAATAGTATTCTTGAAATCAACAGTTCTGCCCTGAGAATCAGTGATACGTCCATCATCAAGAACCTGCAGAAGGATATTGAACACATCAGGATGTGCTTTCTCAACCTCATCAAAAAGAACTACCGCATAAGGTTTTCTCCTGACTGCCTCTGTCAGCTGACCACCCTCGTCATAGCCTACATATCCTGGAGGCGCTCCGATAAGTCTGGATACGCTATACTTCTCCATGTACTCACTCATATCTATTCTGACCATGTTATTCTCATCGTCAAAAAGCGCCTGAGCAAGGCTCTTAGCAAGCTCTGTCTTACCTACACCCGTAGGGCCCAGGAACAGGAAAGAACCAATCGGTTTAGTAGGATCCTTTATTCCGGCCTTAGATCTCATGATAGCTTCAGAAACCTTTACTACCGCCTCATCCTGTCCAATGACTCTCTGGTGCAGTTCGTCCGGCAAATGTAAAGTCTTATTTCTCTCGCTCTCTGTAAGTTTGCTTACCGGAATTCCTGTCCATCTGCTGATTATTCCTGCTATTTCCTCATCAGATACCCTCTCATGAACAAGAGTTGTCTCAGACTCCTTCTCTCTGGCAAGACTTTCCGCCTCTTCAAGCTGTTTCTTAAGAGCTGGGAGTTTACCATACTGAAGTTCACCGGCCTTCTCATAATCTCCGTCTCTCTGAGCAATTGCAATCTCAGAATTGATAGTATCTATCTGTTCTCTCATGGCTGCCAGTTTATCAACAGCTTCTTTTTCATTGGACCACTGAGCTTTTCTGGCATCAAAGTCTTCCCTAAGCTCAGCCAGCTCTTTTTGCAGATTGGACAATCTCTCCTTGCTAAGAGAATCGTCTTCCTTTTTAAGAGCAGCCTCCTCGATCTGCATCTGCATGATCTTACGGTTCAGCTCATCCAGCTCAGCAGGCATTGAGTCCATCTCAGTCTTAATAAGAGCGCAGGCTTCATCCACCAGGTCAATTGCCTTATCAGGAAGAAATCTGTCAGAAATATATCTGTTAGAAAGAACTGCAGCGCTCACCAATGCACTGTCCATGATCTTAACGCCATGGTATACCTCATACCTCTCCTTAAGACCACGAAGAATACTGATAGTATCCTCAACTGTAGGCTCATCCACCATAACAGGCTGAAAACGTCTCTCCAGAGCTGCATCCTTCTCAATGTACTGCCTGTACTCATTAAGAGTTGTGGCACCGATGCAGTGAAGCTCGCCTCTTGCCAGCATAGGCTTTAACATATTTCCGGCATCCATTGCACCGTCCGTCTTGCCCGCACCAACAATAAGATGCAATTCATCTATGAAAAGAATTATCTCACCATCCGATTCCTTAACATCCTCGAGAACAGCCTTAAGTCTCTCCTCAAATTCACCACGATACTTAGCGCCAGCAACAAGAGCACCCATATCCAGTGAAAAGATCTTCTTATCCTTAAGAGCAGTTGGCACATCACCACTGGCAATTCTCTGGGCCAGCGCCTCTACAACTGCTGTCTTACCAACGCCGGGTTCTCCAATAAGTACCGGATTATTCTTGGTCTTTCTGGACAGGATTCTGATGACATTTCTAATCTCAGTATCTCTTCCTATTACAGGATCAAGCTTCTGCCTCTTGGCCTTCTCAACCAACTCCGTTCCATATTTATTGAGAGTATCATAGGTAGCTTCAGGATTATCCGTAGTAACATTCCTGTTGCCTCTTACTTCTGAAAGCACCTGCAGGAATCTGTTCCTGTCTATCCCAAACTCGCTAAGGATTTCTTTTACCTCTCTGTTGGCCTTCTTGATAACTGCCAAAAAGAGATGTTCCACTGATACATACTCATCGCCAAGGGTCTTAGCCTCATCCTCAGCAGACAAAAGAGCTTTATTCAGCTCAGCTCCAACATAAGGCTGACCACCCTGCACCTTGGTCCTCTTCCTGATTCCCTGCTCAATCCTATCAATGAAAGAAGCCGTATCAATTCCCATCTTCTCGACTAGTCTGGCAATAAGGCTATCCTCAATTGTCATGAGAGCATACAAAAGATGCTCCTGTTCTATTTCCTGATTGCCATATTCCATAGCAACCTTCTCACAGCCATTAACTGCTTCAATTGATTTCTGTGTAAACTTCTGTATATTCATAATTCCTCCCTTCCGGGTACAACTCATAAATTCTTGGATAAAGTTCAAGAATCTATAACAAATACCCTGTTTGATATAGGCAAAAAAAGAATTGTTATCGTTGTTCTATTACAACTATAACAATCCATTTTTGTAATGTCAATATTTTTTTGAACCATATCACGTGATTAATAGTATTCGTATGGAACGTTAGCGTATAGCGTAATGTTTGTCTATCCAGCTGCTCGCAAAGTACATTCCTTATTACTACAACTCGAGCACCTGGCATTCTTTTCCATCTTTTCATCCAAAAGAGGTGCAACCATAACCACACTCTTTTTAGGAGTCAGTGCAAATGCGCTATTATAGGTTACAAGCTTTTGTCCAAGGATACCCATAAGTCTTGGAATCTCCGTTATCGGAAGGGTATCTTCACCTGCAAACGTATAATTTCCTACATACTTCCCGGTGCGGTTATTTATTTCCTTATCCACTTCATCATAAGCAGCCCACAATAGCTCCAGACCTATGCAATCCAGCATATAAGCCCTGTGAATATCGCCTTTTGAAAGAAAGCTTTCCTGAAACTCGTCAAAGGCCTGCCCCAAAGTCACCAGTATAACGACATCCTCTGCGTTCTCTTTGCAAAAAGAGTTTTTATCATTGCCGGTAACGTAATGAAATGCCGTATGAATCCTGGGTTTAACCTGTCTATACAGCTTTAATACTTCATTTTTATCTTTTTCATCAAAATGATATCGCCTGATGAAATCCTTGATACAGGCCTCATCAAGCGATACGTTAAGTGGAATAAAATTCATTATTTCTTTACTTCCTCTACTACAACTGCCTCAGCATCAATGGCATTTTTCTCCTGTTCAGCTCGCTTTGTAGCAACGCCAACAAGTACAGATGTCAAAAGATTGGTCGCACCATCAATTATAAGAAAAATACCTATAAGAGTAACAGCAAATTCTTTGGCACTAGTCGGATTAAATAAAAGATATGAGCCAAGACCACAGGTCACGATTGCCACAATCAGCGAAATTGGCCATGTTGCAGCCTTATACCTGATCAGTGAAATTGTCTGACCAAGATTCCTGAGACCACTTATCAAAATAAAGATTCCAAAAAGCTTAGGAATAAAATCCGTAAATGCTCCCGGATTCCAGAAAATCCAGGCACCTATCGCTGCTATAATAATACCCGCAACAAAACCGCCTGTCTGCTTAAAATCTCTTTCCGGCTTAGTAAAATATCCCACAATAAAGATTGCACCGATCAAAACAAGAAGCACTGCCAATGTCCTTGCAATAATGTCTATACTGGCCTTAGTCCAAACAGCAAGTACAAGGCCAATCACAATCATGATTGCTGACTGTATTACATAATCCAACTTCACATTTTTAATTGACTTCATATAATTATTCCTCCAATTAGTTATTATTATACTCTCCCTTATGTTACAATGTTAGGGATAAATAACAATATTATTTAGTTTATTTAGAAAGCTGAGAATCAATTATGGTAATAAAAAATGTAAATCTAGAAACAGTATGCGGAATCACCAGCACACTACCTGAGAACATACACCCTGAATTTGCCTTCGCCGGCAAAAGTAATGTAGGAAAAAGCTCTCTCATTAATGGAATCATGAACCGCAAGAACTATGCCAGAACCTCTCAGGAGCCCGGCAAAACTCAGACCATCAACTATTACAACATCAATGATGAATTCTATCTGGTGGATCTTCCCGGCTACGGCTATGCCAAAGTTCCGGAGAAGGTAAAAGAGCAATGGGGCAAAATGATCGAGCGCTACCTCCATACTTCCAAGCAACTCCTTAGAGTATTTCTCTTAATTGACATCAGACACGAGCCTTCAGCCAACGATGTTCAGATGTACAAATGGATAGTGCACCAGGGCTTCCAGCCTGTAATCATTGCCACCAAATCCGATAAGATCAAGAAATCCCAGCACGAGAAGCACCTTAACATGCTCCGTCAGACACTGGGGCTTCCCGATGATATCAAGATTTTCCCTTACTCCTCTCTTTCCAAGGAAGGGCGTCAGGAAATCTACGACTTTATGGACGAGCTCCTCGCGGAGGCAAATCCGAAGGGCGAATGAGCGTATAATTGATTGTTTTCGTCCTCGCAGTAATATATGGCACATAAAAAAACGAGAGAATCTCCTATGGTTCAAAATTTGGGTGAACCATAAACAGGAGATGCTCTCTATTTTTATTCGCTCATATTGAGGAGAAGTGAACAAAATTATCCATTTCAAATCCTCGTACGTTTACACAAATCACTTGGCCTGCTTAAGCTTCTTCTGGTCCTTGTGGACAATAAGCGGTTGGCTCGTTCCATCGACAGATGCATCTGTGATGACGCACTCAGTGATAGTCTCGTCTGATGGAATCTCATACATTACATCCATCATCGTCTTCTCCATGATAGAGCGAAGTCCGCGGGCTCCTGTCTCACGCTCATAAGCCATCTCTGCGATTCTGTGTACAGCCTCATCCTCGAAAGTAAGCTTAACATCATCAAAATCAAACAGCTTCTGATACTGCTTAACCAGCGCATTCTTAGGCTCTGTAAGAATTCTCATAAGAGCTTCCTTAGAAAGTCCCTCAAGAGTTACTGTAATCGGCACACGTCCAACGAACTCTGGAATAAGTCCGAACTTAACCAGATCCTGAGGTGTAACCTCTTTAAGAACCTCTCCGATTTCTCTTTCTGTCTTATCTGCAATCTCAGCGTTAAAGCCGATAGAATTGCGGTCAAGTCTTGCCTCAACAATCTTATCAAGACCATCAAAAGCTCCACCACAGATAAAGAGAATATTGCTGGTATCAATCTGGATAAGCTCCTGATGGGGGTGCTTTCTTCCGCCCTGAGGAGGAACGCTTGCAACAGTGCCTTCTACAATCTTAAGAAGTGCCTGCTGAACACCTTCACCTGATACATCACGAGTAATAGATACATTCTCACTCTTCTTGGTGATCTTGTCTATCTCATCGATATAAACGATACCATACTGAGCTCTCTCAATATCGTAATCCGCATTCTGAATAAGCTTTAAAAGAATATTCTCAACATCCTCACCAACGTAACCAGCCTCAGTAAGTGTTGTCGCATCAGCTATAGCAAACGGTACATTGATGATCTTGGCCAAAGTCTGTGCCAGATATGTCTTACCTGAACCTGTAGGTCCGATCATGATGATGTTACTCTTCTGAAGTTCAACATCATTCTTGTCATCATTCCTTGGCGCAAGTACTCTCTTATAGTGGTTATAAACAGAAACTGCCAGAACCTTTTTAGCTTCATCCTGTCCAATAACATACTCGTCCAAAAAGTTTCTGATCTCAGCGGGCTTAAGAAGATTGATCTGCTGAGTCTTGCCTGAAATAGGCTCATCCTCAAACTCTTCCTCGATAATATCTGCACAGATGTCTACACACTCATCGCAGATATAAACCCCTGCAGGTCCTGCAATCAATTTTTTTACCTGATCCTGTGTCTTATTGCAAAAAGAGCACCTGATCTCTCCGGAATTTTTTCCTGCCATTAAAGACTCCTCATAAGCTACTAACTTAACGTAAAAAGTAACTTCTCTTTATAATATTAAACTTACTTATTATCCTTCTCACTTGGACGATTCTCGATAATAGAATCGATAAGTCCATAGTCAAGAGCTTCCTGTGCTGACAGCCAGTTATCTCTCTCTGTATCAGCAGCTACCTGCTCATAGGTCTTACCTGTATTCTCAGCAAGCATTCTGTTCATCTTCTCTTTGGTCTTTAAGATGTGCTTAGCAGCAATCTCAATCTCTGTTGCCTGTCCCTGAGTTCCGCCAAGTGGCTGATGGATCATAACCTCTGCATTAGGAAGAGCCATTCTCTTGCCCTTAGCTCCACCTGCAAGAAGGAATGCGCCCATGCTGGCTGCCATACCGATACAGATTGTGCTGACATCGCACTTGATGTAGTGCATTGTATCGTAGATAGCCATACCGGAAGAAATCTCTCCTCCAGGGCTGTTGATGTACATGTGAATGTCCTTATTAGGATCTTCAGCCTCAAGGAAAAGAAGCTGTGCAACAACAGTACTTGCAGATGCAGCATTTACTTCCTCACCCAAAAATACAATTCTCTCTTTTAAAAGTCTGGAATAGATATCATAAGATCTCTCACCACGACTGGTCTGTTCAATGACATAAGGTATTAAACTCATTATTCGTCCTCCAACTTCCATGCCGAAACAGCCCCAATAAGCTGCAAAGGCAAAATAGTGTGGCTAAATATAGCCTGTAAACAACTATACACAACCACACTATATTATACGGCTAATTAGTTTTTTTTAAAAGAGTTTCACACAATCTTAATAAAGTATTCATTACTTCGTTACTGTTCACTCGCTTGCAGCTCCCTCCAGTAACTGATTCGCGCATTCATTCTTGAACCACATCACCTTCTGGCGTTATCACCACATATTCCGTCGTAGTCTGCCAAGGCTCTTTTTCTGAAATATATTTCTCGCTAAGGTTGTCATACATAATCTTGGACTTGGCAGAATCCATATTAATCCTTGCTATAAATGCCGAAGATACCAAAATAATCAGCACTCCGACTAAACAGATCGCCTTCCAGCCCTTCTTATTAGAGTGTTTAGACTTAAGCTTTCCTACTACAAAAATGTATCCAAAGGCCAGCAGCATGATCATAAATATTTCGCCAAAGATAATGCCTGCTCCCATCTTTCTGCTGATAAAGAACGCACTGGTCTTAGGCGCCACTCGGCCATCTCTGATAATAGACGTCTGCGACCTTGTAGCTGAAGCTGATTTTCCTGAAACAGATGTGTAAGCAATTGTGTAGGTTGAGAAGAACTGTGAATAAATAAATATCTCATTGTTCCCAATGTAGAATGTGCCATCCACATAGCCGCCTTCCGGCCTGCTATCCAGCCGCTTGAACATTGTCAAAGCGCCATTATGTTCACGGCAAACCTCCACGTTATATTTATTTGTAAAGTCGTAAGGAATCTCTACCTCTATTACTCTTCCTACGTCCCCTACCAGTTCCACAACGCCATTATCTATCTGTTTGATAACCTTCAAGTCCAAATAATCTTTTTGGATCTGCTCCGGATTAAAAGATGCGAACACTCCCGCCAAAGCCTCAGAAATCATGCTTTGCATATTAGTGTCAATGTCACCAGGCTGCTGCGCCTTAACTGTAAGCTTAACACTAATATTATTGCCTGTAAGTCCGTAAGCATATTCGTCCAGTTTCTTATTCTTTACCTGTGTGCCATCAATCTGCTGGACTATGGCCGCTACCGTTTTCTCCACAACCGGCAATACAACTGGTTGCTGCACAGGCTCTACTTCCGGCTCAGCAGTTGGTGTCGTGGTCGCAATTACTGCCTGTGTTGGAACCGGCATCGGAGTTGGTGTCGGCATTGGTTCCGGAGTTGGTGATGGCGTAGGTGTCGGCGTCGGTGTCGGCGTCGGTGTTGGCGTTGGCTCCGGTCCTGGCGTCGGCGTCGGCGTTGGTTCCGGCTCCGGTGTTGGCGTAGGTGTCGGTGTAGGCTCTGGTTCCGGAGTTGGCGTCGGCGTTGGTTCAGGTTCTGGCTCCGGCTCTGGCTCCGGTGTTGGTGTTGGCGTTGGTTCCGGCTCTGGCTCCGGCTCTGGCTCCGGTGTTGGTGTTGGCGTTGGTTCAGGTTCTGGCTCCGGTGTTGGTGTTGGCGTCGGCTCTGGCTCCGGTTCCGGTTCTGGCTCCGGCTCCGGCGCTTTGGCTTTTATTTTTATCTGCATACTACTACTAACAGTAGCGAAACCAGCCTTCATAGCCACATACTCTACTGTATATGTTCCCACATCATCAAAGCTAGGATCAGCAGTCTGTAAACTACCGCCATCTATTTTGTACTGCAACGTAGCATCAGCCGGTGTCACCCTGCACGGAAAGTCGTGAAGCGCTCCATCATATTCCACTTCTTTTACTAAAGGTTCTGTAACCGTAATTACTCCATCTGTCTTAACATTTGTTCCGACAGAAACAAGAGACTTAGGATACGTAATACTTGCCGGAATCCGCGCCTTTATCTTGTAATTTGTATCAGGATCAAGGCCTGAATAAATAATTCTTCCATTGTTCGCCATGGCAGGAATCCAACCATAGTTAGCAACCGGATTACCATTTGAGTCAGTCAAAAGATATTCCTGCCTCATCCTGTTAGCATCATTAGAATCTATAACTACAGAAATTGAGTCAATTCCAAAAGAAACATTTCCCGTAGTCAGATCCACCGGATCTTCTAAAGTCACATCGTCCGTATCAGGTCTTGGAGCAATAACAAGTGTCTGAGCTTCCGAATCCGGATGTGTTGCATCACCTTTTTTCACAATGGAAATAGTCTTGCCTATGAGACCAACAGAATTACCATTATCATCCGTAGCATCCATGGGAATAGTACCGGAAGAAGATGTGGTGATAGTATAAGTAGTTCCATCAACTGTGATTTCGTAGGTGGAATCTGGGTCAAGATTTTCCACAATTTCATTTTGATAATCAGGGGAGCCATCCGGAACAACGACAATTGGAACGCTTTTTCTAATCAAAGCAAAAGATGCATCATATAAATCATGAGTATCTGCAATTGCAAACTTAATCTTAACATTATCGCCAATATTTACCTGTTTTCTGGCAGTAAAAATATTTGATATGCCATTAAGTTCCAGCCCATTTAGCCAGATTTTTTTTTCTGTAAATAGAGTGTGACTGGTAGAGACTTGCGAAATAGTATCATTACCTTGATGCATCTCAGTGCCATCTATTCCTGCTCGCAAGGAAGTAACTGACACAGGCACCTTAGTCCCATCTGTCCGCTCGATAAGCGCAATATTTTCATATGGGCTGCCATTAACGCTAACAAAAATGCAAAAAATATCCTGGTATCTCGATGGAAAAACAAACTCATTTGAAGCAAAAACATAATCAAAAGCTATTTCTGTTTCTGTCGCTACCATTTCAAATTCCAGAGTTGACGTATCACCAGGTGCATAATTCAAGCCTCCAAAATAGGTATTAACTACATTCTGAATATCCGGATCTATATTATAATCATGTATACTTCCCATAGTATCCAGAGCAATACCGCCATCAAATCCTATTTCAGTTAAGCCATTTCCAAATTCATAAACGGTACCTGACTTACTGATAGCGGTCACGGTAGTCCCATTCCCCATGACTGCTTCCAAATTGGTTTGTGCCGACTTGGTAAGGTCCGTGTCATGAATAATAAATGATTGACTACCATGCATGTATCCACAGGTAACCCAAAACTTAACTACAGTACCTCCGTCAATTGTAACAGTCAGGGTCTCCACATGATCAAAACTATTCAATGCCTCTACTACCAAGTTTCCCATGCCATCAGTAACAACAGCGAAACATGCCGGATTACTTGAAACTGCACTATCTATAGTCGTGAAAGCAATTTGTTTTTGTGTAAGAATATTCTTTATTTTTAATGAATCTCCTGGAGAATTAACTTGAAATTGCAAAAAATCCTTACCATTTTCCTTCGTAAACTCTATAGTATACAAAGAAAATCCGCTAGTTTCTGCAGACACCTCAGCTCCTGCCGTTGTAGAAGCAAGTTTGGAAGCTCCGCCACCATCATCAATGTGATAAAGATCAGCCTGCATACTTCCATCCGACACTCCTGCCGTGGAGAAAGAAACCGTCACACTTCCTCTTGAAGTATCCGGCTGAATCTCATTACCATTTTCATCGATGATACAAATATCAAAGGTATATGAGGAAACCAAGTCTTTTCCATCAGGACGCATTCCTTCCACTGCGCTTTCTGCCATTGCTTCCTCATCAGCAGATGCTCGTTCAGCAGACAGTCTTACTCCCTTAGGGAATACACCTGCATCCGCATGCACAGTTATACAGATGCCGTCAACGATGCATGACTGGTTGAATTCAGGTCTTTCTTCTTCCTCTTCCAGAGCTACATCAATCACAACAACTATCTCAGGCAAAGCTTCCTCTACCACGTATTCATCCGGGATAACCGGGATAAAGGTAAAATATGCACCCTCATCTTGAGATGAGAACGTACCGGATGAGCTCCTTGCTGAATCTATTGTCCATGTGATTCCTTCAATGGTGATGTCTTCATACTCTGCCTCTGTAATCTCGTCATCCTCAGATAATGTAGTTTCAACTGACAGTGCCTGCTTTGCATTAGCTGTGTCATTTTCATCTGACTGCTTCTGAGTAGATGTTCCTTCCGTTGCAAGGTCGGAAACTCCACTTGCCCCCTCGCTTGCAGCCTCTTCCGAAATCACTTCAGATTGTGTTTCACCTGGTAGTACTACAGCTTCTGAATCCATTCCTGAATTTAAACCGCTACTAGCTTCTACATTATTCGCATTAGATGATACGTTTTCTCCCTCTCCAGCTATTGTATTATCTGTTTCAGCAGCGCTCTGCGTTTCTCCGGTTACATTTACATCTATTCTAGTTTCTTCAACATTTTCTACTTCAGAATTTATATTTTCTGCTGTTATATCACCTGCATCCTCTTCTATGTTTTCACCTGCTGCCTCTTCTACGTCTTCGCCAGTGCCCTGTGCACCTTCAGATGAATCTTCATTGCCATCAGAGTCATTTCTACCTATGTTTTCATTACTCTGCTCAGCAGCATAAACTACGAACGTTCCAAAGAACGAGTCAAAGAAAGACCTAATGATGCTGGCGCTATCACTACTGTTGCCACCATTGCTGTTATCTGAATCGTTGTTATTATCAGCATTTGATGTAGCAGGGTCTGTTTCATCATTAGTTACATTATTAGCATCTGCGTTCACAGTGTTGCTTTGTTCTTCACCACTTCCGGACTGCTCTTCGCCAGATGATGCGCCTGAATCATCACTAGTATCCGTACCATTGTCACTTGCGCCGAAGTCATTGTTTCCAATATTACTTCCATTATCGATATTATCTACGCCCGAATTATCTACTGCATTCCCTGCAGAGTCATTTTCTCTTTCAGCAATACTATTTCCATTAGAATCAGTTCCTTCTACAGAGCTTCCATTTACACTAGAAGTATTTATATCTGTAGCGCTTCCATTTTCGGTAGAGTCATTTGTCCCTGTCACATTCCCATTAGGGCCTAACTGACCTGTTTCTCCTAAAATTCTTGAAGAATCTACCCGGTTTTCGCCACTTGTATTAATAGAGATGTCCGTACTTCCTTCATCACCTGAATTCCCGGCAGCACTTGCAGCACCGGTAGCAGCATCATCTCCAACAGTACTTGCTCTTCCGGCAAAATCTGTCTTCTCACTAGAACTACCGTTTGTTGAAGCATTCTCAGAAATACCAGAACTTGCCGCTGCAGCCCCATCCAAACTTCCACCTGTCACTGCAGCATCTTCAGCAAAACTTGACGCACCTGCTGCCTCATCATCTATGCATGACAAAGCAGAAGCCTCATCAGAAGGCTCCTCATCATTTTCAACGTCACTTTCATCCAGCGTAGCTTCATCCAAACCATCAATACCGGAGCTAAGCCCAGATGATGCTTCACTACTTCCATCACCTGACGCTTCAGTTACCGCATCGTCAGAAGAAGACGCACTAGCAGCCGCACTGCCTTCGCCCGCCCCATTGGGGCTTGAAAACTCGTTCGTTTCAGTAACCTCTTTTTCAGTTTTATTTATTATTTCAATGGTAGCCTGCAGAGTATCGGGGAAAATAATACTATCAATCGAATCCCCGACCTTAAGATGCTGAACAGCAATAGAATCCGGAAGAGCACCAAAAGCCACAATTTTCTTGGCCTCATCATTTGAAGGCATAGCTAAAGAGCGCAGACTTATCCCGGTAATTATAAGAACAATTACCAAGATAATCGCAGTATGCTTTTCGAATCTCTTTATCTTTTTATCCATAAAAGCAATAAAATTTTACTATACCTGAAAATATCAATATCTTAACTAGAAGTTCCAAAAGCCAAAATAAATACATTTATTTACGAGCAGTTGTATCCATATAGTCATTATATCGACCATTTATCAAGTAAATATTAATATCAGATAAAAAGATAATAAAAAGACCATCGCACTATCATATGTCATTAGCGCAACAGTCCATTTTTCAATCAGCATGTAGTGTAAAAAACTAATCTTTAACAAGATCTAAATCATCAAATAATTCATTATCAAAAAAATCTTTTATAGATATCCCCAGCGCATCACAAACCAACTTAATTGTAACTATGCCAGTATTCTTACTAGTACCATAAACAATATTTTTTAACGTTGTGCGAGGCATTCCAGCTTTGGTTGCCAACGCATTAATAGTTAAATTATTTTCTGAACACAAACCTATTATTCGCTGTTTAACAGCGTTTTGTATATCCATCTCCCTCACCCCTTGTATAAGATTACAAAAGGAATAAAAAAAATGTGGACTTTTTAAAGTCCATGTGTTAGAATGCATCTTGCTGTCAAGAAAACATACACATAAATATTTTTTCTTGAACAAAATAAATATTTGGCAAAATTAGAGAAATCTAATGACGCAAAGCTATAGGGTCCGTAAGGATAGCCAGTTGCAATTACTTGTAGCGATGCGTAAGTATCGCTTTTTTTATGCTCTGTTAACCAACAATTGTAAATATTTCAAAAGGAGAACTCATGAAAAAGACATTATTAACTATCGTCCTGTCACTTTCCATTTTTTCTTTAGCAGCTTGCGGAAATAGCTCTGAAAAGGCTGTAAGAGAAAATTTCAAAGACATGGGCTTCGATGATGAAGAAATTGAAGAATTACTCGAAGACATGGACAGCGAAGACATCGAAGACTTAGCAGAACTTATTTCAGATGAAGAAGATTATGAAGATTCTTCTGACGAAACTGAGGAAAAAGAGGTATCTGATCCTGTTTTTGATTTCACAATGTCAGATACTATTAAAAATGCTTCTCTCAGTGATGGAATGATTCAGGTTTATGACATGATTATTCCTATCGATGGCAGTATTACTATAGGAGATTTTGTAAAGATTCTGGAATCTTCATCTTTAGAGCTTGAATATGACATTCCAAAAGAAGGTATGGTAACAGGCTCTGAAAGCTACAATGTATCCTTGAATGGAAATAACATATTCACAGTGGGTGCAGTTCAGATTTCTGATGGCAGTTATGATAACACCTACGACAGTATGTTTACAGGTATAGACCTTAAAGCTGATCTGCAAAAAGAATTTGTATGGTTTCCAAATGGTATTTCAACAGAAACAGATATTGATACTTTAGAAAGCATCCTAATAGCAAGTAATCTCACCAATGACGACAACCCTAGCAAATATCACTATTACAACACATCAGGAAGTAGTTTCGATGTTACAGTCCCAGCAAAAAACAACACTTTAAACGACAGCAGGTATGACCTTAAGTACAAGTTCAATATTGATACCAGCAATAAAAAAATCAGTTCCTTCACCATCAATCACGTTGATACTAAGATGAAGGATTATGCAATGGCATTAGGTTACCTTAACAATGCAACAGCCATCTCATCTACTTCAGAAATAACTGACGCTATAATAGCTAAGCTGGATGAATTTGATGATGTGTATATTGGAAAAGAACTCGAATATATAGGTTCTACAATCACTCCCACCTCAGCATCAGTTCACGCCATTACTGTCCAGGACGATTATGAAGTACATCTTCTCAGTGAATGCGATACTGAAAAAGGAATTATGTACGTAAAATCTCCTATCGCACCAATATATGTAACAGAAAGTGGAGATATTTTCATAAGTTATCAGTATGCTGATCCAATGATTTCATTTGGACGGAATGGATCTGATTATTATGGGGATGTTCTTGTTGTTGACTAAAAATATTTATTTGATCACCTGCTAATACGGTCATGGAGAATAAAATGAAACGAAACAGCAAATTTATAACAATGGCACTATTTCTTGCCTTATCTTTAAGTATATCTGCTTGTGGAAACAAGAATAGTGTAAAAGATATAGACGACAAATATGTTAATGAAAAAAAGACTGAAGACTCAACTATATCTACCACTACAGAATCCACCGATGATAATAACGCATCTTATCATGTAAATGTTTCAGATGCAGTCACTCCTGCAAAAATTACATCCATTCCCTCATATGACGATAGTTCTGATTATCTTGGAGATTTGGAATGCACTAGGTTTGAAAAAAGAATCTTCTACTTATTTAACGATGAAAATAATCATATAGATTGTAGATTCATAGCAAATTCAGATAGTAAAAATCCTGCGAAACTTGTAATAAACAATCAAGATGTATATTTTTTCGATTCACCATTAGAAAAAGGTAGAGAATATATTTTTTCTGTTACCTATTACATCAGCGATTTTAAGTCCGCTGAAATATATATTGAAACCGATGGCAAGAAAAGCAATGTTATTAATCTCTTTTCCTGTGATCCCCAAAATGGCATCAGTACGGACGAAGTTCTAGAAAAAATTGATGATATAGAAAAACTTGATGATGAATTTGCAGGTAATGGTTTCGTAGATCCGGATGCCATGGAAAAAGTCCTTTCCATTATTGAAAAAGAAGCCATTTCGTTAATGAATGAAGGAATTGTCATTGAAGAGAGAAGAAGCGACGATCATGTGTATATGCGCTTTAACAGTGGACTAGAGTATATATATACTCCCCCACAGGAAGGTGTCAAAGCAACCAGCAAAGAATTGTCGGTTTATACATACCAGCCTTTTGCTGATGAAGAAAAAGAGATGCATCTCCCAACAGAGCAAATGGACAACGTTGCCAGCTTCATTGATGATAGTTTTGATGGCATAGTGTTTGCTGACAATCTTGATGACGGCAGAACAAACGCACAAAATGTTAAGGATTATTTTTCAGTCAATCAGGTCATTATATGGGATGGCCATGGTAGTTTTGATGAAGTCATCGGTGCTTACTTATTGACTGGAGAGGCATGGTCAAGAGTTCCTGATTTGGCAAGACTGGAACCCGGTCTGATTTTGACCAATGACGGAGTTTTAGCTATCTCCGCAGATTTTTTTGACAATTCCTTTGGAGTAGGTTCGCTTAACAATACCTTAATCATCCTTAATGCATGCCATACTGCGCAATACACAGATACTAAAAAGCTCGCGCAAACCCTTCTCAATAAGGGTGCAACAGCCGTGGTTGGATTTAGTGATACTGTAAAACTTGGATATGCAAATAATGTGGTTGAATATATGCTTGAGAAGATGTGCCAGGTAGAGGAAGATACAAACGATTACTATACAGCATACGATGCTTTATGCTATGCAGCCGGTGCATATGGTATTGATGATAGCATCCAATACGATGGCATAGGCGCTGCCCCTGTATACTTTGGAGATACGAGCTATCGTTTTTCTACTGCAATAGATAATATACGCACGGCTGAGATTCCTGACGGTGTTTATGCCACAGCCTTCTATCCTACTGCCTCCGGTGATACTTTCGATTATTATGGCAACACATGCGGTAATCTTTACTCTGCAAGCATTGATAAAGGGTCTAATACTCTTTTGCTTAATGGGGGGTTAGTTAACCTTGATACAGGTGAAATAATCCCTAACGATAAGCATGAGCTTCCATGTTCTCCCTCACTACTTATCGAAGGATATGGCGGTGAAGATGATGAAAACGGAAACCCAGTATTTTATGAAGCGGAATATGAAGTAGTAAATAGTGCTTTTACAGAAGAAAACCGCAAAATTCTAGATCATTATGGCTTTGACATGACAATAAAGGATGGCTACGTTGAAAAAATACATTTATATAGCCCATAACAAAGCATTAATCAAATATACAAAACTAATAACATTTTTAAAGGAGAAATAATTATGTATTACAAAGAAAGCTTTAAACAACTTATGTTAGACACTGCCAAAGGATTTGGTGCAGGTCTGTTAGTCTCTATAATTCTTAACATCTTAATGAAGGGCGACGTTACCATAGTAATAGCGTTCACCCTTGTCTTCGGGCCTGTTGCATCTATGATTTTTTGCTCTTTAGATAATATAGATGGATTTATGAGTAATTCTGTAATAAAGATATTTACAGGAATCAAAGATATATTCTTTGGCGGATTATTTGCTGGAAGCGGATTCTTTTTCGTAATCGGTATAATCAAACTGGTCATTGGTGTTATTGTCATGATTCCATTAGCAATTTATATGGCAATTAATTATATTTTAAATCTAATTTATTTTACTGTTATGTTCTTGCTTGAAAAATTCAACAAGTTACAAGGTAAAGAAGATCTTTGCACCAAGCTTGATAAAATTGTTCCTATTACCTCAATAGTAATTTCCGTTATTCTTTGCATAAAGTTTTTCAGTACAGTAGCATAACACTATAATTTAAGCCGCGAATGCTCATTTTAAAAGCATACGCGGCTTTTTTACAGTTTACAAACCAATGAATATTGCTATAATAGTGCTATTGGTGTTACCTAAACGGTCGCGGTTAGTCCTCTTTCAGGGAGTACAAGCCCTTTGCGCAACGTTCTTTGGTCTTGGCTATTCCATCGGTAGGAATAGCAAGCATTAAAATAACCGCTCAGCCTCGAAAACTAGCGGTTATTTTAAAAACTGTTTAATTTCGGACTAGCCGTTGCTGTACGGGTAGCTCCTTTTTGTATCTTGAATATAGCATTAATGCCGCCTTGTGTCAATTTTGCTAGAATATCAGATAAAAAGAACATCACGCTATCATATGTCCTACTGTTCCATTCCGGACCAGTAACCGACATTATCTGCCTGCTCAAAAGAATCTACGGCATCGAAATAATCATCCACAGAAGCCGAATAAAGATTTTCCTCTTCTTCCTTAGGAATGACACACAATTTAATAATTTCTTTATAATTTCATCTCTCATCTACCCTTGCAGCACAGATTACAAGTCTCTTATCTTTATCTGTTGTGCAGGTTGAAAGAGTAACCATATGCTCAAGTGCCTGAGGCGGAACTCTCTTTTCAACATGAGAATCCTGAATCAGAGTTAAAAGAGTACTCCAGTATTCCATAGGATTGCTTCCTGACATATAGTAAACATCCCCGTCATCCTGAACCTGTTCAAAAGCAAATATCTGATATCTGTAAATCCTGTCTTTGGTAAAGATCTGGAAGTACTGGTGGTTTTCGTAATACTCAGGATCATTCACATAGTTCTTAAGCTTGCCAAACATTGTTTTATCACCCATGTTGTGACCATAGATGATGGTGTTAGGATCTGAGAAGTCAGGCGTGTTGCTTCCATCGATGAAAAGAGTTCCGGCAGTAGCGTATTCACCGTCGAGAGACATTCTAAGGTATGTAGTGTTGTCACCGGAATAAACTACTGGATAGCTTATATCCTCATTTTCAAACATGATCCAGCCAATAATGTCAGGATATTCACTCTGCATAGCTGCCACATCGATGTCTACGGTATGCCAGCTCTTTTCGTTGGTGATTTCGCTTGTGACGATTCGTGACTCACCATTTTCAATAACCTCAAAGTTATTATTATCTGCATCATCTTCCGACTTTATCACCACATATTCTGTCGTTGTTATTTTAGGCTCTTTTTCCGAAATATATTCTTCGCTAAGGTTGTCATACATAGCCTCAGACTTGATATAGTCCATGTTAAGCCTTGCTATTAGAGCAGAAGATACTAAAATAATCAGCACTCCAACCTTGCAGATGGTCTTCCAGCCCTTCTTATTGAAGCGCTTTAGCATCATATTTTCTCCCACAAAGATATGTCCGAGAGCCAGCAACATAATCATGAATATTTCGCCAAAGATAATGCCTGCTCCCATCTTTCTGCTGACAAAGAATACGCTTGTCTTAGGTGCCACGCGGCCATCCCTTGTCACAGGAGTCTGCGGTGTTTTCACTGTTTCAGGTTGCGACGGAACAACCACTGCCTGAGGCTGTGAATATGGTGTAAGTTCCTGTGTCTGCTGCCTTGTAACCGTCTCAGTTTCACTAGGAACCGTTGTGTAAGATATTGTATAGGTTGAGAAGAACTGTGAATAAATGTAAAGAGCATCATTACCAAGGCTAAAGGAAGCATCACTATAGCCATCTGAAGGGCGCGTACTAAGCTTATTCAGCATAGTAAGCTGTCCATTATGTTCTCTGCAGACCTCGACATTGTATTTTCCTGAAAGATTATATGGCACTTCTATCTCAATAACTCTTCCAACATCTCCTACTAAGGTCTCAGCGCCATTATCAATCTGTTTGGTAACCTTCATATCAAGGTATTCTTTTTTGATATGCTCCGATTTGAAATTAGAATACACTCCTGCTATAACGCCGGAAATTTTACTCTGAGCATCAGCAGAAAGAGCGCTTTCTTCCTGCGCTTTAACTGTTAGCTTAACGTTTACATTATTGCCTGACAGACTATTTGCATATTCGTCCAGTTTCTTATTCTTTACCTGTGAACCATCGATCTGCTGAACAATTGCAGCTACTGTTTTCTCTTTTACAGGCTCTACCGGTGGACGTACTGGTTCTGGCTCCGGTTCTGGTTCAGGCTGTGGAGTAGGGGCCGGCTGTGGAGCAGGCTCGGGCTCTGGTTCTGGTGTCGGCTCAGGTTCTGGCTCAGGTTCAGGTTCTGGCTCCGGCTCTGGGTCAGGCTTTGGCGGCGTTAGGATACTAATCTGCATGCTGCCGCTAGCCTGCTGATAACCAGGCTTGGTTGCTCTATACGATACTATATATGAACCTGCATCCTGAAAACTTGGTGCCGCCGTCTGATAATTTCCATTGTCAATACTATATTCAAGCACAGCATCAGATGGGTCTACAGTGCATGGGGAATCATGGAATGCGCCATCATAAACCACCTGTTTTACGGATGGTTCAGTAATAGTAATTATTCCAAGCGTCTTTATGTCTGTTCCTTCTGAAACAAGAGATTTAGGATGAGTGCTGGACGCTGGAATTCTGGCCTTTATCTTGTAATTCGTATCAGGATCAAGGTCCTCATAAAGAATTCTTCCTCCGGCATCTGACATCTTTATCCAGCCATAATTGCCAACAGGATTGCCTGCATCATCAGTTAAAAGATATTCCTGCCCCATCTTGGTGGCATCTGTCGGATCAACCGCCACAGAAATGCTGTCTATTCCTGCATTAACCTCACCAGGAGTAAGATCAGTGGGGTCATCAGAGGTAGGTGTTACATCACTTGTATCAGGACGTCCTCCAATGTCTATCACCTGTGCAGGAGAATCTGCATGGGTTGCGTCACCTTTTTTAACTATAGAAATTGTCTTACCTATAAGGTCATAAGAATTTCCATCATCATCAACTCCTGTCATGACAATGGTTCCGTTAGCTGTGGTAGTTACAAGATGCGGAACACCATCAATTGTTATCTCATAAACTGCTCCTGGATCAAGATTTCCAAGTTCCTCCGCCTCGTAGTCAGGATCACTTTCCGGTGCGTTAAAAGAAAGAGACCCTTTTTCAATAAATACAAAAGAATTAACAGAAGTGTCCCCTGCATCACAGATGGCAAACTTGATCTTAATATTATCTCCGACATTGACCTGCTTACTTGCAGTAAAGATATTAGAAATTCCATTGATTGTAGAGCCGTTTAAGGTAAGTGATACCTCTCTGAAAAGAGTATGATTAAATCCCTGATTCAAAGTAGTGCTGTTACCATTATTCATCTCTGTTCCATCAAGGCCGGCACGTAAATTTACTATAGTGACCGGGACATAAGTGCCATCACTTCTTTGTATAAGCGCAATATTTTCATAAGGCCCGCCATTAACACTTACAAACAGACCAAATCCATCATTAAAGCTGGATCCCTGGTTGAATTCAGCTGAAGCAAAGGCATAGTTAAACACCAGCTCTGTTCCGGTAGCAACCATTTCAAATTCCAGTGAAGAAGTATCACCGCCATATGTATAGCCTAGCTGTGAATATAATGCCTGAAGATCAGAATCCTTGATGGTGTTCTGTACCCTACCACTTGTATCCAGCATAATTCCAGCTGGCAACTGAATCTCATTTGTTCCATTTGCAAACTGGTATACCGTACCGGTCTTATTTTCATTGGACGCAGTTACACCATTTCCGAGAATGACATCAATCAGTCCCTGCGCATTCTGATCAAAGGTTCCGTCATATATGACTGCTCCATTAGCCGGCTTTACATATCCTGAGGTTACCAAAATAGTATATGCTGTGCCATCAACAGTTACAGTCAGTGTCTCTACACTTTCAAAATCCTGCAATATAGAAACTGCCAGATTACCATTTGCATCAGTAACTATAGTAAACAAAGCATTATTGCTGGAAGTTGCTCCATCAATAACTGTATAGCCTGTTATTCCAACAGCTGCAAGAATATCCGCTATCGTAGTCATATCTCCTACTGCGTTTACCTGGAATACATACTGCTCTGTTGTGTTTTCTCTTGTAAACTCAATAGTATAAAGTGAGAATCCACTTGTCTGGGCTGATACTTCACTTCCGGCCGTTGTAGATGCAAGTCTGGAAGCTCCGCCTCCATCATCAATATGATACAGATCAGCCTGCATACTTCCATCCGACACTCCTGCTGTCGAGAAAGAAACCGTCACACTTCCTCTTGAAGTATCCGGCTGGATCTCATTACCATTTTCATCAACAATACAAATATCAAAAGTATATGAGGAAACAAGGTCTTTTCCCTCAGGGCGCATGCCACCTATAGCACTTTCTGCCATAGCTTCCTCATCAGCAGAAGCTCTTTCAGCACATAGTCTGACCCCCTTAGGGAACACACCTGCGTCCGCATGAACAGTTATGCATATACCATCAACGATACAGGACTGGTTAAATTCCGGCCTTTCTTCTTCCTCTTCTACGGCCTTATCAATCACTACTACTATCTCAGGGAAGGCCTCAGCAACAACATATTCATCAGGTATAACCGGTATAAAGGTAAAAAATGCGCCTGCAACTTGAGATGAGAAAGTACCAGATGAACTCTTGGCCGGATCTATTGTCCATGTAATTCCTTCAATGGTGACATCCTCTTGCTCCGCCTCAGTAATCTCATTTGCTTCAGCTGATACATTTTCAGCTGAAAGCGCATTATTTGTAACGGTAATTGCATTCTCCCCCGATGTTTTCTGGGTGGATACGCCCTCTGTGGCAAGGTCAGATAAGCCTTCTGCATTTCCTAAGGCTTCTGCTCCATCTATAATCTCACTAGAAAAATCTGTGTTCTGCGATGGATCACTTTCATTCACAGAAGAAATACTTGCTTCCTCACTTGAAGCCCCTTCCTGGGCCATTTCAGACTGTGATCCCGCTGAAAGTGAGCCAGTAGCTGCATCTGTTCCTATATATTCACCATCATTGTATCCGGTATTATCTGCATCAGTAGATACGCCTTCTTCTCCAGCAGCTGAATTAGCTGTAGCAGCAGTATTTTGTGTTTCTCCGCTTTCAATTCCTCCGGTTATAGTCTGGCTTTCACCGGATTCTTCTTCGTTATCTGCAACAGAATTTCCTGTTACTTCATTTCCTGCTGATTCATTTCCTGAAGTCTCATTGCCATTTTCAAGTGCAGCCTGACTGTCTTCAGATGAATCTTCATTGCTATCAGTGTCAGTTCCTCCTATGCTTTCATTGTTATTCTCTGCAGCATAAACCTTGAAAGTTCCAAAGAATGAATCAAAGAAAGATCTTATAATTCTAGCGCTATTGCTGCTATCGCTGCTATTGCCATTATTACTGTTATCTGAATCACTGTTATTTCCAGCAGATGATGTTTCATCATCTGTTACATTTCCTGTATCATCATTTGCATCAGTGCTTGCTGAAGCATTCTGCTCATCACCACTTCCGGACTGTTCTGCGCCGGATGATGTGCCTGCATCATCACCAGTATCTGTAACATTCCCATTTGCTTCGAAGCTATCATCACCTACAGTGCTGTTATTTATGTTAGAAGCATCAGACTCTGCCTGTCCTTCTTCACTTGAATTTGCAGAAGTTCCCACTTGTCCTTCAACACTTGCACATGCGGATACACTTGCCGCACCAGTAATAGTCTCATCACCTACCGTACTGTCACTTCCAGTCGCATCTGCATTCTCTCCGGAACTACCGCTTGTTGAAGCGTTCTCTGAACCGCCAGAACTTGCTGCAATAGCCGCATCCAGACTTCCGTCCGTAGCTGCCGCATCTTCAGAAGAACCAAATGAACTTGCCGCATCTTCAGAAGAACCAAATGAGCTTGCTGCATTCTCATCTATGCATGACAAAGCAGAAGCCTCATCAGAAGGCTCCTCATTATTTACAGTATCACTTCCATAAAGCGTAGCTTCATCCAAATTCTCAATACCGGTGCTTTGTTCGGATGACGCAGCAATTCCGCCATCACCAGAAGACTCTCCCACTGCATCATCGGAAGAAGCCAAACTAGCAGCCAAAGCTCCGCCTTCGCCTGCACCATTTGGACTCACAAACGCATTCGTCTCAGTAATCTCAATTTCAGTTTTATTTACCTTTTCTATGGTAGCCTGTAGAGTATCAGGGAAAATAACACTGCTTAGTGAATCCCCAACCTTAAGATGCTGAACAGCAATAGATTCCGGAAGAGCTCCAAAAGCCACAATTTTGCTGGCTTCATCATTCGAAGGCATAGCTAAAGAGCGCAGACTTATCCCGGTGATAACAAGAATAATCACCAGAATGATTGCCGTATGCTTTTCGAATTTCCTGATCTTTTTATCCATAAAATCCCCAGTATTTTACAATACTTGAATAAATCTATATGATAACCTAATAAGTTTTTTCAAATACATTTATTTACGGGCAATTGTACCTATATAGTCATTATATCGGCTTATTATCAAAAAAATATTAATAGTGAATTAAAAGAAAATAAAAGAATTCAGCATATTTCTGATACTTTTTGACTAATTTCTTTTCTCAACCAAAATGAAGGTGTAAAAAAATCTTTACATCAATCTCCAACTATGATATTTTATGTATCGTTGATAATTCTTATCAAACACTGTGCGATTATCACGCACAATCTATTGGATATTCAAATGGCATTTCAGCCAATGCAATTCCTTTAGTCTTAAATGAAAAATATAAGGAGAATCTATGTCCCAATATGCCTCTCAGAGATTTATTTTATGTAGCAAAGTTGCTCAGAAAAATCACATCAGATGACGATTTATATAGTGGTAAATTAATCAAAATTCCAGCCCCAAGATTTTATGTGTTTTATAACGGAACTTCCCCCATGCCAGATAGACAGGTGTTCCGCCTCTCAGATCAGTTCGAAAAGACGATTGAAAAGCCTGATCTTGAACTTGCTGTAACTGTTCTCAACATTAACGATGGCCATAATACTGAACTCATGAAATCCTGCAGTACTCTTAAAGAGTATTCCATTTTTGTCGCGCTCGTGAGACAATATACAAAAGAGATTCCAAAAGATGCTGATGATAAAAACGAAGCTATAAAAGCAGCCATTTCAAAAGCCATTGATAAATGCGTAGCTGATGGAATTCTCTCCGATTTTTTAACACAACACAGGGAAAAGGTAATGGAGGTGTGTATGTGGGATTATAACGAACAGCTACATGAGAAAACAATTCAAACTGAAAGCTATGATAAAGCTTTAGCTGATGTATTCAAAGTTATGCTTTCCAATGGTTATTCTTTAGAAGATACTAAGAAAATAGAGGATGCTCTCAAAAAAAGCCATGAAACATCATCCTCTAATTAAATTATTTAATATGTAGATTATTAAAAATCGCGTGGACACTTTCGTATCCACGCGATTTTCTATATTATCACTATAAAACTCTCACACCCTCATCACAACCGATTATGTTGTAGATAACAGTGCTTCACAGCAACAATTAAGCCTCTTCTTCAGTCTTCTTCAGTCTTCTTCAGTCTTCTTCTTTCTTGTTGCTTTCTTTGGCTTCTCCTCAGTTGTAGCTTCGTCATCAGCCTTCTTTGTTGTCTTTCTTGTTGTCTTCTTAGCTGGCTTCTCCTCAGCTTCGTCGTCAGCCTTCTTAGCTGTCTTCTTAGCTGCTGCCTTCTTAGCGCTTTCCTTAACGTTCTCTACAAGGAACTCTGCTGCCTTCTGAACAGCAAGATCATCACGCATCTGCTTAAGCTCAGCATCTGCCATAAGGCTCTTAAGCTTATCAAGCTCCATCTTGTACTGCTCAGCCATCTTCTTAAGCTCTTCCTCGAAGTCCTCATCGCTTACAGTGATGTTCTCAGCTTCAGCAACTGCCTCAAGTACAAGTCTAGCCTGAATTCTCTCGATAGCCTGTGGTTTAACCTGCTCAAGCATCTTATCTACAGTGTTGCCTGTGTACTGCATATACTGATCGAAGTTCATGCCCTGCATCTGAAGTCTCTGAGCGAAATCGTTAACAATCTGTCTCTGCTGAGTCTCGATCATAGCCTCAGGAAGCTCCATCTCTGAATCTTCGATAACAGCCTTAACTACGAGATCCTCTCTCTTAGCCTTCTCTTCGTTTGTCTTTCTCTCAACGAGCTTGTTCTTTACATCTTCCTTGTACTCAGCAAGTGTATCGAAATCAGATACATCGCTAGCGAACTCATCATTAAGCTCAGGAAGCTCTTTTGCCTTGATAGCCTTAACTGTGCACTTGAATGTTGCAGCCTTACCAGCAAGATCCTCAGCCTGATAATCCTCAGGGAATGTTACGTTAACATCGCCTTCCTTGCCGATTTCAAAACCAACAAGCTGCTCCTCGAATCCTGGAATGAATGAACCAGAACCGATTGTAAGAGGATAATCTGTTCCCTTACCGCCCTGGAAAGCAACGCCATCAACAAAACCTTCGAAATCAAGAGTAACGATATCGTTCATAGCAACTGCTCTATCTGTTACTTCTACAGTTCTTGCGTTTGTATTTCTCTGCTTATCAATCTCAGCGTCAACGTCCTCGTCTGTTACTTCAACGTCCATCTTAGGAACTTCTACGCCCTTATATTTTCCAAGCTTAACCGGAGGCTTAAGTGCTACTTCAGCTGTAAAGATGAAGTCCTTACCAGCCTCAAGCTGCTCAACATCAATCTTAGGTGAAGATACAACAGCTTCTCCGCACTCTTCTACTGCCTTAGGATATTCTGACTCGATCAGCTCATTAGCTGCATCCTCATAGAATACTCCCTTTCCATACATCTGCTCGATCATCTTACGAGGAGCCTTACCCTTACGGAATCCAGGGATCTGAATCTTGCCCTTGTTCTTCTGGTAAGCACTCTCAATAGCCTTATCAAGCTGCTCTGCAGATACTGTAATTTTAAGCTTAGCCATGCTCTTCTCGAGCTTTTCTACTGTTACGCTCATGTTACTTTCGTTTCCTCCTAAAAAAGTCTCTGCCCCCATTTGGGCACAATCGCTTTCAGATTATACCATAGCGTTTTTCAAAATTCCACACTTTTTTGTACAAAAACAGAATTAAACTACAAAAATAATCCCGAATCACATTCTTATAATTCACATTTCTTTCTAAACATTAGCAATGCTTCTCAATTCACTTCCTCAAGACTCATCTGCGAATTAGAATATTTCCTGTCACCGGTCACATCCTGATAAAACCAGCTTGCAGCCTTGTAATTTCTCGCTGCTTCTTCTGATGGAAACTCGACTTCTGCCAGTATTCGTCCCTCAAAAGGAGCCTTGAACACATCCAGCTCTATAAAAATCTCATTCTTTTCAAGCGAATTCTTAAGCTCAGGATTTTTTCCCAAATATTCTTCATCAAAAGCATCATCATTAAGCGGGATAAGATATCTTCTCTTCCTGATGACATTTCCATCAGCTTTTTGAGCCAAATGCTCGTAGCTTTCCTTATCCAGAGGCATGTTGTACTCGGTCTGCCCAATGTTCTCGCCATTTTCAGAAGCATTCTCAAGTCCTTTTGGCGTTCCCTTATATGTCATGTAATAAATATCATCCTGGCGCCTTACCCTGATCGCAGGATGAACATTCAAATATCCCTGCTCAATCTCATAATACGAATACTGCTCCAAATCAAAAGGAATTTCCTTTACAGTAAACTTCTTTTCAATCTCTATACCCATTTCCTGTCTCCCATATAAATAATTACAATTTTCTTGCCATGCTCCAATTCCTTCACCATTTTATCATAGTTTTCCCTTTTGAACGTTTGGGTGTGGTAGAATAATTCCATGGGTTTATAACAAAACATTATTCGGAGGTATTTATGGCAAAAACAGCGATTTTTTTAGCAGATGGATTTGAAGAAATAGAAGCTCTCACAGTAGTGGACCTTTTAAGAAGAGCAGGCATTGATATCACGACTGCATCTATCATGGGCAAAAAAGAAGTTACCGGTTCCCACAAGATTACAGTACTCGCCGATGCCCTCATAGATGACATTGATTTTGACAGCCTGGATATGATCATCCTTCCCGGTGGCATGCCGGGAACCACCAATCTTGGAGCCTGCGAGCCACTTAAGGCCCAAATAAAAGATTTCGATTCCAAGGGCAAAATGCTCTGCGCAATCTGCGCTGCTCCAACCGTATACGGCAAAATGAGAATTCTTAATGGCAAAAAAGCCTGCTGCTATCCCGGCTGCGAAGTAGACCTTACAGGCGCTGATGTGCAGACTTCAGAAGTTACCAAAGATGGCCACTTCATCACAAGCCGCGGCATGGGAACCGCAATTCCTTTCGGACTTGCCATCATCGAGCACTTCCAGGGCAGCACCGCCTCAGACGAAATGGCTAAGAAGATAGTATTTTCGCACTAATGGCTAACTAAACGCTACCATAAACAAAGACCAATTCCTGCAGGAATTGGTCTTCTTTTCAGATTCTTCTCGTGGATTCTGCCTCAACAAGCTCTCCGGGGAAAATCAGATGCCTGTGCCCTCTCTTTTCCTCGATGAGATCAAAGATAAGTCTCATAGTCTCCTCGGATATATCCGCAAGAGGCTGCCTTAAAGTAGTAAGCCTCGGCACCGTATACTCAGCAAGCTCCTGTCCATCAAAGCCTGCAACAGAAACATCTTCCGGAACTCTTATTCCGGCATCAGCAAGAGCTCTCAAAGCGCCCACAGCCAAAACATCCGAAATACAGAAAATTGCTGTAAACTCCGCTCCGGATTCAATAAGCTTCTTTGTCGTCTCGTAACCATTTTTCATGGCGAAAATTCTACGATCAACATATTTTATCAGCTTCTCATCAATCTCAATGCCATTCTTCTTAAGAGCATCACAATATCCATCAAATCGTAGACTAACTACTGATGGCTGATCGTTACCTTCCGTCAGAATGGCAATTTTCCTGTGACCAAGACCAATCAGATACTCAACAATCTTGCGACTCTCAACCGCATCATCCACAGATACTGTAGAATATGCATTTCTAATATTATTGTCGGAAATATCAGAGCCAATAGTAGCAAAGATAACAGGAACATTCAGCTGCCTGAGCTTGTCTGCTTCATGCCTTGAACTACCACCAAGGAAAATAATGCCTCGAAGCCTCTTTTCTTTTTCCAGCTCTAAAGCAACGTCAACTTCGTTCTCATAGGCTTCAACATGCCTTAAGACCAGTGCATAGCCCTTCTTCTCTGTTTCCTGCTCAATTTTCTCGATAAATGGGGTAAAAAAGGGATTGGTGATTCCCTTAACCAGAACACCTATGCACTTAGCATCTGTACGCTTAAGGTTTCTGGCACTATTATTGGGAATGTAGCCCGTTTCCTTTATCACATCCATTATTCGCTGCTTGGTCTCGGGATTGATATCAGAATGATCATTGATAGCTCTTGATACCGTGCTGACTCCCACCCCGCAGCGCTTTGCTATTTCTCTTATTGTTATTTCCGCCATTGTTTTGTCCTTATGTTATTTCACAGTCTTCCATAGATTCTAGCAAGATCCTTCATCTTGGCACACAGTTCATCTGAAAGTGCATCCTTCACCAATCTCCAAACCCAGTTGCCGCCAAGTGTTGAAGGTGTATTGATCCTGGACTTCATATCAAGTTCCAGATAATCCTGCATTGGAATTATCGCAGTATCAGACACACTTGCAAAAGCAGCCCTGATGCACTGCCAAACCGCATCCTTGGCATAATGGATTCCAAGATACTCCTTGCAGAACTTCTTATCCTGTCTGGGAAGGTTGTCAAACCAGCCTCTTGTAGTCTCATTATCATGAGTTCCTGTGTAAACAATGCAGTTCTTGGTGTAATTATGTGGAAGATAATCACTCTCCTCACGGGAATCAAAAGCAAACTGCAAAATCTTCATTCCCGGGAAACCGGTCTTCTGAACAAGCCTTATAACTGATGGTGTCAAATATCCAAGATCCTCAGCAATAACCTTCTTGGCACCAAGCTCTTTTTTCATGGTATCAAACAACTCGATTCCAGGCCCCTTTCTCCACTCACCAATCTCAGCGGTAGGGTTGCCATATGGAATTGCATAATATTCATCAAAACCTCTGAAGTGATCAATTCTAACCACATCATAAAGCTTATAGCAGTGGCCGATTCGCTTCATCCACCACTTGTAGCCTGTCTTCTTGTGGTAATCCCACTTATAAAGAGGATTGCCCCAAAGCTGTCCTGTTGCGCTGAAAGCATCAGGAGGGCATCCTGCAACATCTATCGGCTCATTATTTTCATCAAGCTGGAACAGCTCGGGATTAGCCCAGGTATCTGCACTATCAAAAGCCACATAGATAGGAATATCACCTATTATCTCAATACCCTTGCCATTAGCATATGCCTTCAGTGCTGTCCACTGTCTAAGGAACATGAACTGCAAAAAGCTGTAAAATTCTACTTCATCAGCATATTTGGTAAGAGCAGCCTTCATAGCAGCGCTCTTTCTAAGTCTTATATCCTCATCCCATGTATTCCAGGATCTGCCACCATTTGCATTCTTAAGTGCCATGAAAAGAGCATAGTCCACAAGCCAGTCATTGTCAGGACTCTTCTTGAAGCTCTCGAATTCCTTCTTTAATTCTTTGACATCCTTAGCCTTATCAATATTGTCAAATGCTTTCTGCAGAAGCTTAAACCTTGAACGGTACAGCTTCTCATAATCAATTCGGTCCTCCACTTTGCCAAAGTCGTACTTATCCGCTTCCGCTTTAGTCAAAAGACCTTCCTCAATAAGCTCATTTATATCAATAAAATATGGATTTCCTGCGAATGTAGAAAAAGACTGATATGGTGAATCTCCATAGCTTGTAGGTCCAAGTGGAAGAATCTGCCAATAGCTCTGTCCAGCCTTTTCAAGAAAATCAACAAACTCATACGCTTCCTTCGAAAAAGTTCCGATTCCATACTCTGATGACAATGAAAAAATAGGAAGCAGAACTCCGCAAGCTCTTGTCTTTTTCTTTTTATTCTTAGCCATTTTTATCCCTCTCATTCTCTATTTACAAACAACATCTCCGGAAATAATCGTCCGTTCCCGGTAACGTTTCCATACGACTATCCTATCACTCTTGGAAACTCACCGCAACCATAAATTTGCATCAAAAATCTGGTTAATAAATGGTAAATACAGATATCATCCGTATTTCTGCGTTTTATACATATTCTTTTTATATTGATTAAAATTTGATAAATAACGGCAAATCGTTTGAAGTACCCAAACAAAGATGTTATATTTATAATAGACTGGTATAGTCAATTGGCAGCATATAGGTGGATGGCAGGATGAATGAGAAATTTTTTGAACTAAAAAAAGAAAAGCAGGACAGGATGATAAACGCGGCACTTAAGGTCTTTTCTCAATATGGTTATTACCATGCCAGTACAGATGAGATTGTAAAGACTGCCGGGATCAGTAAGGGCCTGTTATTCCATTACTTTATAAACAAAATTGGGATATACGCTTTTCTATATGACTACGCCACAAGGCGCGTGACACTGGAGTTAACAACCAGTGTTGAAAAAAATGAAACCGGATATTTCGAGCTGTACAATCAGATTCTTTCAGCAAAGGCTGCAGCAATGTCGCAGTATCCATACATTTTTCTTTTCCTGAATAAGGCAGATGATGAGGATCACCCGGAAGCTGTCGCTGAGATTACAGAACGAAGAGAAAAATATCACAGAATTATGGAGGCTCTTCGCGAGAGGGCTGATATAACAAATTTTGCTGAAGGCGTGGACTACAGAAAAATAGGTGATGTGCTGGATTATACGGTAGAAGGTCTTATGGAAAAGCACATAAAAAGCGAATCATTTCGTGCGGATCTTTTTATACAGGAAGCCGAAGAATATATAGAGATGATTAAAAACATGTCGCTGATACACTAATCCATATGTAACAATCGTATTTGCTGCGACATACACAAGGAGGCAAGCATGAGCAAGTTCTTAGTAGCAGGTGTTACGCAAATTGAGACTATTGTAAGAGTTGATAATATCCCTGTAAGTTACTCTCCTCTTACAAGTGTAGCAGACTCCATTTTTACAGCTATGGGCGGTGACGCTTATAATGAATCGCTGGCTCTTGAATGGCTAGGCGACGACGTTACTTTCATGTCTATAGTTGGAAGAAATCAGGACCTTGGAATGATCAATCCTCCTGACAGAAAGATTACACTTTCTACTGAATACATTATTCCGCAGATGAAAGAAACTCCTACTGAAGTTGTTCTTTATGACAAGAACCGCAAGCAGCAGATTTTCGAAGACATCAAGGATCTTCGTGAAAATGTTTATGACATGTCGATGGTTGCACCTATTGCTGAATCCTGCGACATGATGGTTCTGGCAAATGCCAATTTCTGCAGACCTTTTGCAAAAGAGGCCGCAGCAAGAAATAAACCAATTGCAGTCAATATCAGAAGCTATAAACCTGAAAAAGAAAAATACAACACTGATTTCCTTGAGCCGGCTAAGGTCCTGTATTTCAGTGATGATACTCTTTCCGAAGATCCATACGAATTCATCGACAGAATGTCCGGAACCTATGGGACCGAGATCATTATCCTGGGTCAGGGAAGTGAAGGTCTTATCCTGTTTGATAAGAGCAAGAACCTACGAGTTCACTATAAAACAGTTAAGACTAATGAAGTTGTTAACACTATTGGTGCCGGTAACGCGCTGTTTGCCTGCTTCTTACACTATTACATGGAAAATGGTGACAGCGTCAACGCCATTAAGAATGCTCTTTTATTTGCTTCCTACAAGATTGGATACATGGGAACTTCCAATGGTTTCATGACCACCGATCAGCTTGAGCAGTGGCGTAACCTTATATGGGGCATCAAAAAAACGAATTTGATGTAAACAATTAAATTAATAATACGGCACAGTGTAAATTACTACTTTTATTTGTGATTAAATTGTATTAAAATTATTTTATCGCATGATTAGGAGGAAATTTTACATGTCCAAGAAGAATGGATTTGGTAAATTTATTTTATTCTGTGCTGCTGCCGGAGCTGCTGCAGCTGGAGCATATTACTATCTGACCAAGAGAGATCAGGAAATAGCTGATGGCTTCGATGATGACGACTTTGAAGATTACGATGATTTTGAAGATGATGAAGACTACAGCACTGAGATCAAGTTTGGTAACAGGAAGTATGTAGACATTAAGTCCGGCGACGAAGATGATTCTATCGGATCAGAAGAAAAGACTGAATCAGATGCATTTGATTCTGACGATGAGAAAAAGCCTGAGAGCTCAGAAGAATTTTTTAACGACGAGAAATAATTATTTCAAATAAAAGCCTTCCGCTTTGAATTCAAAACGGAAGGCTTTACTATTGTCTTATTCTGTTATCATGACTGCTTATCAGCCATCATTTCCTTTAACAGTCTTGCCTTATCTTTGATACGGCTGTTGGCCACTCTGGAAGTCAAAAGCTCACTGATCATCTTAGAAGCAATGTCATACTGCTCTGTTTCCACAGCAAGTGCTGCAACAAGGTAGTCTAAAGTGGACGCATCCATTCCTGCGATTGGGAATTCCTCAGACTGTCTGGCCATAACAAAGCCATTAAGAGCATTTGAAAGAAGCTCTTTTTCCTGAGCATCGTTAGCAGCCTTTTTCTCCTCATATCCGGCCTCAGCAGGATCAAGGCGCTGTGTCTCACCTCTGATAACCCAGGCTGTCTTCAGACAGATATAGGCTTTCTCACTGTTCTTGGCCTTTTTAACCATAGCATTTGCAAGGGCCAGCTGATAAAGATTGCGGGCATGCTCATAGCTGTAGGTAGGCTCCTTGTAATCCAGTTTCTTGTAATTCATGCAGATCTTAATTCTGATATCGTCAATCTGATACTTGTTAAGCGTAGGGAAATACCTTCCAAGCGCAGCATATCCGCAATCAGGGCAGGCTATGACATCATATTTGGTCATATCCAGTTCATCGTAATCGGGTCTTAAGTCGATGTCCACATTCTTCATCCTGACCTTACCCGTTCTTACTGTCTTTGCATCAAACTCACTGTCACAAACAGGACATTTATACTTCTTATCGTAAAGATAGTCCTCTTCATTAACAAGCTGAAGCTTTTTCTTAGGTTCTTCCTTTTTTACAGGAGTCTCCTTCTTCTTGGGATCCTCGAACAGATCGCCCTTTCCGATATTACCAAGTCCAAGTTTTTCAAGTCCAGAAAAAATACCAGCCATAACTATACCTCTCTTCGACGAAATATGGTTGCATGAGAAACTGTTACAGGCACTGAACAAATATAATTCTTCTTATTACTTCTTTGGAACTGCAAAAGAGCTCTTAAGTGATACTATTCTGTTAAATACAGGAGCACCAGGCTTGGAATCCTTGCTGTCAACACTAAAGAATCCGTTTCTTACAAACTGGAACTTATCGTAAGCGACTGCATCTCCAAGTTCAGGCTCGAGCTTGGCATCCTTAATTACCTTGATGGAATTAGGATTAAGGTTAAGAGAGCCGTCCTCATTGTAAACGCCCTTCTCTTCATCGATAATGTTCTCGTAGAGACGAGCCTCTGCAGTTACAGCTTCCTTGGCAGCAACCCAGTGGATTGTACCCTTAACCTTTCTGCCATCTGCACTGTCTCCGCCCTTTGTTGCAGGATCATATGTGCAGTGGATCTCAGTAACCACGCCATTATCATCCTTAACAACACCTGTGCAGGTTACAAAGTAAGCATTCATAAGTCTTACTTCGTTGCCAGGGAAAAGACGGAAGTACTTCTTAGGAGGTTCCTCCATGAAGTCATCGCGCTCAATATAGAGTTCTTTTCCAAATGGGATCTTTCTTGTTCCCATTTCAGGTACTTCTTTATTATTCTCAATCTCAAGGTACTCTGTCTGTCCCTCTGGATAATTGTCAATAATGAGCTTTACAGGATCAAGAATTGCAAGCATTCTCTTAGCCTTGAGCTTAAGGTCTTCTCTAATGCAGTACTCAAGCATAGCATACTCAGCTGTTGAGTTAGCCTTACTGATACCGCACATATCAACGAACATCTTGATAGA